>DATJWB010000100.1:0-61966 GCA_035501495.1 Bryobacteraceae bacterium | reverse complement strand
CGAGCGCCGGATTGCTGAGAGGACGGTTCAGGCTTCCCATCCCTGCCTTGTCCCTCTGCGAGGGTCTTTCCCTGTTCCGCCGCTTTTCGTGGATCTTGCGAGTCGGGCGGCTTGTTGTCTTTTCCAGGAGTCGGCGTCTGCTCTGGAGGTTTTTGGGCAGAAGCCTTTGCGTCTTTCTCCTGCGACTGCTTCTGCTCCTCGACGCTGTCCTTTCCGGTGGTCCCCTTCGCGTCCCGCTCCTGCCCTTGCCGCTGTTCCTGAGCTTTCGCGTCTTTCTCCTGCGACTGCTTCTGCCCCTCGACGCTGTCCTTTCCGGTGGTCCCCTTCGCGTCCCGCTCCTGCCCTTGCCGCTGCTCTTGAGCCTTCGCGTCCTTCTCCTGCGACTGCTTCTGCCCCTCTACACTGTCCTTTCCGGCAGCGCCCTCTTGCGCCTTTGCGTCCTTCTCCTGCGACCGCTTCTGTTCCTCGACGCTGTCCTTTCGCTCCTGCCCTTGCCGCTGCTCTTGAGCTTTGTCCTTCTCCTGGGTCTCCCTCTTCTCTTTCTCGTCTTTCTCCCGTTCGCGTTTTTCCTGAGCTTCCCGCTTCTCCTCCTTCTTCTCCTTGTCGTGCTCTTTGTGTTCCGCCTTCTGTTCCTTCTTTTCTTCCTGGCGCTCCGCCGCTTTCACGTCGCGAGCGAACTTCTCCTGCATCTTCGCTTCGTGGCCCTGGCGATCGGCGTCGATTTTCTGAATTCGCTGCTGCTGCTCCTGCAGGTCGCGCTCGCGGCGCTGCTCGAATTGCGCGGCATCGTGGCGGCGGCGATAATCCTCGTCGGCAAGACGGCCGGCCTCGGGACCCCTGAAGCCGCCGGGCGGCTCTTTCTGTCCGTGCCTCGGATCCAGGCCCTTCTCGACATTCCGGGCAGCCAGGTGCGGATCGTAACCTTCGGCCACCATCCGGGCGGTCAGCTTGTCGGCCTTCTGCCCGGCCGTCTCCCGCTCCGGCAAAAGTGTTGGACTCGCCGGCTGGTCCTGACCGATATGCCTCACCGGATCCGACTTTTGACCGCCCCAACCTCCCGGCGATTGGCTACCTCCGGGAGGAGGAGCATTGGCATGATCGAACCCACGCCGGCCACCGAACCTCTCTTCGTAGAGCGCGCGGAGTTGCCGCTCGCCCTCTCTTTCGAAGCGTTCGCCGTTCGGGCCGAACACCATCACGTGCTGATTGGAGTGATCCCGCCACTGCAGTTCTCCGCCGTGCCGAACCATCGGGGAGCCCAGCCGGTCATTCAAATGGTTCCCCAGATCGGCGAGCCCCGGACCTTGCATATGGCGTTCCCCGTGCAACTCCGTCACGAGACTGAGATTGGCGGTCGGCCGATGGGGGTCGATGATGTCGTAGATGTCGTAGTCGCCGTGGATGTATTGGCCGTTGTGCTGCAGGCAACCATACTGCGGCGAGTGCGGGTCGTAATTCACCGAGTACCCTTCGGGAAGCCGGCCATTGTGGAGCATTTCCTCCCAGCGGGCCTGGGCGGCGGCGGGGTCCAGGTAGGCGCTTGGGTGGATGTGCGGGTCCACCACGAGTCCCGCCTGCGGATGCCCGGGCACATTCGCGGTATTGGCTTTGCAATCGATGCGCTTGGGGCTGAAACCGGGCTCACCGATATACTTCAAGGACTCGGGATTGGTGCTCCGCACGATAATCCAGCGATTGTGCTCGCGGGCGGCATCCTGAAAGACCTGCATGTCCTGAGGGCGCATGCCAAAAGGCCTCGGACCCCACGGCGGCCCGCCAGGAGGCGGCGCGCCGGGAGGCGCGGCAGGCGGGCGTCCACCGGGAGGAATTCCCTGCCCTCCTTCCGCGGTGCGCGGCATCCCACCGAATGGCGCGGAATGGCCCACGGACGGCGTCATGCCTGGCGGAACCGGTGGCTGCGGGACCGCGGACCCAGCCTGGCGCGGAGGAGCCGGGGGCTCGGGCAAACCGATCACCGGTTTGGCACCCTCCGGCGGGGGCAGCTTCAGGAACTTGTAATCGACCTTGCCGCTCACTTCCTGCAGGCTGAGACATCGACCGGCCTGCCCATCCAGAAAGACCACGTGGCCGTTCACATTCGCGGCGAAAATCGCGTGACCGGGACCGTTGCCCGTCGGGTGGCTGTATCCGAGGACGCCGCAGTCGCCGTGTTTGCCGTTTCGCAACTGCTCGACAACGTCCCGGATATTCGTGTCCTGAAACTTGAACCTGGGGTCGTTTGCTGCCAGGGGGTAGCCGGGCTCGTGCGGCAGGGGGCCGAACTTCGCCCGGAAGAAGTCCTCCATCTCGTGAGGAAACTTGGGCAGGTGATCGGACGAGGCAATTACGTTCTTTCCATGAAACTTGAAGTACGTGGCAATCGCGCAGCTCGTGCAATTGGACGGATCGACGCCGGGATTGCGGTCGGTATGGATCTTCTGCAGAAGCTGATTGGCGTCGTCCACGATTTTCTGGCGGCCGGCCTCGCGGCGCATGGCCATCAGGTGGCTGAGCTGATCGCCGGCGGTCTTCTCCGCCTGGCGGGCAGCAGGGCTTTGCAGGGCCTTGGCGGCCACCAGGGCGCGCTGCTCGTTTTGGGCCGCGCGGAATGCGGACATGCGGGTGGTAATCTGGCGGGCAGTATCGGCCGCATCGGGAGCGCGTCTCACCACGTTGGAAAGTGCGGCCCGGACCTCGGGATTCTTGAGCGCCTGAAAGACCTTGACCCCGCCCTTCCAGACCCAGACTCCGCCCTCCACCATCTGCACGGCGTTGGCGGTGTCTTCGAGGCCGCTCTCTTTGGCGAACCGCTCAAACTTGTCGGCTTCCTTACGCGACGCCTTGGCCCAGTCCTGCACCGGGAGATAGCCGACGATGCGGTCGGCAGTTTCCAGGCTGTTGCGAATGGCAGCTTTGGTGGGGATCGCCACCGCGTCGGCGGCGCGCCTGGAAACCTGCTGCGCCGACTGCAATTGCCGGGCGAACGGTTCCAGGCCGGCGTTGGCCGCCTGGAGACCCTCTCCGACCCCGTGTTTGATCTGGGCGAGCCAATCACCGCCGGCCGCGCGGGGGTCGGGATGCGCGCTCTGCGTGGCGAGCGCTGCCGCCGCTGCCACCTGCAGGCCAGCCACCTGAGGCCCCGGCCCGGCCGATTTCGATGGCGGCGCCGGGCCGCGCACATTGGTCCAATCCTGGGCGTAGTAGTCGCGGTAGGTAGTTTGCGCCGTGGTGTTGCTGGCAACTACCTTTCCATCGTTGAACCCCTTCCGGACGGCGTCGAGTCCGGCTTGTTGGGCGGCCTTCACATGATCCGAAAGACTCGCGGCGGGATGCTGCCGCCGGTGCTCTCCGGCAGCCCGGTTGTAAGCATTGGTATAGCTCCAGTAGAGAGGGTAACGCTGCGGGAACTTCTCCCCGAGCCGTTCGAGCTGTCTCTGAGCTTCGATGGCCTTGGCCGTCCCGACGGACTCCTCCTCGATATTCTTATCGATGTAGCTCTTCTGCGTCTCGGTGTGGATGTTCGCGGTCTTGCCGGTTTTATCCCACTCGGCGTGGTTCACTTCGTGTACCAGTGTGAGCGCGGCCATATGGACTGGCTGGCTGCGGTCGATCCGGATCTGCTTCCCGTCCCAGTCCGATCCGCCACCGCCCGTGTCGAAGACCACCGGGATTTTGTGTTTCTCGATGTAAGCGACGGCTTCCGCTCCGGCCGGGCACTGATTGAGAAGGTCCTTAATATCCTGTAAGTGTTTCGCGTCCGGGGATGCCATGATGTCGCCTTCCTGCAACCGGTCTGAAGCTCCTAGAACCACTCCTCGACGACGGGAATGTCCTCCAGGACAGTCCGCTGACTCCGGATATCGATATGGCCGTCCCGCTTCACGCCCAGATCGAGTTCGACGAGTTCCGAGCCCGCAACTCCGGTGGCCTCGACGCGGTAATCGTCACCTTCCGGCGTCACGCGGATCGGATGGATCCGCGAGGCGGTGTCCGCTCTGCGCGCACGGATTTCCGGGTCGTCGTCAGGCGGCTCGAACCAGGGAGCTTCTTCAGGCCGCTCCACGATCGCAATCCGCGGGCCCGTGAGATTGTCGAAGAAGAACCGTACGTAATCCGGAACTTGAGACGGATCCAGTTGCAGGCCCTCCAGTTGGTTCACCTGGTAAATATGCTCGGGGGTGGCGCGCAAAATGAAGAGCCGGGAACCGTCGTCGGCATAACGATACCCGGCGGTCCGGCGCCGCAGGTTCACGGTGGCGGAAAGAAGCTGGAATTTCCGGTAAAACGGAATCGGCCGCCAGTGGAAGACCGTGGGATGTTCGCGCATGGTTTCCGCCCACACCGGGTTGACCTCGGCGATGCGCTCGATTATTTCCTCGTTGGCCATTCAGCTCCCTCGTCCTGCCGGCTCACGGGAACATCCACCAATAAATCTGCCGGAAGGTTCCGCTGATGGTTTGCCACACCACCAATACGACCACTAAAATCAGTATCCATTTGAATGCCTTGAACAGCAGGCTTTTCAGAAAAAACACAGTACTAGTCCTTCAGGGGGTGAACCCTCCAGCGCAACGTCTCCCGCGTGACCTTGGCTCGCGACGCCAGGTGGACAATGGCATCGGCGTAGGCCACGCCTTCGGCGGGCACCGCCAGACCCACGAATTCTTCGGGGCGCACCTTCGCATCGTACTGCCGGTTGGCGGAGGCTCCCACGTTCGCCCCCATCCCTTTTCCCGCGCCCTGATTCATGCTGGAGGCGCCCAACACCACCATGGCCTGCCCGAAAAGCTTCGAGGCGTAGTCGTTGGTTCGGTCGTCCGTGTTGCGGAGGAAGATCTTGACGGCGCAGTTACCCAGCAGGTTGCTAACGACGGACTCGCGGTCGCCCGCCACCTTGGTGAGCGCCGGATAGTTCTGGGTGGCGATGATGTTGGCGTGATTGCTCTGCCGCGAACGCTCGAAGAAATCCGCGTCTCCCTTCCCCGGCATAGGGGTGAAATATGCCTGAAACTCATCGCACAGGAAGAAGCTGGACCGCTTCTTGTCCACCCGTTTGAGAATCTCGCGATAGTATTCCAGTTTGACGAAGGTGCAGATCACTTTCGACATGTTTTCCTTGTCGGCGATCGGCATGTAGACGTACAGGAGTTTGCCCTCGTCGATGATCTGTGAGATGCGCCTGGTGGAACGCCCGGCAAACAGCGTGGCGTAGGGCTCCATCAGGAACGGATCGATCATGTTGGTGATGTACGCCTGGATGGAGGAGCGTGTCTGGTCGGCCAGCATGATCCACTCTTCCGCGAAGAACGCCAGGCACTGATCGGCTCGAGAATCTTCGTCCGCCACCAGGTCGGCTGTCTCCGACAGGCGCACCATGCTGGAGGCCAGGGTGCCGATCTGCGCGAAGGTGGGGGGCTCGCCCTCGGGATTGGTGATCCGCAGCAGGGCGATCGCGTGGCGAATGAATTTCTTGGCGGAATCGATCCAAAAGGTATCGCTGGTACCGGACTTCATCCCCAGCGATTCCAGGGCGGCGGCGAACCGCGCCGCCACTTCCAGTTCGTCATCGTCGGAGTCGAGCGGGTTCCACCGGATGGTCTCCTGGGGCGAGTAGGGATTGATGACCACGACGTCCCGCTCCCGGCCCGCCTTACGGCAAACGGTGTGGATCTTGTTCTTGAAGTCGCCCTTGGGGTCCAGGATCAGGCCCGCACAGGCGTCGGCGCCCTGTGCCGACATCATCAGGCCGTCCAGCAGCGCGTTCAGCACGCACACGGTCTTGCCGGTACCGGTCATGCCGAAGACCACGCAATTCTTGTAGAAGTCTTTCCAGTTCCAGGTGAAGCGGCCGGCGGAGAACGCGTGGTCGCCCATCACCTCGACGGGCGGGCCCTCCGGTACAGCCTGCTCGGCTTCCAGTGCCGCGAGGTTCTTCGGCTGGAAGTCGGTGGCTTCCAGGCTCTCTTGCAGCAATCTGCGCTTCTGCATGACGTCGGAGAGATAGCTTTTTCCCCACCACGGGTACGTCAGGATGCCCGCCAGCGAACCCCACCACGCCAGCGTGGCAATCGAGTCAAGCACCGCGAATGCCGGGATCCATTGGGAAAGGACGTTGACTGCATTGGCCCCCACGAACGCCAGCAGCAGGTAGCTCACCATGCCGCAGAAGCGGTTCAAGGCCGAGAGGTACATGCGCCAGTTTTGTTCCAGGGCGGGCCCTCCCTCGGCGTACTGCAGTTCGTACACGCGCTTCATGTAGATGGCCCGCGGTTTGTTGATCAGCCAGAGCAGCATGAGCGCGGCCCCGAAGTAGGCTATGGTGAAGGCGAGGCGAAGCGTATCCCGAGGGTCGTGCGATTTGGGCAGAATGTGGATGGCAGCCATCACGGCCAGGCACGTCAGCGCCTGCTGCGGGAATCCCTGCCGGAGCTTTTTGATTTCGGATGTTGCCGCGGGCGCTGCCATGGGTCAATCGGCTCCGCTGATCGCGATGTGGCGCAGGCACTCGTGGCTGCCGCGCCCCGACTCTTCGGGGCGCTTGCCGGGCGTGCAGGGTGTCGCCGGGGGCGAAGGGTATTCGAAGGTGCCGCCTCTCGCCTTGCGAGCACGGAGCCGGAATTTGGTCGGCTGCGTATCGGCTACGGTCACGGCAGCTTCGAAAGTCCCGCCGCTTCGGAATGGCGGCCAAGAAGCGTCCCCATGAGTGGGGACGCGGCAGACACGAGTGTCCGCGCCACACCACCCTCGAACATGCGCCAATTCCCACAAGCGCCCAGCTAGTCCTCGCAGGTGATGGCCATTTCTCCATCGTCGTCCTGGTCCACGCGGACGCGTTTGAAACCGGCTTCCTTGGCGGCGATGAAATGCTCATTCAACATCAGGCCGATCTGCCTTTCGAGCTCGCGCATGCCGAAATCCTTCAGCGTCTGGCCGGTTTCGTAGGCCTTCATGATCAGGCGAGGATCGATATACTTCAACTCCAGGCCGTACGCCTTGGCCGAATTCGCCATCTTCTGGGCGATGATGTCGCACACCACAATGCCGCTGAGCGGCTTGAACACGCAGATCTTGTCGATGCGC
The DNA here is from genome assembly GCA_035501495.1 of Bryobacteraceae bacterium. Classification (GTDB taxonomy): domain Bacteria; phylum Acidobacteriota; class Terriglobia; order Bryobacterales; family Bryobacteraceae; genus JAIQFL01. The sequence goes on along the minus strand of DATJWB010000100.1, from coordinate 54,886 downwards.
CCGGCGATCTCGGGACGGAACCTTCCGCTGGCCACCAGTTCGGCTTTTACGGCCGCGGTCAATTCGATGGGATTGGTTACCTGCTCCTGGAGCTTGGTGATGGCTTCCGCCGACTGGTTGCTGGTGAGAATGATGATCGATTGCGTGAAATCCGCCGTCCGGCCCGAGCCCTGCTCCGTGAGACGGCCGTCGCCCATGATTTGCAGGAACAGATCCAGAATCTCGGTGCAGGCCTTCTCGATCTCATCGAACAGAATCAGGCGGCGCGGGTTGCTGAACATCGGCCGGGTGAGCTGTCCGCCCTGGTCCACGCTGACGTGCCCCGGCTGGGCGCCCACCAGGCGCCACTTCGCCGCCGCCGAGTCGAGTTCGCTGCCGTCGAAGCGCAGCATGGCCTTCTCATCCTTGTACAGGTAAGCAGTCATGGCCTTCGCCAACTCGGTCTTGCCCGTGCCGGTAGGACCGACGAACAGAAAGCTGGCGATCGGCTTGTCGCGCTTCTCCTTGGCCCACTCCTGCCGGATGAAGCGAACCACGTCCTGGGTGACGTGCTCCTGCCCCTTCACCCGGTCGTTCAGCGCTGCCATCATGTCCTCGGCATTGATCGAGCGCGACTTCCCGGAAGTCATTGCCTCGAGCAATCGCTCCAGCTCGCTGCGGTTCGTGATGTTGTCGAGTGTATTTGCCATGACGATCCCTTCTAGCGTTGTGCGTATCGATTATGAATACCACTTTGAGCGCGGTTGCCGCCGTCGTCCCGCACATCCACCAACTGTTCTTTGGCGGCCACCGCCGCCGCGAGCCGGCCGCTCATGATCTTGGCGACGCGCGAAGGCGTGATCTCGAACCCGCCATGTTCGCTGATGACCTGCACCTCGCGCGCGAGAATCGAGGGATCCACCCGTCCCAGGGTGAGATTGTATTTGCGGCACTCCTGCTTCATGATCTCGGCCACCACCTCGGCTTGCTGGATGGCCGGCGGGAGAACAAAGGGACAGATCCCGTGGATCGACCACCCCAGCCGCTTGTCGAGCGACATGGACTGTCCCAGCGAGTCCAACACCACGGTGTGGCCGGTGGAGCCCTGGCTCACGCGCGAGGGTATTTCCATACCTTTGGCATCGCGGTGCACCAGCAGGAAGAAAAAGCAGTGGCGGAAGCTGACTTTGGCTCCGGTCTTGGCATCCACTTGCGGCGCGCCGGAGACAATCGAAAGCAGATCCTGCTGGGTGGCGGCGGGGGAACTCTGGAAATTCTCGAGGATAAAAGTGGTGTAAGGGTTCGATCGGGCCTCTTCGATCAGCAGGTTGCCTCCCGCGGCGGGGTCCGAAACGTCGAGGATGGAAACGCTGGAACCCTTGTAGAGGTGGTAGCCGATTTCAATCGCGAGAAACTTCTTCCCCAGCCCCGGATTCCCGGCCAGCACGAAGACGCCCAGCGGGGGCATGGAAACGCCGCTGGCCCGGTCGCGCAACTGCACATTGGTCTTGATCTGGTCCATGAGGACCTCGACCACTTCATCGTGGCCTCGAACCACCTCTTTGATTTCTGCGGTTGCCGCGGCAAAATCCGCCTCGGAGTGGAGCAGCAGCTTGGGGCTCTCCTGCTGCGGAGGATTGCCAGGGGCGCTGCCCGGCGCTGCCGCCGGGGGAGCCGTGACCTGCCCGCTCTGCCCGGAATAGTCCATGGACGGGTCCACCGGCGGCTGCTCTTTGGCCAGTTTACACACCGCGTGGATCACCGGGCCGGCTCCCGGCTTTTGAGCCAGGGAATAGAGCAGGCCGCGATTGTAGTTGGCCATCCAGATGATCGCGGCGAACAGGCCGGCCGCGACCGTGAAGATCTTGTCGAGCGGCTCGGCGTTCTGCAGGATGTGGAGGGCGCTATAGGCCGCCACAAACAACATCAAAATTCGGACGATTGGATTCTGCATCGGAATTCCGCGGCATCCCGGGTCATTTGAAATACCACAGGACCACGCCGGTAACAAACACGACCACCGCCCCCTGAAAATAAATGGACCGGTTCCACAGGGCCACAAAGTTCTGCCACATCGAGCGTCACCTTTATCGGATCGACAAGGCCATATTTTCCGTTTCCCCTACCGCCATCACTTTGCTGTACCACACACCGCCGCTGGTCTGAACGCCAACCGTGATGCCCCCGACGCCATCCCTGACCCCGACCACGGTCACGGCAGCAGGCTGTCCTTCGACCACGGGTATCGACACCACGGTTCCGGCGATCGTCAGGGGAATGGGGCCGATCTCACCGCCGATCGGCAACCGGAGGGTGACCACATCACCGTCCTCGGCACAGGTATCGTAGGCGCGCACCGCGTAGAACGTGACCTTGCCGTTCTTCACGGCATCGATCAGCGCAGGCGAGGGATTGGTGATCCCGGGAATCGGCTCGCCCCGCTGGGCGGCCTGCCTGGCGTCGTCAGTCAGTTTGTGGTTGATGTCTTTGGCGGCGAAGATCGCGGGGACACGCGGGTCCGCGTTCTTGTTGTCGGTGTAATGCGGCGCCATTTCCTCGGGCCCCGTATACACCGGCGCGGGCTTGAACCAGAACCATCCGCCGACCAGCAACGCTCCCAGGGCGACGATTTTGACCAACGGACCGGCGACGATCGGCTTGGATCCCGTACCCGACGCCGGCTGTCCGCCTCCTGCGGGGCCGCCTTGGCCGCTTGTGCCCGCCGGACTGCCAGAACCGCCCGAACCCGGCCCACCCGGCGGGACGGCGCTGCCGCCTCCGCCTCCCAGGTCCCGAACCGGGGGCCTCGATTCGGGGCCGCTCCCTCCCGGCTCCCGTTCCGGTCGTTGCGGGCGTTGCACGTCAGGACGCTGCATCTGAGGCTGCCGGGGCTCCGGTTGTCTTTGTGGTTGAAGCCTTTCGGGATCCATTTCCATTCACCTCCACGGTAAGCAAGCGAGGCCCGGCGTTCCCGGAGCGCCTTAGTGTCCTGTAGACGAAAAGGATTATACGATTCTATCCAAAATCTGTCTATGTGGAAGATAGGCAGGACGGGCTAGAAGTACGGGGGCCCGGAAGCAGGGGTTGGGGGTTGGGGCCGAGCTCGCGGGGCCAGGGGGCCGGGCCGCCGCCCCTGATCCCCGGCCCCGGGGCGGGCAACGCGAGCCTCAATATCCAAGCTTTTTGTCCGCGATGTTCAGCAGAGGCTCGCCTTTGCGGTAGCGCTCGAATTGCTCCAGGAAGAATTGCATGGCGCGGTCCATCCAGTCGGGGGTGTGGTCGGCGCAGTGAGGCGAAAGGAGAACGTTTTCCAGTTGGTAGAACGGATGGCCTTCGTACAGCGGTTCGCGATCGAACACGTCCAGTGCGGCGCCTTTGATGCGCTTTTCGGACAGGGCGCGGATCATCGCTGGTTCGTCGATGACCGGGCCCCGTCCGAGGTTGATGATCACCGCTTCGGGCTTCATGGCCTGGAACTCCGCCTCAGCGATCATGCCGCGCGTCTCCGCGGTGAGTGGCGCGGCGACCACCACATAATCGCAGAGAGCCAGCATCTCCAGGCGTTGGGCGGGCAGATAGACCCGGTTCACCAAAGGGTCCACGTAGTATACGGGGGCGCCGTGGCGTTTCATTGCCAGGATCTGCATCCCCATCGAGCGGACCCGGGTGGCCACCGCGCGGCCGATATCCCCATATCCCACGATGCCCACAGTCTGCCCGGAAATCTCCGTGATGTCGAAGGGGTCCCAGATCCCGGCAGCCTGGCTGCGGATCATGCGGCGGAGGTCCTTCGCGAAATACAGGATCGCGGCCAGGGCAAATTCGCCGAGCGACTGGCTGAATACGCCGCTGCCATTGGTTAACGGGACGGGGCTCTCCACCAATTCGGGAAAGAGCACATTGTCCAGGCCGGCCGACCGGCTATGGACCCAGCGCACCCCCGGGCACATCAGAAAAACTTCGCGCAGCATGCCTCCGGAGAGCGACCAATTGTAGATCACATCGGCCTCGGGGGCCACGTTGGCGAAGGCTTCCAGGGAGTTGCCCACAGCAATGTGCGTCTCCGACGGCAACTGTTCGAGCATGGCAAGCTGCGGCTCCGTGGGATTTGCCAACACCACGACTGTGTTATTGTCCATGAGGAGAAAGCTACCACATGTTCGATCTTTCGCTGGAGATGCTTCGGGTGGTCGAGGAGGCGGCCATCGCTTCGGCCCGGACCATGGGCATGGGAAACGCCAAGCTGGCCGATCAGGCCGCTGTGGAAGCCATGCGCCGGTGTCTCGATACGGTCGCCATCGATGGCACGATCGTCATCGGCGAAGGGGAACGCGACGAAGCGCCCATGCTGTACATTGGCGAGAAGGTTGGCGCGCGGAATCATACCACGACCATCACAGTAGATATCGCGGTCGATCCGTTGGAGGGCACGAATCTTTGCGCCACGGGCGGAGCTGGCTCGATCACGGTGCTTGCGGCGTCCGAACAGGGCGGTCTGCTGCATGCTCCCGACTGCTACATGGAGAAGATCGTGGTGGGGCCGGCAGCCAAGGGGGCCGTGGACCTCGAAGCGCCGGTAAAGCACAACCTCAAGGCAATTGCGCGTCGGCTGCAACGCGGCATCGACGACCTGGTGGTGGTGGTTCTCGACCGGCAACGGCACCAGAAGCTCATCGCAGACATCCGCGAGGCGGGCGCGCGCATCCGGCTGATTTCGGATGGCGACCTGTCCGCGGGGATCGCGGCAGCGGTTGCGGGAACGGGTGTTCACGCCGTGATGGGCTCGGGCGGCGCGCCCGAGGGGGTGCTGACCGCCGCGGCATTGCGGTGCCTCAATGGCGAGATTCTCGGCCGGCTGGTGGTGAAAGACGATGCGCAGAAGGAACGCATGCAGAGCATGGGCATCCGCGATACGAACCGGATCTACACCACGCCGGAACTCGCGCCTGGGCGTACGCTGGTGTTTGCTGCCTGCGGCGTGACGGACGGGAACCTGCTGCAGGGCGTACGCTTCACCGGCGACGGGACCCATACGCAATCCGTCGTCATGACTTCCATTCCGGCACGGGTGAGGTTCATCGACACCACGCACCTGGAGAACAAGCCGGATGTGAAGGTACGCTTCCGGTAGTCAGCGGGCGCGGCGACGCTTTTCGATTAGGGCATCTTGCACGAGAAGTTGCCCGCGTCGTTGGTCGAGCCCGTGCCTTTGTACACCGCCACCTGCGGGTACGGGCAAAGCGGGCGGGTCATGGTCACCTGGCCATTGGCGACGTGGGCCGCCAGAATCTGGCCGGGGGCAATGCCATCCTCCCGCCAGCGCTCCAGCGCCGCCATTTTGTTGAATTGATCCGTCCCCGGCCCGCCCACGCAATGCTCCATGCCGGGCACCATGAACAGCCGGATCCAGCCCTCCTGGTTCTTACCCATCTTTGCGAGCACGCCACTGTAGAAGTTCACGGTGTTTCCCGGCGGGATGCCCGGATCGGCCCAGCCGTGATACATCAGCAGCTTTCCGCCGTGGTTCTTGAAGGGCGTCAAATCGAATGTATGGGCATCAATGCCCGACTTGTCGGCCAGTTCCAGGTCGCGGTCGAGGTCGAATTGCTTCATGTCATAATCGGCGTCCTGATGGCCCAGAATGCGGATGCTGTCCCAGGCCACTCCCAACTGGGCCGGAACCACGCGCAGGGAAACGTACTGCAGCTCGCCGCCCGGTTCGTACCCAGTCCAGACGATCTCCCCTTTTCGGGTCTTCACATCGCCGTATACCAGCCTGACCGTCTCGACCTGAGCGGGCGTCAGGCAAGAGTCCGCATCATCCTCGCCCTTGCACAACAGCGAGGCCGGATCGAAGTGACACTGGTGCGGATCGCCGATCAGGCCATCCTGGACACCATCCATCGCGTCGCACTTCGCCAGTACCGCGCGATGCAGCATCTCCACCTTGGCCTGCGAAAGAACACCCTGCGGGTTCTTCATCAGCTTCAGGGAACGGTCGATTCCGGCAGCATGCAGGTGGATGTGGGGGTTGGCGGGCGCCCCGGCGATGACTCCGTCAAAGTCGTTCGGGAACCTGGTGACCTCCACCAGCGCCTGTCGTCCGCCTGTGGAGCAGCCGTTCCAGTAGGAGTACTTCGCATTGCCGCCGTAGTATGCGGCGATCAGAGCTTTGGATTTCACCACGGTCTCGTGCACCGCGCGCCAGCCGAAATCGACGATCTTTTCGGGATGGCCGAGGCCGAACATGCCGTCGTTGTTCTGGTGGCCGGTGTCGGTGGATGCTACGGCGTAGTGCTCGCGAAGGCCTGCCGCCATCGGGGCAAAGCTGATGACGCCCGCCCACAGGCCGTTGCCCATCATCTGAAATTTGCCGTTCCAGTGGTCCACGGGCATCCACAATTCCATTTTGATTTCGGAGTCGGAGGAGGGCCGCAATGTGGCCGCCACGCGGCAATGCGCGGGCAGAAGCGGAGGCGGGGGCGGAGCGCCCCGGCCGGTGGCGCCGCCGCGTGCGGCTGCCGGCGCGGGAGTTGGTGCGGCTCCCCCCGGAGCAGGCGCCTGGTAGGGACCTTCCGCGACTGATTCTACGGCCGTGAACGTGGTATCGGGGATGGAGAGCGACTTCAGGCGCTCACAGGCACTGTCTGCAAATGCGAGGACGGTTCTTCCGCACAACGCGGCGGAGAGGAGGATGAGAAGGCGGCACCTTTTCATGGTGCCCATTCTACGCCCGGCAGCATGGCGTCGAGGCGCGGTGGTGTCTGAAAATTGCGCCGAACGGTTTTCAGCGGCCAGCCGGGTAGGGTATGCCTAACGCCTCCGCTATCAACTCGAAACCGCGCTCATTCTTGTAGCTCTCGATATCCAGTCTTCCCAAGCGCACCTTTTCCCAGGTGCTGGACTTGTCGTGATGCTTCCGAATGAACTCTACGGGCAGTGTGTAGAATTCGGGCGCTTTCGCGCCGGAGCGGCAATCTGCCCTTGTGCCGAATGTCCCAATGTTCAGGAACGCGGCTATAAGGAAATCAAATGCCGTGAAGCTCCGCTCTTTCACTGGGAAGCCCCTATCAGCGTTGGTCGCGTATCGGCTCTTGACTTGTACGCGGACTTGGCGCGTCACTGTGTGCGGGTCCGGATGAAGGCGGTGCTTTATACGTCAGGATGTTTCGGCGCATCAAATGGCCCTGCACCAGAAACTCCGCGCCGTGGGAGATCACTGGGGGGCGAAGGGCGGTATGCTGTCTGGTTTCGTCGGGCACCGCGAGAGAATAGCACGGCGTTGGTGTTGAGTGAAATTCTCAGTGGCTGAGACTCGGCACCCATCATCTATGCGCCAGTAGCTCAGCAATCTGCAAAATGTGATCTCTAAGGCCGGGTGCCATCGCCGGGGGTGAAGCGCAGCACCTTGTGAATCCCGCACCAGTTGCAGTAGGCGCTGGGAAGGAGTTTCGAAAACCCTTCGCCGCCAGCAACACTTTGCGCCCCCGACGAGCGTCCCGAGGAGTCGGGACGCGGCAGGCAGGAGTGCCCGCGCCACGCCGATTTCTTACTTGCCTACCGTTTTCAGTTTGTCGTTGCTGAAGGTGTCGGGATCGGGTGCGCCGGTGTTAGGCGACCCGAGGAAGAGCTTGCGCCCGTCCGGAAATGTGACATTGCGGGCATTGGCGCGCTTCTCGCTATGATCGCGCGCCTGGTAGCCGTCCACAATAATCTCCGTTCCCACCGGGAAGCTGTTCTTGTTGGCGCCGCGCCGCAGAAGCGTGTTCGGGCTTCCACCTTCCACCATCCAGACCTCCGTCGAGCCATCGGGCTTGGTGATTTCGACGTGAATCCAGGTATGGGGATTGACCCACTCCATCTTCACGATTTTGCCCTTGAGCAGGATGGGGGCATTGGCATCAAATTCCGACCCGAAGGCGTGGTGCGCCAGCGCCGGGCGCACTGCCGCGAATGCCATGAGCAAGGCGAGCGCGGCCCCATAAAGGACTGTCAGTCTAATTCGCATGAATCCTCTCCATCTGTCTTTCATTTTTCGTTCCTGGTGGCTGCCTGTTCTTTTTCGCGCAAGCGCGCGCCCTTCAGAATATCGGTCAGCGCGTAATTCGCTTCGTGGCAGGCGTATTCGTAGATGTGCCCGTCGGTAGCAGGCCACGTGTACTCTCCCGTCCAGGATGACGCCCACGTGTCCGGATCATCGACGGTGAACCGATACAGCAGCGACTTGTCATCCATACGTGTGAACCGCTCGACTACGTGCAAGTTCTCCGTCGAACCGCGAAAGCGGGTCTTGTTCGTGAAGTTCGTGGTATCCACCACGAGTGTGTCGCCTTCCCAATGCCCGACCGAGTCGCCCAGCCACAGCCGGATATTCTTCGCCAGATGCTGGGCGTTCATGCGAATGATGCGGGCGTCGTGCACCATCTCGGTCAGAATCATGATGGTATTGGGGGTCTGCACGATCTGATGCAGGTTGTTGTAGAAGTAGTCGGGGAGGGCCGGCGGCCCCGATGTGGAGCCGAAACCGAGCAGGCAGCGCTCGCCCAGCGGACGCCGCTCGGGGTCATCGTAGGCGCCCGGAGCCCTCTCGAGCCCGGGGTCGTTACTGTTCTCCTGGACATCGGAGGTTGGCCGTCCGCGGCCTGCCGCGGCGCGTTGCATGGCGGCCGGGATCATGGGCGGGACCCGTCCGTTGGCCGGATCGACAATGATCGACGAACGAACCTGGCCGTCCACCACCGTGAAGGTCGAACCCGGGTCGAGCCAGCCGCTGTTATACCCGCCGACATTGCCTGCCGCGCCGACCGATCCATCGCCGCCTTTGGGAGGAGCGGTGCGGTTGGGGTCGAGCGGCTGGTCTCCCTTGGCCCTTTGCGCCGCCGACGCGGCCTCGCGCCTCTTGGCCTCCTCCTTGGTGTACGCGGGCGGGGCACCCATGGGGCGATCGACAGGGGTCAGAGTGGCCAGGTCGTATGTCCCCTGCAAGTCCGGGTGGCCGTCGGCGAGGCGTTTCGGCGTGTACGGTCTGGCTTTCTGGTCTTGAGCCGCCACCGGGCTGGCGCACACGAGCAGCGCCCCCAGTAACGCAGCGCCGGCCAGTAATAAATGCCGCATCGGAGTACCTCCTTGCTATCGGCTCAGCGGGTTCTTCCGCCACTGGCCGTACATCAACTCTTCGACAAACTCCACGCACTTGAATTCGAGAAGTTGTGCGTTCTTCTCCTGCCGCTTATAGAGCGGCATGCTGATCTTCCAGGGGCGCGTGAAAACGTTGGGATCTTCGATGGTCGCCTCGTATTGGATCACCTCCGGGCTGGTGCGGGTGTACCGTTCAACCACGTGGAGAGCATCGCTGTGGAAATTGCCCGCGCGATCCAGCCAGCTCTGATCGTTGAACCCGGTGACATCTACTACCAGGGTGTCGCCGTCCCAACGGCCCACCGATTGGCCCATCCAGGAATCGACCGGCGCGGGCCCCGGGTCCTTGAGATAAATGTTGCGCACGGCGCCGGCGTACTGATAGGCGATGAAGATCTGGCTGGCGCTTTGCAGAATCTGGAACGGCTGCGGAATGTAAGTGGCGCGCGGAACGCCGGGGAGGTAGCACTTGATCTCCGGGTCGAGAGTCAGCCAGTTTTCCTGGTTCTCCTTCTTCTTGGCGAGGGCCTCCGGCTTGTAGGGAATCGAGCCGCCTTCGACCACGCCAAGGCTGGGAGGAACGGCGCCTACCGCTCCCAGGGCGAGCACAGGAGCAGCCGGCACCGGTCCGTATGGACCGGACCGCAGCGCCATGGCGGGCCGTGCAGCATGGCCCTCGAGATCGTAATTGGCTTCGTTCATCACCTGCCAGATCCCGTTGAGGTCGGGTTTGCCGCCCTCGGCGCGCGGGGCGCGGTAGGCAGAATTCTGAGCTTGCAACGTTGCTGCCGCCACCAGCAATCCAGCGACGGCAGCCGTCTTGAGGACCTTCGGAGATATGAACCGCATCAGACCAGCATCCTTTCAGCCAATCATACCGGATTCCGCGGCCGTTGGCACGACATCTTTGACCGAACGTACGGTCGGGAAATTCTACAGCCCGGGAGAGCCCGTCAGTGCTTCAAGGGCGCGGGCTTCCCGAAACGCGCGGCATCGACCGGCACGTTGGTTTGCACCTCACTGAGTTGAATCGCATCGCGGCCGTCCATCCAGGCGAAGACCATCTTGAACGGCATCTTGATCCCGCCGACGTCCCGGTAATCGGCGTAATCCACCTGGGTGGGGACGCGGCCAATCGGCGACTTGCCATAGCGCACCACGCGCAGCAACAGGTTGGTCTGCTGGTCGAAGTACAGCGTGGCGATGGTCCCGCGGGGGCCGGTTCCCTGAACGACATTCGCCGGCCGGTCCTGCCCGAGCGCCACCATGCTCACATCTTTCGAACTCTGGCTCGAGGGCGCCGGAAGATCGCTGATGGTGGCGGGCAGGCTGACGCGCAGATTGGTGAGAACGTCCTTGATTTGCGCGGGGAACGCAAGCTCCGCATCGAGCCTGGCCCCGTCCAGTTCACCGCCGGTCAACTGGTATTCGCCCAAGACCGTGAGCGGTGTTTCCAGCCAGCCATCGTGGCCGTTGTAGACGCGAATGCTCCGGCCTCGCTCCGGTGCCTCGGGAAACTCGATCAGGGTAGTTCGCTGATCGGGGAACTTCGCGAAGATCTGTACGCTGCCGCCGCCGCCGAAGCCGCCGAAGCCCACGCTTTTGCCCTTGGCGACGTAGCTCTTCACGCTCGCCAGCCGTTCGCGCCCGCCGATCGCATTCAGATATTTATCGATGATCGAGTCGGGGGTGGGCTGCCCCTCCATCTGGGTCAGGACATCGTCCATCTCCTGATTGGCCGGGCCGTACATGAACTCCAGCGACGGCGTTGTGGAGGGACGGTCGCGGCCGTGGTGGCAACTCCAGCAGGTGACCATCTGGCGCCCGCCGAAATTATCGCGATTGATGGCGGTCATCATCCGCACCATCCCCCGGGCGCGGACTTTGCGGGGGGTGTCGGCGGCCCAATCCACCTTCTCGGTGCCGGCATTGGTATGACAATCGGAACAGTCGAAGCCCAGGGCCGCGCACATGATTCCCATGGTTCCCATGAAATCGTCCAGCGGGATGTCCTTCAGCACCTGGACGTTCTTGAAGACGCGGTCGGAGGTGGGCTGCGCCGCGGCAGGCGCCGGCTGCTGGGCCTGGAGCGCATTGCCGAGCCACCAAACGGTTCCCAGTACGGTAAGCGTAACCGTCATCTTCCACGCGCCCCGGATCGTTATCGGCATTTTCATCGTCCCAATCATACCGGATTCTCCTCCGCGGTGGGCGACCTACCGTACGGTCGGAAAGCGATCGCCGGGAGCCGGCTTGCAGGGGGGGCCTCCCAAACCGCGCGACAATAGTCCCGAGGATAGACCATGCGCGTGATTGCCGACCTGTGCCTGATCCCGATCGGTGTAGGCGTTTCCGTTTCCAAAGAGATCGCCGCCTGCGAGCGAATCTTCGCCGAGGCAGGCTTGAAAGTGAACCTGCACGCTTACGGCACCAATATTGAAGGGGAATGGGACGACGTGTTCGCGGCCATCAAGCGCTGCCACGAAGCAGTGCATGCCATGGGGGCTCCCCGAGTCTCGTCGAGCCTGCGATTCGGAACCCGCACCGACCGCGAACAGACCATGGACGACAAGATCCGCAGCGTAAAGGAAAAGGTGGGGTAAACGGCGCGTCCCTAGCCCCAGTGCTTCATTTCCTTCGCCTCTACCTTCCCCTCGTCAAATTCGATTCCGTACCCGGGCGTATCGGGCAGGGCGAAGTGCGCCCTTTCAGGCGCTGGTGGGTGCTTCTCGAAGTGGTAGTACGATCGCATCTTGATGATCAGATACTCCGCCAACGGGCACACCGCGGGCGACTGGCTGGCGATCAGGTGCAGCGCGGCGTGCAAGCTGTGTCCGTGCGGGATCACCGGAACGTCGAAGATCGAGGCCAGGGCGCAGATCTTCTGCAACTCGGTGGTGCCGCCGCACCACTCCGGGTCGCACTGCACGACGCTGAGCGCTCCCTCTTTCAGGTAGTCGTACACCTCCCAGCGTCCCTGAATGTGCTCCCCGGAAGCCACCGGAATGGTGGTGCCTTTGCGTAGCTGGGCGAAGCTGTCGATCTTCTCGGCCTGGGTGGCCTCCTCGACCCAGCGCGGCCGGAACCGCTCCACCTGTTTCGCCCATTCGAGCGCGTAGCTGAGATCCCAACCGCTGTACACGTCGAACATCAGCTCGGTATCGTCGCCTACGGCCTCACGCAGAATGCGTACCAGGTCGACGTTTTTCTTCAGGCCCTCATATCCATCGCCGGGTCCGTAGGCCAGAAACCACTTCTGATAGCGGAATCCGTCCTTCTTCACCTGGAGCGCGCGCGACTGCACCTTCTCCGGCTCGAGTGAAAATCCGAGGCAACTGGCGTAGGCCTCGACCGTCGAGCGCGTAGGCCCGCCCAGCAACCGGTACACCGGCGTTTTGAAGTAGCGCCCGCGCAGGTCCCACAGCGTGTTGTCCACCGCGCTGATGGCCATCAGAAAGAAGCCGCGCCGGGAGTGCCGGTTCGACCGGTACAGCTGGTCCCAGAGCTTCTCCTGCGCCAGAGCGTCCTTGCCCATCAGGAAGGGGCGCAGTTGCTCGTCCACCACGATCGCGATCTCCTTGTCGATGGGACCGTAGAAGCCTTCCGCCTCGTCCGTCCGGATCTTCAGATAGAGCGCGCTCACGGCTGAGTTGCGCGACGTGGAATTGGGTGCGTCGCGATAGGGCTTGGGGCGAAGCTCATCGTAGAAATTCAGAGGGTTCACCTGAGGTTGCTGATCGACCCCCGGCAACGTTTCGCGGTGTCCGCGCACTTCCCAGATCTCCACGGCGGCGATCCGGGCAGGCCTGGTCTCGGCCAGGGCGCGGAGCGCGGGAAGCGCCGGTAACGCGCTGAGAAAGTGGCGGCGTGAAAGCATAGAAGTCACACGGGTCTCATCCACGATATCATTGCGGTCATGCCGGAGGATGTCCGTGAAGCGCTCGACACGATGCTGCGGTCGGAAGATCCGGCGGGCGCCTTCGATTTTCTGGTGCAACGTTATCGCGATGCCCGCGATTACCGCGCGCTCTTCGAAGCGCGCCTGATGCGCAAGCGCGCAGAACTCGGACTTCCCGTCTACCAGTCGCGCGACCCGTCCACAGTCCCCGCCGAGCGGCAGTCGGCCTATGGCGAGGCCGTGACCGAAGCGGCGCGCGAAGTGGGCGGCCTCTACCTGGCGGATGGTGAGATCGCAAATGCCTGGCCGTACCTGCGCGCGACCGGCGACAGTGCGCGGGTGGCCGCGGCGATCGACGCCGTCGCGGAGCCTGGAGATGACGCCGACCCGATCATCAATATCGCTTTCCAGGAAGGCGTTCACCCGTCCAAGGGACTGGATCTGATCCTGAAGAAATATGGCATCTGCCAAGCTCTCACGGCGCTGGGCAGCTTTCCGGTGGAGAAGGACCGCGAACGCTGCATCGGGCTCCTGGCGCGCGACATTCACCGGGAGATTGTGGAGCGCATCGGCAACGCGATCGAGCGCGAAGAAGGCGCGAGGCCGGTAACCGATTCCATCGTCGGGCTGACCGCCGGCCGCGGCTGGCTCTTCGGCGATTACAACAGCTACGTGGACACCTCGCACCTGGTTTCGATCCTGCAGTATGCAACCGAGGCGAGCGATCCCGCACTCTTGCGCCTGTTTCGCGACCTGTGCGAGTACGGCAAGCTCCTCTCGCCGCAGTTCCGCGTGCAGGGCCAGCCCCCGTTCGAGGATGTTTACGCCGACAACGGCCACTACGTGGAGGCGCTGCTCGGAACAGATGTGGAGACGCATCTGGAGCATTTCCGGCGGAAGCTCGCCGAAAGCGATCCCCAGCGGGTGGGCACGCTGCCCGCGCAATTGCTGGTGAAGTTGCTGGTGCGGCTGGAGCGGTACGGGGAGGCCCTTGCCGTGGCACTCGCGCACTTTCCAGAAGCGCCGCCACATGAGTTGAATTGCCCGTGCGCCATGGAGCTGTGCGAAATGGCACGGGATTTCGCGCGCATGAAAGAGATCGCCAAGGGCCGTGAAGACTGGCTCGGCTACGCGGCGGCAGCGTGGGGCAGCGCCCACCAGGCATAGACGTGGCGCAAGGGTTTTCATGGAGTTCTGTGGGCCGGCGGGGCCCATGGGTACAGGCACGAGTGCCCACGCCACGGGAACAAACACCGCATTTTGAGCCCGGATCTACCATAATTGACCTTGACGGGGAATCGTGCGGGCGCGCGCAGGCATTACGGTCTGTCTGGCCACGGTGGGGAGCGGCCTCTTGTGGGGGCAAATCCCCACCGGTACCCTTGCGGGAAGTGTGCGCGACTCCTCCGGGGCCGTTGTATCCGCGGCAACGGTAACCATCCGGAGCGCGGCCACCAACCACTACCGTGACGTCTCGACCGATGCAACCGGACTGTTCACGGCATCGAACCTGGTTCCGGGCCGTTACGAGGTAACCGTTGCCAAGCCCGGCTTCCGCAAACTGCGCGAGCGGGCGGTGACGGTGGAACTGGACCGCGCCACGCAGGCCGGGTTGCTGCTGGAGGTTGGGCCGGTCACCGATTCGGTGGAGGTGCCGTCCAAAGCCGCGGCCGACGACACACAAAGCGTGCTCGACGAATTGTTCCCGATGGCGCTCTGACCTTGGAGAATCCCTTTCCAGCAAAGCTCGCGAGTTTGCCGGGAGTGACTAATGCCAACGGGTTCGAGCTTCATCCCGGCCCCCAATACCTGCAGAGTTACTCTCTGTCTGTCGAGCGGCAACTGGATGCTGTGACTCCATTGGAGGTCGAGTACGCCGGTTCTCACGGCACCCATCTGGAACGGCAATACGATTTGAACCAGCCGGTTCGCGGTTCCGGGCTCTTAGTGCCGAATGGGTACGTTCCCCCGACCGTTCGCGGCCTTTGGCACGATGAATTTCTACGGATTTGGATCGAATTCGGTGTATAACTCCGGCTCGGTCGCCTTGCGGCGGACCTTTCGCAACGGCTTCTTCTACGGTTTGACGTACGTCTACAGCAAATCGATCGACGATGCCTCGCAGATCTCCGGCAGTTCCACGGGAGATTACCCCGGTGCTCAGAATTCGCGGGATTTGCGGGCCGAGCGCAGCCGGTCGGACTGGGACACCGGGCACTCCTTCCTGGCGTTCGCGTCTGAAGTGCTGCCCATCCGCGGACCTGCCTGGGCGCGGGGCTGGCAGCTATCGCCCACGGCGCGCCTGTATACCGGGCAGCCCTTCACCCCGCGCGTCGGAAATGCCAACCTCAACCTCGGGGAAGCCAACCGGCCCGACCGCATTGCCAAGGGGAGGGTTGCCGGCCCCGGCGTGCTCGACTGATTTGGCCTGGCAGCCTTTCCAGTGGTTCCGGCAGGAGCGTTCCGTTTCGGGAACTCAGGCCGGAACATTCTGGATGGCCCCGGTTCGGCCACGGTCAATGGGGCTTTGAGCAAGAACTTCCACCTTCGCGAGGCTGCCGGCGCGCAACTCCGGTGCGAGGCCATCAATATCCTGAATCGCGTTAATTTCGGACTGCCTGTGGATTACGTAGGTGCTCCGAATGCCGGCCAGATCGTGAGCGCCGGCCCGGGGCGTGCACTCCAGTTCGGCATCCGTGCGCGATTCTGAGAATACCCCCGCTTTGCCGGCTGATCCTTAGACGCATGTCGTAGACGCCAGGTTACAACAGACGACATACAAGGCCTGGTTTGCATTCTATACAAAATCTTACAAAACCAACCCCGAAACTCTTCGTCACTATTAGTGAAGGGTAACTCGAGACAGTGAGTTTGGCTGCCGGTACCGGCAGTAACTCTGGGAGGAATAAGCACCAATGAAGATACAAGGATTCTGGGGGCGCCCGGCGGTAGTCGTTCTGGCAGCATCGCTGGGCCTCGGTGGTATAGCGCTGGTCGGCGCCGATCGGATGGGGGTGTTGAACCCGCCCGCGACGATGAAGTTCGCGAATCCGGATGAGCCGGCCAGCCGCACCACCTTCGCCCCTGTAGTAAAGAAAGTGCTGCCCGCCGTGGTCAGCGTCTCGTCTTCCAAGATGGTGAAAACCGGATTCGGCGGCGACCAGGGCGACATGGACATGGATCCCCTTTTCCGCCAGTTCTTTGGAAATGGCCAGGGGCGGCAGTTCAACGTTCCGCGCCAGCACAAAGCGGAGGGTCTGGGGTCGGGCGTAATCGTCAGCCCCGAGGGCTACATCCTGACCAATAATCACGTCGTGGACGGGGCCACTGACGTTCGCGTTACGCTCAACGACCGGCGCGAGTTCAAGGCGCGCGTGGTTGGAACGGACTCGAAGACAGACATCGCCGTCCTGAAGATCGACGCGCCCAACCTCCAGCCCATCGTGATCGGCAACTCGGACAAACTGGAAGTTGGAGACTATGTCCTGGCCGTTGGTAACCCGTTTGGGCTTGGCCGGACCGTGACGATGGGAATCGTAAGCGCCACGGGCCGGGGCAATCTCGGCATCGAAGAGTATGAGAACTTCATTCAGACCGACGCCTCCATCAATCCCGGCAACTCGGGCGGCGCTCTGGTGAACGACCGCGGCGAACTGGTCGGCATCAATACCGCCATTCTGAGCCACGGATCCGAAGGCAATCAGGGAATCGGTTTTGCGGTGCCTGTATCAGTCGCCCGTAATGTCATGGATCAGATCCTGAAGAACGGCCATGTTACTCGGGCCTATCTCGGCGTCATGGCGCAGGAGGTTACTCCCGCGATCGCCCGCGCGTTCCAGGAGAACGAGGTGCGTGGCGCGCTGGTAGGCGATGTCACTGCCAACAGCCCCGCGGAAAAGGCCGGATTGCAGAAGGGCGATATCATCCTGGAAGTCAACGGCAAGCCCGTGAACGATGGCGCCCAGCTGCGCATGAACATCTCACTGATGGAGCCCGGGAGCACCGTTTCGGTGAAGGTGTTGCGCGATGGCGCGCCGCGTGAATTCTCGGTGCGGCTGGCCGAACTGCCCACCGAGCAGGCCAAGGTGGAAAAGAACAATGACAGCACCGAAAGCGCGATGGAGGGCGTTTCCGTGGAGAACGTCACTGCCCGGACCGCCCGCGAGCTCGGGTTGCCCGCAACTACCGCCGGTGTGGTCGTGACCGAAGTCGAGCCCGGCAGCCGGGCAGCCGACTCCGGACTGCAGCGTGGAGACGTGATTCAGGAGGTGAATCATCACGCCGTGAAAAATACCTCGGACTTCGAAAGCGCCGTTCGCGGTTCGAAGGATGAAACTCTTCTGTTAGTGAATCGGCAAGGCAGCACGCGTTACGTGGCTGTCTAATCATAAGACCGATCGTCTGGCAGAATGAGCCCCCGGCCCCTGTGTTCCTCCGCACGGGGCCGGTCTTTTTTTTTATAATTGGTCCTCCACCAGAAACTGCTCGTATTTCCCGTCCGGCATCACATAGATATTCAGCAGCAGGGTCTTCCTCTCGAATTCCGCGTGGTATGTCCGGTGCGTCATCCCGCCGCGCAAATTCTCACTTACCGCTGTCACATTCTTCAACTTCCCCAGAGCGGCGAGCGAGGTTTTCTCATCCCGCAACGCCCGCTCGCTGAAATAGGAATTCGCGTTGTCGGTGAACCAGGCGCGATTGATCTTCCCCTTCAAGAGCCCTTCGAGAATCGACCGCACCTTGGCCGTCTCCTTGCCGAAGGGAGGCTGCTGGTCCGGCAGAAAGGCGAGCGTGGCGATCTGCCGGGCGAGCGGAGCCACCAGGCTGATGGCGTCTTCGTTGGAGAGCACGACCACCGCTCCGTTGCGGGTCGGGAGCAGCAGATTCGCGGAGATGAACCCGGAGACCTCGCCGCCATGCTGCAACGTGGGTATGCCGTTCACGTCGCCTAACGTGAGCCCCAGCGCGTAGTGCGTCGAATCCCCGTTCTTCAGCTTCACCTCGCGGGTGAACTCTTCGTAAGACCGCGCGGAGAGGATTTTCTTCTGGA
Organism: Bryobacteraceae bacterium; assembly: GCA_035501495.1. Taxonomy (GTDB): domain Bacteria; phylum Acidobacteriota; class Terriglobia; order Bryobacterales; family Bryobacteraceae; genus JAIQFL01. Next base: position 36,821 of record DATJWB010000100.1, on the reverse strand, counting down.
GGAACGCGATGTCCCAGCGGGCCAGGTCGGAGGGGGTCATGCACAGCTCGCCCGCTGCAAAATACCAGCCGCCGGCCTCGCGCGCGGCGGGGCGCGGCGGGCCAAGGCCGTAGCGCGTATACGCGATGGCGTCGGTAGGGCTGGCCGCCAGGCAGTCACCCGCCGATCGCATGCCCAAAGGATCGAAGATCTTCTCTCGCAGGAATTCGACGAGCGGTTGACGGGCCACTTTCTCGAAGATCTCACCCGCCAGGGTGTAGTTCGTGTTACTGTACTGCCACCTGGTGCCGGGATCGAAATTCAACGGCTTTTTCGCCCACCGGTCGAGGATCGCCCGGGGACTGGTCTGTTGCTTCCAATCGGGAATGATGTAATCCTGCGGGGCAAAATCTTCGTAACCCGACGTGTGGGACAGCAATTGGCGAATGGTGATCTCGCCGGCGCGGGTAAGGTCGGGGAAATACTCGGATACGGGGTCGTCCAGCGAAAGCCTGCCTTGCTCCGCGAGAAGCAGGATGGCGGCGGCAGTGAACTGCTTGGATATCGATCCCACGGCGTATCGCGTTTGGGTATCGGCGGGCCGCCCGTGTGCCAGGTCAGCGCTTCCGAACGCCTTTGCCAAGGCCAGTTGCCCGCCGGCGACGACGGCGATCGAAACGCTGGGCGCGCCGCTCTTCTGGAGAGCGGCCGTGATTTTCTCGGAGAGCCGGTTGTCGAGGTCCTGCGGCTGCTGGGCGACTATCCAACCCACGGACAGCACTGTGGCAATTCCTGCACCAATCGCGCGAGACATGATTTCAGTTCGAGTATAGAATGATCCCCAGGCTCTTGTAATAAACGGTACACTCAGAGAGGAGCGCTCCCGTGTCAACCTATTCCTTCCTGGAACCCGGCATTTCCTATCCCTTGCCAGCTTCCTTCGATTATCAGGACTACATTGAAACGGAGCGCGAGTTGTGGGCGCTCTTTCCTGAAACCGACGGGCAGCGGGTGAATTTCTGCCAACTCGGCTTGACCGCTCAGATCTTCATTGAATCGCCGGAGGGCGGCGAGTTGGAAGCCAATGAGACGTATTTCCTGATGCCTTGCCCCGACCGGTCGCTGCGGCCCATCCGCATGCGAGCGGTGCGCCGGCTGACGCTCGAGGAATTCCGCATGAGCCATATTACGGCGATGCGTCTGGCGGACAAGCTCGCGGGCACGGGCAAGGTGATGGAGGCGATCCATCTGCAGATCATGGGCCCGGAAATTCTGGATGGCTGTTAATGATTAACTGACTTACCTAACCCTCACTAACCCTGTCCCGCGCTACTCGAGCCACTCCGCGTCAGCCGCGCCGGGGTGCTCGCAATTCCAGTAAATCCCCGTGATTTCGGCAGGTTTGTGTTATCGTTTCCCACCGGTTCGGTACTTAACGTTGGTTATGGTTCTTGTGATGCTTTCCAGGGTCGCCGTAAGTTCATATTACGCTCTGGAATTCGATAGCGGACCTGACGTTCAACCGCAAAATTCGGGCGTAAAACGATAGGAAGAACTGCTCATGCGCAACCAATTGAACTGCCTCAAGCTGACTGTCTTGATACTGCTCCTCGCGGTGGACCCGGCCCTTGCCCAATTAACCAAGTCCTCTCCCGACCTCATGAGCGCCGCCAGCCCCGCTTCCGGCGTGGCCGGCCCCGCCGTCGGCATCACAAACGGAGCCAGCACAAACGGGGCCAGCACAAACGGGGCCGGCACAAACGGGGCCGGCACAAACGGGGCCAGCACAATCAATGCGAATAAGGCGATGAACGTGATCGTCCAATATTACAATCAGCCGACGCAGGCTCAACACTCGCTGGCGGCGTCGTTCGGTGGACAACTTCAGAAGACGCTGCCGCTCGTCAAAGCCGCGGTGTACAGCATGACCCCCAGCCAGGCAGTCCTATTCTCCAGCAACTCGTCTGTGGCGTACGTCTCGCCCGATCGCTCGCTCGGACGCATGCTCGACATTTCCCGAACCGCGGTTCTGGCCGACATCGCGCAGAGTTACGGCTGGAACGGTTCGGGCATCGGGATTGCGATCATCGATTCCGGCATTGCCCCGCTTGCGGACTTCGGCAGCCGGATCGTCTACTCCACCAGCTTCAACGGCCTGAGCCCTACCGACGACTTCGGACACGGCACCCACGTGGCAGGCATCGCCGCCAGCAACGGGCAGAATTCGAACGGCAAGTACAAAGGCATTGCGCCTAATGCGAACATCATCAACCTTCGCGTCCTCGACAGCAACGGCGTGGGTACCGACAGCGGCGTCATCGCCGCCATCAATCAGGCCATTGCTCTGAAGTCCACCTATAACATCCGGGTGATCAATATCTCGCTCGGCCGGCCGGTACAGGAAAGCTATACACTGGATCCCCTGTGCCAGGCGGTGGAGCAGGCGTGGCAGGCCGGCATCGTCGTGGTTACCTCGGCGGGCAATTCGGGCCGCGACAATACCCACGGCACCTCCGGCTATGGCACCATCACCGCTCCTGGTAACGATCCCTTCGCCATCACCGTAGGCGCGATGAAGACTATGGGAACGTCCAGCCGCAGCGACGACCTGATCGCCAGTTACAGTTCGAAGGGGCCCACGCTCTTCGACCATCTGGCCAAGCCGGATTTGGTGGCTCCGGGCAACCTCGTGGTCTCGGATGCCGTCCCGGGCGCCACGATCGAAACACAGTACCCCTCTAACTTTGTAGGCAGCTCCTACTATACGATGAGCGGGACCAGCATGGCCGCTCCCATGGTCGCCGGCGCGGTCGCCCTGCTTTTACAACAGAATCCGAACATGACTCCAGACCAGGTGAAGGCGCGGCTGATGAAGACGGCCTATAAGAGCTTTCCGACATCCAGCGTAGCCACCGATCCCACCACGGGGCTCACCTATGTCAGCTACTACGACATTTTCACTGTCGGGGCCGGTTACCTGGATGTCTATGCTGCCCTAAACGATAGCCGGCTCTCTTCGGGTTATGCCATCTCTCCCATGACCGTGTACCGGTCCTTGGGGAACTATTTCACTCTCGGCGGCGCCCTCTCGGGCTTACAGTCCATCTGGGACAACAACAGCTTGTGGGACACCCAGTCCATCTGGGACACGCAATCGGTGTGGGGCAGCTCGATTTTAGTGAGCGGGACGCAGTCCCTCTGGGGATCGCAGTCGCCCTGGGGCAACACCAGCAACCCTCTGTGGGGTACGCAATCAATTTGGGATACGGCAATTCCATACGGCGAATCGATGGTCGGTCTGAAGGGTGAGAAATAGCTGTTTGCACAGTAGCGAATGCACACGGAGAGAGCAAACGTGAAAGCCATGACACGCTCCGGCAACCGACAGGTGACGCGACAGTTCGCGCGAATCCTTGCAGCGGCGCTCCTTGCCCCTGCCGCCGTTCATGCCGGCCTCGACCCGGCCAAAGCCATCACCCAGTATCGCCACGATGTTTGGCGCGTGGAAGAAGGGCTTCCCCAGAATACCATCCCGGCCATCGCCCAAACCGCCGATGGATACATTTGGTTCGGCACGGAGCTGGGCCTCGTCCGCTTCGACGGACTGCGATTTACCGTCTTCGATAAGGCCAATACGCCGCAACTGAAGACCAACACCATCTACGCCCTTCTGGCGGACCGCCGGGGCGGTCTCTGGATCGGAACCACCGGCGGAGGCCTCACTTGGCTCCATAAGGGCGCTTTTCAGAACTACACGGCCAAGGACGGGCTGGCCGGAGATGCGGTCCTGACGATTCACGAAGACCGCGCCGGTGCGTTGTGGGTGGGCACCAACGGCGGCGGGCTCAGCCGTTTCGCGGACGGGCACTTCACGACCTACACCACCAAAGACGGCCTTGCGGATAACGCGGTGTTCGCGATTGCTGAGGACTCCGAGGGCGGCTTGTGGTTCGGCACACACGACGGACTGACCCGACTCGCCCAAGGCGCTTTTACGACCTTCCGCGCCAAAGAGGGTTTGAGCAACCCCTACGTCAGGGCACTCTATTACGATCACAGCGGCAATTTGTGGGTCGGCACGCACACCGGAGGCCTGTTCCGTTTCAAGGACGGCCGGTTCAAGACATTTGCGAAGAAAGACGGCCTTCCCGGCGATGCCATTTCCTCCATCCGCGAGGACGACGCCGGCTCGCTGTGGATCGGCACCATCGGCGCCGGCATTTGCCGCATCGCCGCCGGCAAGTTCACCTCCTATAGCACGCGCGATGGACTGTCCAATGACGATGTCTGGGCGCTCTTCTACGATCGCGGCGGCAACCTCTGGATCGGCACGGGAGGAGGTGGTGTGAACCGCCTCATGAATACGCGTCTCACAGCTTACGACACGAAAGAAGGTCTTTCCGCCGATATGGCTCTGCCGGTATTCGAGGACCGGCAAGGCGACGTGTGGATCGGCACCAATGGTGGCGGGGTCAACCGCCTGCACGATGGGCGGTTCACCTCGCTGACGACGAAGGACGGCCTGGCCGACAATCTGGTGCTCACGATTGCCCAGGACCGCGCTGGGGCGATGTGGTTCGGCACGCGAAAAGGACTGAATCGCTACCAGGACGGCCGATTCACTCTCTACACGCGGAAGAATGGTCTCACGGGCGATGTGGCGGTCGCTTCCCTGATCGACAGCCGCGACCGCCTCTGGGTCGGAACCCGCGGCGGCGTCAGCGTTCTGGAAAATGGAAAGATCGCGAATTACACCACGGCCCAAGGTCTATCGGTGAACGCCGTGCAGGCCATCGCGGAAGATCGCGAAGGCGGCATCTGGTTTGGTACCGGCGGCGGCGGTCTGGACCGGCTGTTCGCAGGTAAGATCGACGTCTTCGATACCAGGCGCGGTCTCTCCAACGACGTGGTCATGGCACTTCACCCGGACGCGGCCGGGGCACTCTGGATTGGGACCAACGGCGGCGGCCTGAACCGCTACAAGGACGGCCGCTTTACCGCTTTCACTACCAAGGAAGGCCTGCCGGACGACACCATTTTCCAGATCCTGGAGGACGGCGCTGGTAATTTGTGGATGACCTCCAACCGCGGCATTTTCCATTGCCGCCTCTCCGATCTGAATCGGGTGGCCGATGGGAAAGCGTTCACGGTGACCGCCGTGCTCTATGACAAGGCCGATGGCATGAAGAGCCGGGAATGCAATGGCGGGTTCCAGCCCGCCGGTTGGAAGGCCCGTGACGGCAGGCTTTGGTTTCCCACGATGAAAGGCGTGGTTTCCGTGGATCCCGCTAACCTGGGGCCGGCCGAGGCAATCTCGCCCGTGATCATCGAACAGGCTCGCATTAACGACCAGAGGACCGATCCGTTTGACGGTTTTCAGGCCCAACCCGGCGCCGGGGATCTGGAGTTCCACTATGCGGCCATCTCGTTCCAATCGCCTGAAAAGACCACCTTCCGCTACAAACTGGAAGGTTTCGACCGTGACTGGATTAACGCCGGGTCGCGCCGCGAAGCCTACTACACGAACATTCCGCCGGGCAGCTACCGGTTCCTGGTGTCGGCGGTCTCCCCCGATGGAACTTCGACCAGCAGGAGCAGTTCGATCCGCTTCAGCATGCGCCCGTATTGGTGGGTAAGCTTGTGGTTCCGCCTGCTGGCCGCGTCGGTGTCCTTGCTATCGATTGCCCTGGCGGTCTGGTGGAAAAACAGGATGTCGATGATCCAACAGCGACGCCTGGAGGCGATGGTGGCGCAGCGGACCGGCGAACTGTCGGAACAGGTGCGGCGCGAGGAGCGGGCACGAACGGAACTGGCCCAGACGCAGCAGCGCCTCATTGAACTGTCGCGGCTGTCCGGCATGGCCGAGGTCGCCGCCGGCATCCTGCACAATGTGGGCAACGTTCTCAACAGCGTGAATGTCTCCGCCAACCTGGTGGTGGACGCCGCCAATGAGATGCGCACCGACAACCTGGTGACCGCCGTCCAGATCCTGCAGCAGAACGCCGGAAACCTGACGTCATTTGTGGCCGAGGATCCCAAGGGACAACGCATTCTGCCGTACCTGGCGAAGCTGAGCGGCCATTTCCAGAAACAGCGCAACGGCCTGATCTCCGAAGTCCACCTCCTGCGAGAGATGATTGGCCATATCAAAGAAATCGTTTCCACCCAGCAGCGCTACGCCAAGATATCGGGCCTCACGGAACGTATTGAGCTATCGGATCTGGTGGAGGATGCGATCCGCATTATCCAGCCGGGATTCGAACGCCATCACATCCGGTTGGAGCGGGACTTCCAGCCGGTGCCGCTCGCCTACACGGATAAGCACAGGGTGTTGCAGATTCTGCTCAATCTTCTCCGAAACGCGAAGCAGGCCATCAGCGACGCCCAATCGGCGGATCGTGTGATCCGGGTGGCCATCCGGCAGCACGGCAGCGACCGGATTCGGATCGAAGTCCGCGACTCAGGCATCGGGGTGCTCGCCGAGAATCTGACTCGCATTTTTGCGCAGGGGTTCACGACCAAGAGCGGAGGGCACGGTTTCGGATTGCATTCCTCGGCCCTGGCCGCCCAGGACATGGGCGGGTCGCTGTGGGCGGAGAGCGAAGGCCAGGGGCAGGGAGCCCTGTTTACGTTGGAACTGCCCGCCTCTTACACGGAGAATCGCCGCGCCTGCGCGGTCGCCGGAAAGGCCGAGGAAGTCGCGGCACGTGAGACGGCACCGGCCGTGTGCGCGCACCCGGCGCCGACGATCGCCTGACAGGGCAGACTTATTCCGGCAGTCGCGAGTCGATGTCCTTGTTGATAGGATATCCGCATGCACAAATTGCCAGCGCTCCTTTTGCTCCTGGCGACGGTGGCGGCTGCCGTCGATTTGCCTTCACGGAAATGGCTGAACCTGGAAGCCATCAAGACCATGGTGGCGGCCGCCGAAGCGGAAGCCCAGAAGCGCAACGTCCAAGTCACGATCTGCATTGTGGATGAGAGCGGCAACCTGCTGTTCCTGCAAAAGGCCGACGGCGCCGGCATCAACACCATCCAGTTCGCGCAGAAGAAGGCGCGCGACGCAGCGATCTATGGCCGGCCTTCCAAGGACCACGCCGACCAGCTCAAGAACGGCAACCTGCAGGTGTTGGCATTTCCCGACGCGTTTCCCAACCAGGGCGGTGTGCCGATCAAAGTGGACGGCCGTACGATTGGCGGGATCGCCGCCAGCGGCGCAGCGTCGGAAGTGGATGAAGCGATCGCACAAGCGGCGGTAGACGCTCTGCTGAAGAAGTAGCGTTCAGAGGGTTGAAGACCCCGGCGCGCAGCAGTGGATAGGCGCAGTGCATTTGGAGCACACCTGGGAAAAGGTCATTTCAGGCCTTCCCGGATCGCCTCCTTGGCCAGATCCTGCCAGATTGGCCGGAGGGCCTGTTGACCTGATGGCGGGAGAGATTGTCGATGAAATTGAGGGCTTGGAGATCGTCGCTCGAGCTCGCCCAATCCACTTCGTAGGGAATGGGCACGCCACAGATTTCGGCGATCTCCTGAACCCGGCCGGGATACGTGACCTCCTGCAAATCTTTGATTTCCGCCGCTCTGCTAACCCATAAACTCCCTCCGAGGGGTCCGGCGGATCGGCTTCCCGGCTAAATCAAGCGTGGCCAAACGGGCCGGATATTACCGCCGCAGTTCACAATCCGCGGATATTCGCCCTCAAATGACCGATTTGGATTAAAATTGTAGCGATCACACATATGGGTCGAGATCGCCGAGTGGTAACCTCGGCTTTGGGTAAAGACGCCTGATTCTTAAGATTTCCGAGGTGTATCGGTATGGCACTTTCGCGACGACATTTCTTCTTCGGCACCCTGCTCGCCGGGGCTGTCCCGACAGGGGGATTCGGCAGCACGCCCTCCCTCAAGATGATGGGTTATAAATCGCCCAACGAGAAGCTCAACGTGGCTTCCATCGGCTGCGGCGGCAAGGCGGCCAGCGACATTCGGGGTTGCGCGGCGACGGAGAATATCGTGGCGCTGTGCGACGTGGATGACAAGCAGGCCGCGAACATCTACAAACAATTCGATAAACAGCCGAAGTTCAAAGACTACCGGAAGATGCTCGACCAGGAGGGCAAGAACTTCGATGCCTGCATCGTGACCATCCCGGATTTCATGCACGCCGTGGCGGCGATGGCCTGCATGGAGCGCGGCAAGCACGTCTACGTGCAAAAGCCGCTCACCCGCACCGTGTGGGAAGCCCGCATGCTCAACGATGCGGCCGCCAAGTACCATGTGGCCACCCAGATGGGCAACCAGGGATATTCCAACGAAGGCACCCGCCAGTGCGCCGAGATGGTCTGGAATGGCGAGATTGGCGGGGTCACGGAAGTGCACGCCTGGACCAACCGTCCGATCTGGCCGCAGGGAGTGACCGAGATCCCCGCCCCCACGCCTGTCCCGGACACCCTCGATTGGGATTTGTGGCTGGGCTGCGCCCAGACACGTCCGTACACGTCGGGCGGTTCCGGCTACCCGGCCGGCTATGCCAACGGCAACTTCTACCAGCCCTCCAACTGGCGCGGCTTTTACGATTTCGGCTGCGGCTCGCTGGGCGACATGGCGTGCCACATCCTGGGCGCTCCAAACCTGGCCTTGAATCTCAGCAAGCGGCCGCCCACCAGCGTCGAGTGCGTGAAGAAGGAAGGCAGCAGCGGCTTCATGTTCCCGCAGCAATGCGTCCTACGTTTCGATTTTCCGGCCTACGGCAACATGCCGCCCGTGAAAGTGTTCTGGTACGACTTCCTGAAGGAGCAGCCCAAGATTCAGGGTGTTCCCGAGGGAGAGTACCTCGGCGATATGCCGAGTCCCGGCCGTCCCGCGGGGCAGCAGGGGCAGGGCCAGGCTCGCGGCGGACAAGGACGCGGACGAGGGGCCGGCGGACCGCAGATGCCGCGCACCGAGGGCACCGGGCGCGTCTTCAACTGGTCGCTGGTGGAAGCTCTCAAGGAGAATCCGCCCACCCGCACCGAGGCCAACGGCAGCCTCTTCATCGGAGAGAAGGGCATGATCACCACGGGAACCTACGGCGAGCAGACTCGCCTCATTCCCGTCGAGAAAATGCAGAACTACAGCTTCCCGCAGGAGATTCTGAGCCGGTCGCCAGGCCACTATCACGACTGGATCCGCGCCTGCAAAGGCGGCGAACCGGCCTGCTCGAACTTCAGCGTTGCCGGCCCCTTCGTGGAGTGGATGCTGCTGGGCGTAGTCGCCCTCCGCGTGGAAGGCAAGCTCGAGTGGGACGCAGCCAAGATGCGCTTCACCAACAATGCGGAAGCCAACAAGTACCTGAAGCCCTTCTATCGCAAGGGCTGGGCGCCGAACTGGAAGGGCTGATCCAGGTAAACCCACGCCACCCAACCGGGTGGGCCGCCGCCACAACCCGCTCGCCGGCGCGCTGTGATCCGCACCGGCGGGCCGATCTTCGCCATTGCGTGCCTGCGGGAATGAATCGCGGGCCCGCTGTTCTGCGGATCTGACTGAGGGATCGGCCGCGCACCAATCCCTCGATATCGGACAATGAAATTCAGCCATGAACGCTAATCGGCCTTCGGGCGTATGGGCGCCGGCCATCACGCCATTTCGACGGGACTTCACTCCCGATCCGGAACGCTTCGTCTGCCATGCCCGGTGGCTTCTCGCCAACGGCTGTTCGGGGCTGGCGGCCTTCGGGACGAACAGCGAAGCCAACTCGCTCTCGGTGGAGGAGCGCATCGACCTGTTGGATTACCTTGTCGCCAACGGCATCCCTCCCGCCGCATTGATGCCCGGCACCGGTTGCTGCGCGCTCACCGATTCCGTACGCCTGACCGCACACGCTGTCGGGCTGGGGTGCGCGGGTGCGCTGATGCTACCGCCCTTTTACTACAAGGGGGTCTCCGATGACGGGCTGTTCCGCAACTTCTCGGAAGTCATCCAGCATGTGGGCGACCCTCGCTTGCGCCTGTACCTCTACCACATTCCACCCGTCGCTCAGGTGCCCATCTCAATTCCACTCATCGAACGCCTGCTCAAGTGCTATCCGGGCATCGTGGCCGGGATCAAGGACAGCTCGGGGGATTGGAACCATACGAGATCTGTGCTGGAGGCATTCGCCCAAACGGGCTTCGATGTCTTCGCGGGCAGTGAAGTATTTCTCCTCTCCAACCTGCGGCATGGGGGCGTAGGCTGCATCAGCGCTACCGCCAATGTGAATCCGAGGGCAATTCACCAGGTCTTCGAAAACTGGCGCGGCCCGGCGGCCGACGGTTTGCAGGCGGAAATCACCGCGACCCGGGCCATCGTGCAGAAGTACCCGATGATCCCGGCGTTGAAGGCCATCGTGGCTCGCGCCTTGGGCGATGCGGAATGGGCTGTAGTGCGGCCGCCGCTGGTCGAGCTGACCCCGGCTCAGTGCGAGTCGCTCGCCGCGGAGCTGGATGCGAACGGGTTCCGACTGACGGCATAGTTTCGCCGGCCTGGCTATATAGTGGGATTTGGAGCCGGCATCCTCACAATCCGCGGCACTCAACTCTTCCCCCTGGGGAACTGACGCGAGCGCAGTTCCGCAGGCCGAACTCCGGCTGAAGAATCTTCCGGTGTGTCCATCGATGAGTTCTTTCGCGGAGCCGGCGCGGCTTCGGTTGGCCTTACCCGTGATGAGCTGGCGAGTGTTCTTCTGGCAACCGGCGACAAATACAATTACGGGCTCGCGCCCGGACAGGAGGCTACGCCCACACAGGTGGCGGCCTTCTGGCGATCGCTCCGATTGCAGGAATTGGCCCTCGCACATGCCTGCGTATTGGGACGTGAGGTTGCCTGGCAGCAATTCACAGCTCACTTATCGCGAGCCTTTGGCGCAGGCGATCGCCATTACGGGGTCGGCCGCCCTCGGCCCTGAGATGGCGGACTCGCTTTACTCGGAGATGTTCGGGCTAACCGAGCGCGGCGGCCAGCGCGGGTCTCCGCTGGCGTACCACTCGGGACGGGATCGCTCCAGGGATTTCTTCGGACGACGCTGGCTCAACGGAACATTGACCGATATCGCCGCGCCGCCCGCGAGAGCACGGCTTTGACGGAGGAGATTGCAGCCGCGACTCCGGTCCCGGCGCCTCCGCGCGAAGTGCTTCCGCGCCTGGCCGACTCCCTGCGGTCTACCTTGGGTTCGCTGCCGCCTGAGGATCGGTTCCTGCTTTCCGCCTGGTTTCTCGATCAGCGAACGCTGCTCGCCATCTCGAGGTCCGCAAGCATTGAAGTGATGCTGGCGCGTTTGGGCAGGAGACAGGCACGCTAAAATGCGGGGCACGGGAGCACCCGGGTCCAGCGGTAATCGCGCAGGCCGTCGATCACTGTCCAGGTCGGGTGATAGCGGCCGTAGGGATTCGTGTCGGTGACGTCGCCCCAGCTTCCATCCGAATTCTGGATCGACAACAGGAAATCGAACCCGTCGCGAACCAGTTCGTCGTCAAAGCTCAGCCCGAAAGACCGCAGCGAATCGAGGTACTCTCCCATGGTCTCGGGGTCCTTTTCCGTCACTGCCTGCCGGAGGTTGGCTTTCAGGTGCGCGAATTCCTGTGGAAAGCAGTCAGGTGAGAGGCGAAACTGGCTGTAGTCGTTGTACGTGTACACCAGGTGAGTCGCCGCATAAACTCCGCCGTAGTAGTCTTTGTCGTTGTCCGCGAGCCGGGGCGGGTAGGGGCGCAATGCGGGCAGACAGCGCAGCACGTCCACATAGTGCGCGCCCAGGGTAATCCCAGTGCGGTCGCCCGTATAGGAGTAGATCAGCGCGTCCTGGTACAGGTCGTAACGGTTGTACATCTCCAGCTTCGCGCCGCAGCGCTCGCATACCTTGGCGCCGCGCGGGTTGTTATGCCCGCATTTCTCGCATGGCTCGGGGATGTCTGATGGAGGGGGCTCCTTGACCGGGTCGAAGAGCAGGTAATCGAGCACCGAGAAGTGCGCCGCGTCTTCCCGTAGTTCGGTGTGCATCCGCGCATCCGGCACCCCCAAACGCGCCGCTGCGTCATCGCCGAAGACCAGGTCCACGAAATCATCGACCCCTGTGCCCGGCGGCACTTTGGGATGAATACGCCGCCATTCCATGGCCCGTTCGTGGCCCATCTTCCAGGCCATGCTGCGCAATTCCGGGTCGCCGGAAGTTGCCGCGATGTTGTAGAACGCCGACAGCAGGTCATGGCCGTATTTGGCGAAGTCGGCGCGATCGTTCGCGATCGACCCGTACATGAATTCGAGGCCGCGGCGGATCGCATGGTCGCGATACTCGCGCGTGTACCGCGCGTCCGGCCACAAGGGGGTGCCGGGCCCCGGTCTCGACTGCTTCACCAGAATCGCACCGCATGCGGCCAACACCAGCACCGCAGCCATCAGCCGCATTATCTCGACCCCAGGTAAATATCGTGTATCCGAATGAGGCCCAACACCTGCCCGGTGTCATCCACCACCGGCAGGACTGAGATTTGGGAAGGGCGCTGTTCCATCAGCTCGAGCGCCTCGCCCAAAGTGGCATCGGGCCCGATGGTGACCGGGGTCCGCGTCATCGCGTCTTCCGCGCGCAGGCCGCGAATGTCGTCGTGATTGGTCAGGGCGCGACGCAGATCGCCGTCCGTGATGAATCCGGCGAGAGTGCCATCCGGCCGCACGACGCAGGCGCCTCCCAGCGGACGCCGCGTCATCGCGATGATGACTTCCTTGAGCGAGGCTCCCGGCGCCAGTGCTGCCATCTCATCGGCGCCGTGCATGGCCTCACGAACCGAGAGCCGGAGGTTGCGGCCGAGTTGGCCGCCGGGGTGAAGCCGTCCAAACTCCTCTCGCGTGAAGTGCCGGGAAGACATCAACGCCACGGCCAGGGCATGACCCAGCGCCAGCGCCGTCACCGCGCTGGCCGTCGGCGCCAGATTGTGAGGATCGGCTTCGCGCTCCACCGAAGCGTCCAGCAATACGTCCACCTGCGCCGCGAGCGGTGAGTGGGCCGCGCCCAGGATCCCGATGAGCGGCGAATGAAACTCGCGCAACAGGGGAACGAGGGCCAGCAACTCCGCTGACGTTCCATTCTTCGAGATCAACACCGTCGGATCGCCAGGCGTATAGATGCCGAGGTCCCCATGGACGGCTTCGGCAGGGTGGAGAAACACCGCAGCGGTACCCGTGCTGCACAAGGTGGCCACGATCTTTCGCGCAATGTGGCCGGATTTCCCGATTCCGGTCAGCACCACCTTCCCTCGATGGGCGCGGATCAGGTCCACCGCGCGGATGAGTTCACCGTTGAGGCGGCAGGCCGCGCGCGAAAGCGCGGCTGCTTCGATCTCCACGGCGGTTCGCGCGGCGGCGAGCCACGCCTCTTTGGCGGCAGTCATTGGATGCTTCCATCATCGCATTGGTAGACGTGCCACAGGTCCCCGCTCGCCGGGACGCTCAGGTTGTGGGGGACACTCCCTTCTCGCGCCTCGACTTGCGAGCACGAGACTCGACTCTGGCGCTGGCGACCCCTGCCAGGAACGTCTCAGTACCAGAAAGCCGCGGGTGGCCGCGTGCCTCGGATAGGGCGCCAAGCGCCGGCGTAAGTGCCGGCCAAAAAACGCCGAGAAGAGTCTCGGCGCTGCAGACAAGAGTTTCCGCGCCACGTCGCGTCCAAAGACCGGCGGGTTGGCCCGGTGCTCATTCGCCGCGAGAATCGCCGGTAAGCAGATTGTATGCTCCGCATTTCGGACATCGATAGGATTGAAGAGCTCGCGGAATCGGCGGGATCGCGCCGGTCTTCTTCAGGAACGCCACCGAAGCCGCCGACCCGCAGCGAACGCACACGTTGATCCAACCCTCCAGATTCCCGGGAAGATCGACCTCGCCAAAATAGAACGCCCAGCCGTACTGACTGAGGCGCGTGTAAAGGCTCCGGTCGATCCATCGCAGGGCCCACATCAGAATGGCCAGAAATCGCTCGTTGCCGAAAGCGAAGAGCACGCTCTTGATCTGCGGCCGCCGGGTGAGATTGTGCGAGTTCAAAAACGCCAGCGAACTGTAGAGTACGCGCGTGCTGCGCGTCCGCAGGCCGGTGAGGCGCTCCACCAGCCGGGTGACGTCCCCCGGTGACCGGAACGCGTTCACATGTCCGCCGCCGCGCCCCATCCAGCGATAGATCCTGTCGGAAAACGTTCCCGCGTCCGGGACCGCAATATATAGAACTCCATCGCGCCGAATCACGCGGCCGATCTCGCGCACGGTGGCTTCCAGTTCCGGAAAGTGCTCCAGGCTGTGATTGCTGACGACCAGGTCAAACGACCCCGACGCGAACGGCATCCGGGCCGCATCCGCCGCCACATAGGCCCCCGCCGCACGTCCGGAGGGAATCTCCAGATCGAGGCGTACGATGCAGAGATCGGTGCGGTCCGTGTGGAAGCTGCCGGTGCGCGCGCCCAGGTCGAGCACACGAGATCCTGCCGCAAGCTTCTGCACCAGATCGAGCATCTGAGCTATGAAGGTGACACTAATGAAGGTGCCACATTGACACCTCCAGATCTACCCCATATACTCCATAGAAAATGAGGTGATTCCCATGACGCGTCAATTCTTCTTTACCGCGATGGTCGCATTGGCACCGGCATTGGCCGCGCAATCCGTGTCCGGCCTGTGGGACGCGGTTCTCACGGTAAACGGCGTGGAGATCCCGTTCCGTATGGAGTTCTCGGGCGCCGGCTCCAGTCTCAAGGCCTCATTCTTCAATGGCGACGAGAAGGTCACATCCACCAGCGGAGGCGTCGAGAACGGGAAACTGGTCGCCCGGTTTGATTACTACAACTCCAGGCTCGAAGCGACCTGGCAAGAAGGGACGCTGGCAGGCACATATTTCCGGGATGGCAAAACCTACCCGTTCCGCGCCAAGCCGTTCGCGGCGCCGCACCTCACCGCCGTGGAGGTGCCGTCGATCTCGGGCCTCTGGGAGGTGGGCGTGAAGAGTTCCAAGGGCGAATCGGCGTGGAGGCTGATCGTGAGGCAATCCGGACCCGAGGTGTCAGCGGCGGTGCTGCGCGTGGATGGCGACACCGGATACTTGACGGGCACATACCGCGACGGCAAATTCACCCTGAGCCACTTTTCTGGAGCGCGGCCTTCGCTGTTCGAAATCACTCCGCAGAAAGACGGCATCCTGGAAGTCGTGCAGAACGGCAAGACGATGACCGCCGTGAGGTCCACTGACGCGCGCGCCAAGGGACTGCCCGAGCCAACCGATCCCACGCGCCACACCAGCGTCAAGGACCCCACCGAGCGCTTCCATTTCCGCTTTCCCGACGTGAACGGCCGCATGGTTTCCGACGAGGACGCCCGGTTCCGCGACAAAGTAGTGATCGTGGCCATCGGCGGAAGCTGGTGCCCGAACTGCCACGATGAGGCGCCCTTTCTGGAAGAACTCTACCGCACGTATCACTCGAAAGGGCTGGAGATCGTGGGGCTCTTCTTCGAGGAGGCCGATCAGTTGAGGAACCCCACGCGGCTGCGTGCGTTCATCCAGCGATACGGCATCGAATACCCGATGCTGCTTTGCGGCGAAACCGAGGAACTTCAGGCGAAGCTTCCCCAGGCAGTCAACCTCAACGCGTGGCCTACCACGTTCTTCCTCGGCCGCGACGGACGGGTTCGGAGCGTCCACGCAGGATTCGCGGGCCTCGCCACCGGCGATTTTCATCGCCAGTTGAAGGAAGAAGTCACGTCGCTGGTGGAACGGCTGCTCGCCGAGAACGCGGTCTCGGAACGTTAAGGCCGTTCGGGCCCGGTGATGATCTCCGGATACCGCTGGAATTCGAAGGTAGCGGCCACAGGGCCCTGCGAAACAGCGGCACGCGGGTTAGGGGCTTGGGCAGGTGCCTGTGGAGGCGGGGCAGGAGAAGGCGGGATCAGGTCTGCCGGGCGCCCCACCGAACCGCTCTTGGCGTCGTCGATGTTCACGTCGTAATCCCTGAGGATCGCCCCCATCACGTTCTCCAGGTTCACCTTGGCGTGGATGTACTGGTTCAGCGAATCCACTTCGCTCAACTGACGCGTGGTGGTGTCGCGTTGGGAAATCACCACATCCAAAATGGTCGCGGTGCCAAGTTCATACTTGCGGCGGGTGCCCGCCAGCACCTGCTCCTGGAGTTTCCGGGCCACCACCGCGGTTTCCCACGCAGCGCGAGCTTGCGAAAGCGACGTTCGCGCGGTAATCACGTTTTGCTTGATGCTGTTGTGCAACTGGCGGTCCTGGATCTGCTGTTGCCGGTAATTCAACTGGTCGGTGATGTAGTCGGCCTGCGCGGAGCGGTTGCGGAGAGTCATCGTGAGACTGACGCCCGCACTGTAGTTCGGGAAGTTGCGGGAGAACAACTGGCTGAGAATTGTGCCGTACCCGCCCAGAAAAAACGAATTGACGTTCGCGTCCGTGCGCGTAAGGTAGCTGGTGACGCCGTTCGAGGTCACGGGAACCGGCAACGGGTTCACCGATCCTGCCAGACCGCTGTTGGAGGCGTTGGCAAAGGCGGTCAACTGGGGAAGCATCGCGTCCTTCACGCCGAGCGTGGTGATGCGGGCGTTCTCCAGTCCGATCTGGCTCTGCTCGACATCGGGCCGGTTGGCCAGCGCTTCGCTGATCAGGTCCTGGATCGGCCGGACGGCTTCCTGCTCCGGAACATCGAAATGGTCGGTCGGGATGACGTGTGCCTCGACAATCCCGAGGTTGTCCATGCCGCTGCGCGTGAGGTAGGCCTTCAGGATCGTCTCCTGGTTGGTCACCTGCGCTTGCGCAGTGGTCACGTCCTGCTGGCTGGCCTTCATTTCGGCCTCCGCCTGGATGATGTCGATGGGGGCGATGGCGCCGAGATCCGCCTTCCGCTTATTGTCGTTGTACTGGCGGGTGTTCAGATCGAGCGTCATCTGCTTTACCTTGAGCCCCTCGATATCGGAAACGAGGTCCCAATACAGATTGACTACGCTCGTCACCGTAGCCATGACCTGGTTCTTGAAGGTCAGGTCGGAGATCCGCAGGCTGTTTTTGGCGACCCGGATGTAACGGTTATTCACGGACGGGCGGAACGCCTGCAGCAGGTTCTGTGTAACGCCCACCGAAAGGGTCGCCTGGGAAAACGGGTTGAAGTCGCTGAACGGAGAGTTCTGCGAGTAGTGCAGCGTATTGGTCATGCTCGCGGTGAACTGGGTGCCCGTGAGGGTCCCCTGCTGGAATCCCCAGATTGCCGTCCCGTATTGCGAGGCCAGGTCGTTCACACCGGCGATGTTGGTCGCGGTTTCAATTTGCGTGGTGTGGTTGAACTGCCCGGCGAGATACAGGACGGGGTCGAGGTTTGGCACCGCGCTGCCCTGCAACTGCACTTGTAGTCCGCTCAGCACGCCGCCCTGGCCGCTCCCTGTACCGCCGCTGGCCAGGCCGCCGGAGCCGGTTTGCGTTCCGGCCAGCACACCCAGCGTGGCCGAAGCCGGTCCATTCGTGATGCTGTTCGAGACGTTGCGCAGCAGGGCGCCCGCACTGACGCGTTTCAGGTTGGCCTCTGACAGCCTGGGATTGTAGCGGGCATACTCGAGGTCCAGGTTGTTCTCGAGCGCCAGCGCGATGGCATCGCGCAAGGAAAGATAAATGCTGCCGGCGCGCATCAGCTTTTCGATTCGCGGCGAATCCTCATAGCTGACATTGGCCATGGGATGGGTCACATAGTTAGTCGTCAGCCAGCGGAAAAAGCCGTGGTCTTCGCCCGCGACTTGGGGCGACTGAGCAAAGCCTGGAAGGGCCATCAGATCACACAGCAGAATGGCAAGGAACGGTTTCGCAAATGACATGTTGGTCAGACCTCAAAGTCTTATTATGGCTGCAAACGGACAGCCATCGCATCGGGCGGCGCTAAGGCTTCTGATCGGTATACGAGAAATCCGGAACCGGAGTTCTGGGAATTGTTCGGTTCCGTCTCCGTCACGAGTTTTCAGCTCTATCTCACTGATGACGGACGAGGCGGCCGGAAATTAGCTATTTTCGAACGAACAGCGATACCGCCATGCCAAACCCGATGGCGATGACCGTCCGGCGGACCGTCGTGCGCCCGAGTTTCCGTGCCATGCCGGCGCCCCCATACCCTCCAATGATCGCACCCACAGCCATGATCACGACGTCCGGCCAGTATACCATCCGCGCCCAGATGAAATAGGCGGCCGCGATGCCATTGATGCTGCCGCCAAACACCACTTTCAGGCTGTTCATCTCATGGATGTCCTTGAGCCCCAGAATACTCAGCGCCGCCAGCATCAGAATACCGATGCCCGCTCCGAAGTAGCCTCCGTAGATCCCGACGGCGAGTTGGAAGATGATCGCCCCTGCCAGCCACTTCACGCCGCGGCGCGCTTCCGGATCGGCAGTCTTGAGGACGCGCTGGACGGTCTCCTGCGCCATGAACAAAAGAGTTGCGAACAGGATGAGGAACGGCACCATGCGGTCGAACGTCGCGGCCGGCGTCCAGCGCAGCAGCAGCGCGCCCGCGAGCCCACCCACCAGGCTGGGAATGATCAGCACCCGGAACCGTGGCTCAGCGTCACGCAGTTCGCGCCGGTAGCCCCAGATACTCCCTACCGTTCCCGGCCAGATGGCCACCGTGCTGGTGGCGTTCGCGGTGACCGAATTCAGACCGAGCCAGATGAGGGCAGGAAAGGATACCAGCGTTCCGCCGCCAGCGACCGAATTGATTGCTCCCGCCAGGAAGGCAGCAGCAAAGGCCACCGCCGCGCGCCAAAGGTCGAGTGTGGGGTTCAACTTGCAGGATATCGCGACTGCCATGCCACGGGGCAGGCCGCAGGGCTGCTACTTTACCGACACGGCCCCGAGCGAATACTCCGCCAGATCCACCCAGTGGTCGGTGATCGTATTCTGGACGAAGACGGCCCGCTCGGCGGTGAAGGATCGCGCGCCCCGGTACTCGGCCCAACGCCGATGCGCCAGGTCGTGTAACGCCGTCAAATTCTCATGCGGCACTTCCTGCGCCAGGGTGATGTGCGGATGGTACTGGAAAGGCTCCTGAAACGCCAGGCTCGAGGCATTCATCCCGGCGTGCATCCGCCGCAGGTCCGAAGCGCCCGCGCCGACCTCGAGATAGATCACCTCCGTGACCGGAAACACCTGCAACTCAGTCAACTCCACCGTGAAGGGCGTCCAGCCTTCCACCAGAGCCCGCGCCTGCTCGGAGGCCGTCTGCCAGGCGACTACGAGCGGCCTCGGCGGTAGCACGCTTACATGGGCGTGGGGGTTGTAATGAGGCACCAGCTCCTTCCGCAGATCGTCCAGAAATCGGCCGAGCTGGCCGGGGATGTAGATCACCAGGGCGAAAACGTTGCGTCCCTCAGCCGGAAGGGCGGATTGCCCCCCGTTGTCATTGATGCCCATGCTTTCTATATCCTACCCGTTTTGTGGTCTTTTGCACGGCTACCCTCGCGTTAGAGCGTGTCCTGGAGGCCGCCGCCGATGAACATTGCCTAAAATTGTTGCTTTTTGCGACAACCTGAGGTAACCTTTACTACAGAGAATCAGGTCTTAAATATTGAATACTCCCACCTCTGGAAAGGACGGTGTTGTATGTTTTGGGCCTTCTTGTTGCTGGCACAGAGTGCCGCCGCGCAGGGCGGAGCCCCCTCGCAGATTGAGCGTGGCCAAGCGCTGTTTTTCGACTCCCAGGCGGGCTGCGGCACCTGCCACGCATTGAAAGGTCAGGGGACTGCGATTGGACCGGACCTGAAAGGCATTGCCCGGCTCAGTCCTGCCGGGATCTCGATGGCGATTCGTTCGACGGTGACGCAGTACGTTCAGATCTTGAATGTAAAGTCCGCGGGCACATTTCCGGGAATGCCTCCCGGACCGGGCGACAAGGTCAAAGTCTACGATCTCTCGAAGATGCCCCCGGAGTTGCATGAAGTAGACCGGAGCGAGATTTCGACGAGCCCGAACAATGGCTGGAAGCACCCGCCCAGCCAGCGGAAATATACAGACGAGCAACTGGCCGACGTGATCGCATTCATTCGATATGCCGGCGCCGGAACCAAGACACCGGTCGATCCCGACGACGTGAAGTAGATCACCAGCCAATCGCGGTATCATCCGGATAACGGGAGGATCCGTGGATGGGCGGTTACGGCAGGCCGGTCGTTTTTTTCGCGGCGTCGCTGGGCGCAATCCTTCAGATCGTCGCCGCCAGCCGTTCTTTCGAAGCGGTGCCGCTCGAAACGGTGTCCGAGACCACCGCCAACGCGAGCATCGGCGACCTCAACGGGGATGGCTTTCCCGACATCGTCCTCGCCAAGGGTCGTCACTGGCCTCTGCCGGACGTGGTGCTGTTCGGAGACGGCAAAGGCCATTTCAAACCCGGTCCTCCGCTTCCCAATAAGCCCGATCGCAGTTACTCCGCCCCGCTCTCCGATTTGAACGGCGACGGCAGCCTCGACATGGTCATCAGCAACGATGCGCCCGACCCGAAAATCGTGCTGCTGAACGATGGCAAGGGCCACTTCTCCATGGGCGGGACCTTCGGCGAGCCGCGTTGGCCGACGCGCAACGTGGTGCTGGCCGACTTAAACGGCGACAAGGCCCCCGATATCGCGGTTGCGAACCGTCCCGGGCCGAGCTATGTCTGCTTCAACGACGGCAAGGCTCACTTCCAGTGCAAGCCGCTTGGCCCGGAGACGTCGGCAACTGTGCTCGCCGGCGACATGGACGGCGACGGATCGCAGGATGTGGTGCTGGCCTGCCGCGACTCCTGCCAGAGCGTGGTCTACCGGAACGACGGCAAGGGGAATTTCCCGCGAAAGGTGGCATTCGGCCCGCGCAGATCCTCCACGCGCGCGTTGGCGGTGGCCGACTTCGATGGCGACGGGCACCTGGATATCGCAGCCTGCCACGAAGGCGAAGGCCTGTATGTCTACTTCAACGACGGCAAGGGCGGATTCGGCGCGGGCCTACAGGTCGCGGGCCGGGAGGCCCTGCCCTACTCCATGCTGGCCGCGGACCTGAATCGGGACGGCAAACCGGAAATCATCGTCGGATACGTTGGCGCGCCGGGAGCAGTGTACTTGAACGACGGGACCGGGCGCAAATACACCCGCGTCCCGTTCGGCGACAGTCAGGGCGCCATCTACGGTCTCGCCGCCGCGGACCTGGATGGCGACGGCTTTCCGGATATCGTCGCGGCACGGTCCGATGCGCCCAGCCTGATCCTCTTCAGCCGGCCCGGGCGATAGAGGGCGGCGCTACAATACAGGAGCCATGCAGAGAGTCCGTTGGGGTGTTTTGGGCGTCGCCAAGATCGCCACCGTCAAAGTCATTCCCGCCATGCAGCGCGGCGAGTGGTGCGAAATTGTGGGGATCGCCTCCCGTGACCGGTCGAAAGCCGAGGCTGCCGCCTGCCAGCTTGGCATTCCGAAGTTCTACGGCTCGTATGAAGAGATGCTCGCCGATCCGGAGATCGACGCGGTGTACAACCCGCTCCCCAACCATTTCCACGTGCCGTGGTCGATCCGCGCGGCGGAGGCCGGCAAACACGTGCTCTGCGAGAAGCCCATCGGGATGGGGGCCGCGGAGGCTCTCGACCTGATCGCCGCCCGCGACCGGGCCGGCGTGGTGATTGGCGAAGCGTTCATGGTCCAGACACACCCGCAATGGGTCCGAACGGTGGAGGTAATACGTTCCGGCCGCATCGGGCAGTTGCGTTTGGCCTTGGGGTCGTTCGGTTATTTCAATCCGGCCGCGGAGAACATCCGCAACATCCGCGAGTATGGGGGCGGGGGCCTCATGGACATCGGATGCTATCCAATCAAAACCTCCCGAATGGCGTTCGGCGAGGAGCCTGGGCGCGTCTCCGCAACCCTGATTCGCGATCCGGTCTCGGGAGTCGATATTCTAACGTCCGCCATCCTGGAATATCCGTCGGGCCATTGCGTGTTTTCATCGGGCACACAGGTGGTGCCCAATCAGCGCATGCAATTCTTCGGAAGCAAGGGCCGGGTGGAACTCGAAATCCCGTTCAACGCCATTGCGAACGAGGTTTCCCGGATCCTGATCGACGATGGCCGCGATCTGAAGGGCGGCGGCATCACCGTGGAGGAGTTCGCGCCGTGCGATCAATACACCATTCAGGGCGATGCATTCTCACGCGCCATCCGCGAAGGTGGGGCGCCGCCGGTGACGCTGGAAGACTCCGTGAAGAACATGGCGGTCATCGAAGCGATTTTCCGCTCCGCGGAGAGTGGCAGGTGGGAAGACGTGACGCTCCCCGCGGGCAGCGGCCGCCGATCGGCGACTCGGTCGTAAAAGGTCATTTCGGGTAGTTCGCGTTGGCCTCGACTTCGCGGATCTGGGAAGTGTGCCGCGCCGAATGCGATGCCAGCAAGAGCAGGAATTGATACGCGTCCATTGGTCCGGCCGGACCAGGCGCCACGTGCACACGCAAGTCGTCGTTCGTGCTTTTCACGTAGGCGATGGTCTTCTCGCGGCGAACGGTGAACTCGCGGATGGCATCTTCGGGTGTGGCGAACTTCGCGCCGGGCACCAGCGGCTCTGGCGCGGTGGCCTTTTTGCTGCGATCCTGCACACCGGCCACGAATTTCTTATCCACTTCCGGGTTCGACATTGCCGGACGGGGCACCGCCGGAGTTTTCAGAACCTGCTGCGCGCCATTAAAGATGTACTCTTCCGCCAGGATGATGTGTTCCGCGCATTCCTGCACCGACCAGACCGCAGGCGCGGGCTTGAATTTCCACTGGGCATCCGTCAGGCCCTGAATGCTGGCGATCATCCCTTTCTTCGATGTCTGGAGCTGATCCAGCAGATATGCGCGCTCATCCACGTTCATGCTGCCTTCGGCGGCAATGAGCGGAGCAACTGCGCACAAGAAGATCGTGAGCTTTTTCATGGATGGTTTCCCCTATCACTCAAGCCTACCATCCCACCAGCCGGACTTTTGTTTAGTAACGGGAAATTAACCCGCACCCCTACGTCGCGGGGTCTTAGGCCGGTGTTACCGGAATCCCCACTCCGGCCAGGGCCGATTCCACTTCGGCGGGCCGCAGGCGCGTGGCGTCGTACTCCACCATCAGGCTGTCGAGCGAGTCTGCGACCTTCACCTTCTGAATTCCGTAGAGCGCGTACGCGTCGGAGATCTTGGCCAGCAAGGCATCGTCGAGCGGCTTCTGCAGTCGAAATCGAACTTGAACCTTAGTCATAGTTCTTACAATACCAGCGGTCTCACCGATGCGACTTGTCTATGCGTAACTTGTAATCGCAGCCATATTCTTCTGCCCGCGTTCCGCGGTGATAGTCTCCAGGTAGCCGCTCTGGCGGAACGCATCCATCGGGTCCGCCGGCAGACCCCGCGACAGGGACCACTCGCGAATCACGGGACGGACGTCGGTCGAAAAAGCGTCCTTGAGACAGCTTTCCGCATCCACGAGCGCGCATTTCGATTGGCACTCCGCGAGCTTCTCGTGGTCCACCAGTGCCGCCTTCGCATACAGTTCCACCGCGCACGTGACCGTCTGAATCATGGCCTCGATTTTGCCCTTCAGATTATGGCTCTGGTCGATCATGTAGGCGATATCCGCCCGTTTTCCAGTCTCCCACTCGAAGTGCAGAATCTCGTGGAAAATGCGGAACACCTGGTATGGATCGATGGAGCCCATCGTCAGATCGTCGTCCGCGTAGCGGCGGTCGTTGAAGTGGAAGCCGCCCAGCATATCCAGATCCAGCAGCCAGGCCACGACCTGCTCGATATTCTGCGACGCATAGTGGTGCCCGGTGTCCACCAGCACCTTCGCCTTCGGCCCCGCGGATTGCGCCAATACCAGCGCCATGCCCCAATCGGCGATGTCGGTGTGGTAAAACGCCGGCTCGAAAGGCTTGTACTCCACCAGCATCCGCTGCCCATCCGCGAGTCCGGCATGCGTGGCGTGCAGTCCTTCCGCGAACCACTTCCGCCGGTGACGGATGTTCTGCGTGCCGGGATAGTTCGACCCGTCTGCGAACCAAAGCGACAGATCGCGGCTGCCGAGTTCCTTCGCGACAGCGACGCTACCCAGAATATGATCGAGCGCCGCCTGGCGGACATTGGGATCAGGATTCCCCAGCGACCCGAACTTGTAGATCTGGTCCTGAAATACGTTCGGGTTGATCGATCCAGCTCGCAATCCGTACTTCACGGCGAGGCTCCGCACATGATGTGCGTCTCGAACGCCGTTCGGCAGGTCCCAGAGAACGTGCAGCGCGATCGTGGGGCAGACGCCGGTCCAGTGGTGCACCTGTCCGGCGTCGCTGAACTTCTCCTCGGTGGTGGTAGCCGCGGCGGGCTGCAGGAACTTGCCAAAACGTGTGCCGGTATTGGCGAAGCCCCAAGAGGGTAGCTCGATCTGGAAGGTATTCAACGCCTTCACGAGGGTGTCGGTTTGTCGATCCGTGATCATGTTACTCCGGTAGGTCGGCCGAGCCATCCAACTCGGCGAGCAACTGGACGGCGAGCGCGCGGTACCCGGCGTCGTAATCCGACTCCGCGGAGTGCGGGATGTGCGCGGAGACCCAGGCCCTCAGCACCTCCGTCACGGGCGCAGCCACGGACTCCTCCGCGCCCGGCTCGAATCGCAGAGGAATCTCCGAACGCTGGATAGCGGCAATCAACAGCTCCTGAAACTTCATCGTACCTCCGCGTGGTGATTGACGGGGCCGCAGCCCCGCCCGAGTCCGGGGTTGTCCCGGATGGCATCGTGGATGAATCGCTTGGCAAGCGCCACGGCGGATGCAAGCGGCAGCCCTCTCGCCAGCCCCGCGGCGATTGCTGCCGAATAGGTGCATCCGGTCCCATGGGTGTGGCGCGCCGCGATTCGCGGGGCGGGGAAATCGCGCCACTCCGACCCATCGAACAGGATGTCGGTGGCGTCCCCCTGCCGGTGGCCGCCCTTGACGAGCGCTGCCCGCGCGCCCATGGAAACAATGCGGCAGGCCGCCTGGCGCATATCGTCGAGCGTGCGAATCACGAGGCCGGTGAGCGCTTCCGCTTCCGGCACGTTCGGAGTCGCCAGAGCCGCCTTCGGCAACAACTCCTGGCGGACTGCTGCGATCGCGGAGTCCGGCAGGAGCGGAGCACCATGCTTGCTGATCATCACCGGGTCCACCACCAGCGGAAAACGGAAGTCCTCCGCGGCGCGAGCCACGGCCCGCACAATCTCCACTGACCCGAGCGCCCCGGTCTTCGCCGCGCCGGGCGGAATGTCCTCGACCACCGCCGCAATCTGTTCCAGGACAAGATCCGGAGACATCACCTCCACGCGAAAAACTCCCAGGCTGTTCTGCACGGTGAGCAGGGTGATGGCCGCCTCACCGTAAACGCCGAACTGGTGAAACGTCTTGAGGTCCGCCTGGATGCCTGCGCCGCCGCTCGGATCCGATCCGGCAATGGTGAGCGCGACGGGAGTCATTCCGTTTCAAGCATAGCAGCCCGCCTCCAGGCCGCCTCACGCCATCGCGAGGATCTTGTCGAGAGCCAGCGATACCTGCTTCAACTGGTCGGGCCGCGACGGATCGAGGCCAACCTCGGGCGAGAGGAAGCCGCTGTAGCCGACCTTGACCAGGGCAGCCATCACTGCCTTCCAATTGACGTCGCCCTCGAGGAGGCCGGTGAAGTGGCCGGCCTCGCCTCGCGTTCCGAGTTTGTAATCCTTGATGTGAATTCGCTTGATGCGCTGACCCAGGGTCAGGATCCAGTCCTCGGGGTAGCCGTACTGCACGATGTTGCCGGTGTCGAAGTGGACGCCCACCCACGGGCTGTGAAACTGATCGACGAAGGATCGCATCTCGAGCGGGCTCAGGATGAACTTGTTGCCCACGTCCTCCGGATTCAGAAACACCTTGGCGCGCTCTCCGTCGGGGACAACTTTGGAGAGTTCGGCGGTGAATCGGTCCCAGGTGTCCTGCGACCCGACCTCGAGTTTGGCCCCGCTGCCCAACCGCACGGCGTACAGCAGCAGGGCACCGCAGTTCAGATCCGAAGCGATGGCAATTCCCCGGCGGATCGACTCGACGCCTCGCGCGCGCACCGCCGGATCGGCGTGGTTGAGCGGGTACTGGTGCAGCGGCTCGGAAACCCACAGCGTGGCGATCCGGATGCCGGCCTTTTCCGCGGTTTCGGCCATGCGGCGGGCGTCATCGCGGCTGATATCGAGCGGCAGGTCGGTGCCGACGGCGACCTCGATGGCGTCGAACCCGGCCGACTTCGCGCGCGTGAAGCACTCCGCGCGCGGCATGTCCTTCGGAAAAATGATAGAGCAGATTCCCTTGATGAAACTCGGACGGGATTGCGCGGGGGCCGCCATCGCGGCGGCGAGCGGCACCTGCAATAAGTCACGACGCGTCATGGCGCACCTCCTCACACCTCAACACCCAGGTCGTTCCAGGTCACGACTTTCTCCTGCACCATTGCCTGATGTCCCAGAATCGCCGTCAGCGCGGCCGTCGCGCCGATTTTCACATCGACTGGCGGGGTCGTGCCGTTCACGATGGCGTCATAGAACGACGCGATATGCGCGTACTGATCCTCCTGGATCTTCGGCGACAGCACCACTGGCTGGCCGCCATTCCCAGGCGGGTACATGGTGGCGCTGCCCATCAGGTCTACGGCGCCCTTGGTGCCGTACACATATACGTACTGGCCGCCGCCGGGCATCCCGGACGGGTGAAATACGTTCTGCGTGAATGCCATCTTCACGCCGCCGGGATACTCGTACGTGATGCTCCCGCAATCAAAAATCGTGCGTCCCGGCGGATCGTTCTTGTACAGGAGCGTTCCTCCAAATCCGCAGGCGCGTACGGGATGGTTTCCGATCGCCCAGTTGCACAGGTCGAGGTTGTGGACGGACTGTTCGATGAGATAGCCGCCGGACTTGGTCACGTCGAAGTACCAATCGCCGGAGGTCCCATCGTGCGGCAGGTCGGCGGCCGCGTGCCGCTGTGCCTTCAGCATGATTACCTCGCCGATGGCGCCTTCGTGGATCTTGCGGACGGCCTCGGAAAGCTGTTTCTGGGAACGCAACTGCTGTCCAGCCACGAACACCTTGCGAGACCCGGCGGCTGCGCGAAGGAGGGCGCGGACCTGTTCGGGCGTCACGCCGATGGGCTTTTCGCAATAGACGTGCTTGCCAGCCTGGATCGCCGCGATGGCCATTTCCGAATGCAGGTAGGGCGGCGTGGCGATGAAGACGGCGTCCACATCCTTCCGGCCGATCACCTTTTTCCAGTCGGAGTCCGTGGCTGGGTTGTCGCGCGCCGCCGCGGTCGCGGCCTTATCGAGGCGGTCAGGCTTGATATCGCACAATGCCGCCACTTTGGCATTGGGTTGCCGAAGCACGCCTTGGAGCAGGAAGGACCCGCGATTGCCCGTGCCGATCATCGCCGTGCCGACCGGGCTTTCGGCGGCAAATGCCCGGCCAGCGAGGGCCGAGGCGAGGAGAAAGGACCTGCGATCGATCTTCATTTCCACCCCCGGATACAGTCTATCAATTGGTTGAAGAGGCGCGATGGTTTGCAGGCGATTAGGGAAATCGGGTACATTAAAAAGTGCCGGTGAGGTGCGAGAGCGGTTGAATCGGGCGGTCTCGAAAACCGTTGTACCTTTGCGGGTACCGTGGGTTCGAATCCCACCCTCACCGCCAGAATATATTCTTTAGAATCAGTAACATAGGAATTTCGAATTGCCACTGTACACGATTTTGTACAACAATCGGGTCATGGCTCCTGAACTTTCCCCCTCTGCAGCGAGCCGCTCACACAAAGTATTCGTCTGCGACAACATGGCCTTCTCCGGCGACTTCGAGCCGGTGCTTGCGAAGCACAGCAAGCACTTCAACCTGGTCGAATCGATTAGCATCGGCGTCGACCAGATGCAGCGCAACTTCAAGCCGATGGTGGAAGAGGTGGACCGCTGGCGCGACTCCCAGCTCTCCGACGCCGCGGCGAAGCTCATGATCTACCGCGCCTTCGTGGAGGCCGAGCTCGACATCCCGCACCACCCCGACCGCACCGTGCATGACCGCTACTTCAACTCGCAATACCCCGAGTTCCAGCCCCGCACGATGTGGAGCTTGAGCAACGCCTTCACCTCGGCCCTCAAGGAGTTGGAGCCCGTCCCCGCGTTCAGGGCGACGGCGAAACTGGGCGCCTTCCTGAAGACCGTCATCGCCTGAGAGGGGAGTCCAGTTTCAGAGTCAAGTTCCCAACCCGCCTATCAACGGCGGGTTTTTTGCGGCGGGCTGTTCTATCAATGGAAAGTCATTATCAGAACGGTCCTGATAAGTCCATACGTACCACCCCAGTGAATTGTGGCTCACCTAAAGCCCGAAATACCCGTACTAAAGTACACATTGCCTGAACCGAGGGCTTTCTGACAACAGAATTTTCATCGCGCTGAAACCGATTTTGAGCCTTGACCACCCGCATTAATCGGAGCTACTGTTGCCTCATCCCTGATATACAAGGAGCGCCACCCTTGCCGTTGCAAACCACCGCTCTACTCCTGCTAACCGCAGCGGTCTCAGTTCCGATGCAGGCCAGCATCCTCGACTATACTTTCACTGGAACAGGAAGCGGATCGTTAGGTGGCACGAATTTTACTGGATCGGCTTTTACGTTCACCGTCCAAGCAAATACGAATGCCATTGGCTACTCAATTCCCTTCGGACCTGCATTTTACAATACCGGCCCGCTGTCGATATCAATTGCGGGCTTGGGAACTGAAATGGGCGGCCACCTTTTCCCAGGCGTCATGATATCGACGTGGCCATCCGAAAATCTTGTTTAGGGTGGGGTTAATTCATTACCAGCCTATAATTTGGCTTCCCCTTACGGGCCTGTACAAGTGTCCGACTTTTTTCGTGCTCAGGGTGCCTCGGTCTCAACGACCGGCGGCGTATTAACAGTTAATTCCATATCCAACTTGACCTTTCAGGCTTCTCTGCCGAGCACTCCGCCTCTTCTCACTCTCGCAAGTCTCAGCAACAACGTGTACTCAGGCGGATCGGGAAATTACTGTGTCGCCTTTCGCCCCGAAGTGCCACCACGGGGTCAGCATTCCCTTTCTAAAGCCCTTTACTTCCGGGGGTTTCGATAAACCGGGATAGCGACAGGGTGTCGCTTTCCGGTTATGATTACGAACAAAGGTCCAACGCCCCGCAACCGCGTCCAATGCCCCAATTCCCACCAACCTACACCCCGGCCTCCGACGACGAGGAGCTCGAACGGCTGAAGGAGCTCATCGCCGAGGCGGAAGAGCTCTGCATCGAGTACCAGGCCGAGATGTACTCTGAGGCGCAGCGATCCCACGAGAAGATCGAACTGCTTTCAAGGGAATTGGAGGAAATGAAAGAGCGACGGGCGAATCGGCAGAGCAGCTGCCGATTGTTTTTGGAGGATGACGGGTGTATTCTCTTTGCACGCCTGAAGGGAGGGCGCTGTACCATGGCAACCCAACCAGCACCTGCGCATACGGATCCCGTCAACGTCGA
This sequence comes from Bryobacteraceae bacterium, assembly GCA_035501495.1. GTDB lineage: Bacteria > Acidobacteriota > Terriglobia > Bryobacterales > Bryobacteraceae > JAIQFL01. The sequence goes on along the minus strand of DATJWB010000100.1, from coordinate 7,260 downwards.
TCCAAAGCATTACAGCGTGGAATACGAAGACGCGCGCGTCCGCGTGCTCCGCATCAAGTACGGACCGCACGAGAAATCAACGATGCATGGTCACCCGGCTCTGGTCGGGGTCATGCTTACCGATGTCAATATCCGGTTCGCATATCCTGACGGGAAGACGGAGGAAATCTCCGGCAAAGCTGGCCTGGTCGTGAACTTTCCGGCACTCGAACACCTCCCGGAGAATCTGAGCGATCAGCCGTTCGAGGCGATTGCGGTGGAATTGAAGGGATGAGCGTTTCGAACTGCGGCCAGGTCGGTTCACTTGTTTTTGAATCGATATCCGCTCCACGATGTTCCGCGTGATCTTCTTGTCCCGCCGGTCGTAGAGCCGGGTCGTTCGCGGGTCGGCGCGGCCGGCCATGCGCGGGACATCTTCGACAGGGACGCCTCGCTCGAGCAAATCCGTGATCGTAGTCACGCGGAAGGAATGCGGGGCGAGGCGGCCGGAGAGTCCCGCGTCCTTTAATCGGCACTTCACCCTCCGGCAGCCGTCCATGACGTGCATTCCGTTCTCGGTGAGGCGGCCGGTTTTTTGCATGCCGTGCGGAAGAGGGGAGAGCCCTTGGGCGCATTCCGCAACCGGGCCTTGGCCAACGCGACCGAGCGGACCGGCTAGCCAAAGCGCTGACTGGTATCGGGAAGGTGGACAAAACCATCTTCCTGTTGCGATGGGTTTCATGATCCGGAGTTCCGCCGGCGAGACCGGACTGCAACTGAACCGCGGCGAGATGCCGGCATCCTCGACGCCGACGAACTGGAAGACTACCTCGAACTCCGGGATCCCGCCGTCCGCGACCAGATCACCAAAAGCAACGTCGATATCGTTTCCGGCCGCACCCGGCCGGCCAGCACATTCCTCGCTACACTCCAAAAATCCAAGGCCGCCAAATCGAAACGTTTTCTCTCAAGGTAATGAACAACGCCTTCCAGTTTGAGCGTGAACTGAAGTAGTTCTCCCGAACGCATCCCCCTTGTGGCCGAGGAACTCGAAACGATCCTTCCGATTCTTCGCGCCGATCCCTACAACCGGACGCGCCAGTTTCCCATCAAGAAATTGGAGGGCGATGGCCGCGTACTGATCCGGCTAGGCCGGGGTTACTTCTGGACCCGCTGGTCCCGCCGGTCTATTGACATGGTGCAAGTATGCCGGTAACCTCACGTCACCCTTGGTAACGTGCATAAGGGAGAGGATCACATGAGAAATTCAAAGCGGTCCGTCATTGCCGCCGTCGCAGGTGTAGCGGCGTGCTGCCTGTCGCCTGTTTCAAAGGCGCAAAACTCGATCGCGCTTGCCGCGCACAGCAACGTGGCGATCGTCCACGTTAAACCCGACATGCTCAATGAGTGGATCGATCTGGAGAAGAACGAGGTCATACCGGCGCTGAAGAAGGGCGGAATTAAGACCCGCACGACTTACCAGACGGTGAGGGGTAATGTATTCGAGTACGTCATAGTGACTCCGTTCGACACATGGGGGCAGTTCGATGGCGAGAGCCCGCAAATCAAGGCGCTCGGCGCGCAGGGATCCGCCCGGCTGGGCGCCAAGCTGCGCAGATGCGAGGAAAGTGTCCAGACCTTTGTGAGCACGCCCTTACAGGACCTGAGCAATCTGCCGAACGCCGAACTCGGAACCATCGGGGTGTTTACGCGGGTGCGAGTTTCCAACGGCAAGCTCATGGAGTATGAGAACTTCATCAAGAACGAGATCCTACCTTATTACAAGAAGGCCAATGCGCGTTACCAGGTGAGCCGCCGCGGATTGGGCGCGAACTCCAATGACATCGTCTCGGTTTCGTTCGCGAATAAGTTCGCCGACCTGGATGCGGGCAGCGTCCTCACGCGTGCACTGGGTGCCGATGGAGTGGTGAAGCTCCTGGCAAAGAGTGCGGGCCTCGGTACGCTCGTCGAACAGGTCGTCCGCCGCCAGGCGCCCGACTTGAGCTTTTGACGGATCAATGGCCATGGCGAGCAAATTCCTGGGAATTTCATTCTTAATTCTTGAAACCAGTGCCTCGGCTGCCCTTGACAGGAAATGCTGACCACATTTCCGGGCCTGATTGGGTTTCCCACCATTTTGCTGGCAAGGCCCTTCCACCCTGGCTGGCGGCGAATGGCTTTTGAAACGCCGGTTGCCCTGCGCTCACCACTATAATGGTCGGCACGGGACGGTTGATACATGGGCGGCACCTATCGCACTTTCATGGTGGATCCCCTTGGGGCGCTTCCCCCGGGGCTCGCCAACCAGATTCAGAGCCAACTCGCGGGCCTGTTCAGCCCGATCGTGGGCTCCAACAACTTCTTCGAGAACAACTGGGTTTACTTCAGCCCTTCCGAGGCTAAGCCCGTAGCCCACGAGCTCTTGGTCTACTTCATGCCGTCAGGGGTGAGCGTCGTGAAACACGTGCCCAATACCACGCGGCCCCCTGATATGAGCGCAGACGGCAACACGGCCTACGGTTCCGGCGCGTCAGAAGTGTATGTCAAGACCACGGATGCGGCGCTCTTGGCGAAACTCGCTTTTCACGAGCTCATGCACAACCGCCTGAGACAGGACAACAACCAACTCCACCCGCAAGGCGGGCTTGCCGCAGCGAGCATTACGCCAAGCAGCCAGTTGAACGACCGCAATATAAGGTCTATGGCTGCGGTGCTCCGCAATCCCATCACACAGTGGACACAGGGAATCGGCATACTGAACACCGGCAAGGTCGATCCCCTGTCGGAGTATTACAGGCCTTGATGCGAACCTAAGAGCGGGTTCTAATGATTCCTTGCAAGCCACGGAAGATTCAGATCGCGATCCGTTCCACCTCGTCGAGCGTGATCTCATCGCCCGTCCGGTCATAGAGCTTTGTCGTCCGCGGCGATTCGTGCGCGGCGATCGCCTGGGCATTCTCGATTGTGCCACCGTTCTCCAGGTACGCTGTAATCGCGGTCGCCCGGAACGTGTGGCAGCAGGTGGAGGAGGGGAGTCCGGCGGCGAGCGCCCGGCGCTTCACCATCCGGAGCACGTCGGTGCGCGCCATCGGATTCGGGGTGATCGTCTTGTGCTGATCCACGCTCCGGAAGAGGGGAGTGTTGGGTTCGGCGCGGATGCCAGCGGCTTCGAGATACGCGTCGAGATAGGCTTCCGCATTGTGGTGTGCCGGCACCTCGTGGCGCTTGCCACCCTTCTCGTGGAGCCGTATCCACCAGCGCTTGCCATTCTGGTAATAGTCCTTGACGTCCATCTTGACCATGGCGGAGACGCGGGCGAAGGGATAGCACATGAGGGCGATGATGGCACGGTCGCGGAGCCCGACGATATTGTCGAGCTTGATCGAATCGATGAGCACCCGCGCCTGGTCGGCTTTGAGGACACACGACGTGCTTCGGTCCCCGGACGGAGGCGGCCGGGTTGACCGGCACGATTTGCCCCGTCACAAGGAAATCGAAGAGCATCTTGATGGCGGCGAGGTGTTGCTTCACCGTCGGCGCCGCCGCCGGGTGAGCCTCGATGAACGCGGCGATGAGGACGGGATTGATTTCTTGTAGCGAACGCACCTGGCGCGTAGATCCAGCGGCCAGTTGCGGTGGCGCACCCAGCGCGAAGGGTCAGCACAAACCAGTGGCGAAAGATTGAGTGGCTCTTATTGGACCGGCTTTCCGAACTTTAAGGGTGTCCGCCAATGGTGACTACCATCAACCCTGCCATCTATTAACCTTCAGTTGGTTCCCAGCTTCCAATCAGGCTGCGGATCGACTTGGCTGGCCGGAACCTTCTCGATCCCTCTCTCGTGAAGACTGCAGGCAGCGACACCTGTCCGTTAGACTCCGGATCCTTGCCCACTTCAGTATATCTCTTTAACAAATCTCCGCCCTTTCAGCGTTGCCTGGTCATCATACGCGCCCTTCAGGGAGCGCTTTGGGAGCTTCACCTTTTCGCGGGGCGCCTTACCATGGGGAATCGAGTCCAAAATGTGCCTAAGGCAGTTGAGCCGCGCCCGCTTCTTGTCGTCCGAGTGCAGAATGTACCAGGGAGCGACCTCCGTGTCCGTGGCCGCGAGCATTTTGTCGCGCGCACGGGAGTACTCGAACCACTTGTGGCGGGACGGGAGGTCCATCGGGCTCAACTTCCACTGGCGTAGCGGGTCATCAATCCGCGCCTCGAACCGTCGTTGTTGCTCTTTGTCGCTCACCTCGAGCCACACCTTGATGAGCTGAACGCCCGCTTCGACAATGTACCTTTCCACCTGTGGGCAAACCTCCAGAAACTTGTCACGCTCCTCCGGGGTGCAGAATCCCATTACGTACTCGACACCTGCGCGGTTGTACCAGCTACGGTCGAAAACGACGATTTCGCCCATGGTTGGAAAGTGCTGATAGTATCGTTGAAAAAACAGTTGGCCCTTCTCGCGGTCGGATGGCGCCGGCAACGCTACCAGCCGGAAGACGCGCGGGCTGACACGTTCCGTCAGCGCTTTGATAGTCCCACCCTTGCCGGCGGCGTCGCGCCCCTCAAATACTATGATGGCGCGCAACCCCTTGTACTTCACCCAATCCTGCAACTCGCACAGTTCGGCCTGCAGTTTGCGTAATTGTTTCAGATACTGTTTGTCAGTCAACTTCCCAGCCGTACTGGACTCTGATGTCTTGGCCATCGATCACCTCGGCAACGGTTTCTCGGACTGTCGGACTGCTTCGTTCCGTCGCAATGATGCGGGTTCGCTTGCATCGATGCATTTTTTGGAACCCGCACCGCCAGCTCCGCGACCAAAGCAACGACGACAGCCCTCTACCGCTCTAACCCACAAGTACCTAGCGGTTTGGGAAGGGCCGGCTACTTCGCCGCCGGATCAACTTCGGTTGGGATCCGCCGAGCCGGCCGCGAAAACGAGCCGCTATCGACCGTCGCCCCGGTGCGGCTGATTACCTGGAACGTCAGTACGTCGCCTTCCACCGCCATTACGGCGCACGATTCGTCCGTGTCGAAGGCTTTGGCGGCGATGGACGAAGGGCGCACATTCCCCTGGCGCAGCTTGGCTGAGTTTCCAATCACGAAGTACTCGACTCCTTGCTGCGGTTTTATCCGCTCGTAGACGTGATCGTGCCCGGAAAGCGCTAAGGCGACTCCATACTTCACAAACAGCGGCTCCAGCTGCTTCCGCAACGCCAGATCGGACCCATGCCTGCCGCCCGAGGAATATAGCGGATGGTGGAAAAAGGCAATCTTCCACTCGCTTCCCGGCTTGCCCAATTCCTTCTCGAGCCAGGCAAGTTGTTGCGGATCCATGTTGTTGCTGTCGAGAGCGAAGAAGCGGACGCCTTCGCAAGGCATGAAAGTGTAGTAGCGCTGGCCATGCATGTTGAAGGGCGGGTAGTCCACCTGTTTCGGGGAATCGGGGTTGCCCAGGCGGCGTAAAACTTGACACCCGAATCCAGCAGCACCTTGTACGGCAGGGCGAACTTCTGAATCATGTCTTTCGGCTTGTCGCTGCCGTAGATGTTGTCCCCCAGCATGATGACGGTACCGAAGGGATTGGCCCGATGAAGACGTGTGAGTTGCTCGCCAACCTCGTACTGGGGGCGCGCGCCCGTGCCCGAGTCGCCAATCACGCCGAAGCGGCATACCTCCGCTCCATAGAGCGCAGGCTGTAGCCGAACCCACGCCAGCGCCAGACTCCCGGCAAACGCAAATGCGTGTTTCATGGCCGTTTCGGAACGGCAGAATCAGACCCTAAATACAGTCCGCGGCCTGACCGATGCCGCCCCGGCAGGTGGGACTCGAAACATTTTGGGAGATTTCTTGAGTCGATTGGCCCGGACCTTCATCATCGATTCCGTTCCTAGCGCTGTTCGAAGTGAGTTTACGCATATGAAACGACCGATCAACTACCCGCCAATCCTCCCGGCACTGATGGCGATTTGCACGGCGGTATTCCCCGCCTTTGCGGCCGACGATCCGGCGACGGTTCCTGTTACCCGAACCGCGGAAATCGATGCGGCCCGCGATGCAAAGGCCGCCGCTTTGACGCCCGATCAGGACTCCAAGGTAGAGCGGGCCTTCCTCAAAATCAATTCAGATGACCGCATCATGCGGCTGCTCGCCGCGGGATACAGCGGCTTCGGGCTGGCCGTCGGCAACATGGTCACCGGCGGTGGGTTCGCGATCGGACCGAAGTACTCCCGTCCAGACCTGCTGAACGGAAACCTGACGATCAATCTGGCCGGACAGGTTTCCACCAAGAAATACTATCAGATGACCGGCGAGGTGGACGTCCCCAAGCTGTTTCACAACCATCTGGAATTGAACTTCCTGGGAGGGCACCGCAACTATTCGTCCATCGACTACTACGGGTACGGTCCCGATTCGGAGAAGTCCAAGCGGTCGAACTACCGTCTGGAGGATACGTACTTTGACGCGATTGGCATCGTGCATCCCGTGCGCTACGCGAGCGTAGGGGGTTCGGTGGGGGGGCTGTTGGTCAACGTCGGCCCTGGGACCAATAGCATTTACGCCTCCACCGATACCGTGTTTACACCAGCCCAGGTGCCGGGGTTGCAGCAGCAGACGAACTACTTTCGCAGCAGCGTGTTCGGCCAGGTGGATTTCCGCGACAACCCCGGCGGCCCCAAATCGGGCGGGCTCTACACGCTGCAATACAACTGGTTCGACGACCACAAGCTGGGGCTTTACGGCTTCCGCCGGATGGACATCGATGCCCAGCAGATTATTCCTTTCCTGAACAAGACACATCGCTTTGCATTACGCGCCCAGGGCACCTTTACCGAGTCCGACGGGCATCAAACCACTCCTTTCTATTTGCAGCCAGTGCTGGGCGGAGCCAACGACCTCCGCGGTTTCCGGCCGTTCCGCTTCAGCGGCAGGGACAAGGTGGTGTATAACGCGGAATACCAGTGGGAGATTTTCGCCGGCCTTGAAGGAGCGGTCTTCTTTGATGCAGGAAAAGTAATGAATCGCCGTGGGCTGCTCGCCTTCAGCGACCTGGAGACCGATGCCGGATTCGGCCTCCGCTTCAATGCGCGGGATACCACGTTTCTGCGTGTAGATGTTGGATTCAGCCATGAGGGTTTCGCGGTCTCCGCGGTTTTCAGCGATTTCTTCAGAAGCCGCCGCCTCGGGACAACCACAGCACAGCCACTTTACTAAGGAGAGAAAGCAATGAGAGCCTTAACACTATTACTCTTGGCCGCGGCCGGACTGAGCGCTCAGCGCTT
>DATJWB010000099.1:0-19517 GCA_035501495.1 Bryobacteraceae bacterium | reverse complement strand
TGGACGGAGTCACGTTCCTGGGCTGGCGGATTTATCCAGACCATCGCCGGCTGGTGCGCCAGAATGTGGTTCGTTTCCGGAGGCGAATGCGGGCACTGCAGCGAATGTATGCGCGGGGAGGCGCAGGGTGGCTGGAGGTCGCTTCCCGGCTCCAGGCATGGAATGCGCATGCCGCCCATGGAGACACTTGGCGGTTGCGCAAACAGATTTTTGGTCAGTATGGATTTTCGCGCCGGTCTTAGCGGCCAGTGGCCGGAAACTCGAACTCACGACCCAACGAATCCCATCTTCAGGCGCCCTTCCCTGGCTCTCCTCTCCACCTCCTGCTGTAGCGGACCACAGAGGCAACTCGTCGCAGCCTTCAGCCAGGCCAATAACGCCGAGCCTTGTTCGCGCCCCGCTGACCGCTGACATAGGCCGGGCCGTCGAAGCCAGAATCCCCGTGATCCGTGTGGAGCGCGACGCCCTCCAGCCCAAGTACACCTGCTGTGTCCACAGCGACAACGTCGCGATCGGGCTCGCCAGAAGGGTATTGTGGACTACCTGGCCAGGAAGTACGGGAAGGCCAAAGGACAATCGCGAAGGAGATCTTCAACCGTTCTCCGAAACCGAACTCGTGCCGATCCCGTCGCGAGTTGGATCCACGCGAGATACCGCATGACCGAAGTCCTGTGCGCGCAGTCTGCGTCTGAACAACGTGGATAGCAACGTGGAGATGATGATTAAGGCGGTGATCATTGTGCTGGCCGTGGCAGTGCAGCGCGCCGAATGATTTTTGGCGCCGGCACCCCGCCTTGAACTACCGGCCTGCAGCACGTAGAATCGTCAGGAAGTGAGTGCCGCGCCAACACCCGCACGCATCGGCAGATACGCCATCACAGGCCAGATCGGCCGGGGTGGCTTTGCGTGCGTCTACGCCGCCACCGACCCCACCTTCGGCCGCACCGTCGCCATCAAGGTATTGAGGCCGCCGGAAGCCGATGACCCCGACGGGCCCGCCGCCGTGAAACGCTTCCGCGCCGAGGCCATAATCCTCGCCAAACTACAGCACGCACACATCCTGACCGTCTACGAATTCCTGGAGGAAGCCGGCGCGCAATACCTGGTGATGGAGTACCTCGAAGGCGACACCCTGGCCAGCCTGATCCGCCAGAACTCGCTCTCACTGCCGGAGAAACTCGAGATCATGTCGGCAGTTGCCGAAGGACTGCGCTACGCGCACGATCGCGGCGTGATTCACCGCGACATCAAGCCCTGCAACATCATGCGGCTGCGCGACGGGACCGTGAAAGTCATGGACTTCGGCATCGCGATCCGCACGGCGCAGGATGCCACGCGGTACACCAAGACCGGAATGGTGGTGGGGACCACTCCCTACATGGCCCCCGAGCAGTTCGATGGCAAGGCGGACGCGGTCAGCGACATTTTCGAGTATGGCGTGACATTCTATGAGCTGCTCACCGGGACCAACCCGTTCGCGCACCGTGACTTGAGCGTGGTCATCAACCGGATCCTCCATACCGATGCGCCGCCCTTGCGCTCCGTCCTGGCGGATTGTCCCGAGGCGCTCGATCGCCTGGTGGCCCGCGCCATGTCGCGAGCCCGCGAGGATCGGTATAGCCGAATGGCGGACGTGCTCCTGGGGTTGCGGCCGATTCTTCTGGATCAGCGGCGCCGGCAGGCCGCGACGCTGGTTGTGGAGGCGAGGCAATTGCTCGCGTCGGGGCAACTGGAGGCGGCCGATCAGGCGGTGCGGAAGGCGCTGGAACTGGACCCCGTGCACCACGAAGCGTCGCAATTGGTTGCGGAGATCGGTCAGGAGCTCCAGCGGCGCGAGGCGGCGGCCCGCGTGGTTGCCCAATTGGAGAAGGCGGAAGAGGCGTTGGCTCAGGGACGCTGGGAGGAGGCGGCGTCGATTCTGAACACCATTCCCCTACCCGGCGGGGCCGATCAGGAGTTGGACGCGCGGTTCTGGAGGGCAGGCGCAAGGGTCGAGAAGTTTCGGGGACGCCAACGGCGCACGCAGGAAGCGATCGCGGGCATCGAGGAATTGCTGGGGGTGGGGCAGGCCGGCCGGGCGCTCGAATCGCTGGCGCAGATGGACGCGGACCTGCCCGGATCGCCGGAAGTTCCGGCGCTGCGGGAGCGCGCCCAACGCATGCAACGCCTGGCGACCGTGAAGGCCGAGGCGGCAGTGTTTTTGAAGCATCACGAGTATGATGCCGCGCTCCGCTTGCTGCAGTCCGTCAAGGTCGAGGCGGGCGACGACCAGGAGGTTGCCCAGCTCTGGCAAGCTGCCAGTGATGCGAAAGCAGGCGAAGAACAGCCGAAGCAGGAAACTCGCAGGCCGCCGGAGCCGCCTCCGCGGAGGAAACTGCCCCTGGGTTGGAGCGTCGCGGCAGTCCTCGCCCTCGCCCTCGCGGGTGTGCTGTATTGGCTGACCCGGCCGCCGACGCTTCGCTGGGAAACGCCCGAAGGCTCGGGCAAGACCACCGCGGGCAGTTCCTTTACGCTGACGCTGCACGCGTCGGGTGGGGCGCCGCCGATCGTGTGGAGCACCGGATCGCTACCGCCTGGTTTGTCGCTCGATCCGTCGCACGGGGTGATTGCGGGAACACCGGCGCTGCCCGGTCAGTTCGACCTGCGCGCGACGGCCACCGACCACGCGGGCCACAGCGCAAGCGGTGACCTGAGAATTGTGGTGGATGCAGCCGCTCCGAAGACCAATCCACAGACCAACGAAAAGGATGGTCTCATCTATGTCTGGATCCCGCCGGGGCAGTTCCAGATGGGTTGCTCGACAGGCGACAACGAATGCTTCGATCAGGAAAAACGGCCGCACCAGGTCACGATTTCGAAGGGATTCTGGATGGGACAAACCGAAGTCACGCAGGAGGCCTACCAGAAGGTGACGGGGAAGACGCCAAGCCATTTCAAAGGGCCGAAACGGCCAGTCGAGGAAGTCACCTGGGATGACGCACGGGATTATTGCCAGGCGGCCGGCATGCGCCTCCCCACCGAAGCGGAGTGGGAGTATGCCGCGCGGGCGGGCACGATAGCCGCGCGCTACGGCGACCTTGGCGCAATCGCCTGGTACTCCGAAAACAGCGCCAAGGAGACGCACGATGTCGGCGGGAAACAGCCGAATTCTTTCGGCCTGTATGACATGCTGGGCAACGTCTGGGAGTGGGTGCAGGATTGGTACGGCCCCTATTCGCCAGGCAGCGTGACCGATCCATCCGGACCGGGCACCGGCGAGGACCGGGCGCTGCGTGGCGGGGCCTGGTACGTCTCTGCCAAGTTCGTGCGGGCGTCGGGCCATTTCACGATCGGTCCGACGGGCCACATCTACAGCGTCGGGTTCCGCTGTGCCGGGAATGAATTTCCCTCCGCAGCTATCCTCTAACCCCTCCAGCCGACCCGCTGAACCACCCGATTTTCCGGTACCATCGTGAGGACCGGGAACTCGACCTCGATGATCCACCGAATTCTCATAACAGCGGCCCTGGTGCTCGCCTGGCTTTCGACCTCCTGCGCGACCGGAGGCAAGAAGCAACTCGTCGTAGCCTTCAGCCAGGCCAACAACGCCGAGCCCTATCGTGCCGCGCAGAACGCCCTCATGGAGAAGCTCTTCGCTCCGTACCCCGATGTCCGCCTGGTGATCTCCGACGCCCAGCAGGACAACAGCAAGCAAGTCGCGCAAGTGGAGACCTTCATCCGGCAGAAGCCCGACCTGGTCATCGTCGCCCCCAACGAACGAGCCGCGCTGACCGCTGTGATGGGGCAGGCCGTCGAAGCCAGAATCCCCGTGATCTGCCTGGAGCGCGATATCCTCCAGCCGAACTACACCTCCTACGTGCATAGCGACAACGTGGCGATCGGGAGGCTCGCCGGAAAGTTCATCGTGGACCACCTCACGAAAAAGTACGGAAAGCCCAGGGGACAAATCGTCGCGATCCGCGGCCTGCTCGGCGTAGAGGGCGAAATCAACCGCGACCGCGGCGCGAAGGAGGTCTTCGACCAGTACCCCGAGATCAAAATTGTGGCCGACCCCGTGGCGGACTGGATCCAGGCCAAGGCCAAGGACCGCATGACCGAAGTCCTGCGCGCGCAACCCAGGATCGACGTGGTGTACGGACACAACGACCCGATGGCGATCGGCGCCTACCTGGCGGCGAAAGAGCTAGGCCGGGAGAAGGAGATGATCTTCGTCGGCGTGGACGGCCTCGGCGGGGAGGCAGGAGGCATCAAGAAGGTGATGGATGGCATCCTCGCCGCGACATTCGTCTACCCGCTCTGCGTGGACAAGGCGGTCGAGGTCGGAAACCGAATTCTGCGCGAGCCCGGATTCCGCCCGGAGCGCGAGTACGTGCTCGACTCGATCATGATCACCCCGGAGAACGCCGCCGAGATGTACCGGAAGTTCACCGTTGGCGGCAACTGAGACGTTCCGCTGGAGTAACTTGCCTCTTCCTTCTGACCACGCCCGGAACGATGCCGTCGCGCGGCCAGTTGACGGCGGCCAGTTCCTGGTCCGTAACCTGGACACCGGAAGGACGGGCATTCGGATCCGGCGTGGGTCGTCGCAATTTGAATCCCTGGTCGGTCCTGGTGATCTCGAAGAGGTTGACGACTACCTCGCGGGTGCACAACGGTTGGCCGCTCGCGAGGTACCAAGGACCGAGGCCCCTGCCCCCGTATTGCTCGCCAGACGACCAGAGCCCCCCGTCCGTTAGTACCGCCCTACGACGACGCGGTGCTCTCCACTGCCGCCACAGAGCGGGCCGCATCGTCCAGCGTTCCAAAACATTTTTCAACGATGCTGATCAATACCCATTCACGTTCTGTCCTTCTTTTTTTGCTTTTTATTTCCTGTGATTTGCAGGGCTGTCCGGCGGGCGGCCGAATTCACCTGATTTACCCTGAGATCAAGAGGTAATCAGGATGTCCTCCTCCGAAAAGCGGGTGGTCCTCGCCTACAAGAATTTCGCAGCCAATCGAAACATCAGCCATATCGGTTTGGGCGTGGCCGCCATGAACACAGCCAAAGTTCTGCGGAGCCAGGGGGTCGGCGCCGAGGTCACGCCGATTGTCAATGCCGCCGGCCTGAGTGCCGGCCTGGATTCCTCGGTCTCGCACGCGATTGTGTCGGCTCCCTGGATTCCGACCGCTGACTGGCAGCAGATCGTGGCTCGTCATCCCAACATTCACTTTGCCGTCAACTGCCACTCCAACGTCGGCTTCCTGCAGGCCGACGCCAACGGTGTGAAGCTGGTGCGCGAGGCCATGGAGATCGAACGCGGAACGTGGAACTTCCATGTGGCGGGCAACAGCTCGAAATTCTGCCGCTGGCTGAGCAGCGCCTACCGGGCACCGTGTGCTTACCTCCCAAACCTGTACTACCTGGAACCGGATCTGCCCCCGGCGCGCCCGCTTTTCAGCGGAGGAACGCTGCGCATCGGCTCTTTTGGCGCTACCCGGCCCTTGAAGAACCTCATGAGCGCAGCCGGGGCTGCCATCGAAATCGCGACCCAGTTAAAGGCGGATCTGGAGTTGTGGCTCTCGGCCGGCCGCACCGAAGGCGGCGGGGGGATCCTGGACGCCGTTCGGGCCATGACTGCCGGACTGCCACACGTCAAGCTGGTGCACAGCGGCTGGCAGAGTTGGCCGGCATTTCGCACCACGGTCCGGCACATGCACTTGCTGATGCAGCCCAGCTACACGGAGTCGTTCAACATGGTAACTGCCGATGGTATTGCCGAAGGTGTGCCTTCGGTGGTTTCCTCGGCCATCGACTGGGTGCCGGAGCATTGGAAGGCCTCCGTGGACGACGTCCGGGACATTGCTCGCGTGGGGCGTTTTCTGTTGGCTGACCCGCACGCTCCGACCGAAGGGCTCGAGGCCCTGAGACGGCACAACCGCGAGGGTTTAAACGCCTGGCGCAGTTACCTGGCGGCGTAGAAAAATCCAACGATAAGGGAGGAATGGTGGACGACGGGGGGGTCGAACCCCCGACCTCTGCATTGCGAACGCAGCGCTCTCCCAACTGAGCTAGTCGCCCACTCGGCTGACGACATCTCTACTATACCGCAATACACGCGCGGTGGATAGATGCTGATGGGTCTGGGCGCCTGTGGGGCGCCTGGGCTGCGATGGGTCCGGGCCGCTGGCTGCGAGAAGCTCAGTATCGCCACAGCGCGGTGTTTTCGCCGGCCGGAGCGTCGTGTTGCACCTGCTCGGCCATCTTGCGGACGTAATCGGCCCAAGGCATCGAATGCCACGGGTGGCCCTTCATCGGGCGGCCAAAGGTGAAGTCGGCCTCGTAATGGGGATCGCGCGTGCTCTTCAGGAAATCCTCGAAGGCGTACACGGAAAGGTTCAGATAGAAGTCGTTCATGTCGCCACAGAAGAAATGGAGCCTGGAGGCCGGCTTCGGGCTCAGGGTGCTCTCGCCGCTGTATCTCGAACAAAGGCACACCAGTCTGGAAGAAGAGAAGAAGGAGCATCCGGATTTCGAACTAGGTCAGTATGAGTTCACTTTTGACCGCGAGGAGCGGACTGCCGAGGAGAAGCGGAGCAAGCAATTCAAAACGTGGAAGGACAATGGCCTTGACTGGAGCACCGCTGGAGGCCCTGGCTGGGAAGCCGCTATATCAACCACAAAAGGGTAGTCGTGCTGTGCGATCCAGGTACCTTCAGCGCCGCTTTTCAGGCTGAGTTCATGGCTCATCAGGCTGGCGCCACGGTTGTTGGCGTGCCGTCGGCGCAGTCGCCGAATGCCTTCATGGGCGGCACTGAATTCGTGCTCCCCGAATCGGGAATCAAGGGGATGGTGTCACAGTAGACCTTCTCTCTTCCGGCAGGATTTAGCTCCGCGTATGGCTCGCAATTGCACGCAATCGTTCTCTAGTGTACACTTCCAACATTGCGGAAGCGCACGTAGGTAAAGGAGGGCTAAGGATGCGCAAGGGACTCATATTGGCGATACTGGTTGGGCTCACGGCTTGGGCCCAGACCGTGCTCACCAACGAAACCATCATCAAAATGGTGAAGGCTGGTTTGGGCGAGGACGTCATCATCAGCACGATCACATCGCAGCCCGCGAAATTCGCCACGCTTCCGGACGATCTGATCGCGCTCAAAGGCGCCGGCGTGAGCGATCGCGTCATTGGCGTCATGGTGGAGAGGATGGTTGCGATCAATAGCGCCACGGCGGCTCCTCCGCCCGCACCAACCCCGGCGCCAACCGCTGCCCCAGCGCCGTCCGCCGCTCCTGCCCCGTCGGGCGGCACACCTCCGCCTGTCAACGAAGTGGGCGTGTACTTTCTAAAAGGCGAGTCCTGGGCAGATCTGCACCCCGAGGTTGTCAACTTCAAGACGGGCGGCGTCCTCAAGTCGATCGGGACAGTCGGTATCGTGAAGGGCGACGTGAACGGCCACGTCAACGGCGAACACAGCACGACGCAGCTCAAAACGCCCGTCACCCTGCTGGTGTACACGCACGAAGGCGTGGATATCACCGAATATCAGCTCCTGCGTCTGCGCGAGTCTCACGACTCACGGGAATTCCGCACCGTGACTGGTGGCGTCATGCATGTATCGGGCGGCGCCACGCGCGACCTGATGCCGTTCGAAAGCAAGAAGATTGCGCCGCGAACCTATCAGATCCTGCTTCCCAACATCAGCTCAGGGGAATTCGGCCTCTTGCCTCCGGCCTCATCGGACGCCACCTCGGCATCCGGCCGTATCGGCAAGATTTACTCCTTCCGCGTCATCGAGTAACGGCGACCGAGCTATCCCCGCATCCGGCGCGCGGTCGTCCTCATGTGCCGGTACATCCTCCGGTAATTCCGGATCGAGGCCGACATCATGCGGTCGTGGAACGTGATATGTTCGGGAAGCCAGGAGTTCAAGTACTCTAGCAGGAGCCCGCATTCCGAGGAATTTCCGCACCGGGCGGCCTGAATCAGCGAACTGATCCGCTGCCTGGCGGTGAGGTGCTGTTGGCGATGCCAGTGGTATCCGGAGTATCCCGCGCGCCGCATCAGTCGCTCCTCATGAGTGAAGTGGTCCACCGCGTACTCCGCAATCAGGCGGAGGAGTCGCTGGGTGTTGGGGCGATCGTGCGTCGTTACGGCCACGCCAAGATCGGCCATGGTTACGAAGAGGGTTTGATGTTCCGTATCAAGTTCCGGAATTCCGATTCCAAAGGAATCGCTCCAGGACGTGGTCTCCACGGGCACCTCCCCTGGTATTATAGTAAAGGAACCTATTATCTGCTTTGGTCGCTGAGAACCGCTGCCCCATGACGCTTTGCCGTAATGCCTTCACCTGACGAATAGAGCGATACCGCATCTCTTCGGCAGTAACCAGGGCGCGCCGGGGTGGGTGGCGTGGCCCAAAAGCGTCGGCAGGAGTGACCGCGCCGCATCGTGGCTCATGTTCGAGGAACC
Organism: Bryobacteraceae bacterium; assembly: GCA_035501495.1. Classification (GTDB taxonomy): domain Bacteria; phylum Acidobacteriota; class Terriglobia; order Bryobacterales; family Bryobacteraceae; genus JAIQFL01. The sequence continues at coordinate 11,064 of DATJWB010000099.1, read as the reverse complement.
CATGCCCGGCGACTTGTTGCAATTCGCACACTATTCAATCCGGCAAGAGGACCCGGGGCTACATCCGTTCGTTAATGTGACCTCGTATTAAAGAAGTTGGTATTGCGGCAAAACCGGGTTACGAATATTCGAGAGCGGTTTTGAAAGGCAGCGGTTCCCGATGATGTCCCTGGTCCGCAGCTACAAACTCGAGCAGGAACCGGGAAGGAATCCCGGCGCGCAAGCGCCGCGCTGTCTGGCCGATGCGAAGAGCGGCCTTCCGCCAAAGTCTATCCACGCGCCTGCGTTAGCGGCCCGGAGTGGGCCGTGTAACCCCGCGCAACCAATTCCTTCATCCCTATTCGGAGAGTCGCCTGAGCGGGCGCGTTCTTGGAGGACCTGAAAATGGAAACACAGCCAACTAAAGGGATGCTCGAGGATCGATATGAATTGCGGGAGGTCATCGGGCGCGGCGGTATGGGCCTGGTGTACCGGGCGTACGACCGGCAGGTAGGACGGGACGTCGCGTTGAAGACCCTCATCGACATTCAGGGGAGAGGCGCGCTCGAACAGTTCGATAAAGAGCGTCGGGTTCTGGCCAGCCTGCATCATCCCAACCTCATCGAAATATTCGACTTCGGGTACTTTCAAGAGCATGGGGTGCTGAAGCCCTTCATCGTCATGCCTCTGCTGGCGGGCACGACGCTCGGACAGTTGCTCCGCTCCTCGGAAGCACCGGGCGTTTCGCAGGCCGTGGCGATTGTCCGCCAGATCTGTCACGGGCTGGAAGCGATTCACGCTACCGGATTCGTTCACCGGGACATCAAGCCGAGCAACATCTTCGTGACCAGATCGGGTGGGGTGAAGGTGATCGATTTCGGCGTGGCGCACCTGGTCGGAGCGAACACCATCACGGGGATGAAAGGTACGCCGGCGTACATGTCTCCGGAACAGATCTGCGGGGAAGAATGCAAGCCGGTATCGGACATCTTCTCGCTGGGTGTGATGTGCTATGAAATGCTCTCGGGCGAGCACCCGTTTCGCGGGGGTTCTACGGGAGAGATTCTGCAGGCGACGCTTTACCGTTTGCCGTCGCCGCTCTACGAACGGAATCCGGCCGTCTCGCCGGCTTTGGCGAAAGTGGTCCACAAGGCCTTGGCCAAGCCCCCGGCTCAGCGCATATCGAGCGCCGCGGAATTTGCGGAATGGCTGGGAATGGCGCTGGCGGGCGAGACGCCCGCGGTTCTCGACCTGGCCCGTATTCAGCCCAGCATTGATCGGGCAGCTCGCGCCATCGAAGCGGGTGACGGCCCGATGGCGCAGGATATTCTCAACGAACTCGAACAGTCCGGCCATGTGGACCCGTCGCTGACGGCGTTGCGGCGCCGGGTAGAGGAACTGAGCCGCAGCAAGACCATCGTAGGACTGCTGGACCGGGCCCGCCGCCAGGTGGCGGAGGACGAGTACGGCTCCGCCCTCCAGACGGTGGAAAGCATCCTACGAATCGACTCCACGCACCAGGCGGCTGCCTCGCTGAAGAGCGAAATCGACGAGCGAGTCACCAACCGGGCCATCGCGGCGTGCGTCCGGGAGGCGGAGGCGAAAATGGACCAGGGCGCCCTGACGGAGGCTCGCCGCTGCCTGGAAGGTGTGCGCGAACTGAAGGCCAGCGACGCGCGTGCGGAGGGCCTGCTTCAGGAGATCGAGCGGCGTCAGCAGGCGCGCCGGTCTGGGCTTCAAGAGAAAGACGAGTCGTATCAGGCCGCACTCGAAGCATGGGGAAACGGCGAGTTTCGCGCCGCCGCGGAGAAACTGCAGCGAGTGGTAGATCTGGAGCGGAGCTTTCCCGGAGGGCGCGAAGACGCGGCCCAATACGCCGCGATGCTCGAGAGAGCCAGAAGCGCGGCGGCGGCTGTGGGCGATTTCGAAACCAAGGTGGCGCAGTCGCTGGCCGCCAACGACTACGAGCAGGCGGTCTCGTTGTGCGCCGATCACATCCGGCTGTTTCCAGGCCATCCATTGACGGAAGGAGTAAGCCGCACGGTGGAAGCCCGGCGCCGGCAGGATGACCTGCGGCGGGCCGCGCGAATCGCGGATCGAGCCGCGGCAGAGCCTCGGCTGGCGCCCAGGCTCGCCCTGCTGCGGGCTGGAGTGGAATCCGAGCCCGGGCTCCGCTACCTGTTGGAGCCATGGATTACCGCGCTCACCGATCAGCTTGCGGTGGTGGATCGCGTGTCGGCGAAGGCGCGGTTTCACGAGGAGAACCAGCGCTACATGGAGGCTCTGGACTGCTGGCGCATGCTGGGCACCATTCATCCGGAGTGGCCTGGCGTGGGTCGCGAAGTCGAGCGCCTGGAGAGCCTCGCCCTCGGCAAGCAACCGGTACGGCAGCCGTTCCTCCGAATCGAACCTATCCGCGCGCGCCTGGAGCAGATGTGGGCGTCCGTCGCTGCGATACCGCGCTATCGTGTGGACTGGAGATCTCCCAAAACATGGCGGTGGACCATTCCTGTGGCAATCCTGATCATCGGCAATGCACTGCCTCAGGTGGAACGATGGGCGATTCACCATACCGCCGCGGCGCCGGCACCGGTCCAACGTGGACGGGCGGACCGGGCTGCGGGGGCTGCGATTCCACTGCCTGACCCGATTCCGGATCCTTCGTCCGAGCAACCGGAACCGAACGATCCGAACACCAAGCCCGGAACCACCGCAAGCGCCAATACAGCCGGAAGTGAGTCTGGCGCCAAAGGCACTGCGCACCCCTTGGAGGTGTATGCGGGGCTGGATGCCTTTCAAGTGTCGGTGGACAACCAACGTGTGGGATGGAGCATTCGGAGCGGCGCCATGTTGATCCCGAACATCAGCCTGAAGCGCCACCACTTCGTGGTCAGCGCCGAAGGACATGCGCCGTGTGAGAAGTATGCAGACGTGACCGCAGAGCTGAGCAGGGTGGAGTGCTCACCCGCCGAGCTCTTCGCGTCACTGGGAATTCGCGGAGCGCTGCCTCGCACTCAAGTTCTGATTGACGGCCAGGAGGTTGGGTTGACGGATGGGGATGGCGCGCTGGATGTCGCCGAGGTCAAGCCCGGCGACCGCCAGATCGAACTGCGAAACAGCCCGCAGTACAAGTCCAAAGCCGTCCCGAGAACGTTCACGGGTGGCACGCCGGTGGTGCTGGAGGGTGACGTGGTACGGCTGGAGAAGGCCACGTTTACGGCGAACGTGACGGTGACCCCGGCTGGTGCCCACCTGGTGGGACAGTGCGGCCAAAACTCCAAGAGCGGCTATGGCTCGCTCAGCATGGAGTGCCTGGAACCTGTCACCGTGAAGGCGGATCTGGACGGCTACGACGGCAAAGAGGGAACGTGGCAGCCAGGCGCGGGCCAGACCGGCAACTACACTCTGGCGCTCACGCGCAAAGTGGTAATTCGAAAAGCCTGCACGTCCGCCGAACTGAAAGCTGCCGGCTGGAAAGAGGAGAAGGAATGGTGGGCCGCATCACGGTCTCCATTGGCGATGCCCTGCACCGGCCATACCGGCGAAGTCCTGTTCAGCATTCAGTCCCCGGTTGCCTGGTGGACGAAGACGCAATGGGCATGGAAGAGCGGCGACGGAAAGAATGATCTGACCGTCTCGCTGGGGTCTCTCAAGATGCTGGGAACCGGAAAGAAAGTAACGCCCGACAGGGGTGAGGACGACTCGGTTCAGTTCCGCGTGGTGATCGAGCCGGCCATGGTCACGGCGTTCGTGCGGGCCAACAATGTCTGGGTCCCGATCGGCGAAGCTTCGGGAGACACGAGCAACGGCCAGTTGGTGGCTACCAGCAAGCTCAAGATGAAGAAGTTTACCGCCACGGAGAATTGACGCCAGGCTCGGGCCCGTGCGTCCGCCCAGGTGCTCTCCCTTGACAATCTAGGGGGGCTTGTAGAATAATCTTCCCTAGATTGTCATAGGAGGGACCGCGGTTGGGCAAATCCGCATCGCTTCTGCAGGGCACCCTGGACCTGCTCATTCTGCACGCACTCTCGCGCGGCGAAGCCCTGCATGGCTACGCCATCGCGCAGACCATTCACCTGCTTTCCGATGAGGTTCTGACGGTGGAGGAGGGCTCGTTATATCCCGCGCTCTACCGGTTGGAGCTGGACGGCGCCATCTCCGCCAGGTGGGGTGTCTCGGAGAACAACCGCAAGGCGAAGTATTACCAGATCACCCGCCGCGGACGGAAGGCCGTGGCGGAGCAGCAGGAGAGCTGGAACCGTCTCTCGGCGGCCGTCCAGCGCGTACTCGCGAGGTAGTCCGCCATGCGCCGATTCTTTTTGAAACTCATTCGCCGCCCGAACCTCCATACCGATCTGGAAACCGAGCTGGCCTTCCATCGCGAGATGGCCGCCACGCACGGGAACCCGCTGAGCTTGGGGAACGCCACGATGATTCGCGAGGAGGCGCTCGATCTGTGGAGATTCATCTGGCTCGAGGACTTTTGGCGCGATGTTCTGTATGCAATACGCACAGCGCGGCGCAGCCCGGGGTTTGTGGTCACGTCGCTGCTCTCGCTGTCGCTGGGGATCGGCGCCAACGCGGCCATCTTCAGCTTGATGAACACCGTGCTCCTGCGGTCGCTGCCGGTGGATCGTCCCGAAGAGCTGGAATATGTGTCGATGCAGATCGGCAAGGGCATCCAGCCGGTGTTCAGCTATCCCCATTTCCGCGATCTGCGGAGCGGCAACACAGTGCTTTCGGAACTGTTCGCGCGCAGCGCCTCACCCGCCAGCCTGGTCGCCGGCGGCCGCACCGACCGCGGCGTGGTGGAGGTGGTCTCGGGCAACTACTTTCCGGCGCTGGGGGTCCGGCCGCTGTTCGGACGCGTGATCGGTGAAGATGACGATCGCGTGCCGATGGCGTCGCCGGTCACCGTGGTCGGCTACCGTTATTGGCGGGATCGGCTGGGCTCCGACCCTGCGATCGTCGGCAAGACTATTCGCATCGATGATTTTCCGTTCACGGTAGTGGGTGTGGCGCCACCGGCGTTTTTCGGCCTGGAGGTGGGCACCAGTCCGGACGTGTGGGTGCCAATGGCGATGCAGCCCGCGGTATTCGGCAGCGGCCGTCCGTCATTCGACGATGCGAATTGGGGCTGGATCAACGTATTCGGCCGCCGGGCGCCCGGTGTCAGCCGGGCTCGCGCGCAGGCAGGGCTGGACGTCGTTCTACAGCAGATTGTGGCGCGATACAAGAAGCCTGGCGGACACCCGACCATTGTCCTGCAGCCGGCGAGCGCCGGCCTTTCGCGTTTGCGCGCGACCTTTGAAAGTCCTCTGACCGTCCTCATGGCGGTGGTCGCGCTGGTGCTCCTGATCGCCTGCGCCAACCTGGCGAATCTGCTGTTGGCGCGTTCCACTGTGCGCCACCGCGAGATTGCCGTGCGGCTGGCGGTGGGCGCGGGACGTGGGCGCCTGGTCCGCCAACTGCTCACCGAGAGTTCGTTGCTCGGCCTGGTGGGAGGCGCGCTGGGAGTCGCGATGTCCGCCTGGGGAGTCCGCATGCTCCTCCGCTTCTTGCCGGCGGAGCGCATTCCTTTGCAACTGGAGGTGCACCTCGACGTGCGGGTACTGGGCTTCGCGGCCCTCCTCTCACTGTTGACCGGTGTGCTCTTCGGACTCGCACCCGCCTTGCAGGCCACGCGGCCCGACGTAGCGGCCGCGCTCAAGAGCGCGGGCATCTGGCGGCAGTCTCTGGTGGTGGCGCAGGTGGCTCTCTCAATGCTGCTTCTGGTGGGCTCGGGCCTCTTTCTGGAGAGTCTGCGAAATGTGGCGAAGCTGCGCATCGGGCTGGACACAGACAACGTCCTGATGGCATCGATGAACCCGGCGCTGAGCGGGTACACGCAGCCGCAGGTGGCCGACTTTTACCGGCAACTGGAGGCCAGGCTGCACGAGATACCCGGAGTGCGCGCGGTGGGACTTTCCGAAGTGGCGCTATTGAGCGGCGGTTGGAACGGTGTCGGCCTCATGGTCCCTGGCCGGCCGGTGCCTGCCGGAGGCAACTCGATCACGATGAACCGGGTCGGTGGTGATTTCTTTCAGACTGCCGGGATCGCGATCCTGCGCGGCCGCGACTTTGGCCCCGGCGATGCTCCGGACGTTCCGCTCGCGGCCATCCTCAATGAGACTGCCGCGCAGTATTTCTTTCCGGGCATGGAGGCGGTTGGGCGCGATGTCATGCTGATGGGGCAGCCCGCACGCATCATCGGGCTCGCGGCCGACTCGAAGTACCGCAGTGTCCGCGAGGATACGCCGCGGATCGCCTACCTGAGCTTCCGGCAGGACAGGAGTCCCAGCCGCGAGCGGACGGTCTATCTACGTACCGCCGCCGACCCCGCCTTTACTGCGCCGGCTCTGCGCGCGGTGATTCGCGGGCTCGATCGGAACCTGCCGGTTTACGGTCTGAAAACCTTCGCCGAGCAGAAGGCGGAGTCGTTATCGAGCGAGCGCCTCCTGGCTGCGCTTTCGGGCTTCTTTGGCGTGCTGGCGCTTCTGCTCGCCGCCATCGGACTGTATGGCGTTCTGGCCTACCTCGTAGAGCGCCGCACCCGCGAGATCGGGATTCGCATTTCGCTGGGCGCGGGACGCGACCGGGTCCTGTGGATGGTCTTACGCGGGGCGCTCGCCATGGCCGCTGCCGGACTCGCTTTGGGAGTGCCGCTGTCACGGTGGCTCTCCACATTGGTGGTGAAGCAGCTTTTCGGCATCCAGCCTGGAGACGTCGGAACACTTGCCGGCGCGTGCGCGGTTTTGACGGCAGTCGTGGTGGCGGCTGCTGCGATTCCCGCGTGGAGAGCTTCGCGCATCAATCCGCTGACTGCCTTACGGTACGAGTAGCTTCAGCGCACTGCGCGCGCGGTGTCGGGGTCGAAGATGAAGGTCTCTCCGCCGGCCGTTTTCACATGATATCGGCCCTGCTCGTCGAAGCCCAGATATTCACCCCAACGGAGGTGCGAAGCGGTCCTTTCCAGGCGCGAGGTGTCGGGAACCAGATCCTTCAGGCGGACGATGCCGGTCCTGGTGCCTTCGCGATAGAAGGTCAGCATGACCTCTTCGGGCGAAGCGTTGAGCTCCAGGAGATTGCTCCCGTCGTATCCGATGACCAGGTGCTTTCCGTCGTTCGACACGGCAGCGACGCGGTACCAGCCGGGAATCTCCCAAAGCCTCCGTCCGCCGTTGGCTTCAAAGACGGTGGTCCTGGACGCGGGGAAATTCAATTCCGCAAAATACCGGCGGTTCAGGGAGTAGACCCGGTAGGTGGCAGGTGCGGACTTGGGTGAGTCGGCCATGAGCGGAACCTCCAGGATCAGCGGCACGAGCAATGCGGCGCCAAGATAACGTTTCATGCCGAATCTCCTTCGCCGGGCTAAATCGTTGCCGGCAACGAGAAGACGCAGCCCGGGAGCACCTTATTGAGGGTATCGACGATGAGTTGAATATGCCGCGGGCGGATGCGGCGCCCGATGTTCATGATGCTGTCGGTATCGGAAAGGTTGGGCGAGCCGGTCTGGTATTCGTCATCGTCCTTGAGCGTGTGTCCGAACTCGTGAGGAGGGGAGAGGAAACCGCTCCGTGACGCGCCGGCATCGTTCCCAGCCGTGTACGGCTTAAGCTTATAGGAATGGAGTACGATCTTGCGGTGATCAAAATCGACGGTGTTGTGATCGGTATCGCCGGGGCGTGATTTGATCGCAGTAACGAACCAGTGTCCGGGCTTGAGCACCCAACGAATGTCGAAATTGATGGGTATGTTCCCTTTCGTGCGAGTGACAAGATCGCGCGCGCGCGCGTCTGGAGACGATCCCAGTGCTACCGGGATTTTGATGTGGTTACTCCACGAGGCCCAGATCTGCCGGTCTACGGTATTGTGCATATGGCGCTTCTCCGCGATGGTCCAGTCGGCCATCGGAGTGCGCACCTGCCAATCGTAGTACCAATCCTGTTGAAAGAAGATTCTGCCCTCGCCCATTACGATGTCTACTACTCCCCAGGGCTGACTTGAAACGACGTGCTTCATGCAGCAATCATATCAGCGGCGGTTCGAAATCGAAGTACCGGGGGGCGGACTCGGCATGAAAGCCGGTACCAGGGGTCTGTTCGGAAACGCACGTATAGAGGTCGTGGCGAAAAAAAGACGCGCTGGAGGCTTCGTAACAGTACCCTTTTTCGCCGCTATTGTAATAGAGGCCGGCAATCATACACTATGCTGAAGTAACCGCAGCACTCAGAACCTGGTGTGTTTCCCAAGGAGATTTCGTATGTCTTCTGGTCCAACGGGTCTGGCCCCTTACGCCGGCAATCCGATGATCTATGCGAGTGCCTCCATGGAGGAGGTTTCGCTGTTCATGCGAAAGGCGGCGGGCTCCGATTCCACCGTCCTCATCACGGGCGAAACCGGAACCGGCAAGGAACTGGTCGCGGAGTTCATACACCACCAGAGCCGGCGTGCCCATAAGCCGTTCGTCTGTGTAAACTGCGCGGCAATTCCGGACAGCTTGCTGGAGAGCGAACTCTTCGGGCACGCCAAGGGAGCGTTTACCGGGGCAGAGGACCGGCGCGAGGGCCTCTTCGCATCGGCCGACGGCGGAACGTTATTTCTGGACGAGATCGGCGACATGAGCCTTTCGGCCCAGAGAAAAATTCTGCGGGTACTCGAGAAGAAAGAGGTCTGCCACCTCGGCGGAACCCGACAGATTCCCCTCGACGTGCGTTTTGTGGCGGCCACCAATCAGGATTTGGAGACCATGACGAGGGACGGCTCTTTCCGCAAAGATCTTTTCTTTCGTCTGAATGTGGTGCGGGTGCACCTGCCGCCGCTGCGCGAACGGCGGGAGGACATCGCTCCGCTGGTCCGCCATTATCTGCGGGAATTCAGCACGCAGTCCGGCGCGTATCCGCCCTCGATCTCGGACGACTGCCTGCGCTGCCTGCTCGACCACGAATGGCCGGGGAACATCCGGGAGCTCCGGAACGTTATCGAAAGCCTCTTCCTGGGAGAGGCTCCGCTCGACGTGAAACCAGAGCACCTGCCGAGCTATCTGAAACACCTCGACCAGGTGCGTGCCGCCATCCCCCAGCCGGAACGGGAGCGATTGATCGAGGCCCTCTTTGCTTCCCAATGGAACAAGAGCAAGGCGGCGCAGCGGCTCAACTGGTCGCGAATGACACTGTATCGAAAGATAGCGAAGTATCAGATCCAAACACCGGCCTCTGACGACCAGGGAGTGTAACACCCTGTGACACTCTGTTACAGTTGCTGTTACATGCGCAATTCTCCAAGTTATCGGGATTTCGAACTTATTGTGTGTAACACCTCGGTTGTAAGTGGGTGTCCCCTCACGCGCCGGTCATATCCGCCAATCCGACACCATTCCCTCACATAACAGGCAACTTATACAAAGACCGGGCAGGCGCGCATCTTTGGCCGGCAAGTTGCCCGAAACAGACCAGGAAACGGACGAATGGGAGACGACGCTGGTGGGTCCGAACGACCGCCGATCGAAGCCCGATACGCGAACTACTTTAACATCGGCTACAACGCATTCGAAGTGGTGGTGGAATGCGGGCAATCCTATGAAGGACAATCGGGCCCGCTGTGGCACGTCAGGATGGTGACGACGCCGGCCTACGCCAAGCGGTTGCTGGAGCTGTTGAAGGATTCGCTGGACCGCTATGAACAGACCTTCGGCGTCATCCCTCGGGGGGAAAACGGGTGAGTGATTATCCGGTCATTTCCGCTGTCAGCTCGACGCTGAAGGAACTGCTGAACGCGAACATCACTCTGAGTTCCGACAGCCAGCTGAATGGCGTACCGATTTCCCTGTTATCGCCAAAAGAAATGCAGGAAGCCGGGCAAAACATCGGGGTATCGGTGTGGCTGTACAAGATTTCGAAGATGCCGGAAATGTTGAATGAACCGCCGGAGAGGAAAGGGCCGAACCAGATTGCGCGGGCGCCGTTGCCGGTGTTGCTCCACTATCTGATCACGCCCATATCTGACGACCCCTTGAACAAACATACGTTGATGGGCAAGGTCCTGCAGGTCTTCAACGACCATGCGATCCTGCGTGGAAGCCTGTTGCAGGGAATTCTTCAAGGCACGGCCGAGCAGCTCCGCATCACGTTGGAGGGGCACACGCTCGAAGAGCTGAGCCTGGTGTGGGAGGCGTTGAAGGATCCATACCAGTTATCGGTAACCTACCTCGTCCAGGTGGTCAAGATCGATTCGGATCGGGAATTGGTCAAGGCAAGCCCGGTTTTGGAAAGAGACACGACTTACACTCAGATCCTGTCGGTGACTTAGGGGGAATGAGTTTGGCGGGGCCACACAAGGTACAAGCAAACGGACGGGTTTACACCGTGGTGGACGACTGCACCACGGCTTACCAGGCGGTGATCACGGGGATGGTAACGGACGAGATCTTCGGTGAATTTCTGGATCCCGGCCTGACGGTCGCGGTCTCGCGGCCCGATCTGGATCCGCGAGTAGCAGGCAATGGCCTGTACACCATCGCCGGCTACCCGGCGGTGTCGTTTCCGCATCTGAATGCCGCCAGCGCCTCGCTAACCCTCGTGTTCTCCGCCGCCGGCTTCCGGCCGGTGACCCTGCCGATCACGATCCAGGCAGGCTCCGCGTTTCCGGTGGCGGTTCCTCCGGTGGCGCTGCGGCGTGTGCCCGTTCGGATTCAGGGCAGAGTCATGAAAGACAGCATCCCCCGAACTCCGGTGAGCGGAGCCCTGATCCATTCACTGGACAATGCAAACATAGCGGGCAGCCATCTGACGGTGCTGCGGTCTCCACTCTATTTTCCCCATCCGGCCGGCTGCGCGGTCCAGTCAGTCACTTTAACAGATTTTGGAACCGCGACACTGAACGGATCAGCGGCCGCGGGAACACAGGTCTTGAACCTGTCGACTCGCGCCGGTCTCGGAGCGGGTGCGCTGGTGCAGCTCTCGGCAGCGTCGGGGGCGACGATGGAATACGGCGTGGTGGATCATCTAGGCCCGGGCGCGCCGCTGGCGGGCCAGGTGTTTCTGACAA
>DATJWB010000098.1:0-44904 GCA_035501495.1 Bryobacteraceae bacterium | reverse complement strand
CGTCAGTTCGATGGCGAGTCTGCGCGTGGTGGACGCCTTCGCTCACGTCTTGCGCCTCTTTGCCGACGAGACCGTCCCGCATGAGAAGGGGACCGTGGATCCGGTGCGCGATATGGAAGACGTCGAGACCGAGCTCATCCTCAGCGACCTCGTGGTCGTCGAGAAGCGTCTCGAGCGGCTGGAGAAGGATCGCAAGAAGATCAAAAACCCCGAATTGGATCGCGAGTTTGAGCTGCTGGAGCGATGCAAAGGCGTGCTCGACGCCGGCCAGCCGATCCGCCAACTGGAAATCGAAGCAGAGGACGAGAAGCGCATTCGCGGCTTCCAGTTCCTTTCGCAGAAGCCCGTGCTTTACGTTCTGAATCTCGGGGAAGACGAGGCCGGCAAACTCCACGAGCGCGAACGCGAGTTTCGCGAAGGCCCGCTCGCCGGACGAAAACACACCGCGGCCGCGGCAGTATGCGGCAAGATCGAGGCAGAGTTGGCGGAACTGCCCCGAGACGAGCAGCACGACTATCTGGCCAGCTATGGGCTCGAGGAGTCCGGCCTGGAGCGCCTGATCTCCGCCACCTACACCCTGTTGGGCTTGATGAGCTTCCTCACCGCGGGCGAGGATGAGTGCCGCGCCTGGACGATCCCCATCGGGAGCACCGCGGTGAAGGCGGCCGGCGCCATCCATTCCGACTTCGAAAAGAAATTCATCCGCGCGGAAGTAGCCAACTGGAAAGCCATGGTGGATCACGGCGGCTACGCCGGCCTGCGCGAGAAGGGTCTGCTCCGGCTCGAGGGCAAGGAGTACATCGTCAAAGACGGCGACGTGCTGGTGATTCGCCACTCGTAGCGTAACTCGGGCGCACCACCGACCAGCTCGAAATCCGCGTTGTGGTGATGCGCTCCCCAAGCGCCTTACGGCGCCGCCGCCAATTCGAGAATCGCGTGTGCCGGCACTCGTATGCGAATGGGGGCGTGAGAGAGTGCATACATGAGCTTGCGCGCCGCGAAGTCCAGCAGGTAGATGCCCAACAGCGTCCGAAGCTGTTCGGGATTCTGGGGCAGCAGCGCGGAGACTCCGGGAGTGGCGAGGTACGTCTCCAGATACTCGGCGCGCACCGCCCGGTACCAGAACTTCGCCCATGCCTCCAACGCATTCAGCGACTCCCGCTTCGGAACGACGCCTGGCGTCTCTCCGAAGAGCACCCCGTGCGAAGCGTGGTAGAAGGAGTCCAGCATTCCCGCCACATCTTCCAGCGGCGACCGTTTGATCCGCCGCTCACTCTGCGAGCGCGCCAGGTCTCCTTCGAAATCGATGATCACGAAATCCCTGCCGTTGTATAAGGCTTGCGCCAGGTGATAATCGCCGTGAATCCGGATGCGCGCGGCATTGAGGCGCTGGTCCCGCAGGAAACGGATCCGCTCGCGAATCGCCGGCTGGCGTTCGAGTACCGCCTGCGCATCTCCGCGCACCTCCTCCGGCAGGCGCTCCAGGCCGGAATGGAGGGCCTCCGACAATCGTCCGAATCGCGCCAGCATGCCGTGATACAGGCCGTGCCGATAGAAGTCGGTGAAGGGTTCCGGCGCGAAGACCGGATCTTCCGGGCTGGCGGCGAGGGCGGCATGCAATTCGCCCGTCTTCTTCGCCAGCAGCCGCACCACTTCCAGATAAGTCCCGATCAGTTCCTGGGCCAGGCCTTTTTCCGTCACTGCCTCGGCGGCCGCGCTTTCCGGCGCCGTTTCGGCGTGCTCGCGCACCGCGGGCGCGCCGGCGGCCAGGCTGGGCGACTGCCCGCGAGCGAGCGCATGTTCGTAAAACAGGCCCAGGTGATCGAGCGTATACTTCCAGGCTTCGGTCGCTTGCTTGACGAAGCCATGCAGCAAAGCCACGGTGATGGGCTCGCCTCCGTCAACCCGGTATTCCAAACTGCCTGCCAGCGCCGGTGCGATCTGGCGGCCTTCGTGCGTCAGCAACGTCCCGATTTCGCGTTCCGGGTTGGGGCCCTCCTCCACGCGGCGCAGAATCTTCATTGCGAAACGGTCGCCATAGAACAGCGTGGTATTGTCTTGTTCTCCGGAATACAGGGTGGGCTCCATGGGGCCATGCTGATCGCCCCAGATCGCCCGAAAGGCGCGGGTGTGCGCGGCAATCAGTTCTCCGCGCTCGGCTGCGAAACGGCGGCGGCGCAAAATTGCGCCCAAAAGCTCGTCGGCGAACTCCCGATTGGGCAGGGCGCTGCACAGGACCCCCGCTGTTCCGTCGCCCGCTTGCAGGCGCGCCAGCACCCACTCGGCCTCGGTGCCGGCTCCGGTCTCGAGAGAGAGCGGCAACGTGTAGAATTCCGGTTCGCCATCGGTGTATTCCACCTTTACCAGCAGCAAATAAGACGAGGATTTGGGGAAGTGCACGATGTCATGAATCTCCGTCAGCCGGATCCGCCGGTTCTCGCCGCGGAACCAGCGGCGGGCGCGCAGAAAGTAGGGTAACAACCGGTTCAAAGTGGCTCGTGCCTGATTCGTGAAGACATCGTCGAGCGAGGTGACCGTAATGGTCGGAGGTTCTCCGGTGCGAATGCGCAAGGTCTCCTGGCGGGCCTCCCTGGATTGCAGCACGAACCAGTAAAACGCGTGGGGGCCCAGCGAGAGAAAATACCGGTTCGCGATAGCCGGAAACTCGGTCCTTCCGAACATCTCGACGGGTACCAGCCCGTTGTACTGCGACAGGTCAATTTCCGTGGACTGCGCGAATCGCGACAGGTTCGCCACCACCAACACGCGCTCTTCTTCGTGACGGCGCACGAACGACAGAATGTGGCGGTTTTCGGCGCCCAGAAATGTCAGGCTGCCGCGCCCCATGGCCTTCAACTGCTTGCGCTGCGCCAGCAGCCGCTTCGTCCACCACAGCAGGGAATGGGGATTGTTCTGCTGGGCTTCGACATTGATTGCCTCGTAGTGATACTCGGGGTCGATATTCACCGGAAGATAGAGCTTCTGCGGATTGGCCCGCGAAAAACCGGCATTGCGGTCGCCGCTCCACTGCATGGGCGTCCGGACGCCGTTGCGGTCGCCCAGGTAGATGTTGTCGCCCATGCCGATCTCATCGCCGTAGTAAATCACGGGCGTGCCCGGCAGTGAGAGCAGCAGGGCATTCATCAGTTCGATGCGCGGGCGATCGTTTTCCAGAAGCGGCGACAGGCGGCGGCGAATCCCCAGGTTGATGCGCATGTGGCGATCCTGCGCATACAGGCGGTACATGTAGTCGCGCTCCTCGTCGGTGACCATTTCGAGCGTGAGCTCGTCGTGGTTGCGCAAAAACAGGGCCCACTGGCAGGTTTCCGGAATCGGCGGCGTGAGCCCCAGAATCTCGGTCACCGGGTAGCGATCCTCCATGCGGATCGCCATGAACAGCCGCGGCATCAGCGGGAAATGGAACGCCATGTGGCACTCGTCGCCTGCCCCGAAGTAGGCGATGGCATCTTCCGGCCACTGGTTCGCCTCGGCCAGCAGCATCCGCCCGCGATAACGCGAATCGATATGGGCGCGGAGTTCCTTGAGGAAGGTGTGGGTCTCCGGCAGGTTTTCGCAATTGGTGCCCTCGCGCTAGTACAGATACGGGACGGCGTCCAGCCTCAGGCCATCCACCCCCAGATCGAACCAGAAATCCACAGTGTTGTGCAGCGCCGCGCGCACCTCCGGATTATCGAAGTTGAGGTCCGGCTGGTGTGAGTAGAAGCGGTGCCAGAAATAGGCCTTCGCAACCGGGTCCCAGGTCCAGTTCGATGTCTCGAAATCTTTGAAGATGATGCGCGCGTCGGTATATCGCTCCGGCGAATCGCTCCACACGTAGAAGTTCCGCCAGCGGGAGCCCGCGGCGGCGCGGCGGGAGCGCTGAAACCAGACATGCTGATCGGAGGTGTGATTCAACACCAGCTCGGTGATCACCCGCAGGCCCCGATTGTGGGCTTCCCGCAGGAAGTTCTGAAAATCGCGCAGGGTTCCGTAGGCCGGGTGAACGTTGGTGTAATCCGAGATATCGTAGCCGTCGTCGCGCCACGGAGACGGGCAGAACGGGAGAACCCAGATGGCGGTAATCCCCAGGTCCTGCAGGTAATCCAGCTTTTGCGTCAATCCGTTGAAGTCGCCGATACCGTCGCCCGAGCCGTCGCAGAAGGCTCGAACGTGGACCTCATAAATCACCGCATCTTTGTACCAGAGCGGGTCGGTGTCATCAGGCGGATCGATCTCGGGCATGGCGGCGCAGGCGCGTTCCGCGTATTCGAGAGCACGCTACGTTCCTGGATGCACAGGAAGACTCCTGGAGAGGTGCGATTCCGAACGTATCCTGTTGCCGGCCATGCCGCTTTCGAGGGCCAATGCCTGTAATCAAACATTCATTTGACCTTCGTCCGGGCCGTCTAATACCATAAGCCGCGCAGCACTCAACCTCAGATCTCTGGAAAGGACCCGAATATCGATGAGAATCTCTGGCTGTAGTTCAGCCTTGTTTGCCACCGCACTCGTGTTGTGGATCGCTTCCAATTCCAACGCCCAGGTTACGTTACTGGCTGTCGGCTCACTTACCGGGAGCAGCGCCGGTCCCAACGCCGATTTGTCCGGGCTCAATTACAATCTCGAAAATGGTGCGCCCGCGAACCTGCTCGGCGGCTTGGGCTCGGGATTGACGTACGCGGGCAGCAACACCTTCCTGGCGCTTCCCGACCGTGGCCCCAACGCCATCTCTTTTGACTCCGCGATTGACGATACCGCCAGCTACATCAACCGGTTCCACACCGTCAACATGGTGCTGAATTCCAATCCCAATGGGCCCGGGCTGCCCTTTACCCTCACCCCGCAACTCACTGCCACGACGTTGCTCTGGAGCGCTTCGCCCCTGGTCTACGGGACTGGCAGCGGACTCGGCGTGGGCTCGGGTGTCCCGCCCGTGAACAGCTTCGTCCAGCACTTCTTCACCGGACGCTCCGACAACTTCGATCCTACCCACAACTCCGGCTACGCGAACGATGCCCGCTTCGATAGCGAAAGCATTCGCGTCTCCAATGATGGGTACAGGGTTTACATCTCCGACGAGTACGGCCCTTTCGTGTACGAGTTCAATCGCCTGACCGGAGCACGGAGCCGCTCCTTCAAATTGCCGGACGAGTTTTTCTGCTCGATTCTGTCACCGGTAGGCGCGAACGAGATCTCTCTCAACGTGATCGGCCGGACTGCCAACAAAGGCATGGAAGGTATCGCGATTACACCCGATGGCAGCACCCTGGCCGGGATCATGCAGGCTGCCCTCGTACAGGACGCCAACCTGAAGGGAGACGCCGCCAACCTCCTGCGGATCGTTACCATTGATCTCGGTAGCGGGAGCGTGACCCACCAATATGCCTACAAGCTCACTACCGGCAGCGGGGTGAGCGAAATCCTCGCCCTCAACAACCATGAGTTCCTGGTCGACGAGCGGGACGGCAGAGGACGCGAGGGAGGCAGCATCCTGGACAGTAACGACGCCCGCGTGAAGCAGGTCTTCAAGATTGACCTGGACGGCGCCGTGGACGTCAGCGGAATGAACGGCCTGGCGGCGGTTGCCAACGCTGTCCCCAAGACTCTGTTCCTGGATATCGTAAAGGTGCTCACGGCGAACGGCATCGATGCCACCACCGGAATTCCGTCCAAGATTGAAGGGCTCACCTTCGGACCCGACGTCACGCTGAAAGGCACAACCTTGCACACGCTTTGGGTCGCCAACGATAACGACTTCGTGCTCATGACGGCGGACAAGCCCCCGGTCCCGAATCCGAACCAGTATTTCGTCTTCGGCTTCAGTGACGCCGATTTGGGCAGCTCAAAATTCGTTCCTCAATTCGCGGAGAAGAGCAGCGGGAATTAGTTTCGTTCCGTTGCATTCTCGAGAAAACCGGCGAGGCGCCAATGTGGGACGCGGAGGCATCGCCGGTTTTGCCGCGTGTCTTCGAGTCCCGGCCGTGGAATCGGCGCGCACGCCGTTCTCGGGAAGAGCGCCTACCCACCCACAGTCCGCTTTCCTTTTAACTTCGAAACGAATTTCTCCCGGAACTTCTGTACCTTCGGCGCGACCACGAACGCGCAGTAAGGCTGTGTGGGGTTGTTCTTGAAGTATTCCTGATGATAATCCTCCGCCACGTAGAACGTGGTTGTGGGCCGCACCTCGGTGACGATGGGCCGCGGCCAGATCTTCTCGGCGTCCAGTTCGCGGATCAACTCCTCGGCCGCGGCCTGCTGAGCGGCACTGTGATAGAAAATCGCCGAGCGGTACTGCGGCCCGGAATCGTTCCCCTGCCGGTCACGCGAAGTGGGATCGTGAATCGCGAAGAAAACTTGCAGGATCTCGCGGTATGACGTGACCTCTGGCTCGAACGTCACCTGCACGACCTCAATATGCCCGGTCCTGCCGGTGCAGACGTCCCGGTAGCTGGGCCTATCGACATGACCGCCCATGTACCCCGACTCCACCAATTTCACTCCTTCCATCTCCTGGTAAACCGCTTCCAGGCACCAGAAGCAGCCCCCGCCCAGTGTCGCCTTCTCCTCTGCCATACTCCCCCTCCCATTAACCTTCCGCTGCTATTGAACCAGCGCCACGCTGACCGACACTGTGGCGCTCACGCCCACAGTACCCGTTTGGATCGGAGTGCTGGTGGCCGTGGGTGCCGTACCCGTGGCGACGATTGGCGTGTAGTTTGTGGTCTCCGAGGCCGAAACAATCGCGCCGGTGTTCTTTCCTAAACCGCTGGCAATCGCGCCGGCGTGTCCTAGCGCCTGCCTGGTCGCGGCGATCAGAGCCTGCTGCAGAACCGGATCGGGGTTCTGCAGCCCGAAGGTCATACCACTGACCGAACTCGCACCGGCTTGATTCGCCGTATCGATCAGGGTACCGATCAGATTCAGGCTGTTGGTGGTGATCTGGATCGTATTGCTGGCCGTGTATCCCACAATCGTGGGCGTGTTGGAGTTGCTGTACCGCGGATACACCGAGTAACCGACCGTCTGGATCGACCCGCTGCTTCCGAGGACCGCCTTCAAAGCGTTCTGCACGGTCGTGGCGAGTGCGGCGTTCAATTGGCCGGCCTGCTGGGCGGTGGACCCCTGGGTGATCACCCCAACACTGAGTTGGGCCTGGTCAGGCTGTGCATTAATGGTTGCGGTACCATTTGCCTGGATTGCCGGTACCGTTACCTGCGCCGGCAGCGTCGCGGCTGCCAGGAATGAACTGAGTAGAATCGCGTACAAGTTCCGCATGGTTTCCTCCAGCTATCAACTATAGCGCCCGGCTGACCTGCGCTTACGGAGATTTACGGAAGCCACCGAAACCATTTGGACGGACCGGAGTTAATAGAAACAGAGGGTTTGCGGGATGGACAAACGAACACTCCTCGCGCTGGCGTGTGTGCCTGGCCTGGCGGCCATTCCGGCGATTACGGCCGCCTCGAAGAATGCCGGCGACGACCGGTTGTTTCTCAAACCGATCCCGAATTCTCAGAGGATCGAACAGGCCTTGAGCCGTCTCACGTATGGCGCGCGTCCCGGTGATGCCGACGCGGTCCGCTCGACCGGCTTGCGGAAGTGGATCGAACAGCAACTCAACCCCGAGAGCATTGCCGAGAACCCCGTCCTGTTACAGAAGCTCCAAACCCTGGATACCCTCACGATGTCCGCCGGGCAGATGGTGCGCGACTATCCTACGCCGCAACTCGTGAAGCAGATGGTGGCCGGCCAGGTGCCGTTTCCGGCCGACCCCGACCGGCGCATGATGATCGAAAAGCTAGCAGCCAGGGCGGAGCGCAAACAGGGCCAGGACCAGCAGGGCGACCCCGCCAACCCCAGCTTGAAAGGACCGGCGTTCCAGCCGCTCGCCGAGTTGCTTTCACGCGATCAGATTCGCTCCCTCCGCACGGGCACGCCCGAGCAGCGCGTGGCCGCGTTTCAGGCTCTGCCCCCGGACCAGCAGGATGACGTGCTGGGAGCCATGCCGCCCGGCATGCGGCAGGGCCTCTTTGCGATTGCGCCGCCGGAGTTGCGGAGGAAGATCGAGATGGCCAATGGCCCCGCGCAAGTGGTGGCTCGCGACCTGATGGAGGGCAAGCTTCTGCGCGCCATCTACAGCAATCGCCAGCTTTCCGAGATCCTGGATGACTTCTGGTTCAACCACTTCAATATTTATCTCGAGAAGGGCGCGGACCGCTACCTGGTAACGGGATACGAGCGCGATGTAATCCGCCCCCACGTGCTGGGTAAATTCCGGGACTTGCTGGAAGCCACCGCCAAGAGCCCCGCCATGCTGTTTTATCTCGACAACTGGCAGTCGGCCGGCCCCAATGCGCCCCAGCCCCGCGGCGGCGCCAAAAAAGCCGCCCGCGGTTTGAATGAAAACTATGGCCGCGAGCTGCTGGAGCTCCACACGCTCGGTGTAGACGGCGGCTACACGCAGAAGGACGTCAGCGAAGTGGCCCGCTGTTTCACCGGCTGGACCATCAACCAGCCGCAGCGCGGCGGCTCTTTCACCTTCAACCCGCGCCTCCACGATACCGGACAGAAGGTGGTCCTCGGAGTGACCATCCCCGCGGGCGGAGGCATGGAGGATGGGGAAAAGGTGCTGGATATCGTGGCTCATCATCCTTCTACCGCGCGATTCATTTCCAGGAAGCTGGCGCAACGTTTTGTGGCCGACGATCCTCCCGCCCCGCTGGTAGATCGGATGGCGCAGACCTTCCTGAAGACCGGCGGCGATTTGCGCCAGGTGATGCGCACCATGCTGGAGTCGAAGGAATTCTGGTCCGAAGGCGCGTGGCGGTCGAAGGTCAAGTCGCCTCTGGAGATGGTGGCCAGCGCGGTGCGATCGGTCAATGGCGATGTGGACTTTGCCTTCCCCCTCGCCAACCAGGTGGCACAGCTGGGCGAGCCGCTCTATCGCAAAGTGGAGCCGACCGGATACTCCAACTCCAGCGAGGAGTGGATGAATTCCGCGGGCCTCGTGGCCCGTATGAATTTCGCCCTGCAACTGGCCGGCGACAAGGTGCCGGGAGTGAAGGTGGACACCGCGCAGACGGCCAGGCCGGACGAATCCGCGGGTATCGCGCTCGGATCGCCCGATTTTCAAAAGAAGTAGAGTCTCGGAGACATCATCATGACATCCCGTCGCATTTTTCTCCGTAATTCGGCATTGGCCATGGTGGGAGCGGGCGCCGCGCCCCTGTGGCTGAAGCGCGCCTTGTACGCGGCCGAGGCACCCTCACCGCGCCAGAAGATCCTGGTGGCGATCTTCCAACGGGGCGCCGCCGACGGACTGAATGTCATCGTGCCGCACGGCGAGAAGGCCTATTACGACCTGCGGCCGACCATCGCGATTCCCCGCCCCGCAGGCGGCGGCAAGCGCGAAGATTCCGCCATCGACCTGGACGGCTTCTTCGGCTTGCACCCCGCGCTGGCTCCGCTCAAGCCGCTATTCGACCGGCAGCATTTGGCGATCGTCGATGCGGTCGGCTCGCCCGACCCCACGCGCTCGCATTTCGATGCGCAGGACTACATGGAATCGGGAACGCCCGGCCTCAAGGCCACTCATGACGGCTGGATGAATCGCGCGCTGCCCAAGGCCGAAGGCAGGATCTCGCCGGTGCGCGCAGTGTCCCTCGGCGCCACACTGTCCCGCTCTTTAGCCGGCTCGAATCCAGCCATCTCGCTCGAAACCATCGCCGGATTCCAGGTGCGCGACACCCAGGCGGCAAAACAGTTTCAGGACATGTACGCGCAGAGCAAAGATCCGGCCCTGCGGGCCGCCGCCCGCGAGACCTTCGCAGCGGTCTCGATGCTGCAAACCATCCAGAACCAGCCTTACAGTCCGGCGGGTGGCGCCGAGTATCCGCGCGGCCGCTTCGGCGACAGCCTCCGCCAGATCGCCCAACTCATCAAGGCCAACGTGGGCGTCGAGATGGCCTTTGCGGACATCGGTGGTTGGGACCATCACGCAAACGAGGTCGGCCAGCGCGCCTCGGAAGGCCAACTCGCGAATCTGCTGACCCAATACGGGCACGCGCTCAGCGCCTTTTGGTGCGATATGGGCGACCGCATGGCGGACGTCGCCGTGGTTACGATGTCGGAGTTCGGCCGCACGGCCCACGAGAACGGCAATCGCGGCACCGATCACGGCCACGCCAACTGCATGTTCGTGATGGGCGGCAGTGTGCGAGGCGGAAGAGTCCACGGCAAGTGGCCCGGCCTGGAGAGGGAACAGCTTTACGAAGGCCGTGATCTCGCCCTGACGACCGACTTTCGCGATGTCCTCGGAGAGTTGGTGGCCGCGCACCTCGGCAATCCAACGCTCAAGGGCGTATTTCCTGGATACGCGCCGAAATTCCTGGGCCTGGTCCACCACACATAATTCCTACCCCACGCCGCTGCTTCTGTCTGTGGCGTACATGGGCCCCGCCGGCCCACTGAAACTCACGAAACCGCTCGAGGACGATGTGGCGCAGGCACTCCTGGCTGCCGCGTCCGGACTCCTCGGGACGCTTGCCGGACAGCCCTTGCGGTACGGGCAGGTTTCTGACGGACAATGACATTGAGGCCCAAACTCACGCGTTGCCCAAAGAAACTCCCCGCTTCATGGAATTGCCCTAGCAAATGCGAAAAAAGCTCGACTTCATCTTCTTCGACGCCGGGGGCGGCCACCGCGCCGCCGCCAACGCCCTCCGCCAGGTCATGGAACAGCAGGGGCGGCCGTTCGAAATCCGCATGGTGAACCTGCAGGAACTGCTGGATTCCATCGACATCTTTCGCAAGGTCACCAGATTGCGGCTGCAGGATGTCTATAACGTGTTTCTGAAGAATGGCTGGACATTGGGATCCGGGACGCTCATGGCCGGCATGCACGCGGTCATCCGCCTCTTCCACCCGCAACAGGTTCGTCTGCTCGAAAGATTCTGGCGCGAGAGCCGGCCCGATATGGTGGTGTCGCTGGTGCCCAATTTCGACCGCGCCCTCTGCGAAAGCCTGCACCACGCCCTCCCCGCTGTTCCCTTCGTGACCATTCTGACCGACATCGCCGACTATCCGCCTCACTTTTGGATCGAGCGCCAGGACCAGCACTTCATCTGCGGATCGGACAAAGCCGTCGAGCAGGCTCTGGCACTGGGCCACTCCCCGAGCAACGTTCACCAGGTCTCGGGCATGATCCTCAATCCGCGGTTTTACGAGATCGAGCCGCTCTTGCCCGCCAGGCGGGCCTCGGAGCGTCAGAACCTCGGGTTCGATCCGGAACTTCCGGTGGGGCTGGTTCTGTTCGGGGGCGCCGGCGCAGCCGTGATGTCAGAAATCGCGCGAAGCCTCGATAACCGTCAACTGCTGCTCATCTGCGGCCACAACACCAGACTGGCGGCGAAACTGGATGCCATGCCGCACACCGCGCCTCTGTTCGTCGAGGGCTTTACCAGGGAAGTTCCCCGCTACATGCAACTCGCCGACTACTTCATCGGCAAGCCTGGTCCCGGCAGCATCAGCGAGGCAGTAGCCATGCGCCTCCCCTTGATTGTCGAGCGGAATGCCTGGACGCTCCCTCAGGAACGTTACAACACCGAGTGGGTTCGTGAACAGGGCGTCGGCATTGTGCTCCCGAGTTTTCGCGGTATTGGACGCGCAGTCGAGGAGCTCCTGTTGCCCGCCGCCTATGCGCGCTTCCGAACCGCCACGGAGCGGATCCATAACCGCGCCGTCTTCGAGATCCCGGACATTCTGGAGGCCATCCTGGGCGATCACTTCGCCTGAATGTGCTCGACGTATTTCAGCAAGGCGTAGACCTGCATATCCACGAAGTCGCGGTTTACACCCGACTGGCGGAACGTTTGCCCCCAAATCGGCATTTCCGCGGTGCCATGCTCGAGGATTCCTCCGTCGCCCTTGATCGACATCTGGACGGCAACGGTGGGGAATTTGCCATTGTTCTTCCGTTCTTCCGGGTGAGTTGCGTGAGATCCGTCGCAGGCCGCTTCAGTGCACTGGCCGCGGGGCCATTGCCCTTGGCGTCCACTCCATGACAGACCGCGCAGAAATCGTGAACCAGCTCGGAGCCTTCCAGCGAACGTGACGCGTGCACCGGAACTTCCTTGATTACCTTGGTTTGGGCGTAAACGGCGGCCATCCCGCCCAGTATCAGTATTCCTGACAACAGATAAAGAGATTTCGAAATCCTTTTCGTGACTTGATGATAATTCCAATACCTCAAAATCGAAGAGGTTTTTTCACCAGGAGGTGGTGCTCGCTTCGCGGCGAATGGGTGAAGTCACTCTGGCCACGCTCCTCTCAGTGCCTTTTCACTACCAGTTCCACACCTCCGATAAGCGTCCGCCCGGGCATTGCCACGCCGAGCACCTCCTGGTACTGCGTGTTCGTCACGTTGGACGTCTGCAGAAAAGGATGCACGCGCCCCCGGGTCATTGCGGCGTACAGGTCGAGCAGGGCGTACGGATCGCGCCCTCGCCGATCCAGCACACCCGCGCGTGCGCGCACCACCACATCCTTGCCGAGGGCCGCCTGCCAGGCGATCACTCCCGAATGAACCGGGTAGTTGAAGGTGTATTTCGTATATCCCACCGGCACGGTGTCCTGCACACCGCGCAAGCCGGTGTACCGGAAATCGAGGCTCTGGCCGCCGGCAGGTGTCACGCGCAGTGACGTCTCCACACCCGTGAAGTCCAGGTTCTGAATGTTCAGCGCCCGCCAGATGCCGGTGGGAGACCCGCGCTGGTAATCAATCCCATCGCGTTCGCGCCGCTCGAAGAGAGTGACGGCCCCGCGTAGCCGCCCGCCGGGATTCCAGTCGAGGCCTCCTTCGTAGGTCCATTCCCGTTCGGGCCGCAAAGCCGGATTCCCCACGTTGGCCGGGTCGTGATAGTAGAGGTCGGTATAACCGGGTACCCGAAATCCGCGGCTGGCGGAGCCCCGGAGTTTCCACCGTCCGGACAGCCAGACTCCCCCTGCGACGGTGGGGCTGAACTCTCCGGAAAAATTGCGATAGACTTCCTCGCGAGCCGAGATCGAAAACGAGAAGCGCCGGAGAGCTCGCCAGTCCAGGCCTGCATACGCCGCCCCCCGGCTCCGCGAGTGGTCCCCCAGGTTGTTGCTCAGAATCGATTCGTGCAGCGCCTCGACGCCATACGAGATCGTGGCGCTCGATCCCAAGCTCTTGTGCCTGCGCGCGTCTGCCTGGTACGTTTCGTCGGAATGATGATTCGTATAGACCTCCGGCTGATCGCGAAGCAGCACGAAGAGATCACTGTGCCGGCGGAAGCTGAAGCTCAAGGACGTGTCGCTGCCGAGCGCCTGCCGCACGCCGGCAAACCATGTCTTGGTGTCCTCCCACGAGTTGTAGTCTCCGTAAAACTGGTCCGCGCCGAACGGATGGTCCATGTATGCGAGCGTGACATCGGTTGCTACGGCTCCCGTCTGAAGGCGGGCCGTAGACGAGAGTTGCAGGTTGCGATAATCGCGGTCGGGAATGAAGCCCGTCGAAAAGTCTCGCGAGAACGTCAATTGCCCAGAGAGTTTCCCGAAGACGCCCGCGACCGATCCACGCTCCTGATTGATCCCATAATTCCCCAGCCCTGTACGCAGCCGGAACTCGGTTTCGCCCGGCGGCTCCGCGATGAGGTTGATCACGCCGCCGCCTGCGTCCGACCCGTACATGGTGGACCCCGATCCCAGCATCACCTCGACTCGCGACAGCGAATCGAGCGGCACCGGAATATCCATGTCATGGTGTCCCGTCTGCACGTCGTTCAGCCGCATTCCATTCAGCAGCACGAGTGTCTGGCCGAAATTGGAGCCGCGGATCGAGAGATCGGTCTGCACGCCATCCGGAGCGCGCTCTTCGAGATCCAGCGAAGGATCGAGCCGCAGCAGATCCACCAGGGTGTTCACCACCAGCTTGTTCTCGCGGACAGGAAGCACTCGCAGAGAGCGATCGATTTCATCCAGCGAAAGCGGTTCGAAAGTGCCCGTGACTACGATGGTTTCGTGCTGCGGTTGTTGAGCCGGTCCCGGGAAGGCTGCCAAAAGGGACAAAAGAAGTATTTCGGAGCGCAAATGCTATTATAGTGTGCTCAGCCCGACATATTTGTGACAACTGACCGTCGCCCGCGCGATTTATCCGGCGACGACCGCCGCCGACTCGGCGAGAGCCCGCCTCGTTTCGGCCGCCTCGCCAGCCCGCAGGCGGCGCAATTCCGCGGCGGCCTCATCCAACGTGCGTGCCGCCAGTTCCACCTGCCGTTCGATGACTCTGAGGTGCTCCGGCACCTCTCCCCGCGCGTCCCGCAGCAACAGGTTCAGTACACAGACGCTGGTTTCGATGGTTCCCAGCGGCTGGCGCAGGTTGTGCATGCAAGTCAAGAGAATTTCTTCTGCTTCGCGGCAGCGGTTTGAGGGTTTCATGTGGCGGGGTCAACGACTGGGCCAGTATATCGCAGGGCACATCTGGATGGAATCAGTAAAATGCCTACTCACCCGTCATTGTAAGGTTGCGCACGATGTTCCCGCAGAATTCTTACCTCCTCCTCCCCCTTCTCGCGACAAACCACTCTTTATGCCTCGCTGCGGATCGCCAGGGCCAGTTCTGGCAGATCTGGTATGCGCGATTCATGCGTCTCCGCGGCCGCGTACACCTC
The DNA here is from genome assembly GCA_035501495.1 of Bryobacteraceae bacterium. Classification (GTDB taxonomy): domain Bacteria; phylum Acidobacteriota; class Terriglobia; order Bryobacterales; family Bryobacteraceae; genus JAIQFL01. Next base: position 30,214 of record DATJWB010000098.1, on the reverse strand, counting down.
CACGCAGTTACGGCCCAGGCTCTTAGCCCGATACAATGCCGCGTCGGACTCCCGCACCAGTGCATCCGCGTCTGACAGAGAAGGCCGGCTCCGGCCGGATACCCCGATGCTGCAGGTCACGTTGAGAGACACGCCGCCCGCGTCATGAGGTCCGCTCGCCACGGCTTCCCGCACCCGCTCGGCCTGGACGCGCGCTGCTCCCCCATCACACGCCGGCAGCACTACCAGGAATTCCTCACCACCGTAGCGTCCGACGGCATCGTAACGCCGTGTCACCGACCGCATGCGCCGGGTCGCCTCCCGCAGCACGGCATCGCCGGCCTGGTGGCCGTGCGTGTCATTGATCTGCTTGAAACGATCCAGATCCACCATCAGCAGCGAAACCGGCAGGGCTTCGCGCCAGGCGCGCGCCAACTCGTTATTCAGGGCCTCCAGAACCGAAGCCCGGTTCAAGAGACCCGTCAGGCTGTCGTGGGTGGCCTGCTCGCGCAACGCTTCGCGCGTCCGCAGCAGTTCCTCCTGCAAGTTCAGGATCCTCCGACCGGCCCGCAGGCGCGCCCGCAACTCGTGCGAGTTGAAAGGCTTGGTGAGGTAGTCGTCGGCTCCCGCATCAATCCCTTCGACCAGGTCCCGCAATTCGGTCCGCGCCGTCAGCAGCAGAATGTAGGTGTACGGCTCACGACCCGCCGCCCGAACGCGCCGGCAGACCTCCGGGCCGTCCATCCCCGGCATCATCCAATCCAGGATCGCCAAGCGAGGAGCATTCTCATTTTCCAGCGCCCTCCAGGCTTCCGTCCCGTCGCGCACCATCGTCACGTCATATCCCCACTTGACCAGCATGGTTCGCAGCATCGACTGGAAGACCGGATTGTCCTCGGCGGCGAGGATCTTGATCGGTTTGACGCCCGTCGGTGCTGCCGCGCCCATCAACGCGGTGGCCTCCTCACCCGCTACCTCGTGAACTGGGTCCAACGTTCCTCCCCAGTGGTCTTATCGGCAAGCCCATCGAGAGACTTTAGTGTAATGTGGCGCGGCCACTCGTGCCGGCGCCTTTTGGCAGCCAGGGCCGGAACCCGGCAGTGGGCTCCGGGCTGAGGTGTCCGGGCCTCACGCCAGCATGGGCTTGATGACCGTGCCGCCGAAGTCGGTCAGTTTCTCTTGCCGCCCGTTATGCAGGAACCACAGGCGATCCTGATCGAGGCCCAGCAGATGCAGAATCGTGGCGTGAAAGTCGCGCATCGCGTAGCGCTCGCCTACGCCGCGCAACCCCATCTCATCAGTCTCCCCCACGATGGTGCCGGGCTTGACGCCGCCACCCGCAAACCACATGGTGAACCCGTGCGGATTGTGATCGCGCCCGTCCCCGCCCTGCGACATCGGCAGCCTGCCGAACTCCGCGCCCCAGATCACCAGTGTCGTATCCAGCAACCCGCGCTGCTTCAGGTCGCGGATCAACCCTGCCACCGGAAGATCGGTCATGCCACACATCTTCTCGTGGTTGCCTACCAGGTCCTTGTGCGCGTCCCACTGCACCGATACCGGCCCTCCGCCCGAGTAGATCTGCACGAACCGCACGCCCCGCTCCACCAGCCGCCGCGCCAGCAGGCAGCGCGTGCCGAACTCGGTGGTGCGCTTCTGATCGAGCCCGTAGAGCCGCCGCGTGGCCTCCGTCTCCTTCGACAGATCCACCGCCTCCGGAGCCGAGCTTTGCATCCGAAACGCGAGTTCGTACGAGCTGATCCGCGCCGCCAGCTCGCTATCGCCGTCCAGGGCGTCCATCTGATTCATCTTCTGCAGGAAATCGAGCGTCCGCCGCTGCCGTTCCGGGCTCATGCCCTCGGGCGGCCGCAAATTCAGAATCGGACTCGTGCCCGACCGGAACACCGTCCCCTGGTACACCGCCGGCAGGAAGCCCGCGCCCCAGCACGGAGTGCCGCCCTCCGGTGTGCCTTCCGGCTGGGGCATCACCACGTACGCCGGCAAATTGTCGCTCTGGCTTCCCAGCCCATACGTGATCCACGAGCCCATGCTCGGGTAGCCCATCAGGATGCGGCCGCTGTTCACCTGGTACATCGCCGGCGCGTGCACCGTGCTGTCCGTATAAAAACTCCGGACGAAGCACAGGTCGTCGACGCACTCGGCGATGTGCGGGAACAGCGTGGAGACGTCGCGGCCGCACTGACCGTACGTGTGAAACGTCCACGGGCTTTTCAGCAGCGGGGTATCGCCCTTCGTAAACTGGCTGACCACCGTCCCGTAGCTCGCCGGCAGGGCCTGCCCGTTGTATTTTTCCAGCGCGGGCTTGGGGTCGAAGGTATCCACCTGGCTCGGCCCACCCACCATGAACAGGAAGATCACCGACCTGGCCTTGGCGGGGAAGTGCGGTGCCTTGGCCGCCAGCGGATTCGCCAGGCTCGCCGCGCCCGCGCGCGGCGGCAGCAGCGACGCCAGAGCCACCGCTCCGAAACCGTGCGCCGCGCGAACCAGAACGTCGCGGCGCGTTACCGCGGGCCGAAAGTGAGCTTCACGGGACATAGATAAACTCGTTGCGATTGAACAGCGCCAGACAAAAATCCGGCAGCGATCCGCCGGACTGGAAAAACTCCATCGCCAGCCTTTTCTCGGCCGGCCGCGGAGGCCGCGACAACGCCAGGTTCCAGGCTGTCTCCACCTGGCAGCCGCGTTTCTCTCCGCACGACTCCTCCAACCTCTTGGCGAAGCTCCGCGAAACCTCCTGCATGAAATCCGAATTGAACAGGGACAGCGCCTGCAGCGCGTGCGTGGAGACCGGCCTCACCGGACACGACGTGATGGCGTCGGGCTGATCGAACGCCGAGAGCATCGGAAGCCGCACGCTGCGCTTGTTATACAGATAGATGCCGCGACGATTCTGAACGTGCTGGTCGGGATTCACGGGCCACAATCCGTCGCGCTCGTACTCCGTGAAGATCAGGTCGTAGACTTCCGGCTCGATCGGAATCCGCACCGGCCGCCCGCCCATCTTCGCATTCAACGTCCCGCTGACCGCCAGCGTGGCATCGCGGATCATCTCGCCTTCCAGCCGCTTCCGATTCATCCGCCAGAACAGGCGATTCTGCGGATCGAGCCTGCCTTTCGCCTCGTCGGGCGCCGATGACTGCCGGTACACGGCCGACGTCACGATCAGCCGGTCCACCGCCTTGACGCTCCAGCCGCGATCCATGAACTCCGCGGCCAGCCAATCGAGCAGCGCGTGGCTCTCCGGCTTATCGCCCATCGCGCCGAAGTCGTTGGGAGTGCGCACCAAGCCCGTGCCCAACCGAAACTGCCAGATGCGATTCACCATCACTCGGGCGGTCAGGGGGTTCTCTCGCGACGACAACCACTGCGCAAACGCCGTGCGCCGTCCCGGCGATGCCCGCGGAACCTGGTACCCGGCGCGCAGGACGAAGGGCACCGACGGCTCCACCGGATCCAGCCGGTTGTGCGGATCGCCCATCCGCAGCACATAGCTCTGGGGCGCAGCCTCGCCTGTGTTCACGAACGCATATGCTGCGGGCGCCGGATCGGGCGCGGACTGTTCCACCTGGTGCAGTTGCTCGCGAAGCCGCGCCCGCTCCGCCTTCACCTCCGGCGGCAGGATCGCCACCACCTCATCCCACGTCGGCTTGACCTGCGTCTCGGCGTCCGCGCCCAATCGTTTCTGCTCCGGAGTCCGCTTGTCCCTGGGGGTGTTGTACGCTTCCAGCAGCTTCGGTTCGAGCTTCGCCTTGCGCTCCTCCACAATCCGCTGCTCGTAAGGCTTCGCCAGGGCCTTCAAAGCATCCTGGATGGGCGTCAGCCGCTCCTGGTAAGCCTTCTGCGCCTTCTCTGACGCGGCCTTCTCCTCCGTGCTCGCGATCTCCACGTCTTTGCCTTTGGCCCCCGCGAAGACCGCCTGCAGACTGTAGAAATCCGCTTGCAGAATGGGATCGAACTTGTGATTGTGGCAGCGCGCGCAATTGATCGTCATCCCCAGGAACGTCTGGCCGACGTTGGTCGCGATCTCGGTCAGCACCTCCTGCCGGCTCTCTTCGGGATCGATGTTGCCGGACACCAGGTGCTCGGATCCCGCCCGCAGATAGCCCGTGGCAACCAGCGCCTCATGGTCGCCGGGAAACATCTCGTCCCCGGCGATCTGTTCCTGGATAAATCGGTCGTACGGCTTGTCGCTGTTGAAAGCCTGAATCACGTAATCGCGATAGCGCCAGGCATTCGGACGCTCCAGATCCAGCTCGAAGCCGTTCGTGTCGGCGTAGCGCACCACGTCCAGCCACTTACCCGCCCATCGCTCCCCGTACTCGGGCGAAGCCAGCAGGCGATCCACCAGCTTCTCGTACGCGTCCGCCGACTTGTCCTTCAGAAAGGCATCCAGCTCGGCCGGAGTGGGAGGAAGACCGGTAAGGTCGTACGCTACTCTGCGGATGAGCTTCCGGCGATCGAGCGCCGGCGAGGGCGCAAGCTTCTTCCCGGTGAGTCCCTGCAGGATGAAAGCGTCGATCGGATTGCGGATCCAGGCATTCCGGATGGCGGGTGTAGCCGGCCGGACAACCTTCTGGAACGCCCAATACTTCCCACGTGCGCCAATAAAGGCCCGTTCCTGATCGCCCGCCGCCCAAACCATCCCCAGGACGCCCAGAAGCAGCAGTGACATCGAAACCCGGAACTTCACGCCCGCCAATCCCCTCGACCCCAATCATATCGCAGCTTCGCGCCTGCTCCGGTGTGGACTCCTGCCTCTACCCATGGCCCCCGCCGGCCCACCGAACGGTGTGGCGGCGCAGGCACTCCTGCCGGGCAGAAGTGCCTGCGCCACAGTTATACTTCTGCGGTCTGGCGGGCGTGGACGTGAGAGAGCCAGCCGTGCGCATCGGGGCGTATGCCGTTGATGATGCCGAAGAAGTCTTTCTGCAGCCGCTCGGCAACCGGACCGCGGCGGCCCTTGCCGATGGTGATGCGGTCGACCGAGCGGATCGGCGTAATCTCCGCGGCGGTGCCAGAGAAGAAGACCTCATCGGCGATGTAGAGCATCTCGCGCGGTATGTTCATCTCCACGACCGGGATCTCCGCTTCGCGCGCGAGCGTCAGGATGCTATCGCGGGTGATGCCCGGCAGCACGGAAGCGCTCAGAGGCGGAGTGTGGATTTTTCCGTCGCGAACGACGAAGATGTTCTCGCCCGAGCCTTCGCTGACGTGGCCGGTCGAATCGAGCGCGATGCCTTCGCTGTACCCGTTGGTGAGCGCTTCCATCTTGATGAGCTGCGAGTTCATGTAGTTGGCGCCGGCCTTGGCCAGTGACGGGAGGGTATTGGGGGCCATTCGCGTCCAACTCGAGACGCACACATCTACGCCTTCGGCCAGCGCTTCTTCACCGAGGTACTTGCCCCAAGTCCAGCAGGCCATGTACACCTCGATGGGGTTATGCAGGGGGTTGACACCGATATCGCCATAACCGCGAAAAGCGATCGGGCGGATGTAGCAGGCATCCATTTTGTTGACGCGTACGAGTTCCAACATGGCTTCCGCCAACTGTTCGGCGGAGTATCCCAGGTTCTCGATGCGGTAAATTCTGGCGGAATCGAGCATGCGGCGAACATGTTCGCGAAGGCGGAAGATCGCCGGGCCGTCGGGCGTGGAGTAGCAGCGAATTCCTTCGAATACCGAGCTGCCGTAATTCACCACGTGCGAGAGAACGTGAATGGTCGCGTCTTCCCATCGGATGAAGCGGCCGTTGTGCCAGATTTTTTCGGTGGGCGTCAACATGCGTCAATTATAACCGGAGGATAGCGTCGGTTGTCAGCCCAAAGAACGAGAGCACCAGGACGTACCCTGTGGTAACTTAGAAACTAATCGGGAGGTAGGGGAGTCTAAACTATATGCGCTATTGGGCGTATTTCGCGGCGAAGCTGGTGGCTGCGGGCGCGGTCCTTTGGGGCTTGCTGGCCTCGTTGAGTTGGTTGTGGCCGCCCGCTCCTCAACTGTTCACCTACGTACCTCCGCGATTCGGATACGACCTGGGTTTCACTCTGGCAGTTCTGGTGTGGTTCCTGCTGTGTTCGGGGAGCCTCTACATCATCGTGTGGGACCAGCGGTACCGCTGCCGTACGTGCCTGCGCCGGCTGCGGATGCCGGTGGAGACGGGTTCGTGGAGCCGCATGCTCCAGTTGGGACTGCCGCGCATCGAATACATCTGCCCGTACGGCCACGGAACCTTGAAAGAGGACGAGTGGCAGATTTCCGGGCTCACGAATGCTGAATGGACTCCCCATTCGGACGATTTGTGGGAGGAACTGTGCGCGGCGAGCAAGGATCCCACTGAGGAGTCGTGACCCGCGTCGCTCCGTGGCGCATCGCGGCCGCTGTCGCTGTCCTGGCCATCCTGGCTTTCTTCCTGGCGATCTTCGCGCCTTACTATCTCCGCAATCTGGAGATGCAAAACTTCGTGTCAGAAATTACACGGCATGTAGAGAATCAGGCTAAATCGGACGATGCCTGGCGCACCTCGGTGGTCGAGAAGGCGCGTCAGCTCGGGCTTCCCATAACGGAGGATGAAGTGCATGTAACACATCCGTTGGATGGAGTGCGCATCGACATCCGCTACTTCGTGAAGGTCGATCTGCCGGGGTACACCGTCAACCTGCATTTCTATCCGGGAGCCGGCAGCCGGTGAGGAGCCGGGTTGGGGCTGGGGGTTGCCGGCGCCGTAAGGCGCGATAATCCCTGAGCCCATACTCCAACCCTAACCCCTGGTAGTGTTCGGGATCTCGTCCGTACTATGCGAGAATCAGATGTAGTGCCACGAACAATCGCCAAGCCCAAAAGGGAGATGAAAGTCCGTGTGCCCCAGAGGCAGGGCGTGGCGCGGTTTCTCCTGGGTAGGGGCGGCCGCGTCCTGATCGTCAGCTTGGCCGTGATCATGATCGTGGGCCTTGGGGCGTTTACGTACTTTTATTACGTTTACGCGCGGGTGATCGACGAAAAACTGCGTGCCGGCCCGTTTTCCAACACCGCCAAGCTGTTTGGCGCGCCGGAGACGGTCTCTGTCGGCGATACCATTACACCCACCGAAATCGCCGCGGAGTTGCACCGCAGCGGATATAACGAGTCGCGCTCCAACCCGACGGGCTCCTACCAGATGCAGGCGAACTCGATCTCCATCTTTCCGGGCCGCGATTCGTATTTCGAGCAGGAACCGGGGGTGGTAAAGTTTGCCGGCGGCAAGATTTCGCAGATCATTTCGCTCCAGGACAATACCCCTCGGAGTCAATACCAGCTCGAGCCGCAGCTCATCACCGCCTTCAGCGGCCCGAATCGCGAAAAGCGCCGGATGGTGAAGTTCCGCGACATTCCCGAAGTGCTGGTGCAGGCGCTGACTTCGGCGGAAGACAAGCGCTTTTTCCAGCATGGCGGATTTGATCCTTTCCGGATCATCAAGTCCTTTTACGTAGACATCAAGGAAGGGCGCAAAGACCAGGGCGCCTCGACTCTGACCATGCAGCTTGCCCGCATGTTCTTTTTGAACACGGACAAGCGCTGGAAGCGCAAGCTGGCCGAGGTGATGATCACGCTGCAACTCGAGCAGAAGCTGTCCAAAGAGGAGATTTTCGAAGACTACGCCAACCAGATCGATCTCGGCTGGCGGGGCACCTTCAATATCCGCGGTTTTGGGCAGGCGGCGGAGGCTTACCTGGGCAAGGACCTGAGCCAGATCACCCTGCCGGAAGCGGCCGAACTGGCCGGCATTCCGCGATCGCCCGCGAATTTCGACCCCTTCCGGCATCCCGACCGCCTGCGGGAGCGGCGCAACCTGGTGTTGAGCCTCATGCGGGCCAACGGCTTCATCGGCGACCGCGATTACGCGGTGGCGATCGAGACTCCTCTGACCGTAGCCAAGGGTGCGGCGCAATCCGTCGAAGCTCCGTACTTCGTGGATATGGTGAACGAGCTGCTGCAGAGCAAGTTCCAGGACGAGAACTTCCAGTCCAACGCGTTCCGCGTGTACACCACGCTCGATTTGCGGCTGCAGCGCGCCGCGGCGGAGGCGGTGCGGGTGGGGATGCAGAACGTGGACGAGCAGATCCGCAAGCAGCGCCGGTTCAAGGGACAGACTCCGCCCGACCCCCAGGTGGCGCTGGTGGCGCTCGACCCGCATACCGGCGCGGTGAAGGCCCTGGTAGGCGGCCGCAGCTACGGCATGAGCCAGCTCAACCATGTGCTGTCCCACCGGCAACCGGGTTCCATCTTCAAGCCGTTCGTGTACGCCACCGCCATGGAGACCGGCGTCACCGGCGCGGCTCACATTCTGACCCCGAGCACGATTGTGACCGACGAGCCGACCACTTTCTGGTTTGATGGCCGGCCTTACGAGCCTGGTGATTTCGAAAAGACCTTCCGCGGCGATGTGACGCTGCGGGAAGCGCTGGCGCACTCCCTGAACATTCCGACGGTGAAGGTCGCGGAAATGGTGGGCTATGACCGGGTGGTCGAAATGGCCAACCGCGCCGGCCTGAATTACAAGATTCACGCCACGCCGTCGGTCGCCTTGGGAGCCTACGAAGTCACGCCTATGGAGGCAGCGGGTGCGTATACCGTGTTTGCCAACCAGGGCACGTACGTAAAACCGTCGCTGGTCACGTTCGTGCGCTCCCAGGACGGCAAGGTGCCGTACAAAGACAAGCCCGAGCAGAAGCACGTCATCGATAATCGAGTGGTCTATATCATGACCAGCCTGATGGAGGAGGTCCTGCGCAGCGGTACCGCCGCGGGAGCGAGAGCGCATTACGCTTTCAACGTACCGGCGGCCGGCAAGACGGGCACTTCCTCGGCGGAGCGCGACGGGTGGTTTGCCGGCTACACCTCCGAGTTGCTGTGCGTGGTCTGGGTGGGATTCGACGACAATCGGGAGCTCGATCTCGAGGGCGCCCGTTCGGCGGCGCCCATCTGGATGGAGTTCATGAAGCGGGCTCTGGATTATCGGGAGTACCGCGACACCAAGCCATTCGTGCCGCCCGACGGCATCATTTCCATTGATATCGATCCGCTGTCGGGTATGCCGGCCGGTCCGAACTGTCCGAACCCGCGGCCGGAAGTCTATATCGAGGGAACGGAACCGGTCGGGTCGTGCCCGCTGCATGGTGGCGCGCGTCCCGGGACGACGATTGTTACCGGTTGGGATACGCCGTCGCAGGAACGGCCGGCGGCGCAGGCGCCTCCCGCCGCGGGAAACACTCCGTTGCGGATCACCGGAAGCTCCGGTGACGGTACGGTAGCGCCGGGAACGGCGAAACGCCTGAATCGCCAGGATGGCGGCGATCCGGGCGCGAGTGCGCAACCGCAGACTCCCGACCAGCCCGATGAGGAAGAGAAGAAGGGCGGCTTCTTCAGCAAGATCAAAGGTATCTTCAGGAAGAAGAAGTGAGAAAATGACGGACTTGCCACCACGGCTGGTTAGCGAGGAAACGGCCGATTCGAGTGGGAGGCGGCAGCCTCGAAAACCCTTCGCCGCCACTGGCACTGTACACTCCCGAAAAGCGCCCCGATGAGTCGGGGCGCGGCAGGCAGGGGTGCCTGCGCCACGTCGGGAAACAACGTCAGGGGCGCACGGGGAGCGGGACAGGCTTCACTTCCGGCAATTTCACTGGACCGGCCATGGTGCTATAGGCCGGCTGCAGGTCGTCGCGGATGAGCTGATTCAGGGCCGTCACGGCGGAGATGGCGTCTTCCCAGGCCCAATTCAACTGCTGCAATTGGGAACCGGTGGGCAGCCCTTCGTAACCATCGATGGCGCCGAGCACGTTGGCCGCGGCGGTGAGGGTGCGAGCGATCTGGCCTTGGACCCGCGAGACTTCACGGGCGACCCGGTCCACCACTTCGAGCGCGCCGCGGGCGTTCTCTCCGCCGGCAGCGAGGTATTGGCGCATGGCGGCGGCCTGGTGGGCCACCATTTCCGCGGCATCCCGCGCCGGCGCCAACTGCTGCGGCAGCGTGTAGGCGCTCGTGATGGCCGCGTAGCGAGATTTGCGATCAGCATCGGAGATCGGAAAATGCGGATCGGGACCGACGGTGGCTTCGGTCCGCAGAACAGGGCCACCGGCGGGCGTGACGGTCACGGTGTATTTGCCGGGCAAAACGACCGGGCCGAGATTGGCGCGGCCGAAGCCGCCTCCTCCTTCCGGCACGCCGCCACCTGCGCAATTGGCCGGCGCGGCTTGACCTGCATCGAGCGGGGGCGAGCGGCGCAGGTCCCAGCACGTGCGATTCAAACCGGCTTCGCCCGGCCCGCTCATCGTGCGGATGACTTTCCCCGCGGAATCGGAGATGGTGATCCCAACGCCGGCCGCCCCCTTGGGCAGGTAGTAGGTCAACAACGCGCCGTAAGGCGGATTGGGCGCGAAGAACTCGCCCGCGCCGAACCAGAACTGCCCCACCTGAATGGTCTTGAAATGCGTGGGCGGGACGGGGAAGAGGTGGCCATTCCCGTTGACCACTTCGGAGGTCAACTGCGCGAGCGGCTCCACGTGGTCCAGGACCCAGATGCTGCGGCCGTGAGTGCCGAGCACCAGCGCGTGCTCGCTGCCCTGGAAAAGCAGGTCGTAGACCGGGACCGGCGGGAAGTTCGCGCCGATGGTGGTCCAATGCGCACCGCGATCGAAGGTGGCATACACGCCCATCTCCATGCCCACAACGAGGAAATTCGGGTTGGCGGGGTGCTCGCGGATGCGATGGACGGAGGTCGCAGGCAGACCGTTGGTGATCGCATTCCAGGACTTGCCGTAATCCTCGCTGACGAAGACGTAGGCATGATAGTCGTCGTTGAAGTGGCCGTCCACGGTGAGGTAGACGCGGCCGGCCGAAAACCTGGAGGGTGCGATGCCGCTGATGTTGAGCATGTGGGGGAGGCCATGGACGTTTGGAGTGAGGTCCGTCCAGTGCGCCCCTCCATCGCGGGTCATCCGGATGGTGCCGTCGTCGGCGCCGGTATAAAGCACGTTCCGGTCGAGTGGTGACTCGGCGATCACGGTCAACGCACTGAAGTTGGACTGCCCGTCGTGCCGCGAAAGAGCATTCGTGGGAACGGGCGCTCCCATCATCGGCAGATTGTTGCGATCGATGTTGGCGGTGAGGTCGGGGCTGATGGGTTTCCAGTTCACACCGCGATCATCGGAACGGAACAGCAGGTTGGCGCCGGTGTAGATGGTGGCGGGATTAAAACTGGAGACGATCAGCGGGGTGGTCCAATACCAGCGATAGGCGGTCTGACCCGGCCCGGGCCGTTCGGGCGGTTGCACCGGGCCGATGCTCTGCCGCTGCATGTTGTCGAGGTCGAGGCGATTGGTGACGCCGTTCTGCAAACTCACCAGAACCGTGTGGTCGTCGCCGTCGAAAACGGCCTGCATGCCGTCGCCGCCGCCGATATTGAAGGCGTCTTTGAACGATATGCCGTGGCTGAGACGGGAGGCTGACGGCGTGCACCAACTGCCGTTGTCCTGCAGCCCGCCACAGACGAGAAAGGGGTCCTCGTTGTTGGCGGAGATGTCGTAGAACTGGCCAATGGGGAGGTTGATGCGGAAGAGCCAGGTAAGCCCGCGGTCGTAGGAGATGGAGACGCCGCCATCGCCGCCGATGATCAGGCGGTTGGTATTGTCGGGATCGATCCACAGCGCGTGGTCTTCGCCGTGAACGCCGCTGAAGACGTCGCGGAAGCTGCGGGCGGCGTCATCGGAAATGTAGAATCCGCGGTTGGAGCCCATGATGTAGACGCGGTTGGCGTTCTTGGGGTCGACGTAGATGCGGCTGTAGTAACTGGGACGCGGATTGAGGCCGGTCATGTGTTCCCAGGTTTCGCCCTGGTCCTGGCTGCGGAAGATGCCGCCTCGCTGAGGTGTCTGGGGAGCGCCGGCGCCTCTTCCTCCGCGTCCACCGCCGGCGCGCGGACCGCCTGCTGCTTCACCTTGGTTGCCGGAAGTGCCGCCGCGCCCGCCGCCCGCGAAGGGAGGATCGGCCTCCACGATGGCGTAGAGGATGCGGTTGTCGGCCGGGAAAATCGTCAGGCCGATGCGGCCTTTGTCGCCGGCAGGAAGGCCGTTTTTCAATTCGGTCCAGTGCGCCCCGCCGTCGGTGGTGCGGAAGATGCCGCTTCCGGGTCCGCCTCCGTTGAAACCCCATCCTTTGCGCTGGCGTTGATACATGGCAGCGAACAGCACGGAAGGGTCCTTGGGATCCATGGCGAGGTCGATGGCGCCGGTGTGCTCGTCGCGATAGAGGACCTTGGTCCAACTCTTGCCGCCGTCGGTGGTCTTGAAGACGCCGCGTTCGGGATTGGATCCCCAGAGGTGGCCGACAGCCGCGACGTAGACGGTGTTGGGGTCGGACGGATGGATGACGATCTTGCCGACGTGGCGGGTCTCTTCGAGCCCCATCTTCTGCCAGGTGCGGCCGCCATCGGTGGACTTGTAGACGCCGTCTCCCCAGGAGGAACTCTGCCGGTTGTCGGCCTCTCCGGTGCCGACCCAGACCACCGAGGGATTGGAAGGCGCAACGGCGACCGCGCCGATGGACATCATGCCGCCGGCATTGTCAAAAACCGGAGTGAAAGACACGCCTTCGTTGACGCTCTTGAAGACGCCGCCGGTGGTAGTGGCGACGTAGATTTCCGAAGGGGCACCGGGGATCCTGGCGACTGCAAGGTCGGCGATTCGCCCTCCGGTGGCCGCGGGTCCGATGCTGCGCCATTGAAGGCTGTTCAACAGGGAGGGCGAGATGGAGATGGCGGGCGCAGCGGTTTGGGGGAGGGCCGGTGAATGCAGGACAATCAGTCCGGCAGCGGCAAACGCGAGGCGCATGAGAGTTTCCCTTCGTCCCTACAGGATCGCACAGGGAAGTATCAGGCCTGGGTTTGGGAACCGCGGAAGTGGGAACTACCAGGGCAGATCGAACTCTCTCAGGCACTTCCAGCAGCGGTAGCGGCTCCGGACCGGCCGCGAGAGGGACCGGTGGAAGATGCGGCAATAAAGGGTGCCCGCGAGATCGAACAGGGAAGCGCGCTTCACTGAGGACGAGACGGATAAGTCCTGAGCAGGGGACGAAACTGCAGACTGCATGGATGGAGTATGCAGGCATCCTTGCGATAATGAAAGTCCGGTCCGTACTGAGACAGTACCAGCGCGCACCGGCGCGCGCACCATTACTACCAGGGCCTGAGGCATGATCCGGCATTGCGGCGAGCGGGACTTTGAGCAAGTCTGGTCTATTATCAATGACGGCGCGCGCGCCTACGCGGGCGTGATCCCGGCGGATTGCTGGACGGAACCATACATGTCGCGTGAAGAGCTGGTGGTGGAAATCCAGGAGGGCGTGATGTTCTGGGGCTATGCGGAGGACGAGGCGCTGGAGGGTGTGATGGGAATCCAGCATATCGGGGACGTAACCCTGATCCGCCACGCGTATGTCCGCACCGGTAGTCAAGGTAAAGGAATCGGCGGCCGCCTGCTGGCATATCTGCGGACCATGGCGCGTGGTCCGGTGTTGATCGGGACTTGGGCGGATGCCGTTTGGGCCATTCGCTTCTACGAAAAGCATGGCTTCCGCCTGGTGACTCCGCGCCAGAAGCAAGTTCTGCTCCAGAAGTATTGGAAGGTGCCGGAGCGTCAGGCGGCAGTGTCTGTGGTGCTGGCTGATGCAAGCTGGCAGCCGGTCATCGAAGCGACTACTCGAGTTTAGCCAGAGCGCCGACGCGGCACGAGTGCCCGCGCCACATCCTCCTCGGCCCGCCGCCTCACCCGGGGCCGGCAAGCAAGCTGGCGGCGTCGTTTTGATCCTTGTATTGCAGTTGGAACAGCTTCCAGTAAATGCCGCGCTGCGCCAGCAGTTCCTGATGGGTCCCGGACTCGCGCAGCCGCCCCTTGTGCATCACGAGAATACGATCGGCCCGCTGAATGGTGGATAGCCGGTGAGCGATGATGATCGAGGTCCGCCCCTCCACCATGCGGCTCAGCGCCTGGCGCACGCGGAATTCGGTCTCCGTATCGACGCTCGACGTGGCCTCGTCCAGGATCAGGTATCGCGGATTGTGGGCCAGCGCCCGCGCGAAGCTGATCAATTGTTTCTGCCCGGTGGAGAGACCGCTGCCCCGCTCGCGAATCGAGTGGTTATATCCGTCCGGCAGGCTGCGAATGAAGTCGGCCAGGTTCACCTGCTCCGCGGCAGCCTCGACGTCCGTGCGCCCGATGCTCGCGGTCCCCAGCCGGATATTCTCTTCGAGTGTCCCGGTGAACAGGAACGGATCCTGCAGCACCACGCCGAACTGCCGCCGCAATTCCTTGGGATCCAGATCCCGCAGATCCACGCCACCTACACGAATCGAACCGCGCTGCACGTCGTAGAACCGCAGCAGAAGGCTGATCAGGGTGGTCTTACCGGCTCCGGTGTGGCCCACGACCGCGAGCGTCTCCCCGGTCGCAATCGTGAAGCTGACGTCGCGCAGGACCCAATCCTCGTTCTGATACGCGAACCACACCCGGTCGAACTCGATCGCGCCCACGGACCTGGGCACGGGGCGCGGAGCGGCGGGCGGCAGCACGGTAGCCTCGGTGTCCAGCAGTTTGAAGATCCGCTCCGAAGACGCCATGGCCGACTGCAGGATGTTGTACTTCTCGCTCAGGTCCTGAATCGGCCGGAAGAATCGCAGGCCGTATTGCAGAAACGCCGCCACCACTCCCAACGTCAGAGGCCCTCTGCCGATCCGAAAGCCGCCATAGGTGAGGATCCCCGCCATGGCCAGCACCGACAGGAACTCCACCACGGGGTAGAACCACCCGTAAGCGCTGATGGCGTCTTGGTACGCCTCCATGTGCCGCCGGTTGATCTGTTCGAACTCCCCGGAACTGCGCTTTTCGCGGTTGAAGAGCTGCAGCACCACAATGCCCGTAATATGCTCCTGGATGTAAGCGTTGATCCTCGCAATGGCGATCCGGATGTTGCGATAGCTCTGCGAGACTGTGCGGCGAAACAGCACCGTGACCAGGATCACGAAGGGCATGGCCGACAGGATGATGGCGGTGAGCAGCGGGCTCATCCGATACATGATGGCCACCACGAACGACAGCACCAGCACGTCACCGAGGATCGTGATCAGCCCGGAGGCGAAGAGGTCGTTCAGCACATCGACGTCGGTGGTCACGCGGGTAACGAGGCGCCCCACGGGATTGCGGTCGTAAAATGCCAGGTCGAGGTTCTGCAGGTGCTCCATGAGTTGCTTCCGCAGGTCGAACATGGCCAGCTGCCCGGTATACTGCATCAGGTAGGTCTGCGCAAATTCCGCCACAAACGAGCCGGCAAGCACGCCCAGATACAGCAATCCGATTCTGGACAGTCCCGCCCATGGATCGGCAGGCAGGCGGACGTCCAGAAACGAGGGAGCATTGTAGGGGCTGCGCTGCAGGTACTTGTCGATGGCAATTCTGGTCAGCAGGGGCCCGAGCACCTGCAGTCCCGACTGCACCAGCAGGAAAATCAGGGACGCGCCGGCCAGCATGCGGTAAGGCCGCATGTATCCCAGCAGCCGCCGCATGAGCCGGGAGTCGTATGCCTTACCGAGGACCTCTTCTTCCACTGTTCTCAGTCTAGCGTGACGAGGATTCCGCGCGGATCGGCCTGGCTGGCGACGAGGGCGCAGGAGCCAACGCTCGACCCTACCCCAAGCGCCGCCCAGTGGCGCTCGGCAGCCAGGCGAAAACGCGATGCCTCGCCGTCCAGCCCGGTCTTTTCGAGGCGCGCCGCGGTCGCTTCGAAGAAGCGCGCCTTGTTGGCGTGAAGCAGCAGTGGGGCGTCTTCGACGCGCCGCAGTCCCTCATCGAACCACGCGGCGGGCGTTCGGCTGTGATGCCAGGAGATCAGGCCCAACGTGATACAGGCGGTGGCAGCTTCCGGATCGCCGGCGGCCGACAATTCGTTCCATGCCTCCTGCGCCAATGACTCCGCCTCTTCCACCTGCCCGGCCTCCAGGCATACTCCGGCCAGGGAGCTCTTGACGGTGTTCACCGCCCCCGCGTTCGAGCGGGGATCCCCCTCGATCAGCCTGAGTGCCTCGCGATAGCCCGACATCGCCTCGCCAAGTCGTCCTGCCTTGTGGTCCACCGCGGCGCGCTCTTCGAGGAATTGCCGATGGAGTTCACCAGGAAGCTGTTCCGACAGCGGCAGAACCTGGCGAGCCTCATCGATGCGGCCGGCCTTCCGCAAGACTTCGGCCAGCAGCAGTCGAAAACGCGCCGCCGGGTTTGGCTCCCCGCGTTTCTCGAACAGCTCAATCGACTCGCGGAGCAGCGGAACGGCCGCTTCGGCCTGCCCGCCCAAGGAGAACTCCAAGCCCAGCAAGCCGATCTCCTGAGGCCCATCGGCCGCTTTACTCCCGGCATTGCGCCAGAAAGAAGCGGCCTGCGCTACGATCGCGCGGCCAAGCCCGGGATGGCCCAACTGCAGCTCACAGCGCGCACGGAAACGCAGGAGCAAGCCTCTCAGGCGCCGTTGCTGGGCGCTGCGGTTAAGGTTCGCGAGCAGGTCCGTGATGACCGCCAGCGCGGGCTCGAAAGCTCCGCCCGCACAATGCAATTCGGCCAACCCTGCCTGAATTGCCAGGCGGTCGATGCCGGCCGGCGGGTTCTTGCCAAGCGCGATCAGGGCACCCCAGGCGTTGCGATATGCCTGGCCGGCATCTTCGGGGCGTTGCTGGGTGAAAAAGACGCGGTGCAGGCCGGTCCAGCAGTCCGCTTCGATTGCCGGGTTTCCGCCGATCCGCGCCACTACGTCGAGGCTGGCACGAAAATTCTTCTCTGCTTCGGCCGCCGAACCTGCCGCCAGCTCCGCCAACCCAAGCTGGGAATGCGCCAGGGCAAGCTGCAAGGGCGCGTGGCCGCCGCCCGCGATCAAACGCTCCAGCGCCGCGCGCTGCAGGGCCAGATTGCTCTCGTGATCGCCCGCCCTGCGCCGCTCGACGGCATCCTGATGCGCCTGTCCGCTGAGTATCCGGGCGATCAGTTGCTTTCCCCGGGCGGTCCGGAGAATCAAATGGAACAGCATCGTCCCATCGGTGTAGCCGGCAGGGATCAGGTTCACCACCGCCCCATAGTATCCCTGCAGTGCCGCGACCGCGAAAATCAGCCAGTACGGCGCCAGCGGCGTTCCCGGAAGCCGGAAAAACGCGAGCGTCAGAAGCACGCCCGCCCCCAGAGAGGTCAGAGGCCCCGCCGCCACCACGAAAATCTCCTTCGGCCACACACCGTTCTCCGAGGAAGGAACGGCCCCCACATATCCGCCGCCGAGCAGCAGGCGCTTCCACTCGACGCGGAACCGGTAAGTGAGGGCATCGCGACGCCAGGTGACCGGCCCGGCGCTGATCACCTTGACGCGATATCCCGCCAGCCAGGCTGCCGTCAGGTGCCCGGACTCATGGATCGCCGAATGCAGGCAGAGCAGAACAAACAGCAGCAGCCCGAACCCGATCATCGCGGTATTGAGGCTGCTCTGGCTGATGTCCGGATCGCGCATACCCATCTGTGTGGCGTACCTCTCGAAAATCGAGAGGCATTGCATGGCCGCGAGGAAGCCGGCAATCTGGATGATGGCCCCGAAGAGCGACTGGCGGCCAGGCTGCCAATAGTCTTCCTCCATTGGTGGCGGGGTTTGCGGCACCGGCCCGCGCTGGATCAGGCACAACCCCACCACGCCCGCGATGGTCAACCAGGGGGCGCCGGGCAGAAGCAAGACCGATGTCACGATCCCGGTCCGGCGGCTCCAGGGACGCTGACGCTTGATTCCCCAGGCGGTGATGAAGCAGAGTACCATCACGAGGGCGAGCCACAGGGTCGCGAGGTTGATGAGGAACTCGGGATTGTCCGGAAAAAGGGAGTCTGCCAGTGCGTCGGTGTACAGCAGATTGTGCAGCACGAGACTGTGGCACACAAACAGGAACCAGCCACCAATCAGGAACATCCACCGCAGTTGCGTTTCCCGTCCGGACAGGCGCATCGCGCCAACACTTTAACATCGGCATGTACGAAGGAAAACTGCACCAAAGTTAATGCCATGGGAGGCCGTAGCGCGGGAAGTGCTGCCTCTTTCCAGGCGGTCTGCGGTGGATTCAAACGGTCGTGCTTTATTGGCGTGAAGGATCAGCGGCGCTTCTTCAAAATGGCGGAATCCTTCGTCGAGCCAGGCTTTGACGGTTCCTTCCTTCCGCCAGGAGATCAAGGCGAGCGCCGTGCAAGTTCCGAACGCCTCGGGATGATCGGTGTCCGACAGGGTGCGCAGGGATTGGTGCGCCACTCGCTCGGCCTCTTCGAGGTTACCTGCATCGAGAAGAGATCGGGCCAGGGCGCTTTGCGCGATCGCGACCTCGAGTTTGTCCGGGTCCGCCTCCATTTCCGCCAGGCGCGGGAGTTCGCGGTAATCGGCCAGTGCGTCCGCGGTCCGGCCGTCCGCTGGTGTCTGGCGGCCCGCTTCTGGACGAATTTCCGGGGAATGGCGGTGCCTGGACCGCGGGGTCCGGAAGGGCCTCCCAGGCTTTCGGCTACCCGTCCGTCCCGCCACAGCATTTCGGCGCGGAACGAGCCGGTGGCCACCTCGGCAAGACCAAGTTGCGAGTGTGCCAGGGCCAGATCTCGCGGGTGGCTTCGGCTCCTCATCAGACGCTCGAGTGCGGAACGGCGCAGCGCGAGGGCGATCCGTGCCGCAGCGCGCCGGGTGTGCAGCATCAAATGGAGGAGCATGGTTCCATTCATTCGTGCACTCCGGCATGCAAGAACCAACCCAAGAGGAACATGCCGAGCAAGCCAGCCTCCCGCTTCGGTCATCCGGTCGAGCTCGGGCAAGCCGATTCGCCGCGCGAGGCTCTGGAATAGCGAGATGCTCAGGACTGCCGGCACTGCGCGCACGATGGTGAGGATGTCGCCCGGAAGGGAGCGCCGCCTGGGATCCCAGAAATCATCGGGCATCGCGGGCCAATGTAACATTTGGCCGATCACCCGAAAAATAGACCAAAGTTATCGGGTCAGTGTAGTTTTTTGGGTGCCTCATGAGTCTTTGAGATTGTATTCGAACATCACCGGACGATTTCCTCCCGTCCGATGATGGAGGCAGGTCATGGAACCTGCCTTTTTTTGCCACCAGCCGGTTCTTCCGCGCGCCGAGCGTCACAAGGTCTCAATCGGCGCGCAGCGCCACCACCGGATCGGTCCTGGTGGCGCGCCGGGACGGCAGGAGGCTCGCCAGAACGGCAACCGCAGCGAGGACGGCCGCTACCGCCAGCATCACCATCGGATCGTTCGAGCTCACCTCGAACAGCAGGGCGCGCAGCAACCGCGATGCCGCCATCGCTCCGGCCAGCCCCGCCGCGATTCCCACAGCCGCCGGCTTTAGCCCCTGCCGCAGCACCAGCCACATGATGTCCGGAGCCGCGGCACCCAGCGCCACCCGAATTCCCAGCTCGTTGGTCCGCTGGCTCACGGAATAGGCAAGCACTCCATACAAGCCGATCGAGGCGAGCACCAACGCCAGGCCCGCAAAGAGTGCAATCAACGTCAGCCCGAAGCGGTGCTGCGAAGTCGCGCCATCCATCATCGCCTCCATGGTTTTCACCGTCACCGCGGGTAAATCCGGCGCCAGCGCCCGCATGGTCTTCTGCACCGGCAACGACAGCAGGTTTGGATCGCCTGATGCCCGCAGCATGAGCGTGGCGTAGGTGTGGTCGCCTCGGTATAACGGAAAATACATCGCCGGCTCCGGCACCTGGGCCAGGTTCTGGCGTGTGTCTCCCACGATCCCCACAATCTCGCAGGCCACCGATTCGCTGGTCCGCAGCCGCTTGCCAATCGGATCTTCGTTCGGGAAAAAGGTGGCGGCCAACGATTCACTGACGATCGCCTTGTTTGCCGCTTTGAGCGAATCGGCTTCCTGGAATGCCCTTCCCCGCTTGAGCGGGATGCCCATCGCCTGAAAATACCCGGGATCGGCAAACCGCACCACTGCATCCAGAAAATGCCCTGGCGGAAGCGGAGGGTGCTCATCGATCGTGAATACCCAGTCCTCAAAATGTCCGCCCAGCGGCGCCACGGTCACCAGCCCGGCGCTTTCGATGCCCGGCTGCGCCCGAACCTTCTCCAACAGGTCACGGTACAACCCGACGACCCTTGCCTCCGGTTTGATCCCCGGAGGAAGGGAAAAGCGAATCGTCAAGACGCGCCCGGTGGGGAAGCCGGGATTCACGGAGTGCAGTTTGTAGAGGCTCTTCAGCATCAGCCCGGCGCCCACCAGCAGCATCAGGGACAACGCCACTTCGATGGCGACCATCGAATCGCGAAAGAGCCCACGTCCGCGCCCCGCCGTGGCCGAGCGCCCGCCTTCCTGCATCGCACCCGACAAGCCGGCGCGCCAGGACCACAACGCCGGCACCACCCCCACCGCCATCCCGCAGGCCACTGCAACGGCTGACGTGAACGCCAACACGATCGGATCCACCTGAGCGTTCGAGATCCGCGGGATGTAGCCGACCATTCGAGTCAGCTCCCGGGTGCCCAACATCGCGATGACCAGGCCCAACGCGGCGCCCGCCAGCGCGAGTATCGAGCTCTCCAGCAGGAACTGCCGCACAATCCGCACCCGATTGGCCCCCAGGGCCACCCGCACCGCCACCTCCCGGCGCCGCGACACCGCCCGCGCCAGCAGCAGATTGGTGACGTTCACGCAGGCAATCAACAGAACACACCCGACCGCGCCCAGCAACACCAGCAGCATCGGCCTCACACCGGCGACCATCCGTTCGTCCATGCGAACCACGTTGCCGCCCTTGCCGGTCAGCGTTTCCGGATATCGTGCCCTGATGCGCCGCGCGATTGCGTCCACTTCGGCGCGCGCCTGCTCCACCGAAACGCCCGGCTTCAGCCGCGCAACGGCATTGAACCGATGAATGCCGCGCACCTGGCGCGTATATTCCCCGACGTTCTGCCAGAGGGGCAGCCACACCTGAACCGCCGCGCGCGGATAGTTGAAGCCCGCGGGCATCACCCCCACAATCGTGTGTGGTTCGCCGTCCAGACGCATTTGGGAGCCGATCACATCCCGCCCCGCGCCGAATCGCTGCTTCCAGAGCGAATCGCTGATCACCACTACACGAGGTGCCCCGTGGCGGTCCTCGGTATCGGTGAAGGTGCGGCCCATCGAAGGCTTCACTCCGAGCGTGGTGAAAAAGTCGAAGGTACAGATCGTGCCTTCGAGGTTTTCCGGCAGCCCCCCGTCATCGGGCAAAAAGCTGGCTGTCCAATCGCCCAGCAAGCCCATCTGTTCGAAGCTCTTGGAATCGCGCTGCCAGTCGTAGAAATTCGGTGCGGACACACTGTTGAACGGATTCTCGCCAACCACGTTCCGTTCGTATACATGCACCAGCCTCTCCGGATGCGGGTAAGGAAGCGGCGCCAGAAGCACCGCCCGGACCACGGTGAAGATCGCCGCGTTCGCGCCGATGCCCAACGCGAGCACCACCACCGCCGCCAGGCTGAATCCGGGATTATGCACCAGCCTGCGGAAAGCAAAACGGAAATCGCGCATACCAGGAATACTCCGCTGGCACGAAGTGGTTACGCGAAGACTGGGCTGGCGGGTTTTGACGACGATATCAGGCCGAACGGCACGTCTCCGCGCCGCGAGAGACGTGCCGGCGCAACGAGCTCAGAATTCCAGGCGAGCCCCTAATTCGATCCAGCGTGCGCTGTTGGTGCGATTGGCCGGCGTATACGTGCTGGTGATTACGCCGAAGGATGTCGGGCTCGTGTAGCTGAGGCCCGGATTGTTGAAGTTGTGGTGATTGAAGACGTTGAACAGATCCGCCGACAAGCTCATGCGGACCTTCTCGGTGATCCGCGTATCTTTGCCGAAACGCATGTCCATATTGCGGACCGGCAATCCGCGCAGAGGATTCGCGCGGCCCGTGCGGGTGTCGCTGCTGAGCTGGATGTAACGGAGGCTGGAGTAGACGGCGCACGGATTGGAGAAGATGTTCAACCCGGCCCCGGTGGCCGCAGTCGTGCCCACGCTGCCGGTCCCGGTGAGAGTGCACCCGGATGAGCCGCTGGTGATGCCCGCGTTCGGCAAGGGCCCCGACGGGATCATCGCTTCCGACACGCCGATGGTAGACGTAGCTCCTCCGAAAACCTGGGAGCTCTCCGTCACCGTCAGGGGAAGCCCGCTGAACAACGTGACGATGCCGGAGGTATACCAGCCCCCAATGATGCGATCTACGAAGTTCCCTGTATGCAGTCTATGTCCATATCCAAAGGGGAGCTCGTAGGTGTAATACGAGTTGAAAACTTGATGGCGATCGTAGCTGCCGTTCGGACCATAATCCACGCCCGGGTGAAAGCTGTTGCCGTAAAACCCTGCGTTGTTCTGATTCGACAGGTAGTCGTCCAGGTAGTGGGCGTAGGTGTAGTTGGCGCTGACCGAGAGGCCGTGGGAGGTGCGCTTGGTGAGGGTCAGGATGCCGCCGTTGTAATTCGACTGGCCGATATAGGTACGCATGAACTCGATCTGCGCCTGGTCGTTGGTGAGCGGCAGCAGGCCGACGGAACGGCGGTAACTGGCCAAGTTCAGGAAGAGGCTTCCCAGATTGCCCTGAACGAAGCTCGAGGAGTTCCGTCCCACGATGAAAGCCGTCGCGGTGGCGCTGTTCTGAAGCTTGGCGAGTCCAGGGAACTGGTTTTCGAAGAACGGTTCGGTGGGAGCGGCTTGTCCCGCGCGCAGGGCGTTGGCGATGGCGTCGTAGGCTTGGGCGAAGGATTGGCCGGACGCCGAGTCCACCATCATGTAGGGCGCTGAGGTGAGGTTCACCGCTTGCGGCAGCCGGCGCGAATAGCGTCCCAGGAAGGCCCCTTCCACGATGAAGCCGCCGGGCAGCTCGCGTTGCAGGCTCAGATCGACGTTGTAGCTGCGTCCTACGTGGGTGTTCGGGTCCACCTGGAAAGAGAGGGTTTCGGTGTAGCCTGGGGGAGGAATGACGGGGGAAGTCACCGCCGTGGGCACGGGTAACGGCAGGGTTCCATCCACGCCTACGCGGAAGCTCGCCAGACCGGGATTCGCTCCCGTTGTGGCCGCCGCGTTGCAGCCCGCTCCGCCGGGGCCGGTGGCGTTGCACAGAGGCGCCTGCACGATAATGTTCTGGTCGAAGCCCACGCCTAGCATCGGGATCTCGACGCTCTGCACGGTATTGGAGCGGTCGTAGACGATAGCGAATCCGCCGCGGATGACGGACTTCTGTTGCCCAAAGAACTTCCCACGGGGGGTCCAGGCGAAAGAGGCGCGGGGGGCGATGTCGCCGTAATCCACGTTGTAGACCGGAACGCCGGCTTTGCCCACGGTAGCGAAGCCGATGGTGGGATTGTAGTTCTGTCCGGCCAGTGCCGCATTCAGACGCGCCTGCATGAAGGCGGGTGCGTTGATCAACTGGCCTGAGTCGGCGTTGATCATGACGGTCTGAAGATTATGCTCCTCGGTGGGCGCCGTTTGCCAGCCGTAGGCGAGTCCCAGGGTCAAGGTAAGGTTATTCCTCACGCGCCAGGAATCCTGGAAATAGAAATAGGTGGCGTATTCGCTGGTGTGGTCCACCAGGAACGTGCCGAGTGGGAGGGGCTGCAGGTTCTGGTCGCGAACCGCCAGGACACCGACGTTATCCACCAGCCCGAGAGTGGAAGCGTAGTAACGATCCCAGTTGGTGAGTTGCGCCGAGGGGATACAGCTGGTGGTCACCGACGCACTACAGGTCAAGGGGCGATTCGCAGCGGGAATCGTAATGTAGTTCTGGTCGCCATCCACCAGCGCCACGATCGAGGCCAACGACCCGACCACCTTGTCGGCGCGGACATGCGTATAGGGCAGGCTGTTGAACTGAGCGCCGAACTGGAAGGTATGCTTGCCCCACACCTTGTTCATGTCGTCCTGGAACTGGATATCGCCGTTGTAGTTGGCCTGGTAGCGGGCGCGCTGGGTATCCATGTCGATGGGGGAATCGATAAAGCTGCTCACGCCGCTGCCGAGGAGCAGCGCGACCGGTCCCGCCGAGGTGCTGGAACCCGGAGTGTTGATGATGCCGGCCGCGGCAGTCGGAGAGGTCGCCTGGTTGGCGTTGTTGTCGCGCACATAGCCAACTCGGAAGGTATTGGTCCAAGTCGGCGACAGCAGGTAATTGGCCGAGAAATTGTACACCGAACCGCGCTGGGGGTTCTGGACAAACGACTTCGGGGCGCCGTTCTGGATGCCCACGTCGCCGGAGCCGGTGGTGATGCTGAGGAAATACGTGTAGTTGGCGTGCAACTGCAGCTTTTCCGACACGTTGTGGTCCAGGCGGATGACCCCGTAATTGGTCGAAACCGGCACCGGAAGATTGAAGGCGTAGTTGGCGGTGTTGAGGCCATCGCCGCCGCCGGCACCAGGCGTCGGCAAGGGCATCTGGGCCCACTGCGCCTTCACTGCTGGGCTGATGCCGATACCGCGGGGATCGCAAGGGCTGGCCCCGTCCGGGCCGCACACAGAGGCGGTCGCCAGGTTGAATTGCTGAATGTTGCCGGCGGCGTCCTTGAACTCGAGAATGCCTTGCTTCAAGGTCGCGGTGGGGACGGTATGCGTAAGTTGCGCGACATTGGCAAAGCGGCGGCCTTCGTAGTTGGCAAAAAAGAAGGTCTTGTTCTTCAAGATTGGTCCGCCGATGCGGCCGCCGAAGCGGTTGTCGCGAATGGGGGCCTTCGCCAGACCGATACGGTTGTTGTCCCAGATGTTCGAATTCAGCGCCGAGTTCTGGAGGTACTCGTACAGCGCACCATGGAACGTGTTCCCTCCAGTCCGGCCAACCAGCGTCACTTGGCCGCCGGAACCGCGAACCAGAGTTGAGTTCGGCGTCAGAACTGTTACGCGGAACTCTTCGACGCTGTCGGCGGGGGTGGGCACCGCGGTGTTGCCCGCCACCACTTGCTGCGTAATATCCAGGCCGTCGAGCGTGACCGTGTTCTGATCGTCGATGGCGCCTGCGACCCGCATGGTCAGATTGCCGCCTCCCGGGACTGTCCCCGGCTGCAGGTTCAACAATTCCGTGGCATTGCGCTGCAGCGTGGGAAGACGCAGAATGGCGTCCGTTGGCACGGTGTTGCCGATCTGCGCGTCCACGGTCTGCAGTTGCACGGCGGCGGTCGCGGTGACTTCTACCACCTCAGCACCGGTCCCGACTTCGAGGGCGACCGGCACATTCGTGCCGCGGTTCACCTCCACCAGAAGATTCGGTTCCGAGAAGGTACGGAATCCGGAGGCCTTCACCGTGACTTTGTAGTGGCCGGGCATGAGGCCGTTGAATCCATATTGGCCGGCATCGTTGGTGGTCTGCTTCTCCACGGCGTTGGTGTCCATGTTGGCCAACTCGACTTCGGCCTTTGGGACAACAGCTCCGGAAGGATCCGTGACGACTCCGGTTACCGCACCCGTCGTCGACGTTTGCGCCGGGAGACAGGGGGCCAATACCGCCGCCCACAGAATTGCCGCAACGAGTGTCCACCCACGCCGGCGGGCACCGACAAACAGTTTCTGATCGCTCATGCAATCGCTCCTTCCAATACGCGTTTGGTGGATTGGCAGAAAAATGGGACGAAATGCGACAAGCGCGGGCGCAGTCGAAGGCCCCAAACTAACCCCAATGCCTGGCAACCTGGTTAACTCCGAAAGAGAGACAGAACTCCCGACACGGACCTGAATTCCGACGTACGGGGATTGGGGCGATCTTACAATTGATTCCCCCCA
The DNA here is from genome assembly GCA_035501495.1 of Bryobacteraceae bacterium. Lineage (GTDB taxonomy): Bacteria > Acidobacteriota > Terriglobia > Bryobacterales > Bryobacteraceae > JAIQFL01. Next base: position 4,375 of record DATJWB010000098.1, on the reverse strand, counting down.
GTTGTCAAACAAAATTCGAAAGCGCGTTATGCGTTAGAATGTACCGAAGCCAGTGCCGGTGTCCTCGGTGGGTGGTCAGCAACAGGTGTGAACAGCGCGTTTGGCGATGGGTTCGGCTTCAGGTTGCCCGAAATAGGATGGGTCGAACATGACGGCGCAAGCGTTCGATCTCGACTTCGTTGTGTCGGAGCAGGTTGTGCCCCCACCCAAGGAAGAACACCCGTTCTTGCAAGTGTTGCGGAATCTTCTGTTTCACCACGTTCAGCCGCCCTGCCTGCCCGTCAAAGTCGATTAACAGAACCATATATCGACCAGAGTAGCGATCCATGCCCACGACATGGTTGGACTCGAACTCATGGAGGACTGCTTTCCACCCACCGGCTGGGGGAAGAACTTGGATCTGTTTCAAGGTAGGCTGATCCAGGCCCATCAGAAAGCCGTTAGCAATCTGACGGTTGGCGTCGTCTTCCGGCAGTACCAAAACGTGCGGTTGGTGGCGGTTGGTCATGCCTCCACATCGCCCTGAATCAGCGCGCCTACGAGATCTCCTTTAACCTGGAGTTCTCCAAGCGGGCGAACGACCGCCGGTTCCAGGTGGCTCCTCCGCATGAGCACGAGAGTGTTCTCATCCGAGAAGCGGCGGATCGCCTCTGGATTGTGAGAGGTCATGAGGAACTGACCGCCGGATTGGAACGTCTTGCGCAGGGCGACCACGAAATGCCCGATCTCAGATAGCGCAAGGTGGCTGTCCGGTTCGTCCCAAAAGCAAAAGGGTTGCTCATTGGCATCACTTGCCGCAAGCACCAGGGCGCAGATCATAAAGCACTTTTCGCCGTCGGATAGATCTTCAAATGGCACTTCGAGCTCTGAAGTTGTGGGAGGCGATGAGAGCATATGCACCAGAAAACTGACAAAGAGACTTCGAGACTCCCTCCCGATTACGGGATTCCTGATGTTTCTCATGTCGGGCATGACCCCCTTCAGATACTCGTCTATCCTGGCATAGGCAGCGGGCGTTGAAGCCAAGAGGCCCGAGAACCACGCGGCGAAGTTGACGGCATCGACATTAGGCTCCAGAGTCTCTCCTGTGGACTCTCCCTTAATCAGGCTGGGAATCGGCTGAAGAATCAACATGCGGGCCAGCCACTGCTTAAAGATAAACAGAGGGTCGTTCGGCGACTCCTGAACAATCGGGAGTGCGACCTGATGCCAGTCCATACGGAAGTTCGCCTCCTGCTCAGCCAGTCGGCCCGCCCTTGCAAGGCGAACCTGTGCCTGGTTTCGCGTGTAAACGGGCTGGCCGCCCGATACCAGGTTTTCTTCCAGTACCCGCAGTTCTCTGAATCCTCGCGGAAGCTCAAATGCGATCGTGTACTGGTAGATCGTTCCCTGTAGTTCGACCTCGATCTCAAATCGCATCGGCGCGTCTGTCCGCCCCAGGAAGAAATCCTTGGGCTTCACCAGGGCGCCGACCCGGTTCGTGCCACGAGCAATCTTCTGAAGAACCTCCAGCGCGAGCCGGACGGTGGTTTTCCCCGAGCCGTTGCTTCCAATCAGCAAGACTGAGGGCTGGTTCGCCAGCCGCAGTTCGAAGTTTTCGAGGCAACGGAAATTATGCACATAGAGGCGGCGGATCACAGGAGAATCATAGCGCTCTTCCTGCGCACACCGGACACTGGCGACTCCGCTCTCCAGGATGAGATTTCCCGCTCCTCCCGTGGGGACCCGATCCCGTCTGACTCAGACGGGTATCCTCGACTCCAGGATTTGACTGCGGTCTTCGTGCGCCCGGCGCCTCACCCCCGCGGCGAGTTTTCCCGCGGCTACTGCACCGTCGCCGCTTTCGCGCTGCCGTAGTACAGGCCGTTGAACAACAGCTTGAACGTCGCATGCGGCTGTCCGCGGAAGGCCACCTCGGGCCCAAGCATCATGACCTTGCCTTCGCCGACGGTGGCTTCCGCCACAGCCGTTCCGCCATCCAGATACTGCTGCCCCCAGGCCCATCCGCTATCCAGCGGCTCGGGCCCCGAGAACCACGCCACCGGAGACGTGTGCTTCATCTCCGCGGCCGGCTCCAGCTTCATCACCGGGCTGCTGTCGAAGAAGACATCCAACTGTGCCGGCATGCCATAGGCGAGCGGATTGCTGTTGTCCACGTTCACCTTCAACAGCGAACCGGGAATGAAGAACTTCTCCCGCGGCAGCGGGCGGTCCTTTCCGTCCGGCCCCTTCTCCGTGAGGTAATTCTTCACCGGGATCCCGAAAACCTCGGCCACGCTGGTGGAACTGCCAATGGTCAGGATGGTTCCACCCGACTCAACGAACTTCTGAAGCTGGGGCATCGTCTTCTCGTCGGAGATCCTGCCGACGCGGTCTTTGTACTCGTCGGGCACGGTGTCCGGAGCCGCTCCGAATCCCCCGCGTCCACCGCCGCCGAAGCCCCGGCCTCCGGCATTGCCGCGCCGGATTGCGCCGTCGGGGAAGACCAGCACGTCGAACCTGGCTTTCAGGTTGCCCGCATCCAGAGCGGGCGGATAAACCACCTCGAACGGAAACTCATACTGCTCGAAGAGCCAACGCGTCCAGCCGGAAGGCATGCTGCCGCCGTACTGATCGTAGAGCCCGATGTGAATGGGCTTGAGCTTCAAAGCCTCGCCTGCGGGAGCTTTCGCGACGGCATGAACCGCCACGCCCAACTCCTTCGCGCCCCTGTCGAGCACGGGCCGCGCCGCCGCCGAAGCCGGCACCCAGATGCTTCCCGTGCCCAGATCCTGACCATCAGCAGTTGCCGGCTTCTTCAGCCAGTACACGTCGGCATTCGCCTTGAGCAGGCGGTTGACCAGGATGAACGAATTGTTGATCTGGTGGCTGATCAGGTATCCCGCCGGGCTCGATGGGCCCATCACGGTGCTCGCGGGAGGCGGCAGCAGGCCATTGACCTTGGTGAAGGGGCCATCGAAACCGTCGCGGATCCGGTCGAACTGCACGCCCATCTGGTAAGCCAGCGTCCAGCCGGTGATGTCATAAGGAGGAATCGGCGGCCCACCGGGGTAGCGGAAATCATTGGGATGGTCCTGCGGCTCGAACATGTCCATGATGTGCGGGCGGAATGCCTGTGCCGTCTTCACCACCAGCGAATTCGCCGGGTAACTCTTGCCCGCCACGGTAAACGACGACGTCGCCTTCATCACCGTGATGCCGTTCTTGATCAGGGTATTCACGAATTCCGTCGCAGTCGCGAAATCCGCCTGGTCGGACGGAATGATGTAGCCGCGCGGATCGCGCAGCTTGGGATCGTGCAGAACCTTGTCGTACAAGTCCGCGGAAACGGTGCGCGCACCCAGACCGCCCGGCGTCATGCCCGCCGGCAGATCGCCGCCTGCAGCCGCGTCGCCGCCTGCCGCCATCCCGCCACCGCGGCCACCTCTGCCGCCGCGCCCTCCGGTGGCTCCGCCTTCCGCAGTCGCCGCCGCCTCCAGTGCCGCGATGCGCTTGGGCGTCACAGTCCAATAATCTTTGCTGCCCTTCTCGATGGAGTTCATTCCCATGCGCCAGATGTCGAACAGGAACGTCTCGCGGTAGCGCGACGCCAGGTCGAGGATCGCGCGATTGTTGCAGATCTCGTAGTCGATGGACTGGCGGTAATGCCACACCTGCGGAGCGATCGGCAACGGCCAGTCGCCCTGCGGCAACTGCTTATCGGGCACCAGCGGAATATTCATGGGCGTCGGATTGCCGATGATCTCAGTCAGAATCCCGATCATGTTGTGGAAATACGTCACCGTGCGCAGTCCGCCATTCCACCAGGTGGAGTAGTTCGCGCCGCTGCGCATCGCGCTTCCGCCCTTGCCTTCCGCCACCAGCCGGCTGTGCATCGCGGTGCCCACCATCTCGATTCCCAGCGGCACCAGCGGATCGAAGTTGTAATTGAACGGATCGCGGAAGGGCGGCATGAAGATCACCGCGCCGGCCGGCCCGGTCTGGTGATGGTTGTACATGATCTGCGGAAACCACTCATGAAACATCTGACGGTTCATGTTGGTGGTCTCCTTCATGTTGGACATGTAGAAGTCGCGATTGTCGTCGTGACCCACGTACTTGGCGTACAGCCGCGGCAGGCCGTTCATGTTGCGCTTCTGCGGGTCCTTCAGCGGAGCGTTGGGATTCTCCGAGCCGCGCATGTACCAGTTGGCGATCAACTCCTGGCCGTCGGGATTGGCCTGCACGTACAGTTGGACCACATCGTTCAGCAACCGCATGGTCTCAGGATCCGTGCGGCTGACCATCTGGTAGACCATTTCCATGAGCTGCTGCGCTCCCACCGACTCGCTCGCGTGCAGCCCGCCATCGATCCACACCACCGCCTTGCCCTCGC
>DATJWB010000097.1:0-29932 GCA_035501495.1 Bryobacteraceae bacterium | reverse complement strand
GCCCGAGAGCGCATCGGCGAACGCGGCCTTGATCTCGCAAAGCTGCGGGTTGGACTGCATCATCGGAATGTCGAGGCGCTCCAGCACGGAAATCGCCTTGCAGTGGCGCAGGGCCTTCACGATCTCGGCTGCGGGGAAGGGACGGAAACAGGTGAGGTGAAGCGCCCCGACTGCCAGGCCCAGCTTGTCCCGCATGTAGTCCACCGCGGCCAGCGCGGTTTCCATCATGCAGCCCGAGCCGACCAGTGCATAGTCGGCGTCCTCCAGGCGGTACGGCAATACCACGTCATAGTGCCGGCCCGTCAACTCGCCGTATTCGGCCATGGTGCGCTTGACTACCGGCAGCACGCGGTCGTAATACTTGCGCTGAGCGATCTTTCCCTTCATGTAGCTGTCCTGGTTTTGCACGACACCGGACATGACCGGGAACCGCGGGTCCATCAGGTTCCGCACGTGCTCCGACGGTGGCCCCACGAACTGCTTCATCATCTCGGGTTCGGGCAGGCGGACGTTCTCGATGGTGTGGGTGGTCAGAAAGCCGTCCTGCACGTTCAGGAACGGCGTCTCGGTCTCCTCGGCGACCTTTCGGCAGATCAGCGCGAAGTCCCCGGCCTCTTGCGCGTTGCGGGCGTAGAGCACGCCCCAGCCGCAATCGGCCACTCCAACCACGTCGTCGTGCCCGGCGTGGACGTTCAGAGAGTGCGACGTCAGGGCGCGGGCTCCGATATGAAAGACAATCGGCAGGCGTTTGCCGGAGATGGTGTACAGCACTTCCTTCATCAGGATCAGTCCCTGGCCGGAGGTGAAGTTGGTGACGCGCCCGCCGGCTACCGCGAACCCTTCGCAGGTGCTGGCGGCGCTGTGCTCCGATTCCGGCTCGATGAAGGCGAGTTCATCACCCCAGAGATTTCGCTTGCCATTGGCTACCTCCACCTGGTAACCGCCACCCATGGTGGTGGAGGACGTGATTGGATACGCGCAGGCTCCTTGCGTGATGTGTGTCTCGACCCAGACCACCATCCCTGCGCCATCGGCTGTGGTGGGGATGCCAGGGTAAGGAGCCCTCCTTTCCGGCCCCGCTTGAGCCGAATGCGTAATGGGTACGCCGCCGAGGACAGTGCTCATTTACCCTCCTTACTCCGAGCGTCCAATTGTCGTGAGGCCGCACACTGCCGTTAGTCAGCGGGTGCGGTCCCGCCTGATTTTGATTGGAAGCCTATCATATTCCGAGCCGGGAGAAAAGGGGGATCGCGGCCTGCGGCATCCGCAGCATCGAGACACAGGTCCGGGACCGGGAGCAACCGGACGCCCAGGCGAATGAGCGGCGGGACGCCCCGTTGGCGGGATCGCGCGGGCAGAATTGCTCTTTCCCGGCGACAATTCGCCGCCCGAACTTCACACCGGACGCCCCTCCAAAGGGCTAACGGATGCCATTCGCAGAAATCGGACCATCGTATTTTGAGTAATTTACACGTGCCTGGCGGCCGCTCGCGGCCCTGGTGGAAACGGTAAACGATTTGCATTCGTCACTATAAGCGTCTGTCTGAAAACGCCCCACTAAGGAAAGCATGTCCCACGCCACCGCGGCCGTTCCATCTCTCGATCGTTTGTACGGCGAACACGTCAATCCCCAATGGGTCCGGCTGCTGAATCTTTTGAAGCTGAACGTGCCTTACGTCCGCTGCTCGGGTTGCGAATTGTTCACCGCGGATGGGCGCCGCATCCTGGATTACCTCTCCGGCTACTGCGTACACAATGCCGGGCACAATCATCCGGCCATTGTGGCCGCGCTGAAGGACGAGCTGGATCGCGAGGGTCCCGCCATGTTGCAGAGCCACGTTCCCGAGCTTGCCGGCCAACTGGCCGAACAGCTCTGCCAGCGGGCGGGCGGCCGGTTGAACCGCGTCTACTTCTGCAGTTCCGGCAGCGAAGGCATCGAGTCGGCCATCAAGTTCGCGCGCGCCGCCACCGGCCGCGCCGGCCTGCTCTACACCGAACACGCATTTCACGGCCTCACCTGCGGCGCGCTCTCCCTCATGAGCGATGCATTCTGGCGAGAGGGCTTCGGCCCCATGCTGCCGGGCGCCGAAAGCATTGCCTTCGATTCCGCCGAATCGTTGGAGGAGAAACTTGCGACCAGGCATTTCGCCGCATTTATTGTGGAGCCGATCCAGGCCGAAGGCGGGATCCGCGTTCCCGGGCCCCATTATTTGAAGCAGGCCGAACGCCTGTGCCGCCGCTACGGAACGCTATTGGTGCTCGACGAAGTGCAGACCGGCGTGTACCGCACCGGCGAATTTCTGGCGGCGCATCGCTTCGGAGTGGAGCCGGACATGGTGGTCCTGGCGAAAGCCCTGAGCGGAGGATTGGTTCCCGTGGGAGCGCTGCTCACCACCAATGCCGTTTCGGATGCAGTTTACAGCTCGCTGAAGCGTGCCATCGTCCACGCCTCCACCTTCGGCGAGAACGGACTGGCCATGCGTGCCGGACTGGCCACGCTCGATGTGCTGGAGGGGCATTCCCTGGGTGAACGCGCCGCCCGGTTGGGAGAACAGCTCCGCAATCAACTGGCGGAGCGACTGGCCCGCTACGAGATGGTGAAAGCGGTGCGCGGCGCCGGCATGCTATCGGGAATCGAGTTTACGGCTCCCAGGCAATTGCGCCTGCGGGTGGCGTTCGAAGCTTTCCGCCGGATCCATCCCGGAATGTTCGGGCAGGTTATGGTGATGCGCCTCTTCCGCGACCATGGAATCCTGACGCAAATCTGCGGGAACAACTTCCTGGTGCTCAAAGCCGCTCCGCCGCTGGTGGTGACGGAGGCTCAGATCGAGGAATTCGTTTTCGCGGTTGCCCAAGTCGTCGAACTCGCCCACTCTTCCACGTCCTTCTGGAGCGAAGCACTGGGCATGGCTCAGCGCGCTGTCAACATTTGATCATGCTGCTTAAAATCTGTTTATTGATGCCCGCCGTTCTCGCCGCTGCGCCTGTCGGCCGCGTCCAGCCGACCCTGGTCGACGACGGCTACCGTCACCTGTACAACCTGGAATTCGCCGAAGCGCACCAGAGCTTCCAGGAGTGGGGCCGGCAGAAGCCTGACGATCCGCTGGGCCCCGTGTCCGACGCCGCGACGTACCTGTTTTCGGAGTTCGACCGCCTGCACATTCTCCAATCCGAATTCTTCACTCACGATCAGCACTTCATGACCGACCACAAGCTTGCCCCCGACCCGGAGCTGAAGCAGAAATTCCTGGCCGCACTCCAGACAACCCATGCCCTGGCTGCGCACTCGGACGCCGGAGACCGCAATGCGCAGTTCGCGAATATCCTGGCCAACGGGCTGGAATCCGACTACCTGGCGTTGATCGAAAAACGATACAGCGCGGCGTTTCAGAAGATGAAAGCCGGGCGCGTGGCCGCCGAGCAGCTTTTGGCCGACGATCCGGGCTGTTACGACGCCTGGATCGCGGTAGGCGTCGAGAATTACATGTTGAGCATCAAGCCCGCGGCAGTCCGTTGGCTGCTGCGTATCGGCGGCGGGCAGACCGATCGCGCGCTGGGCATCGAGAAACTCAAGCTCACCGCGGACAAAGGCCGCTACCTGGCTCCGTTTGCCCGAATGATGCTGGCGGTGGCCGCGCTGCGCGACAACAAGCCCGCACAGGCAGAGACCCTGCTGCTCGGGCTGGCCCGTGAATACCCACGCAATCCCCTGTACCGGCAGGAAATCGACCGGTTAGCGCCGATGGCTGACCGGAGCTCTTTTCGGTGAGCCGGCTTCCCACTTCCACCGATGTTTTTGTGGTTGGCGGCGGCCCGGCCGGTCTGGCAGCGGCGATCGCCGCACGCCGCCGCGGCTTCACGGTGACCTTGGCGGATAGCGCCGTTCCCCCGATCGACAAGGCTTGCGGCGAGGGCATCATGCCTGACGGCGTGCGCGCCGCGCGATCGTTGGGAATCGATCTGAAGGGCACCGGAGCGCAGGCGTTCCGGGGCATCCGTTTCTGCGAGTCGGGCCTCGGCGATCGGATGCAGGTGGAAGCGCCCTTTCCGAATGGCCACGGTCTGGGATTGCGGCGGACGGCGTTACACCGCCTGATGGTAGAGCACGCCGCCGAGGCGGGCGTGAATCTGGTTTGGGGCGCGCGAGTGACAGGTATCGGCCCGGAGAGCGTGATGGCCGATGACCGCACCATCGGCGCCCGGTGGATTGTAGGCGCCGATGGCGCCCATTCCGCGGTGCGCCGCTGGGCGCGGCTGGACGCATGCGCCAGAGACAGCCGGCGATTCGGGTTTCGACGCCATTATGCGGTGCCCGCCTGGAGCGAATTCATGGAGATCCACTGGGGCGAAGCCTGCCAGTTGTACATTACGCCGGTAGGCCCGCAAGAGGTCTGCGTGGTGTTGGTCTCGCGCAATCCCAAACTCCGGCTCGACGATGCGCTGCCGCAGTTTCCAGAGGTTCGGCACCGTCTTGCCGCCGGTGCGGCTGCAAGCCTGGTGGAACGCGGAGGTGTATCCGCGTCGCGGCGCTTGAAGGCTGTGTGCCGCGGCAGCGTGGCGCTGGTTGGCGACGCTTCCGGCTCTGTAGATGCGATCACCGGGGAGGGGCTGTGCCTCCTGTTTCAGCATGCCGTCGCCCTTGCGGGAGCGCTCGAGCGAAGCGACCTCAGCCTCTACCAGGCCGAGCATCGCCGCCTCGCGAAACGCCCCGAGCTTATGGCGGACCTGATGTTGTTCCTGGATAGCCGCGGACGCGTGCGTCGCCGCACGATCCGTGCCCTGGCATCCCGCCCTCAGCTATTCGCTCGAATGCTCGCCATGCACGTGGGCGAACTATCGACGTTCGATTTCCTGGCCAACAGCCTGTCTCTCGGCTGGCGGCTGGTAACCTTATGATGAAACCTGTGCGTTTGCTCGTTCCACAGATTGTCTGTTCGATCGTTCTTACCGCGGCGACAGTTCCCGCCCAGGAAACCGCGCTGCGGATCGATCCCGGCCGCACGAAGGTGGAATTCACCTTGGGGGACTTGCTCCACACGGTGCACGGAACGTTCGTTATGACTCGCGGCACCATTCGATTCGACAGCGCCACCGGCAAGGCTTCGGGCGAACTCGTGGTAGATGCTGCCAGCGGCGCCAGCGGCAGCGACGGCCGCGACAAGCGCATGCACCGCAATATCCTCGAGAGCGTGGTTTTTCCCGAGATCGTCTTTCGACCGGATCGCGTAGACGGTAAAGTGGCGCTGCAAGGGGCTTCCCAGGTGCAGCTTCACGGCATCTTCGCCATTCATGGTTCCGAGCATGAAATCACGATTCCCGTTGCCGTTGACGCTGCCGACGGCCAGTACAACGTGAACGCGCATTTTTTCATTCCTTATGTGAAATGGGGCCTGAAGAATCCCAGCACCTTGATGCTTCGGGTGAGCGATAAGGTCGAGCTCAACATCCATACCGTGGCGCTCACTGCCAGGTAGTTCTTGTGGCGCAGGCACTCCTGCCTGCGCCACGTCTCGTCATGCGGTTCGCTAGAATTACGAAAGGACTGCTATGGACGGAGAAACGATTGTACCCAGCCGCCCCAGTTTCAGTATCGGAATTGAGGAAGAGTATCAGACCGTAGACCCGGGCACTCGCGACCTGAAGTCCCACATCCACGCCGAAATTGTGCAGAAGGGCCGCATGCTCATGGCCGAACGCGTCAAGCCGGAGATGCACCAGTCGGTGGTGGAGATCGGGACTGGCGTCTGCGCCAACATCCAGGACGCCCGGGACGAAATCCGAGCCATCCGCCGGCAGATCATCTCGCTGGCTCGCGAAAACGGTCTGCGCCTCTCCGCGGGGGGCACGCATCCCTTCGCGCTCTGGAGCAAACAGGAGATCTATCCGGACGACCGTTACCGCGTGATCGTGGAAGACCTCAAGATGGTGGCTCGCGCGAATCTCATCTTCGGACTGCACGTCCACATCGGGGTCGAAGACCGCGAGACCGCCATCCACCTCATGAACAGCGCGCGCTATTTTCTGCCGCACCTTCTGGCGCTTTCCGCGAATTCGCCCTTCTGGCTGGGGATGGACACCGGACTGCAATGCTACCGCTGCAAGGTTTTCGACAAGTTTCCGCGCACCAACATCCCGGACATTTACCAGAGTTGGTCCGAGTTCGAAAACTACGTCAACCTGCTGATCCACACCAACTGCATCGACAACGCGAAGAAAATCTGGTGGGATATCCGGCCGCATCCCTATTTTCCGACGCTCGAATTTCGCGTCTGCGACATCCCCATGCGCCTGGAAGAAACCATCGCCATCGCAGCGCTCTGCCAGGCAATCATCGCCAAGCTCTACCAGCTTCATGAACGCAACCTGTCGTTCCGTCATTACAGCCGGTCGTTGATCATGGAGAACAAGTGGCGCGCCGCGCGGTACGGTCTGGACGGCAAGATGATCGACTTCGGCAAGCAGACGGAAGTGCCGGCGCGCGATTTGATTGGCGAAATCATGGCGTTCGTAGACGATGTCGTGGACGAGTTGGGCAGCAGGCAGGAGATCTCCTACATCTGGCGAATCCTGGAGCACGGCAACGGCGCCAGCCGCCAGTTGCGGGTGTTCAACGAGACGCGCGATCTGAAGAGGGTGGTGGACTACATGATCGAAGAGACGGAACACGGCCTGTTCGAGCCGGCGGTGGCCGCTCACGGAGAGAATTCATGACCAAGGGCAGGGAGTTCCTGCGCGGCCTCCCTTTCGAGCCTGCTTTTTCGGCGGGGGCGAGCAACGCCGTGGAGTGTTGTTTGAGGATCCAGCCCCAGGAGAAGGTCACCCTGATTACCGACCGCGCCTGTTCGGAGATCGCCGCGTCGCTGGCCCACGAGCTCGATCGCCGCGCGCTGACGTATGACGCCTGGATCCTCGAAGACCTGGCGCCGCGCCCGTTGACCGACATGCCCCGCGAGGTCCTGTCGGACATGGAGACCAGCGACGTGAGCATCTTCGCCGTGAAGGCCCAGGCCAACGAGCTGCGCACACGCATGCAGATGACCGACGTCGTGAACCGGCGCAAGATGCGCCACGCCCACATGGTCAATATCGACCGCCGCATCATGCTGGAAGGCATGCGCGCCGATTTCGGCGAAGTGGACCGCATCAGCACCCAGGTGTGGGAGCTCGCCAGCAAGGCGCGCGAGATTCGCGCGACCAATCCCGCCGGCACCGAGATCGTGGGCCGGTTCTCGCCGCGGCTCAAGTGGATCAAGACCAGCGGCATCATCAGCCCGCACAAGTGGGGCAACCTCCCCGGAGGCGAGACCTTCACCGCACCCGAACGCGTCGACGGCGTCTTCGTGGTGGATGGGGTGGTTGGCGATTACCTTTGCGAAAAGTATGGCGACCTTGGCGCCAATCCGCTGACGATCGCGATTGAGGACAGCCGTCTGACCGAAGCGCATTGTGGGAACCGGGAACTGGAGGAGGAATTCTGGCGCTACTGTCACACCGATGAGAACAGCGACCGTGTGGGCGAGTTCGCGATCGGCACGAACATCGGCGTCCGCGACGTGATCGGAAACATCCTGCAGGACGAGAAGATCCCCGGCATTCACATCGCCTTCGGTAATCCCTACGGCGCCCACACCGGGGCCGAATGGTATTCCGCGACGCACATCGACGTAGTAGGACGGAAGTTCGATATCTGGATTGACGGCCGCCAGATCATGCACGAAGGCAGATTCCTGCTGGAGGCTTGATTTTCAAATTGGGGCGGGCACTCCCGTCTGCGCCACATCTCCTGCCAGGGGTTTACATGGGTTTTGCCGGACCGGCGGAGCCCGCCCGTCTGAGTCAGACGGGGCTGGTAACCGTATTTCGACATTCGACGACGCAGGCCAGATCACTATTCCACACGTAGGGTGATCCGCGACCCGTCGGCGCCGCCGAAGTAGACCCGCTCCGTGGCCTTCTGGAAGTCCGTCGATAGGGCCTTCGGAATGTCCATGAACTTCTGCGGGTTCCGGTCGGTCAGCGGGAACCAGCTGCTCTGAATCTGCACCATGATCCGGTGGCTCTGCCGGAAGGTGTGCGCGATATCCGGCAAGTTGAAGGTGATCCGGTCGGGCTTGCCCGGCTCGAAGGGCGCCGGCTTTTCGAAGCTCTTGCGAAACTTGCCGCGGAACGGCTCGCCGCGGATGAGTTGCTGGTAGCCGCCGATCGGCACCGCGTTCGGCACCGGCGCGGCGCCGGGAGTGGCGTTGAAATCGGGATGGTCGCCTGGGTACACGTCGATTACTTTGACATCGAAATCGGAGTCGGTTCCGGTAGTCGAAACTTTGAGGTCCACCCCGATCGGACCAAAGACCGTGACATCGTGATCCAGCGGCTCCGTCTTGTAGACCAGAACGTCCGGGCGGGTAGCCGCGAAGCGCTGGTCCTCGGTCATGTATGTGTTCAGCACGCCCATCAGTACACGGCCCACGTACGGCACCGGCTTGTTGGGGTCGGACAGGTATTCGTCGAAGGCAGCGCTGGCGGGCTGCTGCCACGAGAGCTTGCCCCTGGCGTCCAGGAAAATGGAAGTAGGTTTGGCAGCCGGCGGCGGCCAGGCATCGAAGCGGCGCCACTGATTCATCCCCGTCTGGAAGAGCCACGCCTTGGGAAACTTGCCGTCGCCCTTGCCTTTCAGGTAGTAGCTGAAGAAGGGGAATTCGATTTTCTCGCGATAATACTGGCCGGTTTTCGAGCCGAAGTTCACGTTGCCCAGGCGGTCGCCGTCTCCGCGAGCGAACCCTCCGTGATTCCAGGGTCCGATGACCAACATATCCACGGGGGGCGTGTGCTTCTCCATGAAATCGAACTGTCGCAGGAGCCCTTGCGGGTCCTCCGTGTCGTACCAGCCGCCCACCAGCATCACCGCCGGCTTGATGTGCGCCAGGTGCCTCCAGATGGCGCGCGACTGCCACACCTCGTCGTACGCGGTGTGCTCGATGTTCAGAGTCCAGTAGGGCTGCTTGTGCTTGAAGTACTTCTCGTCGGCGTTGGCCAGCGAGCCCATGTCGAGATAAAACTCGTAGCCGTCCGGCGTGCCGTATTGGAAGGGCAGCGCGAGCTTGGGAGGCTCGGGATCGCCCAGGCGCGGCTGAAATCCCATGTAGAAGCTGAAGCGGTGCGCCAGCATGAAGGCGCCGTTGTGGTACACGTCGTCACCCATGTAGTAATCCGTGACGGGCGCCTGCGGAGAGACTGCCACCAGCGCGGGATGCGCCTCGATCATCCCGGCGGTGGCGTAGAATCCGGGCTGCGAGATGCCCCACATCCCGACCTTACCCGTATTGCCGGGCACATTCTTGATCAGCCAGTCCACAGTGTCGTACGTGTCGGTGCTTTCGTCGGTATCTTTGGGGCCGTTTTTGACCGGCTTGTGCGGGCGAATGATGGTGTAGTCGCCCTCGCTCATGAAGCGCCCGCGAATGTCCTGGTAAACGAAGATGAAGCGGTCGCGCGCAAACAGCTCGGAGGGGCCGAGGCCCTCGGGATACTGGTCGATCCCGTAGGGCCGGATGTTGTAGGGCGTCCGCTCCATCATGATGGGATATGTCTTGCCGTCGGTGAAAACGTCTTTGGGGATGTACACCGAGGTGAAAAGTTTGACGCCATCCCGCATGGCAATGCGGTAATCGAACTTGGAGTAGTTCTCGCGGATAAACGCGGCTCCGGGCACGCCGGAGGCCGCCGGGGGCGGTGCAGCGCCCCGGCCGGGAGCAGTCTGTCCCTGGGCGAGGCCCGTAAGGGAAAGCAAGGCAGCGATCGCGATACGCATAGGAATAGAGCCGATTCTATCGCGGAAGGACCGGCGCGTCAGTTTTCGGAGGGCTTTTCCGCGTGGTCGAGGACAATCACTTCGAATGGCGCCCTGGCCGAGGACAATTTCAGCCCCAACTGCTCCTGGACGATTGCGAGCAACTGCCCGGTGTCCGCCTCGCGGGCCGCGGCGGGAGCCGATTTGAGGACAATGTCGTAGGTACCTTCGATACCGGTGCGGTCCACCACGGGCAACTCGATCCCGCGCAACTGGCCGAACATCCTTGCAAACTCGGCCATCGAGGCGTCCGCGAACACGAAGCTGTCGCCCTCCACCCGCGGCAGCGATTCGGTGGCATGCATCGCGGGGCGAGACTGGGTGGTGCCCGCCGCCGGAAGCCGCGATCCGCCTTTGGCGACCACCAGTTCGTACACCGGGAGCATCCTGGTCTCGCGGTGCAGCGTCAGTTGAAACCGCTTGGTCAACAGGTCCTGGAGCATCACCCGCAATTGCCTCACGGGCACGGGCGATTCTGCTTTGGCGCGAATATCGTAGCTGTCGGCGCTCACATGTGCGGCCGAGATTTGAAAGGGCGCCGCGCTGTACGCCCATTGCACGCAGTCGCTCAAGGCGACGTTCGACATGGTGAGGCTGTTCGGGGTGTACTGGATCCGCATCCGGTTGCCCCCTTCGCCTGCCGAAACGGCCGCGGGTTTGATGGTGGCCGCTTCGAACGACGCCGGATAGGAGCCCGCCTGCGGCTGGGCCAGTCCGAAGGGCGCGGCGGCGATGGCCGCGCCAAGCAGGGTGAGGAGGAATTCGCGCATCGCTCCTTGCCAAGGATGGTATCACTATCGGGAAGCACCCCCTTGACCTTGGCCGGGGAATTCAGGAGAGTAGGCAGTAACCGAACCCGGGAAAAATCCACCTATTGGTAGGACAAGAAAGGACTGTTACGAATGAAATGTCTCCTGGTTCTTTTCGCTGCTTTTGCCCTCACCGCATCCGCCGCCGACGTTGACGGCAGTTGGAAAGCTGCCATTGAAACGCCCAACGGCACCATCGAGACCACCTTTACGTTCAAAGCCGACGGCGATAAGCTCACCGGCAAAGTATCCAATCAGATGGGGGACACGGAGATCCAGGATGGGAAGATCTCCGGTAGTGACGTCTCGTTCGTGGTCGTACGCAATTTTCAGGGCAACGAGTTCAAATTGAGCTACAAAGGGAAGGTGAGCGGCAACGAGATGAAGCTCAGCATCGAGTTCCCGGGACGCGATCCGATCCAACTGACCGCGAAGAAGGTTTCGTAGAAAAGCCAACCATGGGCTGGATGGCCGCCGTTTTTGCGGAGGCCCCGCCGGCCCGGTTTGCGCAACAATTGAACTATGGCTAGGATTACCGAACTGGATGTCAACGGTTCCCGGCGCCGCCTGGACGTCGAGCCCGACCGCACGCTGCTCAGCGTCCTGCGCGACGATCTCGATCTCACGGGGACCAAGTACGGCTGCGGCGAAGGCCAATGCGCCGCTTGCACGGTGCTGATCGATGGTGTGGCGACTCGCTCCTGCCTCACCAAGGTCGGCTCGGTCAGTGGTAAGCGCATCGTGACGATCGAGGGCCTGGCGCCCGAAGGCAAGCTCCATCCAATGCAGGAAGCCTTCCTCGAGGCCGACGCGTTGCAGTGCGGCTGGTGTACGCCGGGCATGATCCTGGGCGCGGTGTCGCTGCTCCAGAAGAATACCCATCCCACCGACGCCGAGATCGTCAGTGGGATGAACGGGCACATCTGCCGTTGCGGTACCTATCCGCGGATTGTCGCCGCGATCCGTTCGGTGGCCGGGAAAGGAGGCCGGGCATGATCACACGGCGCGATTTCATCGCCGCTCTCGGTGGCGGCATCGTGGTGGTCCTGATTGCCGACGATTCCGACGCGCAGGAAGCCGGCGGCGGCGCGCGCCGCGGAACGCGCGAGCCCATGCCGCAGAACGTCAGCGCGTGGCTGCACATCGGCGAGGATGGCGTCGTGACTGCTTTCACCGGCAAGGTGGAGGTGGGGCAGAACTCGCGAACCTCACTCACTCAAGCGGTCGCCGAAGAGCTTCGCACCCCCGTGGCTTCCATCCGCATGATCATGGGCGACACCAGCCAGACGCCCTTCGACATGGGGACTTTCGGCAGCATGACCACCCCGCAGATGTGGCCTCAAATGCGCAAAGCCGCGGCCAGTGCCCGTGAGATGCTGGTGGATCTCGCGTCTCAGAAGTGGATGGTGGAACGCGCTTCGGTCGCGGTCGCCAACGGGAAGGTGACTTCAGGCGGTCGTTCGGCCGGATTCGGCGAGTTGACCAAGGGCGAGAAGCTGACTCAGACAATCACTGCGAGCGCAGCCCTCACTCCAGCGACGGAGTGGAGAGTCGCAGGCACATCCGTTCCCAAGGTCGACGGGCCGGCCATCGTCACCGGCTCCCATAAGTATGCGTACGACGTCAGGCGGCCCGGCATGCAGTTCGGCAGGGTGCTTTATCCGCCATCCTATGGCGCCACCCTTGCGTCGCTCGACAGTTCCGCGGCGGAAGCCATGCCGGGAGTGAAGGTGGTGCGCGAGGGCGATTTCGTCGGTGTCACCGCGCCCGATTCGCTCACCGCCGACAAAGCCCTGGCCGCTTTGAAGGCCGACTGGAAACAGCTCACGGCGGAAACCAACAGCCGCGACATGTTTCCTTATTTCAAGAAGACGAGCCGCGATGGGGATGCTTCGAGGCCGGAGCTCACCTCGTACACCATCGCCTACATCGCCCACGTGCCGCTCGAGCCGCGCGCCGCGGTCGCCGAATGGAACGACGGCAAGCTCACCGTTTGGACGGGGACGCAGCGGCCCTTTGGGGTGCGCAGCGAGCTGGCCACCAGCTTCCAGATTCCCGAGGACCGCGTGCACGTGATCATGCCCGATACCGGATCGGGATATGGCGGCAAACACACCGGCGAAGCCGCCTACGAAGCCGCGCGTCTCGCCAAAGCCACAGGCAAGCCGGTGAAGCGCAACTGGACCCGCGAAGAGGAAATGACGTGGGCCTATTTCCGTCCCGGCGGCGTGATCGACGCCGGCGCGAAGGTGGATCCCGACGGCACCATCACTGCGTGGGAGTTCCACAACTACAATTCGGGGCCTTCGGGCCTGCAGAGCCCCTACTCCATCGCCAGCAAGACGGAGAAGAGCCACAACTCGAAGAGTCCGCTGCGGCAAAGCTCGTATCGCGGCCTGGCGGCCACGGCCAACCACTTCGTCCGCGAGTCGTACATGGACGAGCTGGCGCACGCGGCGAAAATGGATCCCCTCGAATTCCGTCTCAAAAATGCGAAGAACGAACGTTTGCGCAACGTGATCGAAGCGGCCGCCGCCAAGTTCGACTGGAAATCACGGAAGAAGACGCCCGGCAACGGCTTCGGCATCTCCGCGGGCTTCGAGAAGGGCGGCTACGTCGCCTGCTGTGCTGAAGTCAGGGTCACCAACGGCGCGGTGAAAGTGGTGCGCGTGGTGGAAGCATTCGAATGCGGCGCGATCGTGAATCCGGAGCACCTGCGGAACCAGGTGGAAGGCGCGGTAGCCATGGGCCTGGGAGGCGCACTGTTCGAGCAGATCGATTTCGCCGACAACCGGATTCTGAATCCGAAGTTGTCTCGCTACCGTGTGCCGCGCTTCGCCGATATGCCGGTGATCGAGAGCGTGCTGCTCGATCGTAAGGACATCGTCTCGGCCGGCGCCGGCGAGACTCCGATTGTCGGCATCGCTCCCGCGGTTGGCAATGCGATTTTCGACGCCACCGGCCAGCGCATCCGCTGCTTGCCGATGGCCCCCAAAGGCGTGCCGGCATCCGGCAGCGACCTGGTGTGAAGAACTGCGTGGCCACCGGGTTCTCCATCGCGAGGGACCGAATCGTAATCCGCAACTTTTGAGTTGCATTTGGCGGCATCATATGCAACCATTGAGTTGCGCATGCTGCCTTCTGAACTTTCCCGCATCGAGAAGAGGATTCTACTCCGTGCTCCGCGCGAGCGCGTCTGGCGTGCGATCGCCGATGCCGCGGAGTTTTCAAAATGGTTCCAAGTGGAGCTCGACCGCGGTTTCGAGCCCGGGGCCCGAGTGCGCATGGCCTGCACACAACCGGGGTACGAGGACATGGTAGGATACCTGGTCATCGAGAAGATGGAACCCGGGCGTCTGCTTTCGTGGCGCTGGCATCCCGGGGCCCCCGACCCGAAGGTGGACTATTCCAAGGAGCCGACTACCCTGGTGGAGTTTCGGCTGGAGGATGCCGAAGGCGGCACCCTGTTGACCGTGCGCGAGACCGGCTTTGACCAGGTGTCTCTGGCTCGCCGCGCTGCTGTATACCGGGATAACGATCAGGGCTGGGCTGAGCAGGTTAGAAATCTAGACCAGTATGTCTCTCAATCTTAATTCGGCACTTCACGGATCGGCGCCCATCTTCGCGGCATTGGGCGATGCGACGCGTTTACGCCTGGTGGCCCGCTTGTGTGATGGGGAGCCGCTCTCGATCACGCAACTGGCGCACGGGTCGCAGGTTACGCGGCAAGCGATAACCAAACACCTGCATGTACTGGAGGACGCCGGGCTGGTGCAGGGATTTCGCCAGGGGCGTGAACAGCTTTGGGAATTGAAACCCCAGCAGTTGGCGGCGGCCCGGCATCACCTGGAGCTGATCTCGAGGCAATGGGACGAGGCTCTGGACCGTTTCAAAGCAGCCCTAGAGAATAAAGGGACCACCTGACTGTCGATTTCGCGGTTTCCCGTTCGACTAGACTGTACAAGGAGCCGTCATCATGACCGAGACCTTCCTTCGCGACGTGAAATTCGCCGTGCGCTCCCTGGCACGCGCCAAGGGTCTGACCATCACGGTAGTCCTGACCCTGGCGCTGGGGATCGGCGCCAACGCCGCCATCTTCAGCCTGGTGCGGGGTGTCCTGCTCAGGCCGCTGGTCAACAGCGACGAGAATCGCCTGATCTACATCCAGCAGAGCGCCCGCGGGATCGGCGCGGAGAATTCCGGTTTCTCCGTGCCGGAGATCGACGATCTGAAGGCAAGCGTCAAGACCATCAGCGAATTCGGTGATTTTTCGACGATCGGCTTCACCATGATCGGCCTCGGCGAACCGCGGGAGGTGCGCGCCGGCGTGGTCGGTGGCTCATATTTCGAGGTCATGGGGCTGCACCCGGTGCTCGGCCGCCTGCTCGACATGCGCGACGATGGCCCGAAGGCCGAAGGGGCCGTGGTGCTGACGTGGCGTTTTTGGACCACCAGTCTCAAGAGCGATCCGGCGGTTCTCGGCAAGACGATCCGGCTCGGGACTCGCACCGCTACCATCGTCGGGGTGCTCGAACCGTGCGTGCCCTATCCGGCCGAGACTGAGATCATCGCCAACATCGTCACCAGCCCGCATCATCTTTCGGCCACGATGGTCACCGGCCGCGTCCACCGCATGACGCAGTTGTTCGGACGCCTCGCTCCGGGAGTCACTCTCGGCCAGGCGCGGGCCGAGTTGCGTACCGTTCACGCGGTTATGGTGAAGCAGCACCCCGAAGCGTATTCGGCGCGGGCCGATTTCCGGATCGACGCCGTCACGCTGCGCGACCAGATCACCGCGAAGGCCCGCACCGTGCTGCTGGTGCTGTTGGCGGCGGCTGTCCTGGTTTTCGTGATCGCAGTCTCGAACGTCGCGAACCTGATTCTGGCGCGCAGTGTCCGGCGCGAAGGTGAGCTGGCCATTCGCGCCGCGCTGGGAGCGGGCACCGCGGCACTTCGCCGCACGCTGCTGGCCGAAAGCGTCCTGTTGAGTGTTTCCGGCGCGATCCTCGGGGTAGTCAGCGCGCAACCGATGGTGTCCCTTCTGGCGCGTTACGCTTCGCGCTTCTCGGTGCGTGCGCAGGATCTCACGGTCGATCCGAGCATGCTGTGGGTGGGCGCCGGGCTGGCGGTGGTCGCGTCGATGCTGCTGGCCTTCGTGCCGCGGCTGCCCTCGGCGGGAGCGGCTCACGGGCTTTCGGCCGGCAGTCTGCGCATCACCGGCAATGCCAACCGCCGGCAGCGGGTTTTCGCGGTAACGCAGATCGCGGCCTGCTTCGTGCTGCTGGCCGGCGCCAGCATGCTGGTGAAGACGTTGCTCTCACTGCAGGCGGTTCAGACCGGCTTCGACACCCATCACGTGCTGGCGCTGAATATGCCCGTGATGACATACGGCAGGACTCACGAGCAGATCGACGCCTTCTATAGGGAGGTGTTGCGCCGGATTCGCGAACTGCCGGGAGTCGAAGGCGTGGCATTGGGGACGGTGGTTCCGTGGCGGGACGCCGGCACTTTCGGCGTGGGATTCGAGTTCTCCGCCGACGGCCATGTCAAAGGGCCTGGTGAGGAAGATCCGCGCGCCCGTTTCCGCACGGTATCGCCCGGCTTCTTCGCGGCTCTCGGCGTTCCGATGATGGCCGGCCGCGACTTCAACGACAACGATCGCCGCGATGGCGAAGAAGTCGTGATCGTGAGCCAGAGCCTGGCGCAACGCATGTTCCCGAACCAGGATGCCGTGAACCGTCACGTCATGTGGACCGACCCGGTGATGAAGTTCATCGACATCAAACCCACTCCCCGCCGCATCGTCGGCGTGGCGGCGGACGTGGACGACGAGCACGTGATTCCCGGCCCGGCTCTGACGATCTATCACCCGTTCGGGCAGGTATTCGGGGGCGACCGCATGTTTGTCCACGCGCGGTCGAATCCGTACGCGCTGGTGTCACCGGTGACGCGGATTGTTCGCGATCTCTCGCAAGACCAGGTGGTGGAGCGTGCCGCCACGCTCGATGACATCCGCACCGAAGTGCTCACTCCCGATCGTCTGAACGCGCTGGTCTTCGGAGGCTTCGCGGCAGTAGCATTGGCGATCGCGGTGGTGGGTGTCGCGGGTGTGCTGGCATTCTCGGTCAGTGGACGGACGCGTGAGTTCGGAATCCGGCTGGCGGTCGGATCCGAACCGCGCCACCTGGTGACCGGCGTGATCGGCGAAGGCGCTGTCATGGCCGCGGTTGGTATCGTGGCGGGGGCGCTGGGCGGCTATGCATTGGCGCGCCTCGCGGGCAGCTACCTTCCGGATATGAAACTGCCGGACGGAATTGTAATCGCCGGCTCGGCGATGGTGCTGATGGCTGCCGCCGTGGTGGCGTCGGCGGTTCCCGCGGCCAAAGCGGCGCGGGTAGACGTCATTCAGGCGCTACGTTCCGAGTAATCGATGCGGCGCGGCTGCAGGCCCGCGCCACATCGCTTCATGTCATTTCCGGATGACGGATCCGTCGCAGCCGGCGCGGACGCTTGTCTTTACTTTCATTGGTTCTCCTCCTTACTGAAGGGCGCAAAACGCCGTCCACATCGATCACAGTTTCGAACTGTGATACGCTCGGACCATCGGAGTCCAGTTGAGAACCTGCGTCCTTTGCACGACATTTGCGTTCATACTTGTTTCTGCTTTCCAATTGCAGGCCGCCGAGCCTTTTTATCTCGGCACCTGGAAGATCGCGTCGGCGGTGGAGGCTCCCTGGGTCGAGAAGGGGCGGAAAGCCGACCCGGAGGAGATGAAGTTCCTGGTGGGCCAGACTGTGGTCTTCAAGCCGGGTGAAATTACCGGCCCGCGACAGGTAGCGTGCAGAGGGCCGAAGTATAAAGTCGTGACAGTTCCGGCGGAAGGCCTGTTTCAGGGCGCGTTTGATGAGATGCACCGGAACGACCCCAAGGTGAATCCGCTGAAGATCGCCAACCAGTTGGGATTTTCGGGTTCATCGTGGAAGACAGTCCAGACAGGTTGCGCCAACGAAGTGGATTGGCACTTCGTCGATCTCACCACCACCACATTTGGCCTCAACGACTACGTATACTTTTTGAAGAAGCAATAGGGTGAGATGAAACGAAATCTGAAATGGGCTGCGATCGGCGTGGCGCTGCTGCTGGTTGGGTTGCTGAGCGCGCCGTTCTGGATCGATCCCAACAGTTTCCGGCCGATGCTCGAAGCCGATCTGTCCAAGGCGCTCGGCAGGGCAGTCAAGGTCGGAGTGATGAGCCTCGATCTGTTCTCCGGGTCGGTCTCGGCGAACGACCTCTCGGTGGCGGACGATCCGATCTTCAACCGCACTCCCTTCGTCCGCGCGAACTCCATGAATCTGGAGATTGAACTCCGGCCTTTGATCTTCTCGCACAAGCTGAACGTAACCGGCCTCACGATCGACCGACCCGACATCATTCTGGTACAGGCGCCTTCGGGAGACTGGAATTTCTCCAAGCTGGGTGCGCCGTCCGGGTCGAATGGTCAGGCGGTCCAAGCTGCGGGAACAGGCAGCACGCCGCCAGCCGAAACGCAGGGGCCGCCTGTCGAGAAGAGTCCGCTCCAGCTTTCCATCAAGCTGATCAAGATCACCGGAGGGCGCCTTTCGGTGGGCCGGAGATCTACGCAACAGCCGCCAGTCGTCCTCGAGGACTTGAACGCCGAGGTACGGGACTTCTCCAATACGTCGGTTTTTCCGTTCATCGTCTCGATGAAAGTGGGCAGCGGAGGGAGCATCGACTTGAAGGGGAAAGCAGGGCCTATCAATCCATCCGATGCCGCCGAGACTCCCGTCCAGGCTAGTCTGAACATCACGCAACTCAATGTGGCGGGCTCGTCGCTGGGCATCCGCGGTCTGGTTTCATTCGAAGGGAGCGGCGAATCCAAGGGCAGCGTGATTTCCGCGACGGGGAAGGTGAAAGCCGAGAAACTGCAACTGGCCAGGCAGGGAGCACCCACAAGCCGCCTGGTGGAGTTGGATTTCGCTGTACAGCACGACCTTCGCAAGCAGTCCGGGACGGTGAGCCGCGGAGACATTCACATCGGCCAGGCTGTCGCGCACTTGACCGGCACTTATTCGCGTGAGGGCGATGACACCGTGCTGAAGATGGCGCTTTCCGGTGGGGGAATGCCCATCCCGGAACTCGCCGCGATGCTGCCCGCGATGGGCGTGGTGCTGCCCGCGGGTTCCTCGCTCGAGGGCGGCACCGCCAACGCGCGCTTCGATCTGCAGGGCCCCGCGAATCGCCTGATCACCAGCGGTTCTCTGTCCTTCGACCATGCCCGGCTCAAGGGATTCGACTTGGGGAAGAAGATGTCGGTAATCGAGAAACTGGCTGGCATTCAGGGAGCGGCCGACACCGAGATCCAGACGCTGAGTGCCAACCTGCGGGTGGCGGCTGAGGGCATGACTGCGAGCGATGTGAAGCTGATTGTGCCGACCATCGGAGAAATGAACGGCGGTGGGACCGTCAGCCCCGCAAACGCGCTGGCATTCAAGATGACCGCCGCTGTTCACACGGGTGGTATGGCTGCAGCCATGAACGACCGGCCGATTCCGTTTGTGGTCGAGGGCACCTGCTCCGACCCGGTCTTTCGCCCGGACATGAAAGCGGTTGCCGCGACGGAGCTGAAGGGGTTGGAGAGCAAGACGGCCGGCAGCTTGATGAAAGGATTGCTGGGCGGCAAGAAGAAATAACCGCCCCGGTCCGGGGCCTCCATGAGCGACGTCGATGTAGTGGAAAGCCTGATTCTTGACCTGCTGGAGTGGATCGCGTCGCGCGAGAGGACCTACCACGAAGCGATGGACGCATGGCGTACATCGTGCCCAAGGTTGCCTGTATGGGAAGAGGCCAACGATCGCGGGTTGGTTGCGACGCCGGATGGCGACGGCCGCTCGATCGTGAGGGTCACGCCGGCGGGGTTTGCCCTACTGGCCGAACAATCGCGAACTCCGCGAAAGTATTGATCACCTCGAGTGCCTCCGTGCGTGCCGGGAGTTACGATACCCACATGCATCGTTGCCGCATTTTTCTGATCCTCGCCCTTATGGTCGCGTGCGCGCCGGCCTTCGCCGCCGGGCATGCACTTCTCCTGATCTCGATCGACGGCCTCAAGCCGGAATACCTCCTGCAAGCCGATGCGCACGGGCTGAAGATTCCTCATTTGCGCCGCATTCTGAATGACGGCGCGCACGCCTCGGGTGTGCGGGGAGTCCTGCCTACCGTTACTTACCCGAGCCATACCACCATCGTCACCGGAGTGTGGCCGTCGAAGCACGGAATCTACACCAACATCGTGTTCGACCCGCTAGGCCTGAACTTCGAAGGCTGGTATTGGTATGCAGAAGATATCGCGGTGCCCACCATATGGGAAGGTGCCTCCAACGCCGGGCTGACGGTGGGCAGCGTCTCGTGGCCCGCGAGCGTGGGCGCCAAAGGAATCCGCTACAACGTGCCGGAGTATTGGCGAGCGCAGAAGACACCCGACGACCTGAAGTTGATGCGAGCGATCAGCACGCCGGGCTTGGTGGCGGAGATCGCGAAAGATGCCGGTCCTTATAACGTAGACCTCGACGACGCGATTCCGGGCGACCTCGCCCGGACACGATACGCCGCCTGGATTCTGCGGCACGGCAAACCGCAACTCATGACGGTCCACCTGGCCGCATTGGACCATCTGCAGCACGCCAGCGGGCCCTTCAGTTCCGAATCGAACGCCACGCTCGAGCAGATCGACCGGATGGTGGGACAACTGGAGGAGGCGATGCGCGGGGCCTGGCCGGACTACGCTATCTGCATCGTTTCCGACCACGGCTTTTCCGGGATCGATCACAGTCTGAATCTGATGAAAGCCTTCGCGGACCAGGGGCTGGTCACGCTCGGGAAAGGCCCGGGCTTTCGCGGCGCCCCGCTGGTGGTGGACTGGAAGGCGTTTCCGAAAGTGGATGGCGGCTCGGCCGCGATCATGCTGAAGGATCCCAAGGACGAAGCGACCCGCACTAAGGTGGAGCATCTGCTGCACGAACTGTCCGCGGATCGGGCTAACGGCATCGCGGGGATTCTGGATCGCAAGGCCATCGCGTCGATGGGCGGGGATCCGCATGCCGCGTTTTGGGTGGACATGCAACCCGGCTTCTCGGTCGTCAACACACTCGGCCCGCTGGTGAGCGCGGCCAAAGGCGGTACGCATGGCAATTCGCCGTCGCACCGGGCGCTGCTTTCCTCGTTTTTTATCGCAGGGCCCGACGTGGAGCGCGGGCTTGCTCTGGGGGAGTTGGACTTGCGCAATATCGCCCCCACGGTGGCAGCTTATCTGGCCTTTCCGTTTCCTTCCGCCGAACTCAAGGCTGTGGCTCTTCGCAAGTAAAGAGCGCGCACTACTTGAGGAACTGGGCGGCGTTTTCTTTGGTGACCAAACCTTCGCCGACGTCAATCCGCTGATCGACGGGCTCGCCCCGAGCGGCCTTGATCGCGGTCTCCACGGCGCGGCGTCCGAGCATTTCGGGGTACATGGCGACATCGGCGGAGAGACGTCCGGCTTCGACCGCCCGTACGCCCTCGCGAGTGGCGTCCACTCCCACGATCGCGACCTTGCCCAGAAGATTGCGTGCTGCCACGGCCTCTACGGCTCCGAGCGCCATCTGGTCGTTGGTGGCGAAGACGGCGCGCAGATCGGGGTAGCGGGTCACCAGGTTTTCCATCACGGACATGCCCAAGGCGCGCTCGCTGTTGGCCGGCTGCACGGCGACGCACTCGATGCCGGGTGAATCGTGGATCGCGGCCTGAAAGCCTGCGAGGCGATCCTCGTGGGTGGCGATGCCCAGGATGCCGCGGATCACCGCCACCTTGCCCTTCCCGTCGAGAAGCTTTGCGATGTACTCCCCGGCAAGGTGGCCGGCCTTGCGATTGTCCGATCCCACGAAACTGATTTTGGACGGCCAGTTGATGTCGGTGTCGAAGATGACCACCGGAATGGCCTTGTTGTGGGCGCGCTCGAGGACGGGAATCAATTCGGAAGTGCCGGTGGGCGCTACCGCCATGGCGGCAACCTTCTTGGTGATCTGGTCTTCCAGGATAGAGACCTGCTGGTCGATGTTCACCTCACGCTCAGGCGCCAGGATTGCGAGACGCACGGTGGGATCGGCTTTGGCGGCCTCCTCGGCGCCGGTCTTGACGCGCTGCCACCATTCGCTGTCGAGCGCCTTAGCGACCAGCGCGATGTCGGTGGTTTTGGTGGAGTTGGTACTGCCGCAAGAGGTAAGAAGAAGGGCGAGGGCGAGTGTGGTGACGTGGCGCAGACACTCCTGTCTGCCGCGTGGGCACTCATGCCGACGCTTTTCGGTCGCCTTCAAGTAAGGTGCCGAATTGGCGCCTGTTCTACGCTCGAAGCGGTGGATTTTCGACGCTGCCGCGCCTGGGCTTGCCGGCACGAGACTCATCTCGCCGCTTTTCGGGCTGTCTCCGGAGTCGGAAGCGAGGCGAGCACCGGATTGTAAGCGGCCAAAATGCGGCGGCAGAAGTGCCGGCGCGGCAGCCTCGAAAACCCCTTCGCCGCCACTGGCACTGTACACGCCCGACAAGCGCCCCGATGAGTCGGGGCGCGGCAGGCACGAGTGCCCGCGCCACATCGCGCCCGAAGACCGGCGGGTTTTCATGGATTTTTGTGAGCCGGCGGGGCCCATGGGTACAGGCAGGAATGCCTGCGCCACATCGCGTGTCATAATTCTTCCTCCAGATCTACGGGGCGGCATTCGCGCAGCGAACGGTTGGCGGCAAGACTGATCTTCAACGCGGCCACGGCGTCAGTTCCCGTAATGGAGGGCGGCAAGCCCTTCCGCAGATGCTCGGCGAAATTGCGGATCTGCGCCAGGTAGGCATCTTCGAAGCGTTCCATGAAATAGGGCACCGCGTCGTGTGTGATTCCCGCCGGCGTCATCATCAGGATGGGCGTCTGCCGGTAATATCCAATCTGGATCGATCCCTTGGTTCCCCATAATTCGGCGCGAATGTCGTACCCCCACGCCGCGTTGCGGCTCAATTGCACCGCCCCCAGAGCGCCGTTGTGGAATATCAGGTCGATCACGGCATTGTCGATATCGCCCACCGTCTTCATTTCGGGGTAGGCCAGCGTCCCGCCGATGGCGTGCACACGCTTCACTTCGCCCATGTACATGCGCGCCACATCGAAGTCGTGCACGCCCATGTCGGCGATCAACCCGCCGCTGACTTTGGGATCGCAGAAGGTGAGCGGCGGAGGGAACGGGTCGCGCGAGATCGACGTGAGCATTACGGGCTCGCCGATCGCGCCTTCTTCGAGTTTGCGCTTCGCCGCCAGGTAGCCGGCGTCGAAACGACGTTGAAAGGCCATCTGAAAGAAGACCCCTGCGGCCTCGACGGCTCGGATCATTTCGTGGGCGTCCTCGAGCGTCAGGGAAATCGGTTTTTCGCAAAAGATCGCCTTGCCGCTCCTCGCCGCGTCCATTACCACTTGCTTGTGCGTGCTGGTGGACGTGATGACGGCGACCGCGTCTACCTCGGGATCGGCCAGCAAATCTTCATGGCTGGCGTACCATTTCGGGATTCCAAATTCGCCCGCGAACGATTCCGCCGCGTCCGCCTTACGGTCGGCAACAGCCGCCAGGGCGACGCCTGGAATCCGCCGGGCCAGGTATTCGCCGTACATGCGGCCGAGCCTGCCTATGCCGATGAGCCCTACTCGTAACGTCGTCATCCTTGCGTTTTCGTCCCTTTCCCTTAACGGCCGCCTTTATCGGCGGCACGCTGGCGGGCGATGTCCACCCACACCGCCGCGACAATCACAATTCCGATCACCACAGTTTGCCAGGCGGCGGAGACGTTGAGCAGATTGAGCCCGTTCCGCAGCACTCCCATGATCAGCGCTCCGACGAGTGTGCCGCTGACGGTGCCCACACCGCCGAGGAAGCTGGCGCCGCCGATGATTACGGCGGCAATGGAATCCAGTTCGCCGCCAACCCCGGCGAGGGGGAATCCGGAGTTCATGCGGCCTGCGAGTACGATGGCGCCGGCCGCCGCGGTCAAACCGCTGAGGGCGTATACCAGGATCAGGCGGGCGTCCACCGGTATGCCGGACAATCGCGCGGCCTGCGGATTGCCGCCGATGGCGTAGATGTCGCGGCCAACCGTCGTGCGATTCAAAAACACGTAGAAGGCCGCCGAGAACAGCGCCACCAGAATCACAGGAGCGGGAATCCATCCGAGCGATCCGGCGCCCCAGAACCGGAAGCTGGAGGGAAGCTCGGAGATCGGGAAGCCTCCCGAAATCACGAGCGCCAGCCCGCGCGCCACGTTCATCATCCCGAGCGTGGGAATGAAGGGATGGGGCAGGTGCAGCTTGGTGAGCAGAATTCCGTTGAGCGCGCCAAGCACCAGGCCGAGCGCCAGCGCCGCCACGACACTGATGAGCGGCGGCACGCCGGAGTGCATCAACAGCGCCACCAGCACGCAGCAGAGCCCCAGGATCGAGCCCACGGACAAATCGATTCCGGCGGTGACAATCACCACCAACTGTCCCAGGGACACGAGCGCATTCACCGCGGACTGACGGCAGACGTTCAGCAGGTTGTCGGCCGTGAGGAAGCGGTCGGAAGCGGCACCCAGCGCCCCGCACAGAATCAGCAGGCCCAGTAGTGGACCGAACTTCCGCAGCAATGAGGCCAATGACAGGCCGGCGCGATCCTTCCCGGCGGCGGGCTGAACGGTCGTGCTCAATCGGCGCCTCCGGTCGCCAGGTGCATGATTTTCTCTTCCGTGGCCTCCGCCCGCGGTAATTCACCCGCAATGCGCCCCCGGTGCATAACTACGATCCGATCCGCCACGCCCATCAGTTCCTCGAGTTCGGAAGACGCCATCAATACGGCCGCGCCCTCGCCGGCCAGCTTTCGAATCATATCGTAGATCTCGGCTTTCGCCCCGACGTCAATGCCGCGCGTCGGGTCATCCAGAAGGAAGATGCGGGCTTCGGCAACCAGCCACTTGGCGAGCACGACTTTCTGCTGATTGCCGCCGCTCAGGTGGACAACGGGTTGGCTCAGTCCGGCGGCTTTGATCCGCAGGGTGGTGGCCCATCGTCGCGCGACCTGCTCCTCCTGCGAGCGGCGGATCCAGAACCGGCCGTGTCCGCCGGCGAGCGCGATGTTCTGGAACACGGATGCGCCCAGGACGAGGCCTTTGCTTTTTCGGTCGTCGGGAACCAACGCCAGTCGATTGCGTACGGCGTCCAGCGGCGAGCGCCGGTTGGCGAGCTGCCCATTCACCCACACGGTGCGGGCCTCGCCGCACTGCGAGCGAGGGTGAGCCTCGGCGGCGCCGAAGAGCCACTCCAGCAGCCTGGTTCGCCCCGCCCCGGCAAGCCCCGCGAGGCCGACGATCTCTCCCTGATGGACGCACAGATTGATGCCGCCTTCGATGCGAAGCGCCTCGCCGGGCCGCACACTCCCGGTGGACGCCGTGTGCAGGCGCGCCTCCATTTCCCGGCCGATCATGGCCCGCACCATCTCGTCCTGAGTCACTTCCGCGGTTGGCTGGGTGAGCACGTGGCGGCCGTCGCGCAACACGGTCACACGATCGGAGATCTCGAAGATCTCCTTGAGGCGATGAGAGATGTAAATCAGGCCCACGCCGCGGTCCCGCAGCAGGCGCATCGACCGGAAGAGAGCCTGCGCATCGTGGTCGGACAAAGGCGCGGTGGGCTCGTCCATGATGATCAGTCGGCAGTCGAACGCCACCGCGCGCGCGATTTCCACGAGTTGTCGCTCCGCCAGGCTGAGGTCGGCGACGGGCCTCTTGGGATCCAGATCGTGTCCGAGTCCGGCCAAAAGCTCGTGCGCCCGCCGGCGCATGTCGCCGTAGTTCACGAATCCGCGGGCTGCGGGATAACGCCCGAGGAAAACATTCTCCGCGACGCTCAACTGCGGAACGAGCGCGAGTTCCTGGTGCACGAATCCGACGCCCAACGCTTGGGCGTCGCGGGGTCCCTCGAAGCGGACGGGACGGCCCTCAAAGATCAACTCGCCGGCATCGGGCTGAACCACGCCGCTGACGATGTTCATCAGGGTGGATTTCCCGGCGCCGTTCTCGCCCACCAGTGCGTGCACCTCGCCGTGCCGAACATCGAAGCTGACGGCATGAAGGACACCTACAGGTCCGAAGGATTTCGAGATGTTGCGCGCTTCCAGCAAAGGTGCGGCGTGATCCACGTGGTTAGACCGGGTTCAGAATGTAGTTTCGAGCAGTCTGGTCAAAGCTTACCACCTGCGCCTCCTTCCACGCCGCATCGCGCTCCAATTCGATGGCCAGCAGTTCGGCCACGAGGGGCGCCATTTCGACGGCCGCACGCGCATTCAGAAACAGTGCCCGAGTACGGCGGGCAAGAACGTCTTCCACGGTGCGTGCCATCTCGTGCCGCGCGGCCCAGACGACTTCCGCGGCGATGTAGGGCAGCGACGGGTGGAGCGTCTCAGCGAGTGCAGCGTTCTCTTCCGCCAGCGCCTGGACGGAGGAAGCGTCTGCGCCGTACGCACGGAGCGTGCCGAACCGGTCGGAGTTGGCATGAAATCCGTGGATGTTCAGATGGCGGGTGACGCATTCCCGTTCCGGGAGGCGTGCCAGAGTGGCGGCCTGGTTGACGCAATCCTCCGCCATGTGACGATAGGTGGTCCATTTTCCGCCGCAGATGGTGATCATGCCGGAGTTTTCGATGCGGATGGTATGGTCGCGCGAGAGAGAGGCGGTGCTGCCGGAATCTTTCATGCGCACCAGCGGGCGGATGCCTGCAAAGACGCTGAGGACGTCGTCGCGAGTGGGTTTTTTCGCGA
This sequence comes from Bryobacteraceae bacterium, assembly GCA_035501495.1. Taxonomy (GTDB): domain Bacteria; phylum Acidobacteriota; class Terriglobia; order Bryobacterales; family Bryobacteraceae; genus JAIQFL01. Next base: position 3,407 of record DATJWB010000097.1, on the reverse strand, counting down.
GGTACAGTGACGCCGTTTGCAGGATAAAGTCGATTTCCTGTTCCTGGGCGACCGGTTCGAGCGAAGCCTCGGGAATCGGCGTGTCGGTGGTGCCGACGACAGTATGACCGTGCCACGGTATGGCGAACAGGATACGGCCGTCGCTGGTGTGAGGGACCATGATCGCGCTGTCGCCGGCGAGGAACGAGCGATCGAAGACGAGGTGGATGCCCTGGCTGGGAGCGATCATCGGCTCGACGCCTGGGTCGGCCTTTCGGCGCAAGCCGTCGGTGAACGGGCCGGTGGCGTTGATCACCACCTTGCCCGCGATACTGAATTCCTCACACGTTTCGAGGTCGCGCGCCTGAACACCGTTCACGAAGCCGTCCTCATCCTGGGAGACGCCGGTGACTTGCACGTAGTTCAGGAGGGTGGCTCCCTGTTCGAAGGCCGTGGCCACCAGGTTGATGAGCAGGCGGGAATCGTCGAACTGGCCATCGAAATAGATCACGCCGCCGCGGAGGCCTTCTGTCTGGAGATTGGGGAGCAGTTGAAGTGTCTCTTCCTGTGAGAGGATGCGGGAAGCTCCGAATCCATACTTTCCGGCCAGGAGATTGTAGAGCTTCAGTCCGATTCCGTAGAACGGAGCTTCCCACCATTCGTAGTTCGGCACGACGAAGCCCAGGTTGCGCACGAGATGGGGTGCGTTCTGGAGCAGGAGGCCGCGCTCTTTGAGGGCTTCCATCACCAGCGACACATTCCCCTGTTCCAGGTAGCGGACGCCTCCGTGCACCAGCTTGGTGCTGCGGCTCGAGGTACCCTTGCCGAAGTCGTGCTGTTCGAGCAGGATGACGTCGTAGCCGCGAGTGGCGGCATCGATGGCGGCGCCGGCGCCCGTGGCGCCCCCGCCAACGATGATGACGTCCCATGGCGCCTGGTGCTCGCGCAGGCGCTGGTACATTTCCGTGCGGGTCATTGGGTTGAGACGTGGCGCAAGCAGCTCCGACCGGGAGTGCCGGCGCCACGTCTGTGGATCAGAATAGCAGCTTCAAGGCAAACTGGCCCTGCCTCGACGGGTAGGTCGAGCGTATGGTGCCGAATGCCGCACTGGTGGTCTGCGTATTCGGTATCCCGAAATTCGTGTGGTTCAGAACGTTGAAGAACTCCGACCGGAACTGCAGACGGATTCCTTCGTGGATTCGGAAGTTCTTGTCAACGGAAAAGTCCCATTGATCGAATTTCGGAGCGCGGAACGAATTGCGGCCCACGTTGCCGAACGGGGCATTGGCGGGCGGCGTGGTAAACGTGTAGCCCGCGAAAAACGTGTTCAGCATGGCCGACCGGCTTTGGCTGACCGCACTGCCCGAAACATTGGGGCGCAGGAAAGGTTGGCCGCGATAATCGTTGGATAGGGAGCTCACAATATTGTTCCCCGTGGCACTGTAGGTAATGTCGAGCGGCGTTCCGGTATGCGCGGTGTTGATGCTGGTGACCTCCCAACCGCCCAGAAACGCGTCGATTGCCGGACTCATGTTGGCCCCGAACTTGCGGCCTTTGCCGAACGGCAACTGGTAAACCACGCTGGTGACATTATTCAGCTTCACATCAAAACTGGAGGGCCCCTTCTCAGCGGCCAGATTGTGTATGTTCTGCGGATTGGCCTGATAATATCCGGCGTAGTACTCAAGCGCCTGCTCGGAGTCGCCCATGGCTTTCCCCCAGGTGAACGAATTCAGGACGTACAGTCCATTGGAGAAACGGTGCTCGACGCGGGTTGAGAAACCGTTGTAGTGGTTGTCACCTGCCGGATTGAGCCAGGTGATCGGTCCGAAAGTCGGTATGGGCACGCGGGCGGTGTATGCCAGGGGTGCATTCGGGTTGTATGGAGCGGCTTCGTTGTAGTCGGCGATGATCGGCAGCCGCAGGCTGTGGTTCCCGTTGTACGCCAATTCGACCACCGTGTCCTTCGGCAACATACGCTGCACGGAGAAGAACCAGTTCTGGATGTACGGCCACTTGCTGTCCGGCGGGGTGTACACCACGTTGGAATTGGCCGGATTGAAGGCCGCAGGACTGGCGATGTTCGTGGAGAAGCTGTTCTGAGTGGTGAGGAAGGTCGCCGGAACGGGACCGCCAGCAGGCATGGTCTGGCTTAGTACGCCGAATAGGGCCTGTGGAGCATTGATTCCCTCCTGCGCGCTTCCGACGCGATTGAAAAAGGTGTAGCTGATTCCGTATCCACCGCGGATGACCGTCTTGGAATCCAGGCTGTAGGCCACACCGATGCGCGGACCATAGTCCTTGTAATCGGGATGTACCAGGCCGCGGTTGAACAGGCTGCCCCCGGTCGCCCGGATCATGGTGTTGGTGGACGGGTCAAAATTCGAATAGTTGTTGTCGCGCTCATAGAGCGGCGACGCGAACTCCCAGCGCAACCCGACGTTCAGGGTGAGCTTGGAGCTGAGCCGATAGTCGTCCTGAACATAGAGTGAATGGACAAACTGGCGCAGATTGACCACCGTGTAGCTGCCCAGGTTGATCTGGTTGGGCAGGCCGAACATGAAGTCCGCCAGGCTGTAGCTGGTCGAGTCGCTCGGCACGGTGCAACCGGCGGGCTGGTTCAGTTGCGCGCAGGTGGGTTTGCTGAAACCACCGGCGTAGGTATCCTGCCCGTAAAGCGGGTTCGTGTCCAGAATCTCGGTTCGCACCCCCAGGTATTGATAGCCTACCTTGAGCGAATGCCGGCCGAGTGTCTTCGAATAATTGATCACCGGGTCCCAGGAGGTGGGGTTTTGGAACTGCGGATTGCTGGTTTGGCGACCCATGGCAGTCAGTCCGGTGATGGTCTGGGTGTTGAGCCCGCCGGTCAGATTGGAAGTCGTCGGCAGACCTTGAAAACCCCCGTAGAGTGACGCCATGCTGGGGCCGCCGAGATATGGGGGCACCTTGCCGCCCAGCAGGTGGGAGAATCCCAGGCGCACTTGAAGGACCGAGGTGGGGGTCAGGGTCCAGGTGTAGCCGAGCGAGGCATTCTGATCGGTCACGTGAATATAACCGTTGCCATCCCCGCCCGACGGCCCGGTCAGGTCGGGCGCGTAATACTGCAAATCCTTGCGCTGGCTGAAGCGCAGGAACGCCGACATGCGCTCGTTGATCTGCCCGTCGATCTTGGCGTCATATTTGTCGCCGTAATCGCGGATCAGCAGCAACGCCTCATCGTTGTTGGAGCGCCCCGGACCGTTGGTCGGCGGCAACTGGCTGAGGACCGTGGCGGCGAACGGATTCAACTGGGCTATCGGGATCTGCGTATTGGCGGGGTAGACCGCGCCTGTCAACGGGTTGGCGACGGTCACGGGAAGGATTCCCTGGCGGTCGGTCATGCTGGGGATGGAGTCGAAATTGAGGTAGCGCTGCAATTGGCGGAAGCC
>DATJWB010000096.1:0-5552 GCA_035501495.1 Bryobacteraceae bacterium | reverse complement strand
GGCCGGGGGTATAGTAGTGAATGTCACTACTCGTGGAGACCAAAATGGACAAGATCGTCTCGGCTGCGGACGCGAATCGCCAGTTCTCGGAACTACTCCGGACGGTGCGGAAGGGCCGAAGCGTGGTCGTGACCAGTCACGGCAAACCCGTGGCCAAGATCACGCCCATCGTCGGTGACGAGCGTGCGGCGGAAGCGGCGCGCTCCGCCCTTTTCGCCCGGCTGAAACGAGAACGAGTGGTGAAGGCCGGGCGCTGGACACGTGACGAGTTATACGACACACCAAATGAAGATCGCGTTGGACACTAACGTACTGGCCTACGCCGAGGGCGCCAGCGGAACAGTCATGCGACATAAGGCGCTGGCGTTGATACAGCGATTGCCGCCCCCGTCTATTGTGCTGCCGGTTCAGACGTTGGGCGAACTATTCCACGTTCTTGTTCGAAAAGCCAAGCGGCGTCCCGGTCGTGCGCGGGTCGCTGTCCTGAGTTGGCGTGACGCGTATGCCGTGATGGAGACGTCGGCCGCCGTCATGGTCAGCGCAACGGATCTGGCAGCCGATCATGGCCTCACGATCTGGGATTCGGTGGTGCTGGCTGCGGCGGCTGAGGCCGGTTGCCGCTTGCTCCTGTCGGAGGATCTCCAAGAGGGATTTACGTGGCGTGGAGTCACCGTTGCCAACCCGTTTGCAGCCACGCTGCATCCTATCTTGGCGGCATTGCTTACGATCGGGGCGTGAAAGCGCAACCGGAAGTTGAATCAGTTACCGCATGACGCCAAAGTCGCTGATTCATCGGAAGGCGGTAGCCAGACGTCGGATTGGGAGACACGGGCCGGAGCGGCGAGATTCGCGACGCCTCGCCTTGGTACCGTCTCCTCGAAGCCCGTATTTGGGGCCAATGTACGAGCCGCCGACACTCTAGGAATCCGCCGACAGCGGCAGCAGGGTCAATAAACTGGTTTTGATCGAGTGAGGCGTTCTTATGGCGAAGTTGCTTGCGGTCAGCGTCGGTCTGCCGCAGAACATCCAATGGCGCGGGGAGACCGTGCACACCGGCATCTGGAAGCATCAGGTTCAGGGACGCCGCGCGGCCCGGCGGCTTAACCTCGAGGGAGACGGACAGGGAGATCTTGCCGGTCACGGCGGCGAACAACGTGCGGTGATGGTCTACCAGATCGACTCGTATCGATACTGGGAGCGCACTCTAGGCCGCAGCGATTTCACCTTCGGGCAGTTCGGAGAGAATTTCACCATAGAGGGCCTGCCGGACGACGAGGTCTGTATTGGCGACCGGTATCGCATTGGCAGCGCGCTGTTCGAGGTGACGCAGCCACGCGTAACGTGCTACCGCGTCGGGATTCGCATGAACGATCCGCGGATGCCGGCCCTGCTGGTAGCGCACCACCGCCCGGGATTCTATCTCCGTGTGCTGGAGGAGGGCGAGGTTGGCGCCGGCGACGGGATCGTAAAGGTTGCGGAGGGGCCCGAGCGGTTCACGGTTGTGGACATCGACGCTCTGCTTTATCTTCCGGGACATCGCCCCGATCAACTGCAGCGCGCGCTGCGTATACCGGCGCTCAGTCCGGGATGGAGAGGTTCGTTCCAAGCGTTAGCCGCGCAGGAGGCCGGCAATGCTTCGACGGCCGGCAATCGCGGCTTGAGCCGTGCGGCTGGCCCGCCTCCGGCATGGCCTGGGTTCCGGCCGTTGCGCGTCGCCCGGGTCGAGCGGGAGAGCGCTGGTGTCATCTCGTTGACGCTCGAATCGGAGGACGGCTCAGCGTTGCCGCCCGCGCTGCCGGGCCAATTCCTCGTCCTGCGGTTGCGGCCAACGGCGAACATGCCGGTCCTCCTGCGCAACTATTCGATGTCGGGCGCTCCTGACGCAGGCACCTACCGGGTGAGCGTCAAACAGCAAGTGAACGGAAGGGGCAGCACCTTTCTGTCTACGCGGGTCAAGAGAGGGGATGTCCTCGAAGTCAGTGCGCCGAGAGGAAGCTTCACCTTGCAGCCCGGTGAAGGACCTGTGGTGCTGCTGAGCGCCGGGATCGGCGCGACTCCGGTGCTGGCCATGCTCCATGACCTGGCGGCGAGCCGGTCCCCGCGCGACGTTTGGTGGCTGTACGGCGCGCGAAATGCGGCCGAGCATCCCTTTGCCCGCGAAGCGCGCGATCTCGCCGCCGCGCTCCCGCGCGTCCGAAGCTTCGTCGCTTACAGCAGACCCGCACCGCAAGATCGGCTGGGCAAAGACTACGACGTGCCTGGACGCCTGAGCCTCAAAGTGCTTCAGCAGCTAGGAGTGCCGCACCAAGCCGACTTCTATCTGTGTGGCCCGCCGGCGTTCCTTCGCAGCTTTACGCAGGATCTCACGAGCTGGGGCGTCGCAAGCGGACGATTACACCAGGAGGTCTTCGGTCCCGAGGAATCCGTGACGCCTGGCATCTCCAGGGCTCCTGCCCAGCGGCCGCATCCGCTGGCGGGAGTCGCGAGTCCCGGCCCGATGGTCTCCTTCGGGCGGAGCGGTCTCGATGTGCCATGGAGTCCTGCATACCAGAGCCTGCTGGAATTTGCCGAGGCCTGCGACGTTCCCGTGAAGTGGTCGTGCCGGACGGGAGTCTGCCATATGTGCGAGTGCGCATTGATCGGCGGGGCAGTGCGGTACGACCCGGAGCCGCTCGATCCCCCGGCGGAAGGGAATGTGCTGATCTGTTGCTCCCACCCAGAGACGGAGGTGGAGTTAGATCTTTGAAATGAGGCGGAGGACTGCGATGCGCTGGTGGGGGGCCGCAATTTACGACGCGGGCCTGTCTAGGCGACGGTTGTTGCCAAGTTCGGTGAAACGCCGGCCCCGGCCACAACAGAGTCACTTCTCTGCGACAGCTGCGCGTCAACTTGGATTGCTTCCGACTGGCGACGTCTCCCGGCAATGGACCCGGAACCGCCGCACGTGCGGAGGCTGCCCATGGGCAGCACGAAAGGCGCGTGGGGCAGCAGATGCGAACGACTGATACCCTGCGTAGATGGTGGCACGGCAGGCCGGACGGAGTTACCATCGTCAGCGACACCCATGTGATCCCCATCGAAGGAGTCCAATCATGCGCTCTGACATCGCGCCCGGAGGCGCCTTTCCCGATTACGAGCTGCCCGATCACACCGGGACACTTCGTAGGCTGAGCGAACTGCAGGGTGATGACCCGCTGATCCTCACGCTCGCGCGCGGCCACTACTGCCCAAAGGAGCACCAGCAGCATCTGGAACTCGCCGCCTTCTACCCGAAGGTCGCCGTGGCCTACACTCAGATCGCCACGATCTCCACCGACGACCACCACACGCTCCAGGAGTTCCGTGCGTCGGTCGGCGCCCAGTGGACTTTCCTCTCCGACCCGGACCGAACGGTTCAGAAGGACCTCGACATCCAGGAGTATACCGACCCCGAGCACAACCCGATGATCCCGCACACGCTTGTGCTTAAGCCGGGCCTCGTGATCCACCGCATCTACAACGGCTACTGGTTCTGGGGACGCCCATCCGTCGTCGACCTCTGGCACGACCTGCGCGCCGTGACGAGCGAGATCCGCCCCGACTGGGATTTGAGCACCCCCGGGCTCCGCGAGGCCTGGAACGCGCGCGACTTCTCGCCCTTCCACGGGTGGAACAAGGGTACGAAAGCCCGGTTGGACAAAAGGAAGAGCGTTGACTGCCAACTATGAGTTGGGCTTGTGGATGAATCACGGGACACTCGTAGAAAGGCCTCTGAGTCTGTGGCAGCCAGTTGAAGCAGGAAACCGGGGAAAATGTTCCGGGTTGGCCTCTATGCGCGTGTCTCCACCAACGATCAGCAGACTCTGGCAATGCAGAACCGGGCGATGCGCGAGTATGCCGCTCGGCGCGGCGGGACCATCGCCATGCAAGTCCGCGAAGTGAACTCGGGGGCAGCGCGACGGGAAGCCCGTGAGAAACTGATCGAGGCCGCCCGCCGCCGGGAGATCGATGTGGTGCTGGTGTGGCGGCTGGATCGCTGGGGCCGATCGGTAGCGATCTGCTGGCGACGCTCCAGGAACTGGAGCACCTCGGTGTCGGGTTCGTATCGCTCACCGAAGCGCTGGACCTCACGACCCCAGCCGGTCGAGCAATGGCGGCCATGCTCGCGGTTTTTGCCTCCTTCGAGCGAGAGGTTTTGCAGGAACGAACTCGCGCCGGCCCGGCCCACGCTCGGCAGAACGGCAAGCGGCTGGGCCGGCCAATCACCGCCGCCGTCCACGCTGTGGAAGTCCGGAAATTACATCGTGCCGGCGTTAGTAAATCCGAAATCTCACGCCGGGTTCAGATCGGCCGCACTTCGGCGCGCCGTATCTTGGCGCCTGTAAAGGCGAAGTAATGGCCAAGCAGGGCAGCTTTTGGAGGTCCTATGAGCATCGGAAGCAAATCGCCATCGGCGAAAAGGTTACTTTGGAACTGACCGAACGCGAGCGTGACCTGATAGTCAAGCATACTTTTGCCGGCAACAACCTGACGGATCGCTTGCGCATCGTGCCCGGTCCCGGGCGACGGCCATGCTATCGTTTCACCTTGGACGATCTGGATGAACTGGCTGGTTACGTGGCTGCAGAAGGGAACCATGCCAAGGTCAAAAAACTGGAGAAAGAGCTTCGCCAGTTGTACAGTCGGATTGTGGACGTCCTGGAATCCTATACGGATGAGCCCGACAAATCCGGACACTGAATCGAAAGCACGACAGGAATCCCACCGTTCAGATTGACGTACGCAGCCTTCCCGAAAGCACACGCTGAGCGTACAAGAGAGGCTTAGGCCTGCCCTAGGCGGACCCTACGGACAGGACGCCGGATTTCATTTCGTCCCCTCCGGCATGAATTATAGCCCGTTGGCGGCCGATGTGAAGGGGATATTATTGGAGCCTATTTGAGTGTCCTTCTGAAATTCGGGGTCATGCGGCCGATGGCGAACAGCGATCGTCAGCCAACTCATCAGGCACAAATTTCAGGCAGGTCAATTGTGGACCCGCCGGCCCTCGCGTGCTACTCCGCGGCGAGACGGTCCGGCATGTCGGCCAGCACATAGCTCATCACCGCCAGGGCGCCTATGTTCAGCCGGAAGTCCTGCGGGTCGATCTTATCGACGGTATCCGCCGGAGAGTGGTGCCAGTCGAAGTGATGTACTCCGGCGGTGAACAGTCCGAGGCCCGGGACACCATCGCGCATCAGCGGGCTGATGTCCGCTCCGCCGCCGCCTTCGCGAACGGTAGCCGCGCCTAGCGGCTCCAACAGGCGGCTGATCTCCTTGACCCGTTCGAGAGTCGCGCCGTGGCCCGACACACCGAAGCCCACCGGCTTTTCCGCGCCGCCATCCATTTCGATGGCGGCCACGTGATTGCGCACCTGTTCGCCCACCATGGCGCGATAAGCGCGCCCGCCGGCCAGTCCGTTCTCCTCGTTAGTCCAAAACACCACCCGTAGCGTGCGGCGGGGCTGCAAGCCGAGCTTCTTGATGATGGCCGCGGCTTCCAGGGCGGCCACAATGCCGCTGCCATCGTCCTG
>DATJWB010000095.1:0-26874 GCA_035501495.1 Bryobacteraceae bacterium | reverse complement strand
GCGGCAGGAGGTTGTAGCCCGCGAAATGCGCCAGGTAGTAGCGGTTGACGAAGGGATCGGTGGGGTAGCGTTGCAGGAGCGCGGTGAACCCCTCCATGCGTACGGCGAATGGCGGGGTCGGATCGCTCGCGAGCCGAAGCGCGTTTTCCAACTCCGATGACTGAGTTCGATCGGGCGAGCACGCATTGGTCGCCGTCTATCCCCACGCCGCTCCTCCCAGCAAAACCAATAACGCCCAGCACCTCATCAAAATGGCTATTGGACGACGGGACAGCAATTAATGTGGAAATTCCCCACACGCGGACGTTCGCCCTTTGTGCCAAAATGAACACACGGCGGAACCAGTGAAATGTGCGAGGGGGGCGGCGCCCGGAAACCGAAAGCCGTTGCGCGCTGATAAGCCGGCTGACGGTCTGCCAATCTGGCAGGAAGCCTTGGTGGGGATGGAGATGGTGCTCCTGCATGCCGCACCGGTCTACTACGGCCTCGGGGTGCCACGCGGAGACAACTCCGCGGTTGTCATCATCCCCGGCTTCATGTTGACGGATCTCTACCTGGTGGAGTTGTACGGGTGGCTGGGGCGGATTGGCTACGAGCCGTACTTCTCGGGCATCGGGCTCAACGCAGACTGTCCCAACCTGCTGATCCGGCGCAAACTGACCGAGACGATCCGGCGGGCGCGCCGCAAGACCGGCCGCAAGATCCACGTGATTGGCCACAGCTTGGGCGGGGTGTTGGCGCGGTCGATCGCGTGCGAACTGCAGGAGGAGGTCGCGTCGGTGATCACCTTGGGCGCGCCGTTCCGCGGTACGGTGGCGCACCCGAGATTGCTCCAGGCGGTAGAAGTCGTGCGCAAGCAGATCAAGCAGAACCACGGCACGAAGGTGCTGCCGGACTGTTATTCCGGCGCGTGCACCTGTTCCTTCCTGGATTCACTCTGCCGCGACTTGCCCGGGGATATGGCCCAGACGGCCATTTATACGCGCAACGACGGGCTGGTAGACTGGCGCTACTGTATTACGGGGAATCCCGACGTCGATGTGGAGGTCTCCGGCACCCACGTCGGCCTGGGATTTAATCCGTCGGTCTACTACATCATTGCGAAACGCCTGGCCGCAACTCACTCTCCTCGGCCTGCGTGAAGCACTGGTTCTCCGGGTCCAGGAACTGAGCATTTTCGGTGGACCCTGCCAGAGCCTCGGTGGACGCCCGGCCCCCCGAAATCACGGTCTGCACCGTATCGAAGTAGCCTGTACCGACAAACCTCTGGTGCCGCACCGCTGAATAGGCGTGCTCTTCGGCCATGGCGAATTCCCGTTCCTGCAGCGTTACGTAGGCGCTCATTCCCGAACGTGCGTAGTCGTGCGCCAGCTCGAACATCCCGAGATTGAGCGAGTGGAACCCGGCCAGCGTGACGAACTGGTATTTGTATCCCATCTCGCCGAGCTGCGCCTGGAAGCGGGCGATCTCGCGTTCGCCGAGTTTCTTCTTCCAATGGAACGAGGGCGAGCAGTTGTAGGCCAGCAGTTTTCCGGGGAACCTGCCGTGAATCCCTTCGGCGAACTCGCGCGCCTCTTCCAGGTTAGGCTCGGAAGTCTCGCACCAGATCACGTCGGCATAAGGCGCATACGCCAGGCCACGGGTGATGGCTGCCGGGATGCCGCCGCGATAGTAGAAGAAGCCCTCTTCGGTCTTTCCGCCCGTGAGGTAGGGATGGTCGCGCGGATCGATATCGCTGAGCAACAGGCCGGCCGAATCCGCGTCAGTGCGCGCGATAAGTATGGTCGGCACCCCCATCACGTCAGCCGCCAGGCGCGCGGCAATCAGCTTCTGGACGAACTCGCGAATGGGCACCACTACCTTGCCGCCCATGTGACCGCACTTCTTGGCGGACGAGAGTTGATCTTCGAAATGCACCGCCGCCGCACCCGCCTCGATCATGCCCTTCATGAGCTCGAAGGCGTTCAAAGGACCGCCGAAACCTGCTTCGGCATCCGCCACAATCGGCGCCAGCCAATAAGGCGAGGTCTTGCCGTCGGCTTTCGAAATCTGGTCCGCGCGCAGCAGCGCGTTGTTGATGGCCCGCACCAGGGCCGGCACACTGTTGGCGGGATAGAGGCTCTGGTCGGGATACATCTGGCCCGAGAGGTTGGCGTCGCCGGCCACCTGCCAGCCGCTGACATAGATGGCCTTCAGTCCGGCCTGCACCTGTTCCACCGCCTGGTTGCCGGTCAGAGCGCCGAGGCTTCGTACGAGAGGCTCGCTGTGCAGGAGATTCCACAAACGCTCGGCGCCCAACCGGGCGAGCGTGTACTCGATGTGAATGGAAGGCTGGAGGCGCGCTACGTCCTGCGGACCATAAGGACGGGAGATTCCTTTCCAGCGCGCATGTTGGTTCCACACGTCGAATTTCTCTTCGTTTCGGGTCATGATTTCCTTCGTCTGTTGAACTGGCCGATCGCCCGGCCCAATTCAAGTAAAGATCAACCTCGCTCCGTCCTGCAATGGTGATGGTGCGCCGCGGGCGAGTGGTCCATATCGGACTACCGGGAAGGCGAACGGCCGGGGGATGCGATACGATCGGGTCGAGCAAGGAGTTACTCTGCCGTGATTGCAGCCCCCAAAGAAACGGTGCGCATCGTTGCGCCCATCACCGATTCCCAGGAGTCTGTGCTGACACCCGAAGCGGTCCGATTTCTGGTGAAACTATCAACTAAGTTCGAATCTCGCCGCCGCCGGCTGCTGGAGGCCAGACGCACGCGCCAGCAGGAAATCGACAACGGCTGGCAGCCTGAATTTCCGCCGGAGACCGCCGAGATCCGAAGAGCTTCGTGGAAAGTCGCGCCCGTCCCCGCCGACCTGATGGACCGCCGCGTGGAGATCACCGGACCGACCGATCGCAAGATGATCATCAATGCGCTCAACTCGGGCGCCAAAGTCTTCATGGCCGATTTCGAGGACTCCAATTCACCCACCTGGCAGAATGTCCTCGAGGGCCAGATCAATTTGCGGGATGCCATCAAGGGGACGATCACGTATACCAGCCCTGAAGGAAAGCGCTACGAGCTTTGTGAGGAACCTGCCGTCCTGATGGTGCGCCCCCGCGGATGGCACCTGGTGGAGAAGCACTTTCTGGTGGAAGGAGAGCCCATCTCGGCATCCCTGTTCGATTTCGGCCTGTTCTTCTTCCACAACGCCCGCCAGTTGATTCGCAACGGAACGGGGCCGTATTTCTACCTGCCCAAGCTCGAGAGCCGGCACGAGGCGCGGCTCTGGAATGACGTGTTCCTGGCTGCGCAGGATCACCTCGGCATTTCGCGCGGCACGATCCGCGCCACGGTGCTCATCGAGACGATTCTGGCCGCGTTCGAAATGGACGAGATCCTTTGGGAGCTGCGCGACCACTCGGCGGGATTGAACTGCGGCCGCTGGGATTACATCTTCAGCTACATCAAGAAATTCCGTAACCGGCCAAACTGCCTGCTGCCCGACCGTTCCCAGGTGACCATGAGGAAGCCGTTTCTGGCCGCCTACGTGGATCTGCTGATCGCCACCTGCCACCGTCGCGGCGTTCATGCCATGGGCGGCATGGCCGCGCAAATCCCGATCAAGAACGATCCTGTGGCGAACGACGCCGCAATCGCCAAGGTGCGCGAAGACAAGCTGCGCGAGGTGTGGGCGGGGCACGACGGCACTTGGGTGGCGCATCCCGGCCTGGTCCCGCTGGCGAAGCAGACCTTCGATACCTACATGCCTTTCCCCAACCAGGTGGAACGGCAGACCACCTCCAACACCACGGCTGCGAACCTGCTCGAGGCGCCGCAGGGGACGATCACGGCCGCGGGACTCGCGATCAATCTGGATGTCGGAATTCGCTATCTGGCTGCCTGGCTCGGAGGAAATGGCTGTGTGCCGATCTACAACCTGATGGAAGACGCCGCCACAGCCGAAATCTGCCGCGCGCAGGTGTGGCAGTGGGTGCGGCACGGCGCGTTCCTCGACGATGGACGCGCCGTCACCGCCTCGCTGGTGCGCGACACGGTGGCGGCCACGGTCGAGAAGCTGCGCGGGCAGGTGCCGGAGCAGCAACTCGCAGCGGCGGCTTACCTCTATAACGAGATGCTGGCCGATCGCGAGTTTCCGGAGTTCCTGACGCTGCGGGCCTACGATTACCTGGAGTAAGCCAGATGTGCCGCAGGCACTCCTGCCTGCCGCGTCGGCACTCATGCCGACCCCCGGAGTTTGTACATTGAGCTGAGAGGGCAGGTGGGTTTTGGTGGGGCAGGCGGTTTCGCCTGCCGATCGGCGCTGGACCACCGCCAGCACTCTGGAGATCGCGCCAAGCCGGCAGAGACAGGGTTTTGCTCCATATAGGCTACTGTGCGGCCGATTTGGCTCTGCTGACGGATGTAATGATCGTAAGACTCGTCCTGCCAAAACGGTTGTCCCGTTCTGCCGAGGATACGGTTAGCGCTCCTGGACGTCGATCCGCCACCAGATCGGCGATCTGAGGCTGTCTGAGCCAGAGCGGCACTGAAGTTGCCGATCCAAGGCGCGGTCGTAGGCAACAAAGGCTTGGCCTCGCGTGCGCCGCGGCCGCATCGAAATGTACAAACTCCAGGCCTCAGCACTCATGCCGACGCTTTTTGGGCCCCCACCGTCTCGCTGGCCGCAAATCCCTTAAAACGAAAAGCATGGTTCGCCTAAACTCGGAAGAGCAAGCCCGTCCATAAAGACAGGAGGCGCCGTGCGCCAGTTTCTGAGGTCTCTGCTCGCTCCGTTCGATCGCGACCGATCCCGGATCCAGGCGATCAACACCATGCGCACGGAGTTTCGCTCGCCTGTCCGATCGCGAACTGCGCGACACCGCTTCGCAGGCGAACAAGCTGCTGTGTTTCATGGCCGTCGCCGCGGTCGCGGCATCCCGGGTGCTGGGGCAGGACCCGCCTGGATGGGCGATATTTACCGGCTGCTGGGGTTTTCCGTGGCGTACGTGCAGCAGGGGATGAGCCCCGCCGAACGCCGGGCCGCGTACCGTGCCGACATCACCTATTCGGCCGCCAACGAGATCGGCTTCGATTTCATCCGCGACCGGCTGGCGCTCGACCTCGCCGACCAGGTCCATCGCTCCTTCGCGGCGGCCGTCATCGATCGTCTTTGTAAAACGCCCGCCTCAGGAATTCGGGATACATCGCTCGTATGCAGCAAAGCCGGAGGACCACACGCATCACCGGCGCGATTCGGCGGGCAGCCGCTGCACTGCGTGCCACATGCCGAAGATCATGAATACCGTCCTGTTCCAGGCGATGAGCCACCAGATCGACGAGATCCCGGACGACGGGATGACGGCGCGATTCGGGCAGAAGGATAGCCCGAACGCCTGCCTGATCTGCCATGAGGCCAAGGACGCCGGGTGGGCGGGGGCGTGGCAGAAGCGGAGGTACACGCGCGCCGACTGATGCCCCTGGGCGCCCAGGCGACCATCTATTTACGGTCCCGGGAGCGCATCGGGACGGATGCCTGCTGGGCGAGGTCGATGTATTTTTGGGCCAGCTCTTTCTGACCCAGGCGTGTGTAGATCGATGCCAGGAGGCTATAAACCTGCAAGTCCAGGATGAAACCGCCGGGGTCCGGCAGGCTGAGGGCGCGCTCCGCGTCTCGCCGCGCGTCTTCCAATTCTCCGAGCCGGAGGCTCAGCTTGGCGCGGTCGTAGTGCACGGCGCGCACCTTGGGTGCGAGTTGCACGGCCTTGTCCAGGTGGCGCCGGCTCTCCTCCAGGCGGTTGAGCTTCATCAGGAACTTGCCATAGTTGTAATCGAGAAAGGCGTCGAAATCGGGGCCGGCGTTTACCGCCAAGCCCTTCTGATAGGAGGTTTCGGCGCCGGCGGTATCGCCCAGCGGCTCGAGGTTGAGCGCAAGATAATCCCAGGCGCGCGGACTGGAGGGCTTCAACTCCAGCACCTTGCGAAACTCCGCCACGGCTTGCGGCTGGCGCCGCGTGCGATCGAAAATCATGCCGAGCTCGAAATGGGCGGAGGCGTTAGCGGGTTCCAAATCGCAGGCTTTCTCGAGCAACACCTGCGCCTGCGGCATGGCGCCGCGCAAGGAGAGCATCTCGCCGCGGAAGACCAGGGCCGCGGGATTTTCGGGTGCAAACGCCGCCGCCAGTTCCGAAAGCGTATCGGCCTTGCGGAATTCCCCCTGGCCCTGCCAGGCGCGCCCCAGCGTGACCAGCAGCGCCGGACACATGGGGTGGCCGGCTTCGAGCGGGTCGAGAATCTCCTGGGCCTTTCGAAAATCTCTCGCTTCCAAAGCCCTGGCGGCCGCGTCGAGCTGAGGCTCGGCGCCGGCACAGGCGCGGTCGTCCGCCTCCGCCATGGCGGTTGAAAAGACGGCGAGGAGCAGCAGGCCGATCATTTTTCCGTGACCTTCAGCACCTGATCGGCGGCGATGTCGTTCAACACCTGGAGCGTGCCGCTGGGCCAGCGCAATTCGATTTCGCGAATGCGGGTGTCGGATCCCAGGCCGAAATGCACCCGCTTATCGGACGAGCTCACGTATCCGACGGACGTGGTCGCGTGATTGTATTGCACGCGTCCCGACTGTCCGGTCAGCTTGATTTTGGTCCCGATGCCATCGCGGTTGCTGCGAATGCCTTCGAGTTGAAGGATGATCCAGTGGCCTCGCGGAGCAGAAACGTTGTAAAAGATCTCCGCCGGATCGGCGATGGCCGTAGTGACGACGTCGATTCCGCCATCGTTGTTCAAGTCGCCGTAGGCGGAGCCGCGATGGGCGCGCGGGGGTTCGGCGGCGACGCCGCTCACGCGGCTGGCATCCGCAAAGGCCGCCTTCCCGAGGTTGCGGAACACGCCGTTCGTCTGCTTCCAGCGGTACTGGCTGTAGAAGGCTACGTTTTCGCTGACGTAGGAGTTGACGATGAACAAGTCCTTGTGGCCGTCATTATCGAAGTCGAAGGCGCCCACTCCCCAACCGCTCATCAGGGTGGAGGCCAACCCAACTCCGGACTGGTAGGTGAAATCGTCGAACAGGCCGCGGCCGCGATTCAGCCGCAGGGAGAACGTCTCGCCGGCGAGGGCGGTGACGATGAGGTCGGGCCGGCCATCGTCGTCCACGTCGCGGAAATCCACGCCCATACTGGATGCCGTTACGCCATCTTCGGTGTAGGCAACCCCCGCCGAAACACCCACCTCTTCGAAGGAGCGCCCCCCTCGATTGTGGAGCAGGAAATTCCGGTCGGTGTCGTTTCCAACGAAGATGTCCATGAAGCCATCGTCGTCAAAGTCCGCCACGGCCAACCCCATGCCCTTGCCAATGTAACTGGCAATGCCGGTCGCGGACGATACGTCGGTGAAGGTGCCGTCGCCGTTGTTGTGATATAGAGTGTTGGGCAGACCCGGATAGAGGGCCGGGGAGCAGGAGAGACGCTTGCCCGGTTCTCCGCAAGTGGAGTTATTGGCGAAGGACCAGTCGAGGTAATTCGAGACGAAAAGGTCGAGACGGCCGTCGTTGTCGTAGTCCAGCCAGGCAGCGCCGACGGACCACAGCTTCTTCCCGTTGGCGCCCACGCCCGCAACTCCGGCCTTGGCGGTCACATCGGTGAAGGTGCCGTCCCGGTTGTTGTGGTAGAGAATGTTCCGGTTCACGCCCGCCACGAAGATATCTTCGTAGCCGTCATTGTCATAATCGCCCACGGCCACGCCCATGCTGTATCCCGCCCCGGAGACGCCGGCGCGATCGGTGACGTCGGTGAAGGTGCCGTCGCGATTGTTGTGATACAGGCGGTTGTAGAACGATGGCGACGATTTCACCATTTCCGGAAGCGCGGCGCCGTTGGTGCAAAAAACGTCCAGGAAGCCGTCATTGTCGTAATCCAACAGGGCAACTCCGCCCAACACCGAATCGACGATCGGCTTGTCGGGGGTGGTGCCGTTATCGAGGACGAAGCCGATCCCCGACCGCCTCTGCCGGTTTTCGAACCGGAGGCGGGAGACTGAAGCCTGCGGCTGGAAAGCCGCGGATGCCGCGATAAGCAGGACGGCGCCGCCCGCGAGCGCATATTTGCCGCCACCCCATTTCGGCGGTCCGCGGCGCCTAACGACCCGGAGCACATAAAATTATCCGGCGGGCGGCCGGCGCTGTCAACAGTACCAATTCCCGTCTGTCGAAGTTGCGGATGTTCTCCGAGGCTTCGCCAGTTCAGTGAACCGCACGAGGACAAAACCCACGCGAGTTTCGCGTTCAGGCGCAGCTATCCGTTTGGCCCGGCTCGGCTACGTCTTCAGCCAGGCCGCAAGTTCCCCGTGGCGGCTTCAGTCAGTCCGAAGTGCCCGTATCTCCGATGGCCGGCCCGGGTTTATCGGGCCGCGCCGCCTTGGCAACCCCACCTTTCGACTCTTAGGGTCGCGAATTCCAAAGCCAAGGCCGTGGCAAATATCAGAGTTTAGGCTCTATTTATCGCTTGACTTTGGGAACTTTAGCGCTACATAATTGCTGCGTATGCCAGTAGGGTGAGGCGGCATACTGCCACTGCATCGTAGACGTCAGAACGGTCCACGTCCTTGAGGCGCGGACAGGAGGTAGGTCCATGCTGAGGCTACGCACCTACATCGTGTTTCTTCTTGTGATTCTGGCGCCCGCGGGGGCCCTGTTAGCCCAGATCGGCACCGGCCAGGTGAACGGCACTGTCACCGACCCGCAGGGCGCATCCATTCCATCCGCGACTGCTACGCTGGTCAACCAGGCAACCAATATGAGCACCCAGGTGAAGACCAACCAGCGGGGCTATTACCTGTTTGCCAACGTGCAGCCGGGAACTTACAAACTGTCCATTGAAAACACGGGTTTCAAAGAGGCCCGGATCGAGCCCATCACCGTGGGAGTGAACCAGACGGTGACGCAGGACGTGGTCCTCACGCTGGGCCAGCTCAACGAAAGCGTGACGGTGACGAGCGAATCCGAGCTGATTCAGCAGGCCTCGGCGGAGCTGGGGAGCGTGATCGCGTCCAAACCGGTGGCCGACCTGCCGCTGAATGGCCGGAACTTTACTATGCTGCTGACCCTGACGCCCGGCGCGACCCCCATCAACGTGGCCCAGGCGTCGAGCATCGGCACAGGCAACGACGGTTCCACCACCGGCATTCCCGGAAGCGCATTCACGATGCCCTCCGTTCAGGGACAGTGGAACCGCAGCGTGACTTACTACATGGACGGCATCATCAACACCGACTTCCGGGTGAGCACTTATGGCCTGTTGCCGAACCCGGACCTGGTGCAGGAGTTCGTCGTCCAGTCGCACAACGACAAAGTCGAATACGGCGGCGTCATGGGCGGCGTCGTCAATTTGATCTCCAAGACGGGGAGCAACGGCTTTCACGGTTCGGCCTTCGAATTCGTGCGCAACAACGATTTCGATGCCCGCGACCCGTTTAAGGATGCCACCAGCGGCGGCCCCGCGCCTTTCCACCAGAATCAGTTCGGGGCCACTATCGGAGGCCGGATTATCCGCGACAAGACCTTCTTCTACGGGGGCTACGACGGCTGGCGCTACAGCAAACCGTCGCAGTCGTTCGCGTACTACCCGACCGACGCGGAGTTGTCGGGCGATTTCTCCCATTCGATCATCAACCACGTGATTTACGATCCCGCCACGACCACGACGGACGCCAGCGGGAATTACGTGCGGACGCCGTTCGCCGGAAACATAATCCCCGGGAGCCGGATTTCGTCCATGGTCCAAGGCTTCTTCAAGGCCTATTCCGAAGTCCCCAACCTGACCGGCAACCCGGTCTACAACTTTATCCTCAACAAGGCGCTCACCAACAACGCGAATAACTTCCAGGTCAAGGTGGATCACCGCCTGACCCATTCCGACAATCTCTTCTTCCGCTATAGCCGCATGTTCATGAGCAACCTCCAGCCCGGCGGATACAAAACCACCGACAACAGCCACGTGGACGCGTACAACTTCGGCGGAGGCTGGACGCACGTGTTCCGGGCGAACCTCATCCTGGACGTCCGGGGCGGCACTAACGACCGCTATTTCGACGACCACACGGACAGCACCGTCGGCCTGGGCCCGATGAAGCAACTGGGGTTCACCGACGTGGACCGTTTCAACGGCATGACCCTGAGTCTGCTGGCGCCCTGGACCGGGGCGGGCTTTAGCGGCCCGCAGCCCAGATCGAATCCCGTCTGGAACATTGCGGGCAACGTTACCTGGAGCAAGGGCAGCCACACGCTCAAGGGCGGCTACCAGTGGATCAATGTCGAGCGGTTGCAGATCACCAACGGCTCGACGTTTAACTTCAACAACGATGTGACCGCTAACCCGCAGTTCCTGGGCACCACCGGCGCTTCTTTGGCGTCCGCGCTGATCGGCCTGCCTTACCAATACACCGGCAATCTGCCGGACCAGGCTAAAGTCAATTTTACTCTGGCGAACTGGTCGGCCTACGTGCAGGACGAGTGGAAGGTCAGCCCGACGCTGACCGTCAACTTCGGCACGCGGTTCGACTACGTGACGCCCGCGACGCTGCACCAGATCGCGGGGCAGGCGGGGCAGGACCTTGCGCGCGGAGTCTACCTGATCGGCGCCAAGACGATGCCACCACCCTGCAGCCAGGCGGGAGTGGCCCCGTGCATCCCGGCCGCAGCCGCGGCGGATGTGGCCGCTGGCAGGATCGTGCTGGCCAACCCCGCGGTGTTTATGCCGCACCCGGTCAAGAACAATTGGGGTCCGCGGGCCAGCATCGCCTGGCGTGTGCAGCCCAAGACGGTCGTGCGCGCCGGCTACGGCCTCTTCTGGGACGCCATCACGGCCAGGAGCCAGTACACCCAGCACAACTCCGAGGCTCGCTGGCCATGGACCACGGGCTTCGATTCCGGCCTGCTGAACGGGATCGGCGCCGCGCCGAAGACGGTCCAGCAGATTCAAGGCACTTTCGGCGCCGTTTTGCCCGCCGACACTCCTTGGACCTTCGTCGGCTGGACCAACAATCCGAACCGCACGGACGCCTATTCGCACCAGTGGAACGTGGAGATCCAGCGGCAGGTCAACGAGAGCCTGATGATGTCGGTAGCTTACGTGGGCAGCGCCAACCGCCAGTTGGACTATACCGGCTTGGGCAACAGCGCGAAGACGCCGGGACCCGGAACGCCCGATCAGGTGACGTCGCGCCGTCCCGTGCCGTTCATGGGCGGGGGCATCTTCTACGCCGACAGCATCGGCACGGGAAACTACCACGCGTTTCAGTTCAAGGCGGACCGGCGCTTCGCCAAAGGCCTGTCGGCGATCCTCTCTTACACGTGGTCGAAGTCCATCGACACCGGCTCCAGCGGCTGGTTTGGCGCGGAGAACGGCGGGGACAGCGGCGGCGCGATCCAGGACTACTTTCACCCCAACACGAACCGGAGCGTCTCGTCTTACAACGTGCCCCACTTCCTCTCGCTCTCGTCGGTCTATGAGCTTCCTGTCGGGAAAGGGAAACAGTGGCTGAACACGGGGCCGGCCTCCTACGTACTCGGCAACTGGCAGGCCAACATGGTGATGCAATTCCGGTCTGGGCATCCCTACAATCTCAGCGTCACCGGCGACGTCGCGAACATCGGAAACGACGTATCGTGGTGGAACTACGCCCGCCCGAACCTGGTGGGCAACCCGACCGAGAGCCATCCCACGGTGAATGCCTGGTACAACGTCAGCGCCTTTGCCGATCCGCACAATACGTACGGGAATTTCGGGCGCAACGTGCTCAGTACCGCGCATGCGTTCAACACCGATTTCTCGGTGTTCAAGACCATCCCGATCAAAGGCGAGTCCCAGACCGTTCAGTTGCGGTTTGAGGCATTCAACATCTTCAACGTGATGAACTACGCGGCTCCCGGGACGGTAGTCGATCAGCCGGGTGCGGGCGTGGTAACGGGGGTGGATCTGCCGCCCAGGCAATTGCAGTTCGGCTTCCGGTATATTTTCTAAGAACGGCGCGGCCGTTCTATCAGCGGCAGTATGCTGTCAACCCGTGGCAGAAGTCGATTCGGTCCAAAACCGGTGAGATCTGGCGTTCAGGGAAAGCACTTGCAAATCGCGTGGCTGCGGCGATGGGGACTTCCGCCACGGGGTCCCAGGGGCGCGAGGTGGGGACTACTCGTAGCGTGTGTGATTTGGTTGTGTCTGCTGGCTGTCGGGCTGCGGGGCGCCGACGCGAACGCCGAGATCGAGAAAGCCAAGCGGATGGTCGCCAGGGGCGACTTGCAACCGGCCGCTTTGCTGCTTCGTGAACTCGTCTCCAAAGAACCTGGCAACGCCGATGCCCACCTGCTGCTGGGTACGGTGCTGTCTTTGTCTCGCCAGCGTTCCGAAGCGCTCCAGGAACTGTCGCGCGCGGTCGAACTGCGGCCCCAGTTCGCCCCTGGACACTACACCTTCGGCGTGGCGCTGAGCGGGTTTGGCGAATTGGAACCGGCGCGGAAGGCGTTTGAGCGGGCGCTGGAACTGGATCCCAAATTCGCGGACGCGCATGTGAATCTGGCCATGATCCTGGCGCACGACGGCCGGTTCGATGCGGCCCTCGAGCACCTCTCGCAGGCGATTCAGGTCTTGGGAAAGGATCCGCGGGCCGCCAATGCGCACTATCTCGAGGGCAAGATGTACAACGAGCAGATGCAGCCGGAGCCCGCGAGGAGGGAACTCGAAGAGGCGATCAAGCTGCGGCCGGGCTTCGGGCCGGCATATTACGACCTCGGCCGCACGTGCGACAACCTGCTGGATACGGCTTGCGCATTGCAGGCGCTCCAAAAGGCCGCGGACCTCATGCCGGAAGACGGCGGCGTTCAATACAATCTCGGTCTCCAATACCTGCGCGGCGGAGACGCGCAGCGGGCGTTGACACATCTGCAACTGGCTTATCGGTCCATGCCGGCGGAGGGCAACGTTCTGTATAACCTGGCGCGCGCCCTGCACCGGCTGGGGCGCGACCAGGAGGCCGACCCGCTGGTGGCCAAAGTGCGGGCCTTGACCGACGGCGCCAATCTGGTCGAAGCAGGGAAGTTGAACAATGAAGGGACCGGGATGGAGGATCGTGGCGAGCTGCGGGGGGCGTTGGAGAAATACCATGCGGCGGTCGAGATCAGCCCCCTGAACACGACATTTCGCAGGAACCTCGGACTGGTGCTTTGCCGGCTCGGGTTATGGCAGCGGGGCGTGGACGAACTGAAAGAGGTGCTGCGCCTCGATCCGAACGATGTGGATGCCACCAAGGCGCTCTACATCGCGCTCGAGCACACGGCGCAGCCATAAGGCCTATTCGCCGGCACGGCGGCGGAGGATCCAACTGTTGACGAAGAACGCGCCGGGCTCGCGGGCGATGGCGCAGGGGTAGGACAGCCACCACCACGACTGCGGCGCTCCTTCGACGGTGAAGCCGCCCTGGTCGAACTGGCGGACGACATCCGCGACCGGCAGAAGAGGTTCGAATGCATGGGGGGCGGCTTGCCGCCACGCGGCCAGGAGGCGCTCGTAGGCTTCGATTTCGGTATCGATGCGGTGTTCGGCCTGGCAGAGGCGGCCGATGGCCGGCGCGACTTCCGCGGACGATTTCGCCAGACCCAGCCTCTCGAAATCGAACAGCACCGCTTTTTCGACCGTGGCGCGTGTCTCGGGCGTGACCGCGCGGTACACCGGGCCGCGCATCAGGGTATCGGCATAATACACCACTCCGCCGGGTCCGGCGAGTGATTTCAAGAGCCGGCCGTGATCTTCGATTGACACCGAGACGAGCTTCGCGAAGGCTCTGTCGAAGCCGTCCCAGGCTTCGAGTGGGGTGTGGAAGCGCTCCTGGACCAGGCGATTGGCGAAGCCGAACGGATAGCGCGGAATTTCCGAGAGCAGGAGGGAAGAAACCACCAGGTCGGAGCGAGGGAGGTTCGCCGGCTTGCCCGCGGCGAGGGTGTCGAAGACGGCCTGGTAGCGATGAAAGGCTTCTGCGGCGTTGGAACTGGCGTCCACCGCACTGCTCAACTGTTGCATGAGCCCGGTGGCGAAGGAAGTCACGTCCATGACACGAAGCTCGACCTTGGAGCGCAAGTCCATAGGGACCTGTTCCAGGCTTTCGAGCATGCTGGGGCCATCCATGTCCACCAGAACCAGGCGGTCGAACCGGCGGGCGAGTTCGACAAGCGGGATTTCGGCGGCCACGCCCGAGCCCAGGACAGTAACGATTTCCTTTCGCGCGGCCAGATCGGCTGCATCGAGGATGCGGCGGTGACTCCGTTCGATGTGTGCACGCCAGTAGAGGCGCTGTTCCGGCGCCGTATCCCGGAAGTTGGCGCCGCCCCGCCGGAAGAAGCTCTCGGGGGTCTGACCCAAGCCCTCGGCGCACGCGACGAGGAGGCACACCCAGGCTCGCAGTTTGGCCACCCGATTAATGTATCCTATTGTCGGAGATCATGGGGAGTAGGGGCTTTCTGATTCGATCCGCCGGCGTGTGCGCCGCGGTGTTGTCGATCGCGGCAATCGGGCAGTGTCCCGCGCAGAGTTCCGCGGTTCCGGAACTGCCGCGCTGGGAATTCGTGACGATCGCTCCCGGCGAGTTTCAAATGGGTTGTTCGCCGGATGACCGGGAATGCGGCGAAGACGAGAAGCCGGCGCATCGCGTCCGAATTACGAAAGGCTTCGAGCTGGGCAAGTATGAGGTCACACAGGCGCAATGGGAAGCCATGATGGGGAGCAATCCCAGCGAGGTCAAGGGTGCGGACCTGCCCGTAGAGCAGGTGAGCTGGAACGATATCCAGGATTTTCTGCGGCGGGTGAATGGCCGGGATGATCACTATCGCTACCGGCTGCCGCACGAGGCCGAGTGGGAATATGCGGCGCGCGCCGGAACCTCCGGGCCGTATTACGGCGAGCTCGACGCGATTGCGTGGTACGGGCGCAACTCCGCAAACCAGGCGCACCCGGTGGGGGGCAAGCAGCCGAACGCCTGGGGACTGTACGACATGATCGGCAACGCCTGGGAGTGGTGCCAGGACTGGTACGAGAGCGACGCCTACCGGGCGTTCGCCAAAGACCCGGCCGTCGATCCGCACGGCCCGGCGAGCGGAGAATACCGCGTCTTGCGCGGCGGCTCCTGGTATCAATATCTCTGGTTCCTGCGAGTGTCGTCCCGCTTCCGGGAGCGGCCCGGCGGACGTTTCCGCCATACCGGCTTCCGCTGTTTACGGGAGAGAAGCTGAGACTCGCTGCCCGGAGTCTACATGCCGGGCTACAACTCCGGCTTGACCTCGACCGTCTTGCGATCCCAATCCACCGTTACGGTGGTGCCGTCGGCAAACGTTGTGCGTTCGCGGGTGCGCTTTTCGTTCAGGAACTCGTGGTTGGTCATTTCGACGGCGCCGACCCGCTTGTGAAGCTTCATCGTCCGCAGCAGCTCCTGCCGATCGGCCGGCATGCCGCCCCAGCCCAGGCCGGGGGCGTTGGCATGGAGCCAGCCGCGGAGTTCATCCGCGCCACGCATGGTGACCACCGCGTCATGATAGACCAGCTCGTAGAGCGGCACCTGGATAGCGTGCTGCGACATGGTGTCGTTCCCGCTGCTGGGGTTCCGGTTGAACCGGCTGGTGGTGTAATCCACGTAGGGTATCGTCCAGTCGGCTCCCGCCTCCGTCCCCACGATGCCCAGGTTGACCCGCGCCCAGTTGAGAACCGATGCGCGGAACTTGATGGACTCGGTGTGGGTGGTGGGATGTTCGGGGTTGAAATCGTCATCGGGCGGGATGTAGCCGAAGACGTCGTTGTAGCTGCCCTGAGGGTGGATTCCGTGCTCGAACATCAGCCGGTAGTTCTTGATGAAGTGCCCCAGCATGAGGCGGTTGTTCATGTAGGCCTGCGGGCCGCCATCCCAGTAGTTCATGAACGGAGTGTAGCCTTCCTTCCAGTCGTGAGGATGGAAGCGCGTGCCGGGGAAGCGGGTGGTGGGCGTGATGGAATCTTCCTCCTGCACCGCATAATCGCGGCTGAAGGAGGGTGCATCGGGATAGTAGTCGCGATACTGATCGTGCAGCCAGCAGGTGTAACCGAGTTCCTTGCAGGTGTCGAAGAACGCCTTCATCCCTTCCCAGCCGCCGGCCTCCTGGTTGGGCGGCAAAGCGTCCGGGTGCTGCCGGTCGTATCCCTGGTTCGGCCAGCCCGACATGGTCACATTCAGGCTGTTCCAACCCTGCGCCTTCAACTCGCGGAGGCGCTTGATGTTCTCGGCGTAAGTGGTCAGATGGCGGTTCTTCTCCGGGTTCTGTTTGTCGTAGTTGGGGCCGGTGGGGTTGAGATTGCGCAAGATGCTGACGCCCATGGTGGGCGTTCCGATAAGATGCGCCACCAGGGGATCGCGCGCGATCTTGTCCTTAAGCGAGACGAACTGTCCGGACTCGATCACGTAGCGCCGGTAGCGTTTCGCCAGCGTGACGTAGTTGCCCGAGGGGAAAAACGCCATACGCAGGCTGCGGACGTAGCCGAAGCGGCCGAGTTGCGGCCTCCAGGTCGGCCCGATCGAAGTCGGGCCGCCGGGCGGATGCGAGAACGTGTAGGCCGCATCGTCCGGCGTCTCCACGATGATCATCATGGCGGAGTTCCCTTTCTGGAATCCCCACCACGACATGGACCAGCTTTCGATCAGGTTGCTCTGGATGATGCTGTCATCGGTTTGAGAACGGTGGATCGGGTGGTAGTAGAGCGGCCAATCGCGCGGAATCATCTCGCCGTTGTCGTTGCTCAGGAGGGTGCAATCCACTTCGCGGCCATCCATGGCCATCGGCCAGTTCAACTCCCGAATGCGCGCGTCGCGTTCGACCGCGGCCACTTCGAAGTCCAGGTCCTCGTCGCCGCCTTCCATGCCGATCGTCAGATACAGTCGCAGGCCGAGCAGCGCGCCCGGCGCACGCTGGCCGGAACTGCGGAAGCCATCGAGCGTTATCTTGACTCCGGTCTTGTACCCGGTCTGGAATTGGGCGATCTGAATCTGCCCGGCCTCGGCCAGTCCCAGGCTGAACTCGTCGTCCCCGGCGCGCACACGGAGATCCTGGGAGGAGGACGGCACCATCTTCCAGGAGACAGGCCCCGCCTGGACGCTCAGCGACAGGTCCTTTTCATCCAGGGTGGCGGTGTTCTTTTTTCCGGCGATGGTCCACTTGCCGCCGGAGTGGGAGACGTGGACGGCAGGCGCTCCCCACTCCTCGGGCGCGATCTGGCCCTCACAGGGCCGGGAAACGAGCGCCAATAAGACTACTGGCGCCAGAAGAGCAAATCGGTGAAGGATCATTTCATTTCTCCATGGCTGCGCGACGCGGGGGGCCGCGCCAGGTGCATGTCGGCGAAGCGCAGGAACTGGTCCCAGTCGAACGCGGTGATTTCGTGTTTGCCGCTGCGGATGTGATACGCGATATCGTGCAGGATGGGTTCGTTGAGCGGGGGCAGGCGATCAGTTTCCAGGCCCCGCTTGCCGAGGAGGCGGTAGACCGGTTCGGCCGCCACCGACGCCAGGAACTCGCCTTTGGGATCGGACCACTGGTCCTCTGCGGCGGTTCCGAGGTAGACCGGCCGAGGCGCCAGAAGGGCGATCAGTTCGTGGGTATCGACGGGCATGCGGGCCGGGTCGTCCCCGTATTTCTGGTAATTGGTGCAGAACTGGTACGGAAAGTTGACGTTCATGTGCTTGACGGTCTCGCCGTACCAGCGGCGGGCCAGCGCCGCGCCGCCTTCACCCGAGCAGTTGGCCAGCACCATGGCGACGCGCGTGTCGCGCGCCCCGGCCCACAACACGGTCTTGCCCAGGCGCGACTGGCCGAGAATGGCTACGCGCTTTGCATCGATTTCGCGGTCGGTCTCCATATAATCGATGGCGCGGCTCATGCCCCAGCCCCATGCCGCCAGCGCCCCCCAATCCTCCGGCCCCGGTTCCACCTGGCCGGGCTGGAAGTAGAGCGGGCGCACTCCGTACACCATGCCGCCGGCGAAATCGGGCTCGATATCGCCGTAGTAGATGGTGGCGAAGCCGTATCCGCGGGCCAGCGTCTTCTCCACCGCTCCGCCGAAGTCCTTGTTCTGGACGCGGGCATCCTCTGCAGCCTGGTGTTTGGTTTTGTGTTCGCGGTCCCAGAGCATGGGCAGCTTCACGGCCGCGTCGGCAGCCATCACCGCCTGGTTGCCCATGAAGTTCAAGCTCAGGACTACAGGCACGGGCGCCCTGGCGCCGGCCGGGATATAAATCAGGACATCTTCCCGAGGGCCGTCTTTCCGCCTCGAGAAATAGACCGTCACTTGCTTCCGAACAGCCTTGCCGCCGAGAGCATGACGGTCGAGATCGAAAACCTCGAAGCTCTCGTCCGAAGGGCGCCCGGGGCTGCGGCCGTAAACATTCTCTTCGAATAACCGGATCAGTTCGGGACGGCGGCGGCTGTTCCAGGTCGCGGCATCGCGCACGCGAGTGCTGTCCAGGGTGACCAGGGGATCGGGCAAGGTGTACTGGCCCACCTTGGATTCGTCGTAATTCACGGGGATTCTCTGCAGCGGCTGCGCAGGGGCAGCCCACAGGATCACGGCAGACAGAATCGCAGTTGGCCCGATAAAGCGCATGAGAGCTTTCCCGGTTCTCAGTCGCCGCTTGGCGAACGCCTCAGAGCCGACACCTGGGTGGCCTTCGCTTTCGGCGTGATATAGCCGCAGAACCCGCCGCCTTCGAGCGTCGGGACAGTCAGCACCGTCTGGCTGGTAACCATCCGGCTCTCCGTGACGATCGAGTCCTTGTCAGGCCCATCGTGGTGCAGCGTGAGCGTGTACTCCTGGCCGGGATCCAGGAACTGGAGTGAATAGGGGATCGTGCTCGGGTCTTTGGCTTTATCGAACCACCACAAGCCGCTGGCCGAGGGCGTCTGACCGTAGAGCATGGCGAGGAACCAGTCTTTCCCTTTGCGGCGCGCGAGCGCGCAGTACACACCGGGGTAGCCATCGATGAACTTGGTATCGTCCCAGCTTGTGGGCACCACCTTCAGGTAGCTCATCGCCGCGGGAATGCGGCGGTAGGTATCGGGGCTGTCGCCCCAGTACTGCAGGCCGTTTTCGAACATTACCGAGATGGCCAGCTCGTGCGCGTTGCTGGTGGTGCGCCTGGGGCGGGAGGCGGGGCCGGAGAAAGTCACGCCGGTGAAATCCATCGGTCCGACCACGTTCCGGGTGAACGGCAGCGTCGTATTGTGCACCGGATTTGGCGGAGCGTTGTTGTAGCTGACGGTCAACGGGAAATCGTTGAAGATTTTGTAATACTCCGCGCCTCTCACTCCTTCGCAGCCCACCATGTGCGGCCAGCGGCGGCGCTGGCCCCGGGGAATCGTCGCGCCGTGCCAGTTGACCATCTGGTGGTGTTTGGCGCAGAGTTGCGCCATGCGGTCATAGAACTGGATGCGGGGCTGCGCGTCGCTGTCCTGGAAGTCCATCTTCAGCCCCACGACTCCGGCCTTTTCGCGGCGCGCCAGTTCGTCTTCGATCGATTCCCAACTGCGCGGCAGCAACGTGGCGAAGTGGAAATACTGGACCTCCGTGCCATGCGGATATTCCCAGCCCATTTCCTTTGCGAAGGCGGCGAACTTGGGTAAAACGTCTTCCTTGGCGCCGATGTCCTGGTACCACCACGTCCAGGTCGTGCGGCCGGGCTTGATCCAGCTCAGATCGCCGATTTCGTTGGGCGGGTTCAGATTGTCGACGAGGGTCGACTCGACGATCGGTCCCAGAGTCTCGCCGATCATCGCCACGCGCCACGGCGTGTTCCACGGCAGCGTCCATGTGACCGTGCCGGGATTGGGGTCGAGCATGATCTGGTAGATGCCATGAATGCGGTAGGCCCCGGCCAGCCGGGAGCCGCAATAGTCGCCGTACACGGCTGCCTCGGTGAGCAGCACCCATTGTCCCTCGGGGGTCTGGAACAGGGCAGGGAAGGCATCGGCTTCATCATAGAAATTGCGCCAGCCGACGACCTCGCGATGATGAAATCCCTCGTAATCCTTCTGCCAAGGCATGACCCACGAGTTCGAACCGAGCGGAAGGGTGAAACCCGAGGTCTCGCCGGTGATGACCCGTGTCTCCGCGTTGCCCGGGAACGAATACCGGTACGCGATGCCGTCGTCGTAGGCGCGGAAATAAACGTCCATAGGACGGCCTTCGGAATTCCTGAAGCTCAGCTCCAGTTCCTTGCAGTGATTGGTGTGCAAGCTTTTCTTGCCCGACGGCATCGGGTACGTTTCGTTGATTTCACGGGTCTGCTGGCGGACGAAGCGCAATCCCTTGACGAAATCGCCATCCCTGCCTTCCATGGTGACGCCGAGGGGGGATTTCGGGAGAACGACTTTCCCGTTGAGCTTCACGGTATAGGAAAGATCGTTGCGCGGAAACGTGCCGCCAATGCCTTCCCTCAGCACCGTGAGCGTGATGTGATTGTATGGCGAACTCACCGACCATTCCTTGGGACCCTGGCCACAACCGGCCGCGCCCAATGTGCACGCCGCTACCAGGGCCCACACCCGGGCCCGGTGCGATCCCGCCGCGTTCATGCGATCTCTCCTCACAATCCTTTCGGTACCCAGGGCGCCCGATAGGTTCCCGCCACCAGCCGGTTCGCCTCGGGGTCGTCCACCACTTGCTCTTGGGCCGCATCCCAGCGGACCTTCCGCCGCAAGCGATAGGCGATATTGCCGAGCCGGTTGACGGTGTTGGTGTAGTGGCCGTCTTCGATATCGGCAACGGGGCGCTTGCGGCTCTTTACGGAGTCGATGAAATTGCGCGCGTGGGCCGGCAGCTCGAGCGAAGCATCTGCGTATTCGGGAGCGGTTTCGGCGGTGTAGTAGTAGCCGAGCTCCCGGTCGTCGTGATGCCACTCGTTGGGGCGCGGGGGGTGGTTGGGGTCCGGCCGGCGAGTGAACTGCGGGCTGAGCCGGAAGCCCGCGCGGTCCACGAACAGAGTTCCCTTGGTGCCCTGAAACTGAATGCCATAACTGCCCCAGCGGCCCGCGCCCGGATCGCCGTTCGGTCCCCAGCTATTGTGCGAGAGCACCGAGAACTGAAAAATGAACTCGGGGTACTCGTAGAGCACTTGCAAGGTGTCCGGCATCTCACCGCTCTTGTAGCGGAACTGCGCGCCGGCCGCCTGCACGGTTCGCGGGCCTTGTGCTTTGAGACCCCACAGGACGATATCGGTCAGGTGCGCGCCCCATTCGGTGAGATAGCCGCCGTAGTAGTCCCAAAAGCGGTTGCGGTTCCGCGGCCACACCTCCGCGTACGGCCGGTATGCCGCCGGTCCGAGCCACAACTCGTAGTCCAGGTCCGCTGGCGGGGGGCCTCCGGCGGATGGCGCGGCTTCCGGCTGCTCCTCGCGCGGCGCGGCGTGGCCCCAGCACATCGCATAATGCACGTCGCCGATCCTGCCGTCCTGAACGTATTTCACGGCGCGCTGGAAGTGGCTCCCCGAGCGCTGCTGCGAGCCGACCTGCACGATGCGGTTGCTCCGCCGCGCGGCTTCGACGGCCAGCCGGCCGTCGCGAATGTTGTGCGACGCCGGCTTCTCGCAGTACACGTCCTTGCCCGCTTCGCACGCGTCGATCGTCATGTACGCGTGCCAGTGCTCGGGCGTGGCGATCAGTACGGCCTGCACGTCACGGTCTTCGAGCAGGCGGCGATAATCGTGGTACGTCCTGGCCTTGCCGCCGGCCAGTTGCAGGTTCTTCTCCAGGTTCGGCTGGTAGACATCGCAGAGGGCCACGATCTCCACGTCCGGGAGGGTCATGAACGCCTTCTGGTCCCAGGTGCCCTGGCCTCCGCATCCGATGACGCCCAGCCCGACGCGGTCGTTGGCGGCCGCGCGCGCCCCCTGGCCGCCGGCAGCGCTCCCCAGCGCCGCCGTCAGCCCGACGCCCTTCAGCAATTGTCTTCGGTTCATTTCGGACCTCCCATATCGGACCTCCTATAGCGGACGTTCCCGGCCACGCCGGGTTCATGCTCGCAAGCCGAGCTTCAGCACATTCTTCGCGTACTCGATACTGCGCTCCAGGTCGATCCTCTGCTGCTCCTTGAGCGCGGCCGCATACTCCTCGGGACGCATTTCGCGTCCTCGCATCACCATCGATCCCATAAACGGATGTCCCTGCCGGGCCAGCGCGACGAACCGGGCCAACTCCCAGGCCCTGGCTTTGGGAAACGCCTTCCAGTAATCCGGCTCCAGGTAGGGCAGCACCTGCGGCGGACCGCCGGTGAGGATCTCGAGTTGCACCGCGACCTGCGGGCAGAGCTGGCGGAACCGCTCGAAGAAGCGGACGTAGTCGATGGATCCCTCGCCCAGGGCGACCCACTGCGTGACCGCGCCCCGGGGATGCTCGAACACCACGGAATCGCGCACGTGAGTGGTGAGGGCGTACGGTGCCAGGGTCTCCAGGGTCACCATGGGATCCTCCGCCAGGGTCACCGGGTTCCCGGTATCGATGGTGGCGCCCACGAAATCTTTACCCGCCTGCTCGATGAGTTCCCGGACTTCCCAGGCCTGCAAATCGCCGTGCGTCTCGATGCCGATCTTGAGGCCTAGATCCAGGGCCTCGGACCGGACCGCCTTCAGCAGGGCAACCGTGTTCTCGATGTGTTTTTCGAGCGGGACCGCGCCCGTCCGCTCGGCGCGCCCGCCCAGGTACGCGCGCATCATCCTCGCGCCGGCCGCGTGGTTGACGCGCAGGCCTTTGCGCACATACGCCACCGGATCGCCATTTTCCTTCTTCCAGTTTCCGGCACTCGGGCAGATGCAGCCGAAGCCTCCATCGATCTGGATCCCGAGTTGCTCCGCATGGTCCTTCACCCGCTGGAGGTACGCCGGGCCGTCGCTTTCGTAATTGAACAGGTCCGATAACTGCACCGCGTCGAGACGCTGCCTGGCGGCGTAATCCAGGTATTGGATGGCGGTCCAGCCATAGCCGTTCAGCGTCCAGGAATCGTAGCCGAGGCGAATGCCGCGGCCCGAACCGCTCGGAGCGCCCCATTGCAGGGGCGCCGCGCGGGCGGCTTGCACTGCCGCCACGCCTCCGACACCGGATAGCAGGAAAGTTCTTCTACGCATTCGTCCTCCCGACTACGGAACTCCCACCGTGACGGCTCCGCCAGCACCCAGCGTGACCCGCACCGAGGAAACCGTCCGGCCGGCGTAACTCTTCTCGACCAGCGCCTTCATGGCATGACCGTTGACCAGCAGGGTCTCATGCGAACCCGCAAACGTCGCCTGCCAGATGAACGCCGGCCCTTGATCGTTCACCATCCGCGTCTTGCCAGTGCCGTCGTGCCGGACTGTGATTTCGTTGGCGCCCACCGGCAGCCCGCGGATCTCCGCCCATTCGATCTTTGTGCCCAGGCCGGAAAGCGTCCGCACCACCTTGTCCACCCAATAGCCCTCCGTCCACGCCTGGCGCGGCGCGGGCACTTCGACGTTGATGCCCATGGTTCCGTTCACCAGGGCTCCCACCCAGGAATAGGACGTCTCCGGATATTCCCGGCGGCTGCCGGGCGAGAACGCCGCGTCCATCATGCGGCTGTAAGCTTCGTCCGCCTCGCCGTACTTGTACAGGATTTCGGCATTGTTCCTGCCGCGGGCGGAATCTTTCAGGGCGGCGGCCAGCTTCGGTCCGTCGTCCACCAGGCCGTGGTAGAGTAAGGCGTCCGCGCCACGCCCATCCATCTTGTGGTCCTGATCCACTCGGGCATAGAAGCAGTTCTCTTTGGCGTTCCACCAGGCGGTGTTTACGAGGCCTCGGACATCCGCCGCCTTTTGCCGGTACCCTTGGGCCAACTCCAGATCGCCGCGCATTTCCTGGATATAGGCGTACGCCAGGTAAGCGGCATACTGGGTGGCCAGGACCTCGGCGCTCAGGACGTAGCCTTTGGTTTGTTCGTCGTAGCCTGGAATTCCCCGGTTGGGCTGGAACTTATCATTGGGGTCGAATATGCCTCGGACATTCAGGAGCCGGGGCCGCTGCATGACCTGGTCGAGGCCCAGGGCCCAGCGGCGCACATAATCGACGACGGTACGGTGGTAGAAGTTGAGGAAAACCGGGTCCTCGATATACGCCGGATCGCCCGACCAGAGATACATGCGGTAGCAGGCCGCAAGCACATCGAAGTTGGCGGGCAGGCAATACCAGAACTGCGCGTCGTTCTCATAATCCACGCGCAGCGGCTTGTTCATGCGCGTCATTTCCCAATAGCTGCACCAGTCGCGGGATTCGGAGATGTTCTCGGCGAAGCGGTGCAACATGTTGCGGTTGTGGCGCACCAGGCCCAAGGCGTGCCCGCCCATCACCTGGTGCGAAATATCCCTCATGCAGAAGGATTCTCGTCCGGGCTCACTGCCCTCGTACCAGGCGCCGACCGGGTCCCCTTCCCGGGCGTATGCCCGGGCCTGGCGCTTCGCCCAGTCGAAAGCCCTGACCAGTTGAGCGTCGGAGGACTCCAGCGCCAGCCTGGAGTCCCGCCCGGCAGCCGGCTGGAGCTGACTGGCGCCCGTGACACCGGCGCCGATGATGCGGTAGCCCGGGTCGGCATTCTGCCCAGGCGGTTGCGCCTGGCCGGCGCCGGCCGCAACCAGAGCGGCTAGAACGAGCGGGATCGAGAGCAACAATTTGATCAAACCGGTTGCCTCTCCGGGGCGTGCTCTCGGAGCCGGGCACCGGGCCGCCACGCCAGGCTCCCGCGGCCCCAAGATACAATTCTCGAACTCTTTACCGCTAAATTCAACTGTTTTTCTGAAGGGCCGGTTGTCGACACGACGCGTGATCCCCGGCGACGCATGGCGATCTGAGTTTGGGAAAAGAAGTTCAACGCCGCCGGCGAATTATCGATTCCCGAAGGCGCCCTCCGGACAATGTCGTTGTGGCAGCACGATCGGGAATTATGGGATTCCCGAGAGATTCGCGGCTTCCATCCCGCCTCCGGCACGGGATCTTTGGGCGGCAGCATGGTGGATGCGGTATTTTTCCGCAGGCGTCGATACAGATCTCCATGATGCCAGCAGCACCGTCCCAGTAGAGCTGCGTCTGAGAGAATCGGGTGCGCCCGCCAGCCTCGGGAAATCACGCGCGCGAACCTGCCGCTCGTAGCCCATCATGGCAATGAGTTGGACGGCGCCCGTCGTGATCGCCGGCTTTGCGGTGCCCCGCATGTTTCCTTGTGCCCGTCGTGGAACCGAAGACCCACCTCTGCCGAATGTCGAAATCGAGAGTCAGCCCGAAACGGCGCACAGTACCTGGCGCACGATCCGGCTGAGCGAGATCGGCTTTTCCGCACACAACCTCCGAGAATTGGAGCCCGCTGATGCGGCTTCCCACCTGCGTATTTCGGACCCGGGTCACGGTTACGGGAAGCGCGGGCGCGCTTGTTATCGAGCCATTCCGTTTGCTAGCTTGGCGTAGATGTCGGCGCCTGTGCCCGAACAACTCCGCAGGACCATTGAGAGCCTTTACCGGTCGGAATCGGGCCGGGTTCTGGCGACGCTGGTGCGCCTCCTCGGAGATCTGGATCTCGCCGAAGAGGCCATGCATGAGGCATTCGCCGTCGCTCTGGAGTTCTGGTCTCAGACTGGTATTCCGGACAAGCCACGCCCCTGGCTGATTTCGACGGCACGCTTCAAGGCCATCGACGTGATCCGTCGGCGTGCGCGCTTCGACGGGGCACAGAGAGATCTCGCTGCCCACATGGCATCGCGCGTCAACGACGGTCCCGGCGGAAATGAAGAGACCGGAGATGAAGAGATCGAGGACGATCGCCTCCGTCTGATCTTCACCTGCTGCCATCCCGCTCTGCCTCCGGAGGGACAGGTTGCGCTCACCCTTCGCGAAGTCTGCGGCCTGACCACCGAAGAGATCGCCCGGGCATTTCTCGTGACGCCGGCGACGCTCGCCCAACGCATCGTACGCGCCAAGGCAAAGATTCGAGAGACGCCGATTCCATACGAGGTGCCGACGCCGCAGGAATTGCCGGAGCGGCTGGACGCGGTGCTTCAGGTCGTCTATCTCGTCTTTAACGAGGGCTATTCGGCTGCGTCGGGAGCGGAAGTAACGCGAGCCGAGATCACCGGCGAGGCGATCCGACTCGGACGGTTGCTGGCCGGGCTCCGGCCCGAGCCGGAAGTCAATGGGCTGCTTGCTCTGATGTTGCTGCAGGAGTCCCGCCGCGCGGCGAGAACCTCTCCGGCCGGAGAGCTGATCTTGCTGGAGCATCAGGACCGCGCGCTTTGGAACCGCGAACAGATTGCGGAAGGAGTGGGATTGGTGGAGAAAGCCCTGAACTCGCGTCGCTTTGGCCCTTACACACTGCAGGCTGCGATTGCGGCCGTCCATGCGGAGGCGGAGTCGACCGCCGCGACCGACTGGCGACAGATTGTTGCGCTTTACAACCAATTGGTACGAATTCAGCCTTCGCCGGTCGCATATCTGAATCGCGCCGTGGCCATTGCCATGTGCGATGGTCCGGAGGCCGGTCTGAAGCATATCGACGCGGTGTTGGAACATGGCCAATTGGCAAATTACTACCTGGCGCATTCAGCCCGCGCAGAGTTGTACCGCAGGCTCGGCAGGACCGCTGAGGCTCGGGCTTCTTATGAGAGGGCGCTGGCGCTGACCCAACTCGAACCGGAGCGGCAATTCCTGCGGGCACGGATTCGGCAGTTGAAGGGAGAAATTTTGAAATAAAAATCGGAGTGGCTGTCGATTTCCCTTTTCCCCAACGACTAGAGGACAAAAGAACGATGAGCTGCGATTCCTGAGTGAACCGGAAACGAGCCATCGGCAACAAAC
>DATJWB010000094.1:0-51778 GCA_035501495.1 Bryobacteraceae bacterium | reverse complement strand
CGAGCCGCTCACCAGCCTGGCCGATGTCAAGCAATCCGGCAAGTTCGACGACTGGGCGCTGGTCCGGCAAGGCCGGCTGTCCACAATGGCCGCCCCCATGAAATTCGTGGAGTGGATGAGAAAGAGATACCCGAAGGCCGGAATCTGAGACGTGCCATGGCACTCGTGCCGCGTCGGCACTCATGCCGACGCATGGCAGGCGAAACCGCCTGCCCCACCAATGCTTGTGTTCCTACACCACGTCTGTTTATTTATTCCCCGCGTCCACGGCCACCATGCGCGAGTCTGTCTGAAATTTCTTGTAGTCGCTGAACGTCATGTCGAGGGCCTTGTGGAAGCCCTTCACCAACATCAGACGCGCGGACGCCTCCATGGTGAAGTGTTTCGGCAACCAGACCTCGTCATTGACGCGGGTCTGCTCCAGGGACAGGTGGCCGCCTTTGGCAACCCGCACCAGGAATCCGCCGAAGGTGACCGCCGACATGATCTCCATTTCCGCTTTCACACACTGATACTCGCGCTTGTCAATCCACAAGCGGATCTTCACTTTTGGAAAAAATGTCGTGGCCGTCGATTTCGGCTTGTAGCCGGGCTTCGGCGTGGCATCGATCACCCAGGCCGGCACGCCGTTGACGGCTTCCTCCCGGACAATCGCGAAGTTGAACGCGTCCGGCAGTTCCTTTACCGGTTCGCTGCGGCGCGCCTCCCGCCGGCGCCACTCGGCGATGCGCTGTTCCCGCTGCTGTGGAGTTTCTTTGCGCCGCTGCTCGATGCTCCACTGCAGTCTCTGCTCTTCCTGCTTCCGCTCTTCAGCGGAGATCGGCTGGTCGTTCCGCGCCACCAGCCGCCGATACGGCGACCCCTCCTGCAGCGTGATGTCCCAGGTGTGGATCTGCGTCGTCCTGGGTTTGCCGGCGCCGTCCAGATCCTGCTCCACTTCGCGTTCGAGAAATGTGTAGTTTCGCGCAATCTCGGAGTCTTTGCCGTACGCCTGCGCGGCACGGACGACGATCTGGTGGGCGTCCTGGGCGGCCATTACCGCCGGCAGCAGAAACACTATCAGGAATCGGAGGCGCACTCCTAATTGTACGCTGCGAGCAAAAGCGGGGTTTCGCCCGCGAGTGTGAACTCGTGCGGGCCGGCCCGCTTCACTCGCTTCGCAGCGAGACCATGGGGTCCACTCGTGTCGCCCTGCGCGCGGGCAGCCACAATGCGAACAACGCCACCACTCCCAGCAGGACCGAGGCGCCTGCCAGTGCCGCCGGGTCGGTGGTGCTCACCTCGTACAGAAGCGTCTTCAGATAGCGCGTCAACGCCAGCGCGCCAGCGGTCCCCACGGCGGTCCCAATGGCCGCCAACTTACCTCCGTCACCCAGAACAGCCCTCATCACGTCCGCGGGCCTCGCGCCTAAAGCCACTCGAATCCCGATCTCCTGCGTGCGCCGGCTGACATCGAATGACATTACGCCGTAGATTCCAATCGCGGCCAGCAAGAGCGCCAGACCCGCAAATCCGCTCAACAGCGAAGTGGAAAAGCGCGGCTGCCACACCGCCCGATCGACCACCTGCTGCATACTCGTGACATCTTCGATCGGCAGTTCCCGATCGAGCGCCCACACCTGTCCCTGGATTGCCCCCGCCAGCGCCAGGGGGTCTCCGGAGGTCCGAGCTACCAGGGTGATGGACTTCTGAATATCCGACGGAGCCTGGAGTTGGGGGAAGTAGAATTCGTTCGCGGCGGCGGCTCCCCAGTCGCGCTGCGCTACATCTTTCACCACCCCGACCACCTGGAACCACGGCCCGCCGGAAGCCAGCCGGATGCGCTTTCCAATCGCGTCCTCGCGAGGCCAGACCCGCCGCGCCATGGTTTGATTGATGACTACCACCCGCGGCGCGCCGGCATCGTCCCGCATATCGATATCGCGGCCGGCAACGATGGGAATCCGCATGGTACGGAAGTAGTTCGGAAATACCACCCGGAACGTCGCATCGGGGGCCTCCGAAGGTCTTGGCACCGGCCGCCCCTCCACCTGGAAGGAGAACGTCCACAGATCGCCGGCTAGCGGAAGATGATTGATCGCGCTCACCGAATCGACCCCCGGCACCGTGGCCACACGATCCAGAATCTGCCGGTAAAATGCGTCGCGGCCCTCCGCAGCGGCTCCATGAGGCGACCCTGTCAACACCACCCGCATGGCCAGCACTCCATGCGCATCGAAGCCCGCGTCCACCGCCCCCATTCTGGCAAAGCTGCGGAGCATGAGGCCCGCGCCCGCGAGCAGCACCAGCGAGATAGCCACCTCGGCGACCACCAGCAGGCTGCGCAGCGGAGTTCGCGACAACTGCGAAGCGCCCCGGCCGCCTTCTTTCAACGTGGCGTGGAGATCGGGCCGCGAGAAGTGCATTGCCGGCGCCAATCCGAAGAGAATTCCGGTAGCGGTAGAGATGCCGAAGGTGAACCACAGCACGGCCGCGCCAATCCCGATTTCCTGGTATCGCGGGAGCGTGAACCGGCTGGCCTCCGCGATGCTGGCGGTGAGCACATGGATCGACCAGTCGGCCAGCAGCAGTCCCAGAACGCCCCCGCCAAGTGAAAGCAGAAGGCTCTCCACCAGCAGTTGCCGTACGAGGCGAAGCCGGCCGGCGCCCAATGCGAGGCGGAGTGCGATCTCCTTCTGGCGTCCACTGGCCCGGCCCAACAGAAGGTTGGCCACGTTGGCGCATGCGATCAGCAGCAGGAATGCCACAGCCGCCAACAGGACCGCCAACGCCGGCCGGACACCGCCGACCACCGCCTCGGAGAGCGGCATCACCCGCGCCCCGCGATCGGTATTGCTTTCCGGATGCGCCAGTTCGATCCGGCGCGCGATGGTGCCCATCTCGGCCGCGGCCTTTTCCAGGCTCACACCGTCGCGCAGTCGCGCGAATACCCGCAGCGAGCGGCCCGTTCGGTCGTTCCGGCGATCCGGCGGGAACACCAGCGGCACCCACAATTCGGCCTTCAACGCCCAGAATGGCGGGAAGCGAAAGGCAGGCGGCATCACTCCGATCACGCGGTAGCTGGCTCCGTTCAAGGTGATGGCCGTGCCGAGGATCGATGGATCGCCGCCGAACCGTCTTTGCCAGAGCCCGTGGCTCAAGACTACGACGGGGCCCGCTTCGGCCTGCTCATCGTCCAGTAGAAATCCGCGTCCCAGAGCCGGCGGCACACGAAGCACCGAGAGGAGCGATGTCGAGACTCTCAGCCCTTCGATTTCTTCCGGCCGGCCGGTCCCGGTAAGCGAAGCGCCCCAAAGCTCCGCGGCGGCCATGGAGTCGAAAACCTGCTGCCGGTCACGCCAGTCCTGGTAGGTAGCGGGCGCCGTAGGGCTCAGGCCGCCCGACCGGACGCTGGTCTCCTGAACGAACACCAGGCGGTCGGGCTGCGGATAGACGAGCGGCCGCAACAGGACGCCGTAGACCACGCTGAACATGGCCGCATTCGCGCCAATTCCCAGCGCCAGCACGGCCACCACGATCAGCGAAAACCGTGGAGTCTTCCAGAGTGAGCGAGCCGCATACCGCAAGTCTGCGAGCAAAGGGGTGCCCTCCCGAATGCTTGGACTGGGGGGACCTGGAACGGATAGGCGCACCTCCACGAAACGGAGCTACAGTTCCGGAATTTCGCCGTGAACGTAACTAACCCTCTTGTTTGCAGCAAAGCCAACCGGAGTCATAGTTCCGCTTTTCGCAGCGCGGGCGGCAGCAATGTGGACGCCTCGCCGATACGGGCGGCACGGGGTGGCGCGCCAATTCGTCCGCAAAGGCCTCGCCGGCAATGCTATACTGAAGTGGTTCTGCCCGACAGTCCAGCTTTCCTTTATGTTCCTTAGTGTCAAAGAGATGGAACTGCGGAAGATTCGTTTCGACGAAACTTTCGAACCTCGGCAGATCGATTTTACAGGCGAAGACCTGGAGCAGGGTTCCCCGTTGCACGCGGTGGGTACGGCGCAGTTGGTGGACCATTCCGATGGCGAACTGCGAATCCAGGGACGATATACCGTCGAGATGGCGGCCCAGTGCGATCGATGTCTGGGCCGTGCCCGGTTTCCGCTGGATGCCGGCTTCGACCTGTTTTATAAGCCGATGTCCGCCATCGCTCGCGATGAAGAAGTAGAGATCGATGAGGGCGAGGCCGAGATGGGTTTTTACGAGGGTGATGGCATTTTGTTGGAGGGTGTCCTTCACGAACAGGTGCTGTTGGCCCTGCCGATGCAGCGGATCTGCCGTGACGACTGCAAGGGAATCTGCCCGGCTTGTGGCAAGAACCGGAACGAGACCATGTGCGATTGCAAGGCCGGGACTCCGGATGATCGCTGGGGAGCGCTCCGTAAACTGGAACTCTCGTAGTTTCCGAGATGAATCACGCGCAAGCGTAAGAGATATTGAGTTGAGGTACCGAAATGCCGAATCCCAAACGTAGACACTCCCAGAAGCGGACCAACACCCGCCGGGCGCACGATGCCCTGAAGGCCGCGGGCCTTTCGGAGTGCCCGAACTGCCATGAGCCAAAGCTGCCGCACCGCGTTTGCCCGCATTGCGGACAGTACAAAGGCAGGGAAGTGGTCGAAGTCGCTGAAGAGTAGCCGCGGAACATGCTGACCATTGCGCTGGATGCAATGGGCGGAGACCACGCCCCGAAGTCCGAAGTGGACGGGGCGGTTCGAGCCGCCAGGACCCTCGACGTCAAAGTCATCCTCGTGGGACAGGAAGACGTGGTCCGGCAGGAACTGGCGCAGCACGACGGCTACCGGGATCTGCCTATCGAGATCATTCACGCCAGCGAACGCATCACCATGGAGGACAGCGCGGCCCGCGCGGTCCGCACCAAGCGTGACAGTTCCATGAGGGTGGCGTCGCGGCTGGTACGCGATGGCGTTGCCCAGGGATTCGTGTCCGCGGGGAATACCGGAGCGGTGATGGCGACGGCTAAGATGGTGCAAGGCGTGGTTCCCGGCGTGGATCGTCCGGCTTTGGCCGGTGTTTTTCCCACCGTCGTGCCGGGGTCCCCCGTGGTGGTGCTGGATGTGGGCGCCAACGTGGATTGC
Organism: Bryobacteraceae bacterium; assembly: GCA_035501495.1. Classification (GTDB taxonomy): domain Bacteria; phylum Acidobacteriota; class Terriglobia; order Bryobacterales; family Bryobacteraceae; genus JAIQFL01. The sequence goes on along the minus strand of DATJWB010000094.1, from coordinate 46,691 downwards.
TCGCCGCGTATGCTTTCGCAGTTCGCGGTGATGGGCGAAATCTACGCCCGCATGATTCTCGGCACGGCCAAACCGCGCGTGGGCATCCTGTCGATTGGCGAGGAGGACCACAAGGGCAACGAAGTGACGCGTTCGGCGGCGCCGCTGATCCGCGGCCTCAACCTGAATTTCATCGGCAACGTCGAGGGACGTGACCTTTACGGCGGCGGCGTCGATGTCATCGTTTGCGACGGCTTCATCGGCAACGTCGCGCTCAAGGTGAGCGAGGGGCTGGTGGACATGGTGAAGCACGTCTTGCGCGAGTCGCTCGAGTCCAGCATCTCGGGGAAGATCGGGTATGCCCTGTCGAAGAGCGCTTTCAGCAGCTTCCGCAAGCGCCTGGATTACGCCGAGTACGGTGGGGCGCCCTTGCTTGGGGTTCGGGGCGTGTGCATTATCACCCACGGACGGTCGAACGGCAACGCCATCAAGAACGCCATCCGCGTGGCGAAGGAATTCTTTCAGGCCAAGGTGAACGGATCCATCGAGGAGCAACTGCGGGGCAGGACGCGCAAGGCGGGAGACTGAAACCGGAGCCGGACTTTAACCCGGATCGTGCGAAGCTTATCGGCCGTGCCTGCGTCGAATATAGGGAGGGTCATGACGAGAGCGGCGATCGCCCTTCTTCTGCTGTCGGTTCCCTGCGCATTCGCGCAGAAGCACGAATACGTCACCTGGACAGTTTCCACCGAGTCCGCATCCGTGGCACCCGGGGGCACCGCCCTGCTGCGCGCGGCCGGCCGCATCGAGTCCGGATGGCACCTCTATTCGGCTTCCACCGCGGGCGGAATTCCGACGTCTTTTCAGGTAGGGCCGGAAACGGTGGTGGAACGGGTCGCGGTGCTGCAGCCCGCACCCAAACGCGCCTTCGATAAGAACTTCGGGCTGGAGACCGAGACCTTCGAGGGCGAAGTCACCTTCCTGATCAAGCTGCAGATCAAGAAGGATGCGCCGGCAGGGCCCGCTGAGCTGTCGATCCGGGCGCGATACCAGACTTGCAACGATACCCAGTGCGTTCCCGGGAAGTGGGCGGGAACCGCGAACCTTTCGGTAGATCCGGCGGCCACCGCCGCGGCGGCGATCCCTGCGGGTTATTCGGAGGCCCAGGCGCCCCCGGCGAATTCGTCGCCGGCCCAGACTGCGGGGTCGCAGGATCAGGGTTTGGGCGCGTTTCTCCTGGTGGCCTTCGGGTTTGGATTGGCCTCCATCTTCACCCCCTGCGTGTTCCCCATGATTCCCATTACCATGTCGTTCTTCCTCAACCGGCAGTCTGGCGGACGGCGGGATAGCGTGGTGCAGGCGGTGGTCTTCTGTCTGGGAATCATCGTGCTGTTTTCGGGGATCGGACTGCTGATCACGGCGATCCTGGGCCCGTTCGGGATCGTCCAGCTCGGGTCCAACCGGTGGGTCAACGGATTCATTTCCGCGCTGTTCATCGCCTTCGGGCTGAGTTTGTTGGGGGCCTTCGAGATTACCATTCCGTCGGCCATCCTCACGAGGCTCAACCGCTCATCGGAAAAGGGCGGATTCGGCGGCACGCTGCTCATGGGCCTGACGTTCTCGCTGGCTTCGTTCGCCTGCGTCGGGCCGTTTGTCGGAACGCTGCTCGCGGCCTCAGTGGGGAGTGGCGGGGTGCGGCCGGTCTTCGGCATGCTCACCTTTTCCACGGGGCTGGCGCTTCCGTTCCTGCTGCTGGCGCTGTTTCCGTCGTACCTGAAGAAGATGCCCAAGAGCGGCGGATGGCTGGCCCGAGTCAAGGTGGTGATGGGCTTCGTGATCCTGGCGTTCAGCTTGAAATACCTCAGCAGCCTCGATCAGGTCGAGCAGTGGGGATTCCTGACGCGCGGCCGCTTTCTGGCAGCCTGGGTGGTGCTGTTCTCGATGGCGGGATTGTATCTGCTGGGTTTTTTGCGGCTGGAAGGCATCAAGTCCGACGAGTCGATGGGATTGGGGCGGCTGCTTTCCGGCATGGCATTTCTGGTCTTCGCCATCAGCCTGTTGCCCGGAATGTTTGGCGGCCGGTTGGGCGACCTCGACGCTTATGTGCCGGTGGCCGGCCCGGATTCGGGCGGACTGGCGGGTGGCTCCACGGAGACGGCGCTGGTCTGGATGAAGAACCAGTATCGCGAGGCCTTGGATCGCGCGCGCCGGGAAGGCAAGCTGGTGTTCGTCAACTTCACCGGCTACGCCTGCGCCAACTGCCACTGGATGAAGGCCAACATGTTCACCAGGCCGGAAATCGCCACGGTATTGAAAGGTTTCGTGCTGGTGGACCTGTATGCCGATGGGACCGACCAGGCATCCGAGGACAACCAGGCGATGGAACTCGCCAAGTTCCAAACGGTGGCCGAGCCGTATTACGCCATCATGGACCCGGATGAAAAGGTGATCGCGACGTTTCCCGGCCTGACCAAGCACCCGCAGGAGTTTTTGACGTTTCTGGCGAAAGGGACGGCGGCGGCTCCCGCAAATCCGACCTCGGCCGCGGCGGCGCCCGCACCAGCGTCTGCGCAGGCTGGTGGTTTACCCCAGGTGAACAAGCTGGATGGCGGCGCGCTCGACACGGCGTCGTTGGGCGGCAAGGTCGTGGTCGTCAATTTCTGGGCGACCTGGTGCGTGCCCTGCATCGCGGAGATTCCCACCTTCAACAGGTTAAACCGGGAGTTTGGACCGAAGGGCGTAGTGTTCGTCGGCGTCTCGATGGATCAGGAAGGCGCCGAGCGCGTCCGGCCATTTCTCAAGAAACACGCCATGGACTACACCGTCGCGCTCGGCTCCGACGCTGTCAGCGACCAGTTCCACCTGTCGGAACTTCTGCCGGTTACGGTGGTTTTCGACCGGTCCGGGAAACAGCTCAAGCGGTTCGAAGGCCTGGTTCGGGAATCCGAGCTGCAATCGGTAGTCGAGCACGCACTGTGATTGAGGCTGCCGCGTCCCGACTCTTCGGGACGCTTGTCGGGCGTGCACAGGGTCGTTGGCGGCGAAGGGTCTTCCAGGCTGCCGAGCCGGCACTCCATGTCGGCGCTTTTGGGTAGCCAACAAGTCAGGCGCCCAAGGTGTCTTCGGTCGCTGAGCGGCTGGTTGAGGCGCACCGCAAGCGCTCCGAGATATTCGGAAACACACCTCGTAGGTAATAACGAGCACGGAACTCCGCGCCGAGACGCAGGCTTCGAGCGATTCGCGAACTTCCATAAAATGGCGGCGCCAGTGCGCGAGTGCTTTCAGCGACCGGATGAGTGTCGCCGTGATTTCTCTGCATGGCAAAGGTAGGCACCGGATTCGAAGGCTAAGCACAATGCCAGCATCAGCCGAAACGAAACGGCGGCAGCCTGCCGCCTTCTTACAAGTCCACTGAGCATCGTCCCGCCGGGTGTTATACTGCTCGCGGACTCCCATGAACCAACCCTGGATCCAGAACTTCGACCCGCTCGGGAACCCCGTACTGTCCACCATCGCGGCGGCGATTCCGGTCTGCACGCTCTTCTTCTTTCTGGCGGTGCGGCGGACGGCTGCCTGGCTGGCCGCGGTCTATGCTTTTGTGGCGGGGCTGGTGGTGGCACTGGGAGTCTTTCACATGCCGGTGGTGATGGCGGCAGGGGCCGTAGCGCAGGGGATCGTCTACGGGTGGTTCCGCATCGCCTGGATCGTGGTGGCGGCGGTCTTCATTTACGAGATCGCTGTCGAATCGAAGCAGTTCGAGATCATCAAGGAGTCGATCGGCGGAATCTCAGATGACCGCCGCCTGCAAGTGCTGCTGATTGCATTTGCGTTCGGGGCGCTCTTGGAAGGAGCAGGCGGCGGGGGCGCGCCGGTGGCGGTGTGCGGCGCCATGATGATCGGCCTCGGATTCCCGCCGTTCGAAACCGCGCTCCTGTGTCTCATCGCGAATTCCGCGCCGGTAGCCTGGGGAGGCTTGGGAAATCCGGTGCGCACCCTGGTGGCCGTCACCGGATTGCCTGAGGCGGACTTCAGCGCGATGCTGGGACGCATTCTGCCTCTCATCGTGCTGATTCTGCCGTTCTGGCTGATGCGCGCTTTTTGCAAGACGCGCGACATGCTGGAGGTGTGGCCCGGCCTGGTGGCGTGCGGGATCACGTTCGGGGGGATCCAGTTCTTCTGGTCGAACTTCATGGATGCCTCGCTGGTGGATATCATGGGCGGCCTGGGAACGTTGCTGACGCTCGCGTTCTTTTTCGGCAAGGTCTGGCAGCCGAAAAAGGTCTGGCGGATGGCGGGCGATGCTCCGCCCGTGAAGAAGCCGGCGGGGCACCTTGGCGCGCGGAAGATCCTGCTGGCGTGGTCTCCGTTCCTGCTCCTCGCGGCGTTTGTGGTCATCTGGGGGATGAAGCCAGTAGCGTCCACGCTGGACAAGGTCTCGTGGAAACAGCCCGTCCCCGGATTGCACCAGTTGGTGGTGCGGGTTCCGCCGGTTGTGAGCGTGGAGAAGCGGGAGGACGCGTACTTCGACGTCTCGTGGCTGTCCACAGTCGGCACCGGCACGTTCATTGCGGGTCTGATCGCCGGACCATTGGTGGGGCTCTCCTTCAAGCAGACGATCCAGGTCTTCATCCGGAGCACCTGGCGGCTGCGGCTAAGCGTGCTGGCGATTATGGCGATGCTCGGACTGGGCTACCTGACGCGCTACTGCGGAATGGACGCCACCATGGGGATGGCGATGGCGCGGACCGGCGCGGCCTTCCCGTTTTTCGGCACCCTGATCGGCTGGCTGGGGGTGGCGCTCAGCGGGACGGACGCCGGGTCCAACGCCTTGTTCGGAAGCTTCCAGATGATTACCGCCAATAAGCTCGGACTCAGCCCGGTCCTGATGGGTGCGGCCAACAGCGCGGGCGGAGTGATGGGCAAAATGATCGCCGCGCAGTCGCTGGTGATCGGCTGTGCGGTGACCGGGCAGGAGGGCAAAGAAGGGCTGTTGTTCCGATCGGTGATGAAGCACAGCCTGGCGCTCGCGATGGTGGTGGGCGTGCTCGTACTCATGTACGCCTACGTTTTTCCGGAGGCAGTCCCGAACGGGCACCATTATTGGTAGGACGGCGCTGGTTAACCGTAAATCCCCGCCGCTTGGAAACGGGCGTTAACGGGCCGATGCTATTCTGAAGATATGGCACCGGCGGAAAACCACCATTCCGTCCGCTCCCAGGAAGTACACATCCATGAAAAATCGAATCGCTTGCGGTCTGCTGCTTTGCGGGGCCTTTCTGACTCCATCCGTGCGCAGCGCGGAAGTCACGATTCCCATTGAGAAATATCAGTTAAAGAATGGACTGCGGGTCATCCTTTCCAAAGACAACGCGGTCCCGGTAGTCACCGTTTACATGATTTACGATGTAGGCGCCCGGTCGGAAGAGAAGGGCCGCACCGGCTTTGCGCACCTCTTCGAGCATATGATGTTCGAGGGCTCGGCGAACGTCCCCAAAGGCGCTCACTTCGCCGCGGTCGAATCCAATGGCGGGACGCTCAACGGCTCGACGCACCCGGATTTCACGGACTACTACGAGATCCTGCCGTCCAACAAGCTGGCGACCGCGCTCTGGCTGGAGTCCGACCGGATGCGCAGCCTGGCGATCAACGACGAAAACCTCAAGAACCAGAAGGAAGCCGTAAAACAGGAACGCCGGCTGAGTTTCGACAACCAGCCTTATGCCACTGCGATCGTGGATGTCTGGCCGACGGTCATGTACCGCAACTGGCAAAGCTCGCACTCGCTCATCGGCTCGTTCGAGGACCTGAACGCTTCCAGCGTCGCGGACGTGGCGAAATTCTTCAAGACCTACTACGCGCCCAACAATGCGGCGTTGGTAATCGTCGGCGACATTCAGACCGAGGAAGCGAAGAAACTGATCGAGACGTATTTCGGCGACATCCCGTCGCAGCCGCAGCCCAAGCACCCGGACCTCGCGGAACCGCCGGGATTCCAGGCGAGCACCAAGGTTCAGAAGGATGCGTTGGCCAAGGTCCCCGGAGTGATTATCGGCTACCCTGGCCCGAAACGCCGCTCGCCAGACTACTACGCTCTGCACATGATCGATGCGATCCTCACCGGGGGCGACAGTTCCCGATTCCGCCAGGACCTGGTGAAAGGCAAACAATCGGTCATCCAGTATGAGGCGGAGTTGGGCTATCCGTTCGCCAGCGCGCTGGACTTCCGCGATCCCGAGCCGTACGCCATGTTCCTGCTGCATAACCCGAAGTTCACGTCGAAACAGATCGTGGACCAGGTGCAGGAAGAGATCGCCAAGCTGCAGGAAACCCCGGTCGATGCCAAGGAACTCGAGCGCGTGAAAACGACCATGCGCGCCAGTGTCATCAAGGACATGCAGGGGTCGCTCAGCCGGGCGAAGACGATTGCACAGTACGCCATTGCCGACGGCAACCCGGAGCTGATCAATACCGAATTGGACGCCATGCTGGCGGTGACTCCCGCGCAGATTCAGGCTGCCGCGAAGAAGTACCTCACACCCGATAAGCGGGCGGTGCTGGAGATCGTTCCTGCGCCCAGTGGACAGCCGGGCAGCCCCGGCGCGCAGCAGGAGGGTAAGTGATGCCGAATCGATCACTGGCAGTTCTCGCGTTGGCGGCATTCAGCCTGGCGGCGCAGACGGTGGACCGCACCAAGCCGCCGCGGACCGGCCCCATACCTTCGTACAAGCTTCCCCCTGTCTACGAGACCAAACTTCCCAATGGGCTGGGTGTGGTCCTGGTGGAGGACAGCCGGTTTCCACTGGTGACCGCGCGGCTGGCCTTCCTGGCGGGTTCGAAATTCGATCCGAAGGATCTGCCTGGGCTCGCCGAGGCGGTGGGAGCGGTAATGACCGAAGGCACCAAGACTCGCACCGCGCGTCAGATTTCGGAGGAGACCGACGCCATCGGCGGATCGATCTCAGGCGGCGCGGGGGCGGACTCCCTGACGGTGGCGGGCAGTTCACTTTCGGAGCACCTGACCAAACTGCTCGTCCTGATGGCCGACGTTTCGCGCAACGCCACGTTCCCGCAGGACGAGGTCGATCTGCACAAGCAGAACCGGATTCAGAACCTGATGTCGCAGCGCTCCGATCCCAGCTTCCTGGCGGAAGAGAAGATGGCCGAGGTAGTGTATGGCTCCTCCCCGTATGCGCATATCGCACCCACGGAAGCTTCCATCGGGAAGCTGGATGCCAAGGTGCTGGCCAGTTTCCGCGACACGTACCTGGTTCCCAATAACGGCACTCTGATCCTGATCGGCAAGTTGCCGGCCCGCGGCGAGGTGATGAAGGTCATTACGGAGCAGTTCGGGCCGTGGCAGCAGAAAGCGCTGCCGCCTGCGCCGAAGATGGATACCCCGGCGCCCAAGCGGCAAATCGTGCTGGTGGACCGGCCCGGTTCGGTGCAGGCGGACATCCACGTGGGGCGGCTGGCGCCGACCCGGTTGACGCCTGACTATTTCCCCCTGACGGTGGGCAGCGCGATATTGGGCGGCGGCGCCAATTCGCGCATGTTCCGGGATATTCGCGAAAAGGAAGGCTTCGCATACGATGCCCACAGCCAGTACGACACGCACCGCGACGCGGGAGATTTCGAGGCGGTCACCGAGGTTCGCAACGATGTGGTGGAGCCCGCTTTGAAGGCCGTCCTGGCGGAACTCGACCAGATGGCGTCGGCTCCGGTTGCCGCCGAGGAACTCACGGGCGTCAAGAATTTCATGTCCGGCCTGTACCTGTTGCGGCTGGAGACGCAAGACGGCCTCGCCAACCAGCTCAGCAACATGAAGGTGCTCGGCTTGCCGAACGATTACCTGGAGACCTATACCACGCGCGTGCGTTCGGTAGAGCCGGATCAGATTCTGGCAGTTGCGAAGAAGTACATCGACCCGGGCCAGGCCGCGGTGGTGGTGGTGGGGGATGCTTCGAAGATCGGCGACATTCTGAAGAAGTTCGGGAATGTCACGGTCGCCAAGTCGAACTGAGATGGCCTCGCTTTGCGATCCGCACCAGACGCATCCGCGAGCCGTCGTCATTCGCTGATCCTCCCGCGCGAACACGGCGCCTGGGGAATCCTGCTGGTACCGCTGGTGACCGGCGCTTCGGTCGGGCTTCTGGCGGGAGGAACCGCGGGGGCCCTGGCGCCGCTCACCATCGCGGTTCTTGCCTTATTCTGGATGCGCACGCCGCTGGAAAGCTGGATGGGCACCACTCCCGTGAAGGCCCGCACCAGCGAAGAAGTAGCCTTGGTGCGAAGGGCGACTCTCATCATTGGGGCGGTTGCGGCCGCGGCGTTGATCTGGCTGCTGTGGGGCTGGCGAAATTCCGGCCTCTGGGAGATCGGGGCCGCCGCGGTTGCCGCATTCCTGTTGCAGACTCTGATCCGCAGACGATGGCGCGGTTGGCGGACCGCCGCGCAGATGGCGGGCGCCGCCGGATTGACCGCAGTCGCGCCCGCGGCCTATTACGCCGTCGCCGGCCGGCTGGATACCGCCGCCTGGTCGCTTTGGGCCGCCAACTTTTTCTTCGCCGGCGACCAGATCGAATTCGTGCAACTTCGCATCCGCGCCGCCCATGCGTCTCATACCAGGAAACTCTCCGCCGGCCGCGAATTCCTGATCCGGCAGATCGTTCTGGCGGCTCTTCTCATACTCGCGAGCGCCTCGGGACTCCTGCGCTGGGGCGCCGCGCTGGCTTTCGTTCCGATATTGGTGCGCGGTTTCGCGTGGTTCGCGACCAAGCCGAAGCCCCTCGCGATTCATGCACTTGGCAAGAGTGAGTTGACCCACGCCATCGCCTTCGGGATACTCCTGATTATCGGATATCAGGTATGAAACTCAGCCCCAACATCGCGCGCCAAGTCGCACGCCACCCTATAATCTAGGTGTACGCAGGTTGTCTTTGCCGGAATCTTCCATCCGCTGTGCATTCCCAGCCGCTGTGGTGGTGCTGCTGGCAGCCGGTGGCTGCTCTCGCGACACCGCGCGGCTGCGCGTGGGCTATACGGAGTTCCGCCCTTACGTCACAGTAGATGAACACGGAGAACCCTCGGGGCTCGCGGTTCAGACCGTCCAGGAGGCGGCCGCGCGCACGGGTGTAGAACTGCAATGGATTCACGTAGACAATGCCGAGCGGGCGCTGCGCTCCGGCGAAATCGACCTCTTTCCGCTGCAGACGGTGACGCCGGAACGCCAGCGTGACCTCTACTTTAGTGCCGCCTGGTGGGATTCTTCTCAAAGCCTGCTCTCGCTTCGCGGGCGGCCGCTCCGGACCACGGCCGCGGTCGCAGGCAAGCGGATCGCTGTCCGCGATCCCGCCTTCGGAGTTCCGGCCGCGGCTCAACAACTCGCGGGAGCGGAGCTGGTCCCCATGCGCGACATCAAGTCGATTATTGCCGATGTCTGCGCGGGCGCTGTGGATGGCGCCCTGCTGGACGGCCGCCTGATCCACGAGGGATTGCTGGACCAATCGGCCGAATGTGCCGGACGGAAACTGCTGGTGACTCCCATGCCGGGTACGGCGTCGCCGATGGCCACCGTCGCCACCCGGGCGGTCCGCGCGACGGCGGATCGGCTGTACTCGGGCATCGATCAACTGGCACTCGACGGAACCATCACCCGGCTCGCGAACCGCTGGCTGGCCGTGCCCCAACAGCACTACGTGGAGCAGAGCCAGGCCCGGCGCCAGCGCCTCGAACTGGGGGTGCTTTTGGTTGCCGGGGCACTCATCATCGTTGGCCTCAACGTGTGGCACTGGCGCCATACAGCCGTCATCCGGAGCGAAGCACAGGAGGGTGTCCGGCGCGCGCGCGAGGCGGAGCACCGCTTCGAAACATTCATGGCCCACAGCCCCGCCGTGGCATTCATCAAGGACGGCCAGGGGCGCTATTGCTATATCAACCAGGCGTTTACCGCGAATTTCGGACTCAGCGCCGGGGCAGTTTACGGTAAAACGGATGCCGACTTATGGCCTCTGGCGGTGGCCCAAGCCGCGAACGCCGTGGACCTCAGGATCCTCGACACGGGCGAAGCCCAGCAATATGTACAAGCCGTTCCCTCCGGCGAGGGCGTCCGGCACTGGCTGGTGCTGAAGTTCCGATTGGGCGGCGGATCAGAAGTGTTTCAGATCGGCGGAACCGCCATCGATGTCACCGCTCAGCAGCGCGCCACGGAACTGGTGGCCGAGAACGAGGAGCGGTATCGCCTGCTCTTCGAACAGGCTCCGGTGGCGATTCACGAGATCGATTCCTCCGGCGCTATTCGCCGCGTGAATCGCGCCGAGTGCGCACTCCTGGGGTTTCCGGCCGAAGAGATGCTGGGCAGGCACGCCTCGGATTTTGTGGCTCCGGAGGCACGCGAAGCGTCCGTCGTTTTGGTCCGGGAAAAGCTGCTTGGCATGAGGCCCCTGACGCCGTTCGAGCGCGTCTACCAGACCAAAGACGGGCGAACGCTGACGATGGAGGTCCACGAAGCCGCCATCTACGATGCCGCGGGAGCCATTCAGGGGCTCCGCACCTGCATGGTGGATCTCACCGAGAGAAAGCGGGCGGAGTCGCTGGGGGACGCTTTTGCGGACGCCGTCCAATCGCGGAACCAGGCGCTTGAAGCCGCCCTGGAAACAGCCCAGGCCGCCACCACGCTCAAGAGCCAGTTTCTGGCCACCATGAGTCATGAGATCCGCACGCCGATGAACGCCATCCTCGGCTTGACGGAGCTCTTGCTCAACAGCAGCCTCACACCGGAACAGTACGCGTTGGCTCGTAACGTCTGCCAATCCGGCGAGCACCTGATGGCGATTATCAACGACATCCTGGATCTCTCCAAGATCGAAGCGGGCAAGCTGGAACTGGAACATCTGTCCTTCGACACCGAGGAACTGATCGGGGATGTCGTGGATTTGATGGCGGTCCCAATACAAACCCGAGGCGTAGAACTGAGCGCCTTTGTGGCGCCCGAGGTGCCGCCGCGGCTGATGGGAGATCCGGCTCGTTTGCGGCAGGTGTTGTTGAACCTGGTAGGAAATGCTGCCAAGTTCACCTCCAAGGGCGAGGTTTCGGTACGCGTGACGTGCGAGCGGCTCGAGGCGGGCCGCGCGACTCTTCGATTCGCAGTCGCCGACACCGGGATCGGGATTCCCGCCGACGTGCAGCCACGCCTCTTCGACGCGTTCACGCAGGCGGACAGCAGCACCACGCGACAGTATGGCGGGACAGGGCTTGGCCTGGCAATCGTGAAGCGAATCGTTCAGCTGATGCGCGGTGAGGTTGGCCTCGAAAGCGTCGAAGGGCAGGGTTCCACCTTTTGGTTCCTCGTGAAGCTGGACTGCGACCCTACCGGTCCGCGTCCACCCACGAATCCCTCGCTTTCCGGCGTCCGGGTGCTCATCGTGGGCGACAATGCCACCAGTTGCGCCATCCTCGACCGGTACGCTCGTTCCTGGGGCATGCAGCCCGAGGCTGCGGACTCCGGCCAGAGCGCGCTCCCGGTTCTGCGTACCGCGGCCTTGAATGGAAAGCCGTTCGCTCTGGCCCTCATCGACGTGCGCATGCCGGCGATGGACGGTGCGGCGCTGGCACGGGAGATCCACCGTGATGAGCGAATTCGGGCGACGCAGCTCGTCATGCTCTCGTCGGCGAGGGCCCTGCCCATCGAGGGGCTCGCGGCTCGCCTGACGAAGCCGATCAAACGCCGCGCGTTGTTCGACTGCCTGTCCGGCCTGACCCCGGGACCGTCGAATCGTCAGGAGGCCGGTGCCGAGCCCACCGGCGCCACGCCTGCCTCCAAGCCTCGGGGCCGCATCCTGATCGCCGAGGACAACGTGGTGAACCAGCGCGTGGCCGGCATGCAGGTCAGACATTTCGGTTTCGAGGCGGATGTGGTGGCCAATGGCGAAGAGGCCCTGACGGCCCTCGAACGGCACCACTACTGCCTGGTGCTGATGGACTGCCACATGCCTGTGATGGACGGCTATGCCGCCACACGCGAGATCCGGCGCCGCGAGAACGGCCGCCGCACACCAGTAATCGCGATGACTGCCGATGCCTACGCGTCCGACCGCCAGGCTTGCCTGGATGCGGGCATGGACGACTTCATCAGCAAACCTGTGGCGCTTCACGACATCGGCCAGGTGCTCGAGCGGTGGGTGCAACCCGAGACCGCCTCTTGACGTCCTGTTGACGTCGAGGCATCTTCGAGTCATGAGGGTCATCGTCTGGCTGCTCTTCGGCTTGTGTGCCGCAGCACAAACGCCTGGCGATCCGTGCCTTATCCAGGGGTCGGTGATCAATGCCGTAACCAACATGCCGGTGCGCAAGGCTCAACTGATGCTGAGGCCGGCCAAAGGCGGGCAGCCGTTACGAGCGGCAACCGATGCGGACGGCAAGTATGTGATCGCCAACGTTCCGCCCGGAGCCTGGCGCCGCTCCGGGGTCGAACACAAAGATCGATTTTTCCTTGACTCCGTTCGGCTCGATCGTGGGCCACGTCGTCGATGAGAACAGCGACCCTGTGCGGAATGTGCAGGTGGCGGTTCTGGCGTTTGAGCACGGTCCTGCAGGGGAGGTGTTACAACCGCGTAACACAACCGTGACGGATGCCAGCGGGGAGTATCGGACCTTCGATTTGCCTTCCAGCAGTATTACCTGCGGGAAAAGCCGATGTCGGCGCAGATGCCCGGCAACGTGCAACCGGGCGAATCCTATGGGATCTATTATCCCTCGGCCCTGCAGGCATCCAGCGCTACACCGCTCGACCTGGCGGCCGGGCAGGAAATGCGCGGCATGGACTTTGTGCCGCGCCCCATCTCCACGGCATTCATCCGCGGCCGCGTCATCAAGCCGGCCGGCGCCGAGAACTGTGCGGCGTCACTCGAAGGGGAGGCGGATGGTCCGGACGCAGTAGGCTTCTCCATGTTCGGCGCGTCCGCGCGAAGCATCGTCGTTATGGCGGGCAACCGCCAGGAGTTGGGGGATGATTTCTTCGACGCTATCTCCCCCGGCTACTCCAAGCTGGACAAAGACGGAAAATTCGAGTTTCGCAATATCCCCGTGGGCACCCATTCGCTGTCCGCCTTCTGCGGAGTGGGCAAGCAGCAATACAGTGTGAAAACGGCGATTCAGCTCGACGCGCAGGGCGCGTCTCTGGCTGGAGGGGCTGGATGGAGATTCGGTCAACCTTGGCCAACGGGGGGACACGGCGGATGGCGCTCTCGGAGATAACGGAGCTTTCACTCTTCACGAACTGTCGCCGAGGCTGTATCAAATACATCTCGAGCCCCCACAGGGTCTATATCTGAAATCCATCACCTGGAATGAACGCGATGTGCTGGATGCGGGCCTGGATCTCACTGCGGGCGGGATGTCCGTGGCGCTCGATGTAGTGCTCGGCGCCGACGGCGGGACCATCGAAGGCTCGATCGAGAATGGGTTGCGGCAGTAGTCACCTTGATACCAGCGGATCCCCAACGTCTGAAGACGCTGGCAAGATCGGTGTCAGCCGAAGACGGGCACTTTTCGTTTCAAGCCGTGCCGCCTGGCGAGTACCGCCTGTTTGCCTGGGAAGATGCCGACATCAACCAGGCGCTGTACGATGCGGAGTTTCGTAAGCCGTTCGAGTCCCGTGGGGAGACTGTAGACTTGGCGGCGAAGCAGAAGGCGACGGCGCTTTTGCGCCGCAGTGCCGGAAACTCCTCCAGCACCGGATTGATGGCGACCAAAAAGCGTCCCCCAAGAGTGGGGACGCGGCAGGCAGGAGTGCCTGCCTCACATCCCACTTGACAAACCAAGTGTGCTTCGCCCATACTTCCCATAGCTGGCTATAGGGAAGGCCCGCCGATGGCGAAACATACCAACGACCGCCTGCAAGGCACACTTGACCTCCTGGTGCTGAAGACCCTCGCGTCGCGAGGACCAATGCACGGGTACGGCATCACCCTGCACATCGAGAAGATCTCGCAGGAGGTGCTGCATCTGGAAGAGGGATCGCTCTATCCCGCCCTGCACCGCATGACGCAGGAGGGGTGGCTGCGCGCCGAGTGGGGTGCATCGGAGAACAATCGCCGCGCGCGCTACTACTCCGTCACCGCCGCCGGCCGCCGACAATTGGGCGAGGAGGAGCGCAATTGGGCCGCATTAACCGGCGCTGTCGCCAGGGTGCTCGAGTTCACCTAGGAGCAGGGCACATGTCATGGCTGGATCGCTGTCTCAATCTGTTTCGCGGACGGAAACTGAACTCCGAGATCGAGGAAGAACTGCGCTTCCACGAGGAGGCGCGGATTGCCGACAACCTCGCAGCGGGAATGACGCCGGACGAGGCCCGACGCGACGCTGCAAGGCGTTTCGGCGGACACACGGCGGCCCTGGAGCGGTCGCGTGACGCCGATATCGTCATGTGGATGGAAACCATCATCCAGGATGTCCGATATGCCTGGCGCAGTTTGCGGCGGACTCCCGTGGTCACGGCTGTGGCGCTCGGTTCGCTGGCACTGGCAATCGGCGCGAACACCGCCCTCTTCAGCGTGGTGAATGCCGTGCTGTTGCGCTCGCTTCCCTACCGGGATGCGAACCGCCTGGCGGTGATCTGGTCCACCAGCACTTTGAATGGCTCCAACAGCATCAACACCAGCGTTCCGAACTTCGAGGACTGGAAGGCGCGCAGCCACTCGTTCGCGGAGTTGGCCGCCTACCGCGAGAGCGACGGCCCCTTTTTCCGGCCGGGAAATCAGGCAGACGAGCCGGAGTGGATCGACTACGCCTGGGCGGAGGACGATCTCTTCCATGTTCTCGGCAGAAGCGCCGCGATCGGCCGCGTCTTTACCGGCGATTCGCGGGAAGCGCAGGTCGCGGTTCTGAGCCATGGATTCTGGAAACGCCGTTTCGCGGGCTCTCCGGATGTGATTGGTCAGACGATTAGCGTGGGTGGAATCGATTTCCAGGTGATCGGCGTCATGCCGGAGGACTTCGCGTTCCCCTCGAAGGATATTCGGTTGTGGGTGCCGGCAGCAGCGTATCCGCACTTTGACCAGCGCAGGGCACAGCGCGACGCCGGATTTGGGGTGGGGGTCGGGCGCCTGTCGGATCGTGCAACCATCGAGTCGGCGCGGGCCGAAATGAACGTGATTGCCCGTCAACTCGCGCTCCAGTATCCGAAGGAGGACGGCGAACGAGGCGCGAACCTCGTCCCGCTGGCGACCCTGATCCACGGCGAGACCGTTCCTTACATGCTGGTGCTTTTGTTCGCTGCGGTCGGATTCGTTCTGTTGATCGCTTGCGCGAACGTCGCGAATCTCCTGCTGGCCCGCGGCGCTGCCCGTTCCGGCGAAGTCGCGCTGCGCATCGCACTGGGCGCAGGCAGGTGGCGCGTCGCAAGGCAGATGCTCACGGAGAGCCTGTTCCTCTCCGCCGCGGCCGGAGTCCTTAGCTTTCCGTTGGTGGCCTGGGGCATCCGCGCACTGATCGTGCTGGCGCCTCCTGGAATCGATCGGTTGGATGAGGCGCATCTCGATTTCCAGGTTCTCGCCTTCAGTGTGGGGCTGTCGTTCGTTACCGGCGTTGCCTTTGGGCTGGCGCCCGCGATCCGCATTTCGAAACCGGCCAGCGGTCGCCGCCACACCGGCGGAACGCAATCGCAGACCATGCGGCGCGCGCTGATCGTGGCGGAGTTCGCGCTTGCCGTAGTGCTCCTCACCGGGGCCGGTTTGCTGCTGCGCAGTTTCGCGGCCGTGCAGGCGGTGGACCCGGGCTTTGCGCGCGACCACATCTTTACCGCCACCCTGCGGTTTCGGAACACGCTGCCGCGTGTGGATCGCGCCGGCTTGTACCGCGAGGCGATTCGCCGTGTCGGGATGCTCCCCGGCGTCTCCGCAGTCGGCGGAATCAACAACATCTTCTATGCAGGAGAGCGCGGCAACTTCGGTCTGCGGGCCGTGGAAGGCCGCCTGGCGGAGGACCGGGACCGTTGGTCCCCGATGGCATGGAACACCGTCAGCGGAGACTACTTCCAGGCGATGGGCCTGCCGCTGCTCCGCGGCCGCTTATTCACGGACCGGGACAATCCGAATGCACCTCCCGCGGTGATCATCAACGAGACCATGGCGCGGCGCTACTGGCCGGGCGAAGATCCCATCGGAAAAGGGATCAAAGGATTCGATGCCCGCGGACACAACGATGAGTGGGTGCGCGTGATCGGGGTCGTGAAGGATATGCACAGCCGGGGCCTCGACTACGCGCCGATGGCGCAGATCTATGAACCCCAGGCGCAATCGCTGGACGAGACCGAGGACATGGTGGTCCGCTCGCAAACCTCCGTGGCGCCAATTCGCGACGCGATTCGAAATCTCGACAAGACTGCTGTCTGGTCGGACGTTTTCACGTTGGACGACAAGCTGCGCGAATTGACTGCGCCCCGCCGCTTCCAGACGCTGCTGCTGAGCCTGTTCGCCCTGCTGGCGCTCGCGCTGGCGGGAGTGGGGATCTTCGGCATGATGCATTACTCCGTTGCCCAGCGAACGCAGGAGATCGGGATCCGGATGGCGTTGGGGGCGCGTCCGCAGTCCGTGGTCGGCATGGTTGTGCAGGAGGCGGTTGTCCTTGCGGCGATTGGCCTGGGAATCGGCCTTGCGGCATCGTTCGGGCTGTCACGATTTATCCGGAGCTTGCTATTCGGCGTATCGGCAAGCGATCCCTGGACATTGGCGGGTGTTGCGTTCGTGCTCACCGCCGTCGCCCTGTTGGCCTGCTCGATACCGGCGCGGCGCGCGGCGAGGGTAGACCCGGTGCTGGCCCTGCGCCGCGAATAACGTGGCAGGGACCGGTGCCTGCCCTTCGACACTCCTACTGACGCGGCAGCTTCGAATACCCCTTCGCGGACACGGGAGTTCGAGGCGGCCAAAAAGCGTCGGCAGAAGTGCCGACGCGGCAGGCACGAGTTCCAGGCACGAGTGCCCGCGCCACGTCGGCGGTGCAAGGGTTTCATGGATTTCCGCCGCCCAACCTGTCATCGGTGAAGACCCTCACCTTCCAGTTCCGGATGTTTCCTGCAGCACAGTCGCGTGGAAGTACTCGTGCCCGGCTATCGGTATGGAAATAGTGTCTGGTATCTTTCACTCCACGGACGATGCGAGAGCTGCGCTGCGCGAGTTACGAGCACATGGCTTCTCAAAGGATCAAATCAGTCTACTGTGCCCGGGAGCACAGGGCAGCGAAATCCGATCGCTTCCAATCTCGGAAACCGAGCAGCAGGGAATGGGAAAGGCGGTGGGGGGACTGCTGGGCGGTGCCGTCGGCCTGGCGGGAGGATTCGAGTTGGGAATCGGCGCGACCGCCCTGATTCCCGGCGTCGGACCGGTCCTCGCATTCGGCATAGCCGGTGCGGCCCTAATCGGTACTGTGGGGGCGGTCGCGGGAGCCGCGGCCGGTGCGGCTGCCGAGGAGAAGACCACCAAAGGTCTGCCCGAGGACGAGATCTTCTTCTACGAAGCCGCACTGCGGCAGGGACATCCTGTTGTGTTCGTGTTTGCCACCAATGGAGTGGATGTCACACGCGCGCGGCGGGCCATGCGGAAAGCCCGCGCTGAGAGTATCGATGCGGCGCGGGAAAAATGGTGGCTGGGGCTTCGCGATGTCGAAAAGGAGCACTACGAGTCCTTCGGAAGGGATTTCGAGGTGGATCAGAATGCGTATCGGGCCGGCTTCGAGTCTGCACAACGTCACCAATGCCACGGCAGATCGTTCGAGGAGGAAGCCGACTGCCTGAAATGGTGGTACCCGGAGATTTGGGATTCGGAGCCCTTCCAGAAAGGCTACGAGCGCGGGATCGAGTATCAGCAGACTCACGAAACGCCGCGGCAGTAATCCATCGCCCGGCTGCAGGGGGCAATGGGCGCGTCGAAGTCAGTCCTTCCGGAGTGCTGGCAGGCCGGTTCGGCCTGCACCATCGGGCGGCCGGGGCTGGAGAACCGGCGCGACCGCCACAGGGCCGCAGGGGATGCGCAGCCGGCGCCGGTCGAGCGGGGACCCAGCTCGGGCTGGAGCGTAGCACCCCACTTTGCCCTGGAGTTACCTCTTGAGGGCATCTGCCCCCACGATCAGACCCATCTCCGAAGGTGGGAGCATACGGAAGAAAGAGTTGCAGCTCTATGCCCAAACCCGGGGGGCATGCCTCGGCAAATGCAGGGCGGCTTTGCGGGTCGATCAGGGCGCGCAGTTCTTCAAATGCGCCAGGCATCTTCAGATTCTCTCGACCACCGGCATGGGGGTCGAACGTGTCCAGCCCTCTTAAAACATGACGTTGCCTTGGTACTTCCACGCGACTGTCTGGATGTTGAACCGGTCGCTATTGCCATTGAAAATGTCGACAGCAACCACCTTGCCACGCTCCCCCCAAACCGCATCCGAGGATAACTTTGGGATCAGCTCCTCGATGCGAACCCTGCTGGAAACAATGACCGTGATCATCTGTATTGTGCTTCATGACCGCGACGGTGGTGCGTTGGCATCGCTGACGGTGGGCACGAACGGCATCTTCACCCAGGTATACGCTTTACCGTCTCAGACGTTCTGGTATTGATTGGTCGTATTGCCGAAACTGGCCGGAAGACGGAACCGAGTGAGTTTCCTCGACTACCAGAATGCGGTCGGCGGGGATGTCCTTTAAAGTCTGAACGGCGCCGCCCGGCCACTGTATCTCGATTCGGGCGGCCATGATCTCCCCTCCCAATCCGAAGTGCAGCCTGAGGTCGCTGGTGGACATGAAACCAACCGAGCCGCTTACATGGTTGTAGAGCGTTCGTCCGGATGGGGTAGTGAGCTTGACCTTGGCGCCCACCGCGTCGCGGTTGGCTTTATGGCCGACGAGTTTCAACATCAGCCAGTGATTCCCGTTATCGGCAGAGTTGACCAGGATCCGCGGCCTCTGGTTTAGCGACGTGACTACCAGGTCCAGAAAACCGTCGTTGTTCAGATCGGCGAAAGCCGAGCCGCGCTGATAGCCGACGCGCAGGAAGTCCTCTCCCATTTCCGAGGAAACGTCCAGGAAGCCCCTGCCTTCCTGATTTTCGAAGAGGGTGTCGTGCTGCGCCGAAGCAGGCGTCAGGTTATCGACGTCGCCGTTGGCAGAGAAGAGGTCCTTCCATCCGTCGTTGTCGTAATCGATGAAGCCGTTGCTCCAGCCGGAGAGGTGTTCGCTCAATTGGGAGATCCTCGTCGAAGGAGAGGCGTAGCGGAAAAACCGGCCGTGCTGGTTGTGAAACAGAGCCCAAGTCTGCCCCATGAGGTTGTTATAAAAGATATCGACCAATCCATCGTTGTCGTAGTCTTTGGCGTCGGCGCCCATGGCCGACACCGTTGCGCCCTCGTCGTTGTAGGCGACGCCGAATTCCAATCCCACTTCCTTGAACGTGCCGTTTCCCTGATTGAGGAACAGGAAATTGGGCTCGGTGTCGTTAGCGACGAAGACGTCCATCCAGCCATCACCATTGAAGTCTGCGATGGCGATCCCCATCCCTTTGCCCAGCGATTTACCGATGCCGGACTTGTCCGTCACATCTTCGAACTTCCCGCCTCCCAGGTTGTGATAGAGCCGATCCGGAACGGGAGGGTACGTTTGCGGATGGCAATAAGCTTCCACGCCGCGCACTGTGCAGCGGCGGTCCTCTTCCGGAGCCCATAAGGTGTAGTTGGAAAGGAAAAGGTCGAGAAGTCCGTCGTTGTCGTAGTCGAACCAGGCCGCCTGCACGCTCAGAGTCTTGGGAGGCTTGGCGCCCAGCCCGGACTGATCTGTGACGTCGGTGAAGGTTCCATCGCCGTTGTTGTGGTACAGGGTATTCTTGCCCGTGTTGGCGATGAAGATGTCGGGATAGCCGTCGTTGTCATAGTCGCCGACCGCTACTCCGTAGCTGTAGCCCAAGCGCTCGCCGGCGATCCCGGCACGGGCGGTGACGTCTTCGAACGTCCCGTCACCTTTGTTGCGCAGCAGGCTGTTATAGAAGGAAGGGCCGCTCTTGTTGAGTTCCGGCAGCCGCGCGCCGTTGCTGAAGAAGATGTCCATGCGGCCATCTCGATCGAAATCCAGAATGCCGATCCCGCCGCACATGGGCTGTTGGAAATACTTCCTGCCGGTGTAATGGTTATTGGTGGTGTACGAGATGGCCGACTGCGGAGCGATGTCCGTGAAATGGGGACGGCGCTTCGCGGCGCGCACGCCTGTTCCGAAAGGCCAAAGGATCGCTGCGGCGACGGCAAGCGCGGCGAATGCGGCAAACGCCGCCGCGGAGCGCTTCATGACCAACCCCCAGTGTATCTTATAGCGCGACCAGTTATAATACGGGCGACGAATGGCCACAGGAATCCGGGCCGCCGTCTGCTTTTGGTTTCTCGTGTTCGCGCGAGGAGCGGAAGCGCAGGAAAGCGTGTTGCGCCAGGCTGCACGGCTGGATCAGGAACAAAAGTGCGGCGAAGCAGAGCAACTCTATCAGCAGGCTCTGACGCAAGGGCCGCCATCCCCGGCGCTCTTGAACAATCTGGGTAACCATTACTTTGTGTGCGGGGATCCGGAGAAAGCGCGCCTGTACTTCGAGCGCCTGGTGAAGGTCAATTCCCGGCACCCCAATGCCAACCTGCAATTGGCCCGCCTGGCAGTCGACCGGCATGACGGCGCGCACGCAGTAGAATACCTGGAGCAAGTCAGCGATGCCCAGCCGTCCACCCGGATGCTTCGGGCGGAAGCGCTCTATTGGGCGGGCAAACCAGCCGCCGCTCGGGCTATGCTCGACGGCGTGCAGCGCGAAGCGGAGACCGATCCGCGCCTGGAGTACCTTTACGGATTGACCTGCGCCCGCATCGGCGAGTATGGCCGCGCGGTGGCGGCGTTCAATGCCGTACTGGCGCTGCACCCCGACGATTTCGATGTCCTTTTCAATCTCGGTCGCGCGGCCGCGCGCGCGCAACAGTACGACCGCGCGCTGCACGTCCTCGAGGTGGCCACCCGGCTTCAGCCCGGGAACCTGGAAGCGTTGCTGGAACTGGCGGGAGTGAACACCGAGAAGGGAGACTATCGCCGTGCGATCTATCTTCTGGCCCAAGCCAAGGCGTTGGCCCCGAACCGCCCCGAGATTCCGCTGGCGATGGCGCGCGCGGCGCAGGCCGGCGAGTTTTACGGCGATGCGGCTTTAGCCTTTGACGAATATCTTCGGCTGAGTCCCAACGATGATACTGCCCGCCGTGACCGGGCATTCGTGTGCGGACTCACCGACGCCCGGCAAGCGGAGGGAATGAAAGAACTGGATTCGTACATCCACCAGCACCCCGGCGATCCGGTCGGTTATCACGACCTGGCCCGGCTCACCTGGCGCGATCATCCGCAGCAAGCCCTCGATGCCTTGACGACGGCCGTGCGCCTTGATCCGAAGCTGGCGGCCGCCCAACTCGACCTGGGTTGGCTGCTTAACCGGATGGGCCGGATGGCCGAAGCCCTCCCTCATTTTCAGAAAGCTGCCGAACTCACTCCGCACGATGCACGCGCGCTGGCCCAACTCGGAGCCTGCTACATCTCGCTCGATCGGAATGCGGACGCGGAGAAGGTCCTGCGTGAGGCGCTGGCCATCTCACCTGGCGACCCCGACATCCTCATGCACCTCGGTCGCGACTTGATGGAACTGGGACGGGAATCAGAAGGACGCCAGTTCCTCGATCAGTATCAGAAGGCACGGCCGCATCGCGAGCGGGGACCCTGGAAGCAGCCCGGCATGATCGAATCCGCGAGCCTCTCTCCCGCCGAGCGCAGCGGACACGAAATCGAGCGGCTCCGGAGAGACGCGGCCACCCACCCGGACGATCCGGAATTGCAACTGCGCCTGGCGAGTCTGCTTCTGGCCGAAGGCAGGATAGAGGAGGCCGAGCGGGAGTTTCGAGTGCTGCTCACGCGCAACGCAGAGGCGCGGACCTTGCACCAGGCCGGCCGCAATCTGCTTAACTTCGATCGGTTCGAACTGGCGCGGCAGTTCCTCGAGCGCGCGGCCGCCGCCGATCCGGCTGCCAGACTCGACCTCGCGGCGGCCACGTACTACTTGGAAGGGCCGGCCCAGGCGCTTCAGGTACTGGAACAAGCGCCTGCGACACAAGAGCAGATTGGCGACTATCTGCTTCTGAAGGCCAAGATCCTGGATGCGGCAGGCCGGGAGGCGGACTCCGAAAAGGTCCTCGAGCAAGGCCTGCCGCTGGCGGTCTCGCGCCCTCAAATCGCCAGGGATGCAGCCTTGTTGCTGGTTCGGCATGGCCGCAAGGAGCAGGCCATCGAACTCCTGGCGAGGGCCGCTGTCGATAACCCGGATCTGCTGCTCACCGAAGCGATCGTGATGGCTCTGGCGGGCCGTGCAGGTTCGGCGGAAAAGGTCTTGAAGGAGATCGAGTTCCGGTGGCCCGAATGGGATCAGCCCTACCTGGCCCATGGTCTGCTCCTGGAGAAGAGCCGCCCGCGCGAGGCCCGGCAGAAGCTCCAAACCGCGCTGGCGCTCGGCTCGCAGGAAGCCGCTGCCGTTTGCGCTGTGGGGCGGCTCACGTCCGCTCCGGCCGGGCCCAGTTGTGTTTGCGCGAACGGCCTCCTGGAAATGCTGTTTCCGGGCTGCGCCCCGCCGTAAAACGAGAAAGCCGGTAGCGTCGGTTTGAGACAGGTGCGCCTTTCAGGTGCCACGGCATAGGCGCAAGCTCCCTGGTTCGGCGTCTAATAGCCAACTGGGAGAATGGAGAGCCGTATGTCCGGCGACAAACCGACTGGCGGATAGATGAGATCGGCACGCCGGGACCGTTGAAGCCGCCGCCTTGCGGTAAGAATACGGACAAATAAGCCTGAAATTCAGGTTTGCGGTTCGAGTTACGATCGGCCTGCCTTTGCCGTCGTTGCGATCTTTCTTCGCGCCGGCACCCTCGACTTCTGGCAAGGGGGGTGTTTTGGATCGTGTTTGGAGTATTTCCGGCGGCCCTCCTTTGTTATTTCTTCCGGCGCGATCCACAACTGGCCGCACGGCGGCGGCAGCGGAGGGAGCAGAGACCGGAGCAGAAGTTGTGGCAGGCCTTACGGACACCGCTATGGCTGGCGTTGTTTGTCCTTCCCGGCTCCGACCACCGGTTTGGCTGGTCACGGACCCTGCTGGCGGAGGTGCCGCCATGGCTCTCGGTGTCGGGGCAGTGTTTTGTTCTTGGGTTCTGATCTTTGAGGGGTTCCGACATAATGCTCTTGCGGCGGTGATCCAGGTCGAGCCCGGCCAGCGAGTCGTCTCCGAGGGCCCCTACCGCGTCGTTCGCCATCCCATGTACTCCGTGGCTGTCCTGATGGTGAGTGCCGTGCCTCTGGCGCCGGGGTCGTGTGTTGCACGGCCGCTGGCGGCGCCGCTCATCGCTCTGCTGGTTTTCCGCCTGCTCAACGAAGGGCGTTTTCTGGTTACCGCACTACCCGGGGATGCCGAATACTGCCAGCACATCAGCTTCCGGTTAATCCCGTTCGCGTGGTAACGCGACGGACCAGGAGGAAGGGTCAAGCAGGACGCAGCCACGCCTCCAGAACGTGATACAGGCGGTAGCGGCGTTTTCCGCAGTCACGTCCAAGAAGAGCTGGCAAGGGATCCTGTGAAGTCCGGCTGGGCTCGATTCCGCGGCTGAAGAGGGACTTCCGACCCGATCTCCGCGAACGCCGTATCTCGGGAGTTGGCGCGCTGTTCACTTCGACGGATTGGCGACTATAACCGTCAAAGTGACGGGCGGTGGGGCAGGAGCGGTAAGGGGGGCAAACTCGTGGAAGCGGCGGTCATGCAGGATTTCGGATCGGTCGTCGGTTCGGATAGGGGACACACACCCATATGGGTTACGATCCGCTCGGAAATGGTCGGATTACGGCCACGGGACGTCACACAAACGGTGCCCTCCGAACCACTCACCTAAAGTGATCGACGAGCATGAGGTCTGCATCTCTTGACACGACGTCGGTATACAGTAACCAGTGGCCGTCGCGGCTCACCGACGTGCTCGGATAGCCCTCCGGGACCGTAGCCGCCACCGTCCCGATCTGTGTGGACCGGCCGGTTTCGAAGCTATAGAACTTAACGGGTTTGGGCGCATTGGGCTCTTTGGAGACCTCGAAATAGTAAATACCCCCCGGCCCCGTCGTCCAACTGCCTTCTACGACGGCGTCCAGAATCTGCTGTTCCGCGCCGCCCGCAATCGGCGTACACCACACCCCGTGCGTGCGATATCTGCTGTAACAGAGCCATTTTCCATCAAGTGATTCCTGTGGAGTAAAACCGCCGCCTCTGGTGATCTGTATCGCTGCTCCTCCCGCAGAGGGCATCAGAAAAACTTCCACGTCCCTTTCTTGCGGGCCCGGAATAAAGTAGATCCAACGTCCATCGCGAGACAGAATTGGGAACGCCATCGACCGGTGATCGGTAGTGGCGATGCGCTTCGGCGTTCCGCCTTTTGCGCCGATGATATACCCCTCCGGATTGCCGTTGGGCCCTGTGAGCGCGCCGAAAATCAATCGCTCGTTGTCGGACGACCAGTGAGGGGAGTGAACGGACAAGGGGTTTAGACCATCGAATGCAGTCAGCCGGACGGGGTTCGAACCGTCCGCGTCACAGATCCAGAGTTCGAAGTAACCGGACCGGTTGGAGACAAATGCGATCTTCTTGCCATCGGGTGACCAGGCCGGCCAGGCGTCGAGCCAGGTTGAAGCGATCACAGGCGTGGGAGGTCCAAGGCGGTTGTTTGACCCGGCCTCGCCGGCTGCGATCTCCGCGCGAAGGATATCCCAATTGAATCTGTCGTGCTGGTAAGCCAATCTGCCATTCCGGGAGATCGACAGATACCAGGCGGAGTCGCCGGCGCCTTCCAGCGGCTTCGGGTTGTTAAAGCGACCACTACGGTTCACCGGCAACGCTGGGATGCGCCACAGTTGGACCCCATTCTTCCGCGACGAAGCAAACACAACCTCGCGGGAGTCGGGTGTCCAGGCAATGCCATAAACCATGGCGTGATCGTTAGTCAATTGGCGAGCTTCACCTCCCGCCGCCGGCATCACAAACAACTCGCATCCAATCGTTTGCAGAACCCGGCTGAACGCCACGGTGCGTCCGTCCGGTGAAATCGACATATCCAGATCGCCCGGAGTGTTATCGTTCGGAACTGTCAGCCGCTGCTTCTCTCCGCTGGCGAGAGTGACCCTGAAAATGCTGGTGCCGAGTGCTGACGTCTTTTGCAGAACCAGAAGCGCCGAACCGTCCGCTGTCCAGGCTACTCGCCCGGCCGACTCCGCCACGGTTCGTTCTCCTCCTCCGAGTGGCGACACGAGTAAGACTTGGCCATTCCGAACACACGCGATTTGGCTCCCATCAGGAGACCAGGCCGGCCAGTCCGTCGCCGGCTCCTTCGTAATCTGTATCTGGGCCTCTTCTCCTACCTGTTTGACGTAGATATCGCCCTTCCATGCAAATGCAACACGCGAGCCGTCGGGCGAAAGACTTGGGTGCTTTTCGATTCCCGGCAGCGTGGTCAGGGGAACGAGTCTGGGCGGCGACGACGTGGGTTCCGAGCGCGAAAACCAGAAGATCCCGGCCCCTGCGATGGCTGCCGCCAAAGCCGCCACGATCAGTCTGTTCTGACCCGGCAGGCGTACCGTCGAAGAGACGGCCGCGATTTCATCTAGCCTGCTCTCGAAGGCCGGGACATACCCGCCCTTGGGAACGGAGATAATCACCGGGTCTTCGTGTCCCTCCTCTTCGTAATAGCGGCTCAGTCTCGCCCGAAGTTTGCTCGCCTCTGTGCGCACGGTGGAGTCCTGGCGCGGGTCAAAGGTGTTCGACTTGTCGAAGACTTCGAGTGCGATTACATACTCTTTGATTAGTCCGCCTTTACCTTCAAGTGTCGTCTCCACGACGTATTTGAGGAAGCGGTTCATCCGCGGCGAGCTCGCGAAGGAAGGGCTGGAGAGGATCCTCGTGAGTTCAGCGCGAATCGCGGTATTGCTCGGAGTCGCCACCAAGCCTCTCATTATTCAAGAAATCTGCAGGTTGTACAACCCCCCGGAAACGTCGTTCCGACTTCCGGCTGACATGCTTCACGGCGAAAATGTCGAAAGTCGGAGGGGCCGATACGCGTTTCTCGCATTCCCACGAGCGCCAGGTATCCCGGTTCGGTCCGGCAGCGTGACGGCAATGGTCACGCCGCAGAGGAGGACTCCCGTGAGATTTCAGAAGTGGCATATCGTTCTGATTATGGTCTCCGCCGGCCGCGCCCAAGGGCCGGGCTCGGACTACCACCCGGTAATTCCCAAGGCTTGGGATGATGAGCAGATAGCTTCCCTCGAGTTGCCCTTGGCCAACCCGTTAGGCTCTCCGAAACACGTTTCGGCCGACTACTATTACCGCATTCCGGTTCGGACGATCTACCGGCAGTACCCCGTTTATCCACCCGAACACGGGCCCAAAGGTTATTTCAGCTGGCTGCGCCAGCAGGAACCGGAAATCGTCTGGGGCGAGGACGCAAATGGGAAACGGTATGCTCCCCCGTTAAGAACAGAGGCGGAGTGGATCAAGGCCGGCGAAATCGTGTTTGACTCTGTGAATGGCTCGTTCCCGCTGCCGGACAAGGATCTCGAGACCGTGGGAGATGCGCTCTCCAGACGGGGCATTCCGCTGGCGAAGGATGGCGTGGTGCCATTTCTCGCCTTCCGCATCATCCAGAAGGGTAGAATCGAGATCGGCAACGAAAGTTGCGCGAGCTGCCACACACGTTTGATGCCGGATGGAACGCAGCTCAAGGGCGCACAGGGCAACATTCCGTCTGATCGGATCTATGCCGAGGACCTACGCGCCGGGTTGAGAGGTCCGATCGAGGGGGTCAGATCTCTGGAACGACTTCTCTTCGCCCCCCTTTTTCAACGACCAGACCCGCTGGACCGCCTGCAGGAAATGTCGATCGAGGAGTTGGCTTCGATTCACGAAGTAATCCCTCCCGGCGTCATGGCCCGGCATGGCTCGAGTCCGTTTTATCCGGTTCAAGTGCCGGATCTGATTGGCGTGAAGGATAGGAAATATCTGGATCACACGGGATTGCAGCTTCACCGGTCCATTGCGGACCTGATGCGGTACGCGGCGTTGAACCAGGGAATCGACTACCTCGCGAACTTCAATGGATTTATCCCGGCGGGTGGCCCACAGTTCAATAAACTCCCGGAGCCAGAGGCTTTCCAGCTTCCCCGTTATGGTGACGAACAGCTCTATGCCCTTGCGCTCTTCGTCTACTCCCTGCAACCGCCGCCCAATCCCAACCGCTTCGATGCGTCCGCCCGCCGTGGACAAGCTGTTTTTCAGCGAGAGAGATGCGCTAAGTGCCATACGCCGCCACTCTACACGAACAACGCATTGCTGCCCGCGCCGGGGTTCACGGTGCCGGCAGACCACCCTAACCGTTATACGATCCTGCAGGTCCCGATCGGCACAGATCCCAATTTGACGATGAACACGAGACGCGGCACAGGATATTACAAAACACCGTCTCTCAAGGGCGTCTGGTATCGCGGTATGTTCGAGCACAGCGGTTCGGTGGCGACGCTGGAAGATTGGTTCGACCCGCGACGGCTCAGGAGCGATTATGTGCCAACCGGGTTCAAAGGTTACCGCGTCAAGACTCGTCCTGTTCCCGGCCACCCGTTTGGGCTCGACCTTTCTGCTGAAGACAGGAAAGCGTTGCTGGCCTTTCTCAGAACGCTCTGAATCGCCTCGCTCGCGCGCAGTTCGGGCGGCCGTCGCGGCCCCACACTATTTGGATTGAAGACGGATGACACGGAAGTGGCTGTTCGGAGTCAACTTGCCGTCTAACACCCGAACCACGATATGAATTGGCTGGCCAGAAGTCCCATTTCGAACCCGTTCGCACTGAAGGCAGTCTAAGGAAGCGGCGAGGGAATGGGACGTCCCCGTATGGGTCGGCGTTTCCGAAGGGGAACGCGATGTCACGGGTGTCCATGAGACGGCGGCTGTCGTGCGCAGCCTTCTGACTTAACCATAACTAAGTCCGCTTCTGGGAGATACACCGCCCCAGCGTCCAACAATCCAAGTTGACGCTTGTCGCTACTTTGTCGACTTTTCCCGTCGCCGAAACTGAGCCGAGGTCCTCTAATAGCCGGAAAAATCACGAGTCAACGCGTTACTCTCTGCGCAATGATCTCCGAACGGCTCGCTTGTGTGTTCATGTGATCCAGGCGGATGAGAAGTTCCAGTTGCCCGACTTTGGCGCCAGGATCGATTCGCCGGCCGCGTAAGGCGCTCTCCAGCCGGGGCAGATCGGTCACCCACTCGCCGGCGGCTTCGGTGCCCTCCATGTTGGTTCCGGCGAGAATCAAAACGAAGCCGTCGCCGGAGAGATTGGGGACCAGGGATATGGTGGCATAAGCCGTACCGGGCTCGGGGGTGTGCGCCGTCCCGACATACACCGCCAATTCTCCGGGGAGCGGCGATCTGTTCTTGCACACCTGCTTCCTGAGGACGGGGTCGTATTCAATCCGGAAGTTCAGGTGATCGTTCAGTAACGTGACCCAGGGATTTGCGTAGGCGCTGCCCAGGAGGATGGCGGGCCGGTCGGATTTGAAATCGTCCACCTGCATCATTCTTGCGGAGCGAACCGATGTCGAGCAACCGGCGCGCTGGAGGAGGCTTCCAATGCGGGCCGAGAGGCTGGCATCGGCGATGCTGGTCAACGTCATCCGGCTCAGGTCGGAAACGGATGGTACGCGCGTGGCAATCTCTTCCAGCCAGGGATGGCTGGTGTAAACGGCTAGAGGCTGATCGGCATTGACGAGCGCCTTGTAGATGCTGAAGTTTGCATCGGCGGCGACCACCGTGACGCCGGTTCCCGGCGTGGCCAGGTGGGACCAGGGCAGAATGCTGAGAGGCCCAGGCTGCGCATTGGCGGCGGAGCGCAATTCCAGGTTCTGACGGACCACCACGGCACACGCCCCGAGGAGCAGGATGCCGATGGCGCAGGGTATCCAAACGGAGCACCGCCATCCCTCTCGCTGCGGCGGCGAGGGCGGAAGCGGTGAAACTGACTCGGCGGCACCGGTTAAACGCGGCTCGGGACTCTCGAAATCCGGCGTGTAGGTGCCCGGAGCCAGCGAGATGCGCACCCGCGAACCGGAGCGAGCCGGATCGGCATGCTCATAATGTGCGGCGAGCCGTTTGCGGACATCGTTGACGGCCACCCGGACAATCGCATCCTGGCCGGTGTCATAAGCGGCCTCGCGATGAAAGAGTTCGACCCCGATGGTTCGTTCCTTCAATCGCTCAGCCCCGCACTGGATGGCATTTTCCACCAGGTAGCGGAGCAGTGCCTGGCCTCGATGGCTGCTGCGAAACTCGGAACTGTCGAGAACTGCCTCGAGTTCGCTTCGGATCTCTTCGTCTGTGTGCGAGGCCGCCTGGCGCGCCGTGCCGTAGCTGCCGGGACTCTTTTTCGAGTTCGCAGCCCGTTCCCCGGGGGACGGCATAACCAATTCTGCCCGGATGGTAACACATAACCGTTAGCTCGTGAAGCCCTTGCCTCCTGCTCCTTTTTCAAGAACGTACGGACCTGTTACGTAACCGAAATATCGTATACAGACAGAAAGCTGTGGTGCACAATGGCAGCGGTCGCTCAATAGATCTCCAATCAACGATCACAGATGATAGATCAAGCACATCCTGCTGCAGCTCGCTTCGATCCGTCTGACATCGAAGCGGTGGAGCGGGCACCGTCCCTGCCCGAAACCGTTGCGCGCAAATTGAGGGAGGCGATCCTCTCGGACCGGCTTCGGCCGGGGCAGCGGCTGGTGGAGCAGAAGTTGGCGGCGCACTTTCGCGTGGGTCAACCGACGCTGCGCGAAGCGCTGCACGAGCTCGAAGCCCAGGGCTTCGTCCGCAAATCTCAGAAACGCGGCACCCACGTCACGGAACTGAGCGCGGAGGAATACCGGCAAACCCATGATGTTCGGATGACTCTCGAAGCTCTCGCCATGGAGCGCGCCGCACCTAACATTACGGAGGAAGCACTCGGGGACCTCGATCATTCTTTGAAGCAACTCGCGATAGCCGCACAACAGCCCGATTTGAACCTGTATCACAAAAGTGACATGGAGTTCCACAAGGCGATCTGGAAACTCACCGGCAACGAATGCCTGTGCGTCGCGTTGGAGCGGATCACCTTTGGATTGTTCGCGTTCGCATTGTTAGGAGGGCCCTCGTGCGGCGCGCGTCCCGACCTGCTGGCAGCGGTCGAGCAGCACCGGGACATCGTGGAGGGATTGCGCACGCGAAATCCCAGGATCGCGCGGGAGACGTTTGTCCGCGCCACCTTGAAGTTCTGGAAAGAGCAGCATTGCGTGGAGATCAGCCCATCCGAGACGCTAACCCACAACGTTGTTTGCGGTTCCAGCTAGCGCCCGGCACGAAGACGGGTTTCCACAAGCGAGGAGAGGAAGGGCTCGAGATATCGATGACGAAAACCGGGTTTAGTCCGCGGTCCGGCCCGGGCAATGCCATAGATGACCAAGGGACCGCGAAACCGGAGACTACCGAATGAGACGGATTAGATCCTCAAAGTTGTATAGAGGTGTGTTTGCCAAGGTTGTGGGCTGCTTCGGGGCTGCAAACCGGAGTGCAATCACCACGCTCTTTCTTCTGACACTGGGTGTAGCCGTCTTGACCGCCCAGGACTATCGCGGGCGCGTCCAGGGCACCGTCAAAGACACTACCGATGCCGTCATTCCAGGCGCAAATGTTACGTTGAGCAACGTCAACACCGGCATCTCCACCGTGCGCACGACCAACGAGTCGGGCCACTATATCTTCGACCTCGTGGAACCCGGCTCCTATCGCATCTCCGTGGAGAGCGCCGGATTCACGAAGTTTCTGCAGGAGAACGTGCCTGTGGCGGCGCGCGGCGACGTCACGGTGGATGCGGTGCTCAAGGCGGGCGACGTGCACGAGACGGTCACGGTCGCCGCGGAGGCGAGCCAGGTTCAGTTGACCACGAGCAAGCTTGAGACCTCGGTGGACGCCAAGATCGCCCAGGACATCCCCCAACTCTACCGCAGCCCCTTCGTCCTGGCCACCTTGGATCCATCGGTCCTGAAGAACGACGGCAACTCGGAATACAACCCCTTCAACAGTTGGGGGCCCAATAACCTGAGCATCGGCGGCGGCGCCAGCTACTCCAATGACCTTCAGGTCGATGGCAGCCGCGTGGGCATCAGCGTGAAAACCGGCTATGTCCCGACACCCGACATGGTCCAGGAGATCACGATCTCCCAGAACACCGTCGATGCGGAGTTCGGACACGGCTCCGGCTCCTCCGTCTCCATCGTTACCAAGTCCGGCACCAACCAATGGCATGGAACTGCCTATTACAACGGCC
Source organism: Bryobacteraceae bacterium (assembly GCA_035501495.1). GTDB lineage: Bacteria > Acidobacteriota > Terriglobia > Bryobacterales > Bryobacteraceae > JAIQFL01. Next base: position 15,248 of record DATJWB010000094.1, on the reverse strand, counting down.
GCTATCCCTGGGCCGATGCGGTTTCGGACCGGATCTTCCGCACCCTCAACGAGGACCGGCAGCAGATCTATGGCGGAACCCTCGGCAACCCGATTCTGAAGAACAAGCTGTTCAACTTCGTCTCCTACGAGGGGTGGAAATGGGCGCAAGCCGCGTCTCCCTACACGGCAACCCTCCCCACCTCGCTCGAGCGCCAGGGCAATTTCTCGCAATCCGTCAACGGCTCGGGTGGCATGGATGTCATCTATGACCCCTGGAGCACGGTGACCTCCGCCAACGGCCAGACCATCACGCGTACGCCGTTCCCCGGCAATATCATTCCCGGCACCCGCCAGGATCCCATCGCGGCAAAATACATGTCTGCCCTCTGGCAGCCCAATGGACCCGGCCAGGGATACGACCACCTGTGGAACTACGTGGCTTCGCTGCCGGTCAACTATCCCTATAAGAACTTCGCGGACCGCGTGGACTATCACGTGAACAACAACCTCAACCTGAGCTTCCGCGCCCAGATCTTCCGCACGCCCGTGACATCGTCGAACCCCACCGGTTCCCCGCTGTTCGATAACGATCGCGGCAGCAACCGCGATGGCAACACTTATTCCGGCACCGTGACCTACGCCCTCGGGGCCAAGACCGTGATCACGGGGAGCGTTGATTATCACGACTTCACCGATCAGTCGAGTTTCGGCGCGCAACCGGCTGCGTGGACTTTCGCATCGCTTTACCCCAGTAACAACTTCTATCAGGCCCTCTACACTGACCCCACGATCACCAAGCTGGACGCGCGCATGTCCATCAGCGGCGACGGCGGGCGTTGGGTAGACATGGGGCCCGGCGGCGGATTCTGGAACCAGTTGCCCAGCGGCAACGGTGTCAACATCAAGATCGCCCGACAGGAAGCGGCTCACTACCTGAAGGCCGGTTTCGAGACGCTCGGCACGCACGCTCCGAGTCTGCTCCAGTTGTCCAATCCCGGCTTCGGCTTCAACGGCGACATCACCAATGCCACCTACGTGAACCCAAACATTGCGGTGGCTGGAAACCCCTATGCCTCCTTCCTGCTGGGTGCGGTCGTCCCCATCGGCGCGAGTTCCAGCGGCTGGGACAGCAACGAGACCTCGATGCCCAGCCTGGTGACGCCGAACTTCTCCAGCCGTTTCTACGGAGTCTACGTCAACGACGACTGGAAGATCTCCAAGAACCTCACCTTGAATCTCGGTCTGCGCTGGGAGTATGAGCAGCCCTTCACCGAAGAGCAGAACCGGGCCACGGCGCCGCTCGATCTCACCACCGCCATCCCGGAACTGCAGGGATTGCAGATGCCTGCCGCAGTCAAACAGTTTTACAGCGGACCCTGGATCCTGAACGGCGCATTTCAGTTCACGTCCAGCAGCCATCCTGGAGCCTGGAACGCGGATTCGGGCACCTGGTCGCCCCGCGCCGGTTTCGCTTACCGGCTCGGCGATAAGATGTCGTTGCGTGCCGGGTATGGCCGCTATGTGACCCCCTGGAGCATGGACGAGAACGCCCAGGACCAGTTCGGACCGCCGACCACGGGCTACTCCAACTACACGGATGCGCCGCCCACGGTGCTTGGCGTGCCGCAAATGTCGCTCTCGAATCCATTCCCGTCCACATTTCCAATCCAGCCCAGTATCGGAAAGAAGTATGGAACTTACACCGGGATTGGAGGCGACCTGACGTTCTTCAACCCGAACCGTCCGCACTCCTTCAGCAACCGGGTGAACGTCTCCATTCAACGGCAATTGCCCCAAGGCATCATCGGCGACGTGACGTACTTCTTCAACCGGACGGGTCAGATCAATAACGTCAATTACAACATCAACCAGGTGGACCCGCGGATCGCCTTGCAGTATGGCGCAGCCACGAATGCGACCATCGCCAATCCGTTTTACAACCTTGCGATACCGAATAGCTCTCCCGGACCGTTGTGGAACGAGGCTACGATTCCGGTAACCCAGTTGGCGCGCCTGTATCCACAGTACGGCAACTTGACCGAGATCGATGGCATCTCCGGGGGCAGCATGACATACCACTCTCTCCAGATGAAGGCCACCAAGTCCTTCAGCAGCGGGTACACCATGCTGGTCGCGTACAGCTATCACGTGCAAAGCAACCGGACATTCTATGATGGCGTGGACAACTACCTGAAGCAGTGGACTTGGGAGGACTCCGGCACCCCGCGCCACCGCCTGGTGGCTTCCGGCACCTGGGCGATCCCGTTGGGCAAAGGACGACGGTGTCTGCCCGACGCGAGCCGCCTGCTCGACGCCCTCGTGGGCGGCTGGAATCTCGCCGGCGTGGTCACCTGGCACACCGGCGACCTGCTGCAATTCCCCGGAATGCTGGTCAATGGCAGCCCGTATGTCTCCAACCCTGGACCGAATGCCTGGTTCAACACAGCGGCGTTCTCGCTGTTACCGGCCTATACCCGAGCTACCAACCCGTGGTACTACTCCGGGATCCGTGGCCCGCAGTTCTTCAACATCGACGCGGCGCTGAACAAAGAGTTCAGCATCACCGAACGCATTCGCTTCCAATTGCACATGGACGCCTTCAACGCCCTAAACAACATGAACTGGAACGATCCTAATATGACCGTGGGAAGCAGCCAGTTCGGAAAATCCACGGACATTTATCCCCAGGATTATGGGCGGCGTCTGCAACTCGGCTTGCGGCTGAGCTTCTAGACCGGTTGGAGGAACATTCCGGCCGCTCCTCAGAGCAGACCTGTCCGGTCTGGCGGCCTGCTCTGGGGAGGTTCTAAAGAATCCGGAGGCCCATTTGTCATCCGATCGCCTGGTGCCGTTTCGCTGGCCGGCCGCCTGGACCGGCACGGAATGCCTGCAAGTGCTGGCGGGCAGTCCGATCAACTGCCTGGTATTCGATCGCCTCTCCGCCGCCGGACCCGTCGCCACGCAGGCCCGCGGCGCCGGTTTCACGGTTCTCGAGTGGAGCACGCTGTCAGCCGCCCCCTTGTCCGAAGTGAAGTGGGGCTCCTCGGATTCGCCCATCGCGATCACCGGACTCCCGTGGCCGCGCATCAAACTCTCCCCCGCCGGCAGGCCCGACGAAGTGGAGGCGGGGCCTACCGGCGCCCCTTGGATCGATTCGAATTCGTGGGTCGTCCGGCTGGCCGCCGTGCGCGCGGCCCGCAGGCCCATCTGGCTGGGCTTCGAGACAGCCCGCAATGATCCTTCTCCCGACGCGGCCGCGTACACGACTGCGATTGCCGACAGCGCAGCCGCCGGAGCGCGCTGGATGATCCGCCTCGATGACGCGCTTTCTCGCGGGCTGCCGGCCGGCAACGCCGACGCTCTGAGGACCTGGCATGGCATCGTAGACGCGCTCGCCTTCTTCGAGGCGAATCGCGAATGGGCCGCCTGGGAGCCGTGGGGATCGGTCGGCATTCTCTCGACCTTCACCGGTAAGGACGAGTATCTTTCCCAGGAAGTGCTCAACCTGGCGGCCCGGCGCAATCTCCTGTATCGCGTTCTGGACCGCTCCATGCCCTCGAGTCAGAATCTGCGTGGCCTGCGCGGTGTCCTGTACGTCGATAACGATTCGCCATCCGCATCGTGGAAGGCGCAACTCAGCGCGTTTGCGGAGGAGGGCGGCCTGCTGATCGTGCCTCAAGCGCTGGCTTCGCAATTCTCCGCCGGCAACTCGCTCCACTGCCCCGTTCTCGGATACGATCTACGCCGGTTGGGGAAAGGGTCGGTGGCTACGGCCACCCGGGACTGGGACGATCCTTACTTCCTTGCGGCCGATGTCCACAGCCTCGTCCAACGGCGCCACGATCCGGTCCGGCTTTTCAATGCGGGCTCCGTCTGGGAGCACTATTCCACCACCTCGGGCGGTAGCCGCGCGCTTCTGCAACTGGTGAGCTTTACCAGCCGCCCCAACCCATCCATCAGCGTGGCTCTCCCCCATACCTGGCGCTCCATCTCCATGTACGTGATCGGGGCCGCCGGCCCCGCCGCGCTGACGCCAGTCAAGGTCGAAGGCCGCAGCGAACTCCATCTCCCGGAGTTCTCCTCGTACGCTGCGGTGGAGTTCCGATCGTGAGCCGGCCGGGAGGACAGATCATGAGACATCCGCAGGTCACCGGTTGCGATCTGACTCGCCGCAGCCTCCTGGGGAATGCGGGATTGGCTGCTCTGGGCGCAGGCGTACTGTCACGGTCCGCCGCGGCCGTAGAAGCGCCCGCCGCTCGCGTGGCGCTCGTCCGATGCGTGTCGTACGGAGCGGACTTGCTCCCAGCTCTCACCAGGGCGTTCGACTCGCTCGGCGGACTCGAAGGGCTGGTCAAAGGCAAAACGGTAGCCGTGAAGATCAACCTGACCGGCAACCCCGACGCGCGGTTGGGTTACCTCCCGATCGGCCGCACTACCTGGACGCATCCCATGGTCATTGCCGGCACGGTCCACCTGTTAGGGCGGGCGGGTGCGCGGCGCATCCGCCTGCTCGAGAGCCCCTGGAAGTCGGCCGAACCTGTAGAAGAGTATATGACCGCGGCCGGTTGGGATCCGGCGCTGTTTCTCGGTGCCGCGGCAGGCGTGGAGTTCGAAAACACCAATTTCCTCGGCTTCGGCAAGCGGTACATCCGCTTCCCCGTGCCCCACGGAGGCCACCTGTTCCCGGCATTCGACCTCAACCACGCATACGGCGATTGCGACGTTTTCGTCTCTATCGGCAAGATGAAAGAGCATCTCACCGCCGGCATCACGCTGTCGATGAAAAACTGCTTCGGCATCACACCCTGCACGATCTACGGCGACGGGGCTCCCGAAGACGAGCCCGGCCTGTTGCCGCTTGGTGGCCGGTATCCCATCCACACGGGCTCGCGCCAGCCTCCACGAAGTTCACCGCCGGAAATCGACCCCCACAGCCCGCGGCAGGGCGGCTATCGGGTGCCGCGCTGCGTGGCTGACCTGGTGGCCGCGAGGCCCGTGCATCTCGCCATCATCGACGGCATCGAAGCGCAGACCGGCGGCGAGGGTATCGGTCCCGAAACGCGGCACGTGAAGCCCGGCTTGCTGGTGGCCGGAACCAATGCGGTTTGCGTGGATGCCGTGGGCACGGCCGTGATGGGCTTCGATCCCATGGCGGATCGAGGCACCGCGCCGTTCGAGTTCTGCGACAGCACCCTTCGCCTGGCGGAGGAACTGGGAGTCGGAACCCGCGATCTCCAGCGTATCGAGGTGGTCGGATCGCGGATCGAGGACGTGGTTTTTGACTATCGCAAGGCCGGAGCCGCCAGGGCCGGAGCGCCCCCCGATTACGATCGGCCCAGACCGCCGGGGCGCGGATGAGGCAGCACGCACAAGCAGCCCAGTTCTCAAATTGAGGTGAGTATGATTGGCAAGCTAAGGAAGTCCGTACTGACACGCCGGTCGATGTTTCGCGGCGCCGCGGCTGCGGCGATGCTCGGTCCCTTGTTCAAGGCAACCGAGGGCTCGGTGAGCGCCCAGGAGAGAGTGAACCGGAACTCCTCGCCCAGCACCCTGAAGATCACCGACATCCGCGCCTGCCGGGTGGCCGCCAACTACGATTACCCGCTGATCCGGGTCGATACCAACCAGGGCGTCTATGGTTTGGGAGAGGTGCGCGACGCCGGTGTCGAAGGCATCGCCCTGATTCTCAAACCGTTCCTGGTTGGCCGCAACCCTCTCCAGATCGAGAGCATCCTCGATAGCGTGCGCCAGTTCGCCGGCCACGGCCGCATGGGCGGCGGATACAGCGCCGTCGATATGGCCCTTCACGATCTCGCCGGAAAGGCCTACGGCGTCCCGGCGTATCGCCTGATCGGTACCAGGAATCGCGACAGGATCCGCATCTACGCCGACACGACCAGCCATCCTGATCCCAAGGTCTACGCCGAACGCATGCGTAAGCGCAAGGAGATGGGCCTGACCTTCTTCAAGATGGACCTTGAATCCATTATGCTCAAAGACCGGCCCGGCGCGCTCGACGAGCGCGGGGTCTGCACCCAGAAGGGCCTCGGCTATCTCTGCGAATACATCGCCGCCATCCGCGACGTCATCGGGCAGGGAACCCCTCTGGCCGCCGATCATTTCGGCCCGCTCAATCTCAACGACTCAATCCGCTATGCCAAGGCCTTCGAACCCTACGGCTTGGCTTGGGCCGAAGACCTGCTGCAGGTCCCCGAAGGCCATCAGTATCCGTACCTCAACTGGCAGGCATACAAGACCATCTCTGAGGCCACCGTCACCCCAGTCCTTACCGGCGAGGACATCTTCGGACTCCAGGGCGGTTTCCAGGCGCTGCTCGACAACCGCGCTCTGGACGCCATCCATCCCGACATCGAAACCTCCGGCGGGCTCCTCGAAACCAAACAGATCGCCGACTGCGCCGAGCGGTGCGGCATTCGTGTCGCGATGCACCACGCGGGGTCGCCCATCGGCGGCTATGCCGGCTACCACTGCGCCGCCACGTTCGGCAACAATTTTCTGGCGATGGAGAACCATGCCCTCGACATGCCCTGGTGGCAGGACCTCGTGACTGGCGTTTCCAAGCCGATCATCGAAAAGGGTTACGTGGCCGTTCCTGACAGGCCCGGACTCGGATTGGAACTCAACGATGGCGTCGTGAAGGAACACCTGCGCCGCCCTGGGTACTTCGAGCCAACCCCGATGTTCGACGACCTCATCGTCTCCGGCTTCCACACCGGCGGCCCCTGGCCGCATTACGATGAGACCGGCAAGTGGTGCAATTGTGTAAGCTACGAGTAAATCCAGGGCGTTTGATTGCGCCTCGTCAAAGCGATTTTCGGGCGTACCCTGGAGTGGCTGTGGCGCGAGGGCGGCCTATCGTCGAGGTTGGCGAACGACCGCCGGGATGCCTCGCACGCCTGGACACGATCGAGAAATCAAGCCAATCGTCCGAGATCCAACGTCACACAGGGACCGACGGCGTGCGCTGTTGCTGCGCTCACTTCCGGCGAATCTTCGCCCAGCCTCCGGACAAACGCGGCGAGACGGGTTCAACGCTTCGCTCCGGCTTTCTCCAGCAAGTTGGCTCTCAAGGAGTTTCTTGCGTCATCGGCTTGAGCCTTGAGGGCCTGAGCCTGGTCTGCGGGGTCCAGGTGGAAACGAACCTGCCTGACGAACCATGTGCCGGATGGTGTATGACCCAAGGCGAAGTCCGCGTAGACAGTTGACTTCGTCCGAGTGGGAGTTCCGCGAGCCGGGATAGCCATGCCGGCGGACGCGGGAAAAGGCGCGTACAGGAGCGTGTCCACACCTCCCGCGCGATTCACGAGATCTTCGCCATCGCCATCCGTATCCGGCTGACGTGGGGTGTGGTCCAGAACCTCCTGCATCCAATCGGAAAGGATCGCCACCAGGGCATCCCGGTCGGAGGGAATCGAGATCTGGCGCGTCCGGTATCGCGATAGACGCTCCATGTCGTACTGGAAGGCTTCGGTTTTCAGCTTCAGGAGCGCCTCCTTTCCGATTGCCGCGCTTTCGCTGTTGATGCGCCCAGAGCCGTTTCCCGTTCCGGGAAATATAATCGTGATCACGCCCGAATCGATGCCGTTTCCTCCTTTTGCGGCATTAATCAGGCGGCCGCCCGCAACCGTTTCATTACCCAGCGCACGGTGCAGGGAAATCGAGCCTTCCCCAAGTTTATTAGGCGGCCCTCGATCGCCATAACAGGCGTAGGCGATCCGCGATTTGTAGATGACCACCGCAATATCGCCCAGACCTATCTTGTAGCGAGTGTCGAATCCGCCTTTGGGGAGGACGAAATAATTGATCTTGTCGGAGTCCAGGGATCTCCCCGCGGCATCCCTGGTACTGGTCGGGCTCACGCCGGCACGGTCCGGTTTAGCACCGGTAGGGTCCTGCGCGCTATAGATGGAACCATCGGTATCGACTTCGAGCGCACTCTCGAAATATAACTGCCCGCCGGGCAACTCACACAGAAACGTCTTGCCTATGAAAAAGCTGGTAACTGTCCTGGTCTTCGGGTGGGCGATCAGATTCGGAATGGAGCCCAGGAGATCGGCGGAGTCGCCCGGCGGTTCGTAAGGCTTGCCCATAATTCCTCTTTCGAAATGACTGTCTCACTCGTATGCTTTCCCGAGTTGAAAGTGCATATGGTCGTTGTGTCCCCGGCGGCCCGCGACCACCCCCGGTATGCCGGCGACCGGGTAGTCCGGATGCATGACGGTGCCCGCGCGGAGGGGGTCGCCATGCCGAAACGCATCATCGCCGATGTCCGGTCCAAGGGTGCATTGTTCGGTGACGAACTCGTAGACATCCGCGAAGAACTGCGCCGGTTTCTGGTCTTCGGCGTCGTTGGAGATTGCCAGGCGAAAGTAGGTGTTGGTATCGTCCGACCAGCGGTCAAACCCATTGCTGGTGTGGGCCTTGCCGTTGTCTTTTCGATAGACGGTCCGGGACCACCAATCCCGCCGGACATCGAAGTCCTGACCCGTATCGATCCTCCCGCCGTAGAAGTCAACGCAATGGCCGGTCATGTGGCAGTCCGTGGCATGTAGTCCGCCGCCTAATCCGATTCCTCCGTATACGATTCGCGTGATCTTCCACTCCGACGCCAGGAAATTCGCCAGCCGGGACAGCACGATCGCAAACGCCGGAGTGGGGCTGAAGGACGCAACCTGCGCAGCGCCGGCCGACCCGTTGAGCCCATGGTTGTTTCCCCGGGCCTTAAAGAAATCCACCCCCGATATGGTGGTGCGAATCTGCACCTGCGCCCCCGGCCTGAGTGAAGTCACCGCGCCCGCGTCGTTGGTCCTGACCCGGTCTACCAGCGAGATCTCCCCCTGCTCAACCAGGTACAGAAAGAGGTCGAGGGCTTCCTGTTGGCTGAGATCGCGTGCCGCTTTGGTCAGAAGTGATTCTTGCATTCCCATAGACAACCCTCCTTCACTGTGAAAGCTGGAGAATTCCCAAAAGGGCCCTCCATCCTTTACTTGCGAGAAGCGAGAGGATTTTTGTACTGCGCAGCGGCCGAAACCGGCGTGATTGTGCGTTTCCGGACGCCAGTCAATCTCAAGCGAAGCGAACCTGGCGCTCGAGGTTGGTATCGGTGGCGCGCCAGCTCTTCAGACGATCGGGTCTCTAAGCGAGGTGGAAGCTGGTTTGGCCGAGGGTTAGCCGAGATTCGCCGTCAGCCTCCGATTTTGGGTTTGGAGCGCGCCTCCGACGGGCGGCGCCGGAGACGCGAAAAAGGTCAGTGAGATGCCCGGCCGCAATCGTCATTGCTTCCGCTTCGCAGCGCCGCCTGGAATTCAACGCGGCGCTGGCTGTGGCCAAAGCCGCGTTCTTTCCCAGAATCTCGCTCACCGCGTCGGGCGGGTATGCGAGTTCCGCGCTACTCAATCTTGCTCAAAGCCTCGAGCGGCATGTGGTCTTTCGCTGCCGCGGGCAGTCTTCCCATCTTCAACACCGGGTCCATCCGTGCCGGTGTGCGCAGCGCCGAAGCCCGGCGCTTGCAGTCTCTGCTCGCCTACCAGAAGACCGTGCAACAGGCCTTCTGCGAGGTCGCGGACTCGCTCGCCGGCTACCGGAAACTGGCTGAGCTTCGTACCCAACAAGAGGAACTGGTGGAGAGCTTACGCCAAGGAGTGGATCTTGCGGATGTGGCGTACAAGGGCGGCGTGGTGAGTTACCTCGAGTACCTGGACTCCGAACGTCAGTTGCTCGACGCGCAACTCCTGCTGGCTCAGACAAGGCGGCAGGAATTGACCAACATTGTCACTCTGTATCGTGCACTCGGAGGCGGTTGGCTATAGCGGTTCGGCATTTCCCATCGGCTGAACGGCGCCGTTCGTTTCGCTATCCTTGCACCACGATTGATCACGATCCGAGACTGGCGGGGGACTTGATCCGGGACAGTGTGGGTATCAGCCTCACGTTTCTCTTCCCATTTGGTTGTTGCCGGCTCGGCGGGCCGGAAAACGGTCTCCGGCCCGCCACACGCCGAGTCGCAGTTGGCATGCTTATCGGCAGAGAGCTTCGCTCTGCATAACGTACGTCTCCTGCAACGACTCGGTAACGCCCTCCCACCGTACGATCTTCAGGTCCAGCACGCAGATGGAGTAGAACACCGGAACCAGCAGCAGGGTGATGAACGTCGCGATCGAGAGGCCGCCGATCTGGGCGTAGCAGAGCGGCTCCCAGAGCGGTCCGCCGTGCGCCGCCAGGGGAAAGAGTCCGAACACCGTCGCGCCCACCGTGATCAGCACCGGCCGCAGGCGCACGATTCCGGCATCCAACACCGCCTGTTCAAACGGCTCCCCTTCCGCGTGCTTCTCTTCAATAAAGTCGAAGAGCACGATGATGTGGCTGACGATCACACCCACCAGGCTGATCACCCCCAGGAAGCCCATGAAGCCGAACGGCGCACTCATCACCCACAGCGCCAGCAACGCGCCCACCGAACCAAACGGGACAGCGGCGAATACGATAAACGGCTTGACCGCGTTCTTGAACTGAAAGGTCAAGGCCAGGAAGATAGCGATCACCGAAGTGGCCAGGACCACGGAGAGTTGCTGGAATCCATCGACCTGCTTCTCTTCTTCACCACCCACTTCGATCTTGTAACCGGGCGGCAGAGAGGAGGCAATCGAATCCAGGGGGGGACGCGCCAGCGCCATCACTTCCGACGAGAGAACGCCGTCCCGCGGCGCCCCGTAAATGGTGATGGTCCGCGCTTGATTGCGCCGCCGGATCACCTCGCTGCGGAAATTGTAGTCGAGGCTGGCCACCTGGCGCAGCGGGACCTTCTGCCTGCCCGTTCGCGATGCCACGTACAGGCCGTCGATGTCGGCGATGGCGGCCATCTCTTCCGAGCGCAGACGCGCCACCACTGGAATCTGCCTGTCGCCCTCGCGCAGGATCGTGAGTGGCGTGCCGTTCACGGCCGCGGTAGACGCATCCGCGATGTCGCGATTCGTCAGCCCCGCCAGGTTGGCGCGATCCGCATCCACGTTCAGCTTGACGTTGAAGCGGTCCTCCCCCCAGTTGTCGCGAATGCGCGTCACCAGAGGAATCCCGCGCAGCACCTTTTGCACGCGCTCGGATGCGGCCCGCAACGTGTCGCTGTCGGTTCCCGAGATTCGGATGGCCACCGGGAGCCCGACGGAATCGCCGTTTTCCAGTTGGCGTACGTCGATCCGGGCGTTGGCGATCTCGTTCGAGACGCGACTCTGAATGTAGGGCAGCAGGTGTTGCGTCTGGTGCTTGTCCTCGAACAGCATTACCACCTGGCCGTAGTTGGGATGCGGCGATTCCGGCGAAAGCGAGTACCAGAATCGCGGCGCGCTGCCGCCCACGAAGCTGGAAAGAGCGGCCAGCGGAATCTTTTTCGCCGCCGAGACCTCCTGCACAATTCGCTCGACCTGCCCCACGGTCTCACTGGTCGCGGAGAACGACGAGTCCTCGGGCAGAAAGACGTCGATGAACGCGAGCTGCGAGAGGTCCTTGGGCATAAACTGCTTTCTGAGCGAGGCGCCCACCGCGCCGCCGGCAACCAACACCAGGGCGGCCCCGGAGAGCACCAGCCAACGATGCCGGATGGCCCACTGTCCCACCCGATAGTATTGCGCCGCGAACCCGCTCGAGCGCCGCTCTTCGATGGCGCGCTCCCGCCGCGGCCGCAGGATGAACGCCCCCAACAGCGGGATGAACGTCATCGAGACCACTCGCGAGGCCACCAGCGACAGCGTCATCACCACCGGCATCGAGTACAGGAACTGGCCCATGGAGCCGGTCAGCAGCAGGAACGGCAGGTACGCCACGATATTGGTGATGGTGGCGTACACGATGGCGGTAGCCAGGCGAGTCGGACCCAGCCACGCGGCGATCCCGCGCGGCTGGCCGGCCGCCATCTCGCGCTTGATCGCGTCTCCGGCCACCACCGGATCGTCCACCAGCAACCCCAGCGCGATGATCAGCGAGGCGATCGAAATCTGCTGCAGGTCGATTCCCAGCAGGTGCATCATACCGAAGGTCATCAGCAGCGTGAGCGGAATCGAAAAGGCCATCAGCATGGCCGATCGCCACTCCCAGAAACCGATCAGAGAAACCAGCACCACCAGACCGACGGCCTCGTAAAGACTGCTCATGAACAGGTGGATATTCTCCTCAACCTGCAGCGGTTGATCGCTGGTGCGGGCGATGATGAGGTCCTTCGGCAGCCGCTGGCGCAGTCCGTCCAACGCCGCGTCCACCTGGCGCGAGAAAGTGTTGATCTGTTGTCCCGCACCCATCTGGACGCTCAGCGTGATGGCGCGCGTCCGCTGCCATTTGCCGGCAGAGTCGCGCCAGGAGTAGAAGTTCAGGAAACGCGCCGGGTGATCGTAGCTGCGGATCACCTCGGCCACGTCACGCAGGTAGAGAGGCGTTCCCTGCGGCGTCACGCCCACGGCGACGTCGCCGATCTCGCGCTCGCTGTGAAACTCGCCGGAGGGTGCGATGAGCACGTTTTTTCCCCCGGCATCGAACTCGCCCGCGCCGCTGGTCAGGTTGCGCGCCCGCAGAATGTTGGCGAGCGACCCGGCCTTGATGCCGTACGCCGCCAGCCGCTCCTGCGAGTAGAGCAGATACACTTTCTGCGGCAGAATGCCGGAGCGGTCTACCTTTGCGACCAACGGCGCGTTGACATCGTTGCGGCCGGTGGCCAACAGCGCCTTCTCCATCGTGTTGGTGAAATCATCGAGTTCGCGATAGCTGTACTTCTCGCCGCCCACCGCACCGAGCTGCGGCAAGACCTGATCCGCACTCCGCACCAGAAATGGCCGCCACACGTCGGGCTCCCATTGCGACTGCGGATAGTGGTCGCGGAGAAACCCATCCAGGAGCGCTAAGACCTCGGCGTCCGGCCGGGGCGAGCGGAGATCTGCCCCCACGCACCCCGCCCCGTCCAGCAGCAGCGGATCGAAAGCCGCATCCATCCGCCGAAGGTACTCCACGAACTCCATGGCGCCCAGCCGGGTGAGCCGCGACTCTTCGCGCGCTGGAAAGCAAATGATGATCGACGCCCGGCCGGCCGTGCGGCCTCGAGATGCCTGCGAGCGGGTGGTCTGAATGGTCTCCCGCAGCTTCGCCGCGCGCACCTCGAGGTCGGCGGAGGTGACTTTCGGACTGGCCACGGCCAGCATGAGCGTGGCCGTGTCGCCGAAGTCCCGCTGATACTGGATCGGCCCGGCGCCTTCAGGCAGACTCTGAACCGCCGCCAGGCGCTCGCCGACGTCGTCGAGGACCGGTCCGATCTCTTTCAGGTTGTCGGCGATGTAGAAGGTGATCACCGACGAATTGCTGCGCGAGATCGATTCGATCTTGGAGATTTTGCTGTTCGAAGCGATCGTCTTCTCGATCGGCTTGGTCACCAGTTCTTCCACCTTGTCCGAACTGGCGCCGGGCCAAGGGGTCACTACCATGGCTGCTTTGATCGGAATGTCGGGGTCCTTGCGTTGGGGCATGTGAGTGTAGCCATAGACGCCCCAGATCACGGTGCCGATCAGCAGCACCCATGTCAAATGCGGGTGCTCGACGCAGAGCCTGGCTGTGTTTCGCGATTCGAGCACCGGATCGCCGGCTTGCCTGCGCATGTTCCTCATGGAATCACCTCCACTTTTTCTCCATCGGTCACCATGGTGGCGCCGGCGCGGATCACCAGTTCGCCCGGCTTCACCCCGCTGGTCACGGCCAGCACGTCGCCAAAGGCCGGTCCCAACGTCACGCGGCGGGCGCGGGCCACCTTGTCCTCGACTACCATCACGTCGAAGTCGGCTGGATTCTCGCGGTCCCGCACTACCGCGCTCACCGGCACTACCGGCACGGAGGCCGGTCCGGAAGCAGCCGCGCCGAGCGTCAGCGAAGCGATCATTCCAGGCTTCAATAGCAGCCGGGGATTGGCGAGACTGACCTCCACCTGAAACAATCGCGTCTCGCTGTCCGCGACAGACGCCACCGCCGTCACGATGCCGCGAAACTCGCTGGCGGGCAGCGCTTCCACCGTGAGCGCGATGTTCTTCCCGGGATGGAGCTCGACCGCCACCGTATCGGGCACACCGAAGGCCGCTTTCACGGTGGCGATGTCCGCCAGCGTGTAGGCCGCGAGTGACGGTCCGGCCATCATCCCGACTTCCACGTTCCGCTGCACCACCGCGGCGGTGAATGGGGCCGCCAGCGCGGTGTCTCCCTCATTCAGGCGCGCGTTGGCGATGTTCGTCTCCGCGGTGCGGATCTGCGCGGCCGTGGCGTCAATCTGGGCGCGGGCGGCATCCACCTGCGCGGCAGTGACGTCGTACTGAGCCTTGGCTGCATCGAAGTCCGGCCGAGTCAGGCTTTGGCTTTCGATGAGAGTTTTGGCGCGCGCGAAGTCCGCCTCTGCCTTCCGGTGCGACGCGTCTGCCTGTGCGAACTGCGCGCGGGCGCTCTTCTGAGCTTCCCGTGCTGCGTCGAGCTGGCTCTGCGCCTGGGCTGTGCTGTTGCGGTAGTCCTCTTCGCGGAGGCGCGCCAGCACGGTTCCGGCGGACACGATGTCGCCCGGCTCCAGGCCGCGCCCGGCCGTTTGATGGACGCCGGTGACGATGCCCGAGACTCGAAAGGCGAGGCTCACCTGCCGGCCCGGCAGGATCGACGCGGAGTAGCGTCCCACGCTCTTCGGCTGGTACAGATCTACCGCGGCAACTCGCACCGGCGTGAGAGTCTTTTCCAGGTTCGGCCCCTCGTGCCGGCATGCCGCCAGCAGGAGGAACGGAATGATTGCGATGCTTCGTTTCATTGATCTTCTCCCATAGCGCGCTCGAAATCGGCGCGTGCGTTCCAGAATGACAACAGGGCTTGCTGGTACTCGCTGTTGGACCGCTCCAGGCTGACCTGCCCTTGCAGGACGTCCTTCAACAGCACGTGATCCACGGCGTACCGGTTCTTCGCCACGCGCAAGCTCTCGATGGAGGTCTCTTGCGCGAGGGCGGAGACGCGGAGCTGCGTCCGGCTCTGCCGAAGCGCCCGATATTTGTCGTTGACGTCCAGCAGCACGGAGTTGGTGGCGTCCTGCCGGCTGTTGCGCGCCTGCTCGACGGTCCGTTGCTTCTCCGCGGCTTCGTGCTTCTTGCGGCCCCAATCGAACGGCTCCCAGCTCAGGCTGAAGCCCACGCTGTTGTCGCGTGTGGGGAAGAAGGCGCCGTAATTCAGGAATGCCAGCGTTTTCACCTCCGCCGA
>DATJWB010000093.1:0-7314 GCA_035501495.1 Bryobacteraceae bacterium | reverse complement strand
CCCGTGCCAGCCGGGAGAATTTATGTCTTCTTCTGTTAACCTTCTGATCGGCTTGATTCTATCGGGCGGCATGGCGGCCGCGCACCCGCCGCTGCTGCCCGCACCGCAACACGTCCAATATGGTCCGGGACAGCTTCCGCTCAAAGGCTTGACCATTCGCTTGCCCGCGGGTGCGGCCGATGAAGACCGCTTCGCCGCCAGCGAGCTCGCCGCAATCCTCTCGGCGCGAAGCTCCACACTTGTCCCGATTGCAGAAAATGAGAATGCCGGGGCGCCTTCCATCATTCTCAAGCGCAACGGTCCCGTGGCGGCTCTGGCAGTTCCCGGTGAGCGCCCCGGTCCTGACTCGCGCGAGGCATACCGGCTGCGCATTGGCGCGCGCGGCGGCGAGATCGAAGCGCAGTCGTCAGCCGGCCTGTTCTACGCCGTCCAGACGATGCGCCAGCTCGTCGAAGGCGATGGCCCCGGCGCCGTGCTTCCCGAGGTCGAGATTCACGACTGGCCGTCTCTGGCGTATCGCGGCACCATGATCGACGTGAGCCACGGCGCGCTGCCCACCGAGGACGAGGTGAAGCGGCACATCGATTTCCTCGCGCGCTGGAAAGCCAACCAATACTACATTTACAGCGAAGGCGCGATCGAACTGGACGGCTATCCGCTGCTGAACCCCGAGGGCCGGTATTCGAAAGACCAGATCCGGCGCATGATCGCGTACGGCCGCGAACGCCACATCGACGTCATCCCCTTCCTCGAATTGTACGGGCATTTGCACGATCTGCTCCGCCTCGAGCTTTATTCCGGCCTGGGAGCTTTCCCTCATGCGGTGGAGTTGGATCCGACGAATCCCCGAGTGGCTCGCCTGCTGGCAGACTGGGCCGCACAGATTTCCGCCCTGTTCCCCAGTCCCTTCGTGCATGTCGGGTTCGACGAGACCTGGCGCATCGAGGAAGTCGCCAAGAAACGGGGCGGTATCGCGCCCGCCGAACTGTTTGCCGCTCAGCTCGGCAATGTAGCCCGGTTGTTCCAGCAGCATGGCAAGACGGTCATGGCGTGGGCCGACGTCATGGTGAAGTACCCGGACATCATCGATCGCCTGCCGCCCGGGTTGATCCCCGTCGCCTGGGCTTATGAGGCGGAGCCGGATATCAAGAAGTGGCTGGACCCGCTGGTGGCCAAGCGTCTGCCCCACATGATTCAATCCGGTGTCGCCAACTGGGAGGAGATCGCCCTGGACTTCGACATGACCTTCGCCAATATCGATCATTTTCTGGAGGCGGGCCGCCGCTCGGAAGCACTCGGCATGATCAACTCCGTGTGGACCGACAGCGCCCAGTGCTTCCTGCGCCTGACGCTGCCTGCGATGGCCTACGGCACTGCCGCGCCCTGGCAATCCGTTCCCATGGACCGCGCTGCTTTCTTCAGCCAATACGCCGCATTGATGTATCCGGCTGCGGCCGCGCCGGAGGTCGCCGCCGCGCTCGACAATCTGAACAGAGCGGAGATTGCCATCCAAAAGCCGCTGGGCCAGGCTTCCATTCACGAGATGTGGGGTGACCCGTTCAGCGATGCCAACCTCAAGCGAACCGCCGGGCATGCGGAAGATTTCCGCCAGACACGGCTGCTGGCCGAGGAAGCGCAGAGCCATCTGTATCGCGCGCTGAAGCTTGGCGGGGATCCGTCCACACTGAATGCTCTCCTGCTCGCCGGCCGAATGCTCGATTTCGCCGGCTACAGGTTCTTGAATGCTTTCGAAGTCGCGGAGCGCTGGCGATCCTTTGGCCCCTACAACAGTGACCGCTACTGGAACGAGATCGAGTCCGAAATCGTGTACCAGTCGCACGGGCGCATCGCGGATATGATGGACGCGAGCAGCCAGATCGCCGAGGCGTGCCGTGCGGCGTGGCTGGCCGAGTACACACCTTACCGACTCGCCGCCACGGCAGGGCGCTGGGACGCCGAATATCAGTACTGGCTGCGGCTCCAAAATCGTCTCCGCAGCGCGTCCAGCGGATTGAAGGAAGGCCAGAATCTGCCTCCGCTGGAGTCGGTCATCGGAATTCGGTGAGCGCTCCGAAATGCGGATGTGGTATCGTTACCTACCGGGTGTCAACTTCCACGAGCACAGTCCAGTTCGCCGGCGAACAGATCCACAGGCTACTTCGGGTATTGGCATTTCAGGTTAGCCGTACCCTCAAGTCTCCCGATCCGGCTGCCGTTCACGACCTCCGGGTCTCCATCCGCAGGTTCACCCAGGCTCTTGCCGCCTTCAAGCCGTGCTATTCGGGCAAGGAAGTGAAAAGAATTCGCCGCAGGCTGGGGCGCATCATGACACAGGCAGGCGGCGTCCGGAATGGCGACATCGCCATCAAGCTGCTTTCGAGGTCACAGGCGGCGCAAACCGCCGGGCTGATCGAGAAGGTCAAAGCAGAACGGGAGCAAGCCGAAAAAGATCTGATGGACCTGCTGCGGCGTTTCGTGGACCGAAGTTGGACTTCCAAATGGCGCAAACGGCTCACCAGCGCTGCTGCATTGCAGGACGCCGCCGGCGAGGAAGCCATTGAGAGCACCGCCCGCCGGATGCTGCCTCGCATGGCCAGGAAGTTTTTTTCGCGGGGAGAGGATGCCACTCACCCCGATGCCTCGCCTCGGGACCTGCACCAATTTCGCATCGCGGCAAAACACTTGCGTTACACGTTCGAACTGTTTTCGCCGCTCTATGGGCCCACGCTCAGCGATCGCCTGGAGCAGATCAAAGCCATCCAAACCGTGCTGGGTGATGTGAATGATTGTGAGACCGTGCGCAGAATGATCGCCAGGTATCCCGGCTACAAAAAGGCCGATGCTCAATTGAAGCGCCGCGAGCGAAAGAAGATGGACGAGTTCAATCGCCTCTGGAATACGACGCTTGGCGCCGCGGAGAAACAGCGCGCCTGGATCGAGTACCTTCACCGCGTTCGCAAAAAGGGAGAAGTGGCGCGAAAGGTTCCGGGGCGCGCGTCAGCCTCGGCTCCGTCTTCCTCCAGCGCACCGCCGGACCTGCACGCGGCGCCCGCCCAAGCGTCGGCGTAGGCCGCCTCTGGGTTATCCGCCTCACGTTCGTGGGCCGGCTGCCTCTCAATGGTATTGCTTCGAACCATTCTCGAGCTGGCGGGTCTCTCGGCCGCGTTAGCATACTGCCTAAAGGGGGAAGTATAAGTGGAGACACGACGCATCGGATCGCTGGAAGTATCGCTGGCAGGCCTCGGCTGTAACAACTTCGGATGGAGAATTGACGCACAAGCCACGGCGGCGGTCGTTCAAGCTGCGCTCGACGCCGGCATCGGCTTCTTCGACACGGCCGACATCTACGGAGAAGGCAGGAGCGAAGAATTCCTCGGCCGGGCCCTGGGAAGCCGCCGAAAAGACGTCGTCGTTGCGACGAAGTTCGGCATGAAAATGGATGCCCACAGACACGGCGCGAAACCCGACTATGTGCGCGGCGCTGTCCAAGACAGCTTGCGCCGCCTCGGAACCGATTACATCGATCTGTACCAGCTTCATCAACCGGATCCCTCGACGCCCATCGGGGATACGCTCGGCGCGCTGGGCGAACTGGTCAAGGCCGGCCATGTGCGCGAAATTGGCTGCTCCAATTTCTCAGCCGAACAACTCCGCGCCGCGGCGAAAGCCGTGCATCCCGGCGCCGCGCGATTCGTGAGCGTTCAAAATGAATACAGTCTGTTCCACCGCGAGCCGGAAGCTGAGGTGATTCCTGAGTGTGTTCGCCAGGGTGTGGCTTTCATCCCGTACTTTCCTCTGGCCAGCGGCTTGCTCACCGGGAAGTACCGCCGTGGTCAGGCGCCTCCTACGGGAAGCCGCGGGGACGCCGGGTGGGGTCCCAAGGTATTCACCGAAGAAAACCTCGCGCACGTCGAATCGCTCGCGGCGTTCGCCGCTTCACGCGGCCACACCTTGCTGGAACTGGCGATGTCCTGGCTGGCCGCGCAACCCGCTATAGCGTCGGTGATCGCCGGTGCGACCAGGCCGGAACAGGTGAAGGCCAATGCCGGCGCGGCGGGCTGGCGGCTCACGAAAGAAGATCTTGCCGAGATCGATGGACTCATGGCGCGCGCCGCCTGATGCGTCCCCGGTTCCGGACAGAGGTTTCCATCCCATCCCCGGCGCCGCAGTCCTGATAGTATTGCGTGATTATGAACTGGACTTTGCGTCTAAGTGCCTGCCTCGTGGCGTTGGCGGCCGAGGTTGTCGCGCAGACTCCTCCCAAGCCGGCGGACCCGTACAAGGAACTCAAGTTCCGCCTGATCGGGCCGTATCGTGGCGGGCGCGTGGTTGCCGTGGCCGGCGTTCCTTCGCAGCCTCTGGTCTACTACTTTGGCGGCACGGGTGGCGGC
Source organism: Bryobacteraceae bacterium (assembly GCA_035501495.1). Classification (GTDB taxonomy): domain Bacteria; phylum Acidobacteriota; class Terriglobia; order Bryobacterales; family Bryobacteraceae; genus JAIQFL01. Next base: position 2,923 of record DATJWB010000093.1, on the reverse strand, counting down.
GTGTTCAAGACTACCGACGGCGGCATTCACTGGGAGCCGCTCACGGATGGCCAGATCAAGACCGGCTCGGTCGGCGCGATCGCCGTCGCGGAGTCCGATCCCAACGTGATCTACATCGGCATGGGCGAGGGCTGCATCCGCGGCAACGCGTCGCATGGCGACGGCGTGTACAAATCCACGGACGCCGGCCGTACATGGAAACACATGGGCCTCGCGGATACGCAGCAGATCGGCCGCGTCCGCGTGCATCCCAAGAACCCGGACACTGTCTACGTCGCCGCTCTCGGCCACATGTCGGGCCCCAACGAGGAACGGGGAGTCTACCGGTCCACCGACGGCGGCAAAACCTGGAAGAAGGTGCTCTTCAAGAGCAACAAAGCCGGCGCGATCGATCTCATTCTCGATCCAACCAATCCCGGCATCCTTTATGCCTCGATCTGGGAAGTCGTCCGCAAGCCCTGGACCTTCGAGAGCGGCGGGCCGGATAGCGGGCTTTACAAATCCACCGATGGCGGCGACACGTGGACCGAGATCACCCGGAATCCGGGCTTGCCGAAGGGCATCGCCGGCCGCATCGGGTTAGCAGTCTCGCCCGTGAATTCCGACCGTGTCTGGGCCATCGTTGAAGCAGCCGACGGCGGCCTCTTCCGTTCCGAGAACGGCGGCAAGAATTGGGCCCGGGTGAATGAGGGTCACAACCTTACGCAGCGAGCCTGGTATTACTCGCACGTTTATGCCGATCCCCGGAAGCTCGACACCGTTTATGTTCTGAACGTGGGCTTTTTCCGGTCCGATGACGGCGGCCGCATGTTCAACCCCATCCGCCCGCCTCACGGCGATAACCACGACCTTTGGATCGCGCCTGATGACCCCGAGCGCATGATCGAAGGCAACGACGGAGGCGCCAATATTTCGTTCAACGGCGGAAAAAGCTGGAGCACCATTCACAATCAGCCCACGGCTCAGTTCTACCGCGTCGCCCTCGATCAGGATTTCCTGTACCACGTCTACGGGGCGCAGCAGGACAACACTACGGTCGGGATCACCAGCCGGGGCAACGGAGGCTCCATCACGGAGCGCGAGTGGCACGACGTCGGAGGCGGCGAAAGCGGATGGATCGCGCCCGATCCCCGCGATTCCAATATCGTTTATGCCGGCTCCTACGACGGCCTTCTCACGCGATACGATCACCGCACCGGCACGGAGCGCGATGTCACCGTTTGGCCCGACAATCCCATGGGCTACGGCGATGAAGCCATGAAGTACCGCTTCCAGTGGAACTATCCCCTGCTGTTTTCGCCGCATGATCCTTCGCTGCTGTACGCCGGAGGCAACGTCTTACTGGCAAGCACGAACGAAGGCCAGAAATGGACGCCCATCAGCCCCGATCTCACGCGCAACGACCGGTCGAAACAAGCCCCAGCCGGCGGCGCCATCACGAAAGACAACAGCGGAGTCGAGTACTACGACACGATTTTCACGGTTGACGAATCGCCCGTGCAGAAGGGCGTCATCTGGACAGGTTCCGATGACGGCCTGGTGTATGTGACGCGCGACGCAGGCAAGCAGTGGACCAACGTCACTCCCAAGGACTTGCCGGAATGGGTCCAGATCAATTCCATCGCCGCATCGCCGCACGAACCCGCGGTTGCGTATATGGCCGCGACTCTTTACAAGCTGGACGATTTTCGCCCCTTCCTCTACAAAACCAGCGATTTTGGAGCAACCTGGAAGAAAATCGTCAATGGCCTCCCCAACGACGATTTCACGCGCGTCGTCCGCGAGGATCCGAATCAGCGCGGCCTGCTGATCGCCGGCACGGAAACGCATCTTTACATTTCATACGATGACGGCGAGAACTGGCGGCCGTTCCAGCTCGACCTGCCGGCCGTTCCCATCACCGACGTGGCCTTCCACAAGCGCGAAGACGATCTCGTGATCGCCACGCAAGGGCGGTCATTCTATATCCTGGACGATCTGCCGCTGGCGCGGCAGCTCGGAGCGAAGGAATTCGCGCCGTCAGGAGACCGCCCCGCGGCGCATCTTTTCCAGCCGAAGGACGCCTACCGTTTTCGCGGCGGATTCGGATTCGGAGGGTTCGGCGGCGGCGCGAACGGACAGAACGCTCCGAATGGAGCCGTGGTGTACTACTGGCTCAAAGACAAGCCGAAGGCCGATATCACCCTTGAATTTCTCGACGCCTCCGGCAAGCTGATCCGGAAGATATCGAGCAAACAACCTCCCAAAGAGGGTGGCTGCCCCGGGGGGCCGCCGGAGGATGACGAGGAGGAAAGTCCCCGTCCGGGCGGCGCGGCGGGCGCTCCGGCGGAGGCGGGGTTGAACCGCTTTGTCTGGGACATGCGCTATCCGGACGCCACGAAGTTCCCCTGCCTGATCATGTGGGCGGGGGGTGTGCGTGGCCCGCTGATCGTCCCCGGGAGGTACCAGGTCCGGCTCACCGCCGACGGCCAGTCACAAACGGAGCCGTTCACTGTGAAAAAGGATCCGCGCGCGCCCACCACGCCCGAGGACTTCCAGAAGCAGTTGGCGCTCGCCATGCAGATCCGCAACAAGCTCTCCCAGACCAATGAAGGCGTTATCAAAATACGCGATGCCCGACACCAGCTCGAGCCGTACACATCGAGCCAAGACCAGAGAGTCGCCGAAGCCGCGAAGGAGCTGTCAAAGAAGCTGACCGAAGTGGAACAGGAGCTCTACCAGACGAAAAACCAGAGCAATGAGGACCCGCTCAATTTCCCCATCAAGCTCAACAACAAGCTCGCCTATGTGATGGGCGTAGTCGAGAGCTCCGACGATCAGCCCACCTCGCAGAGCTATACCCTCTACGAGGAGCTGGCTACGCAGGCCAACGCCAAACTCAAAGAACTGTCCGGACTGATGACCACCGATCTCGCGGCCTTCA
>DATJWB010000092.1:0-23076 GCA_035501495.1 Bryobacteraceae bacterium | reverse complement strand
TAAGTGGGAACCGTAGAAAGGACATTCACACCGGGAGCCGCGATTTTGACCCAGTTTCCGAAGGTCGAAAAGCTGGCGATGGTATTCGTGCTGTCGGTGGCGCCCACACCCAAGGCGTGGTTGGCCGCTCCGGGGTAGATTAACGATGAGTCACCGGTATTGCCGGCGGCCGCCACTACCAGGGTGTTGCGTTGCCACGCATAGTCGATCGCGGTCTGCAGTGTCTGCGAGTAGCCGGCGCCCCCCAGGCTCATGGAGACCACCTGGACGCCGGCACCGGCGGCCGCCTCGATAGCCTGCGCAATGACGCTGTCGCTCCCGCTGCCGGTGTTGTCGAGAACCTTGTATACCACGACCTGCAGCGGGTAACCCACCGAAGCGACGCCGGCGCCGTTCTGAGTCGCTGCCGCGACAATCCCGGCGGTATGAGTGCCGTGCCCGTGGTCGTCCTGCCACGCACACGTGGCGGGAGAGATCGTGGTGGTAACCAGCGCCTGGCTGGCCGACCACAATAGTTGTCCCCCTTGCGCCGAATCGGTGGAACTGCCTCCCAGGTTTTTGAAATCGGGATGGGTGCAGTCGGCGCCGGTGTCCAGAACCGCGACTTTCACGCGGCTGGTGCCTGCCGTGGCGGCGGTCAAATACTGGTTGGGCATGTAGGTCCAGGCTTGCAACGCCTGAATGTTCGTCAAGGCCCACTGCAGGGAAAAGTCGGGATCGCCGGGAGTTCCGATATTGGATTTCCGAACTCTGTTGGGCTCCACATAACTCACCAGCGGAGAGGCGGCCAACAATTTGGAGACAATGCTTTGGATGCCGGGCGGCAGTTGCAAAAGATAAGAATTGAAGCGGCTGCTGATCAGGTTGGCCACCGGCAGGGGTGTGATCAGCGACAGGATTTGATTGATGTTGGCACCGGCCTGTAACTTGACAATCAACTGGTCGGCTACTACGGTTTCACCGGGATTGGCGGTGAACTCCTTTCCCGCCCACAAACAAGGAGTGGCGACCAGGATCATGAGAGCGATGAGTCGCGTGAATCGGATGCGGGCCGCGGCGGGCCGGACGGCGGCGGCACTCTCGGGGCTTTTGTCGATTTCCATCTTTCGATGGCGCCTGCACAGAGGTAGACAGGAGGGGGGCATGGTACGAGGCGCTTGGGTGCATTATCACACAAACAGCGCCGATTCAGTCGGGTTTCTTGGAGGTCGGATACTTTAGTTAATTCTGTGGTATTAACGATTCGGAAGGCAAGGTCCTGCCTGAAAATAATAGCAGTACTCAAACTAAAAAGCGTCGGCGCCAGCCCGCTTCCGAACCGATTCGCGGCTTTCAGATGCGGCCGAATTTGGCGACGGCCTCTTTGATCGAGCGGAATTTCTCGATGAACGGGATCATGGAGTGCTCGGTGTTATCGAGATCCTGCGCTTTCTTGAGAATATCGGCAGCATGGGCGCGCGGCACTACGGCCACACCGTCCTCGTCGGCAGCGATGATGTCGCCGGCATTGACGCGTACGCCGGCACAAGTGACCGGGACGTTCACTCCGGCGAACCGATAGTGGTTGATGGTGGTGGAAGGTACTACGCCGCGGCTGAAAACGGGAAACTGAAGCTTGCGGATTTGCGGCGTATCGCGGACGGAGCCGTCAATGATCGCGCCCGTCAGACCGCGATACTTCATCGCCGTGGCCATCAAGCCGCCGATGCCGGCGTAATCGGAGCCGTCTTCCAGGACCATCACGTAAACCGAACCGGGAGCGGCGGAATCAATGGCATCCAGCATCCCCTGCGAAGCCGCGCTCCCTTCTTTATGCTCCTCTTTCTTCATCAGCACGGTCACGGCGGGGCCGGCAAACTTGACGGGGGATAAGGGGCGCATCTCATGAGACATGTACCCGCGCTGTCCGTAGAGTTGTTCCATGGCGTCGGCCACCGAAGCAACCTCGACTTCCCGGAACCCTTGCAGCAAAGGATCTCCCGGCGGCTGAGCCATCAGCCAGAGCGCCGCGCCGAGCCCTACTATGCCGCCGACACAAAGAATCCGCTTCATTTTGTTTCTGCCTCCGTGAAAAGAGTAACGCAAAGCACGCGGGGATGGTTGGCAGCCTGCAAAAACTACGGGGCGCCTGCCTTGCGCGCGCCAAGCGATTGGAGAAAACCGGAGATCAGCGCCCAGTTCCAATCAATCAACTGCGAGCCCTGCAGTTCTTCGGGCGTCGCGCTGCGCTCGCACTTATCCACGTACACGCCCAGAACCGGAATCCGGATCTCGTCCAGGCACTCCAGTTCAAACTGAACGCCCGCGCCTTGTTTGGTCTTGGTGCTGATGAACACAATGGCGCCGTCCGAATCGAACATGCGGCTCCGGCACGCAGTCTTCCATCTCGGCACCCAGGGCTGCTTGTTGGGCATGTCGGTGAACTCGACAGCCAGCTTCGCGCTCCTTGCCTGATTGATCAGGAGGTCTTTGAAGCGGTAATCCTCTTCAGCGTAAACCAGAAAAGCACGGACCGTGCGGGTGGGCATAACATCCCTGCTGGGAACAGGGACGTGGGAAGTATAGCATACCGGTCTCGCATTCCCGTGATTTGGATCGCGCGGGTGTGAGCTCGATAACAGAACCGCCAGGCGCGGCTTCCACCGTCACATTGGACCGCGGGATGCATCCTTTGGAGCCGTAGGAAATGCGGGAGGGAAGTTTATGCCAGAAACCAAGAAATGCGCGCATCCGGCTTGTAAGTGCCTGGTGCCCAACCACAGCAAATATTGCAGCCAATACTGCGAGGATGCCGGAAATACCACGGAGTTGTCCTGCAACTGCAGACACGCGGGTTGCGAACTCGAGGTTGCAACGGCCGGGGGAGCGTTACCTTACGACGTTCGCTAAATTGGAGAAACCACGATGAGATCAGCAGTCAAACTCCTTTCGGTGCTGTTGGTCCTTGCGGTGCCGGTGTTGTTGGCCCAGGAACGGAAGCAGGAGAACCAGCACGGGCGGCCGAATGTGGGCGGCGGATACATTCCCCCACACGGACCGGCGCGCTCTCGGCCGGAATCGCGCAACGCCGCTCCTCACGAGGCGAACCGCGCGACGGAAAATCACGGCTTTCGCGATCAGGAAGGCCACCCCGAAGCGCCGCACGTTCACACCAATGGCGAGTGGGTGGGACACGAAGACCGCAACGATCCGCGATTCCACCTGGATCATCCCTTTGAGCACGGACACTTCACCGGCGGCTTCGGCCCGGGGCACGAGTTTCGCGTCGTGCGAAGAGAAGGCGATCGGTTCTGGATTAATGGAGGTATCTTCACTATCGCTCCGTTCGACCTCGCCTATACCAGCGACTGGTTGTGGAACACCGACCAGATCGTGATTTACGAGGACCCGGATCACCCGGGTTGGTATCTCGCCTACAATCCACGGCTTGGCACGTACGTTCACGTGATGTTCATGGGTCCGGGTTAGAACGGTTAAAACTACTTCGCGGCAACCGTGCTTCGGATATCAGCAATCGCGTCGAGCAGACGTTGGATGTCTCGCACGTCCAGCCGGCCGATGGTGCCGATCCGGAAGCACGGCTCCTGCGACAGTTTGCCGGGATAGATGATCAAGCCCATTTCATTGAGGCGCTCGTAGAATTCATCGAAGCGGAAGCCGGGGTCGGCGGGATAGCGATACGTGGTGATGATGTGGCTTTGGTCCTCGGGTGCGAGATATGCCTCGAAGCCGAGCGCCGCCATTCCGCGGGCCAGGGCTTGATGATTCGCGCGGTATCGGTCGGCGCGCCCCACAACACCACCCTCCGCTTCGAGTTCGAGGAGCGCCTGGTGAAACGCGAGGAGCGCGTGGGTTGGCGGCGTGAAGCGGAATTGTCCGTCGGCTTCGAGACCCGCCCATTGGGCATGCAGGTCGAGACTGACGGTGCGCGCCTGGCCTCGGGCAGCCATCAGTGGGCCGCGGCGCGCCAGCACGAATCCGAAGCCTGGAACTCCCTCGATGCATTTGTTGGCGGACGAGATCAGAAAGTCGGCATGCGCGGCTTCGACATGGATGGGTATTCCGCCGAAGCTGCTCATGGCGTCCACGATGTACTGCCCGCCGGACTGGGCGACCGCCGCGCCGATCTCTTCTATGGGATTCAGAATACCGGTCGTGGTCTCGCAATGGACGACCGCGGCGTGCGTGACGGGTGGCGCGTCGGCGAGGCGGGCGGCAACCTCTTCGGGAGCGATCTTGCAACTCTCCGGTGATTCCAGAACCTCGACCTCGAGCCGGTGAACGCGCGCGATCTGGGCGATGCGGCGTCCGTACGCGCCGTTGACCAGAACCAGCAGCCGTCCATCGGGCGGGATCACCGATGAGATCACCGACTCGATCGCGAACGTGCCGCTCCCCTGCATCAGCACACATTCGTAATCGCCGCCGGTGTGCGCTCCAGCGATCCCGAGCAGGCGCTCGCGAATTTCGCGGACAACCGCGAGAAAGGCGGCATCACGCGAACCGGCGTCATGCAGCATGGCGGCCTTCACCGTCGCGCTGGTGGTCAACGGCCCGGGTGTAAACAGCAGTTTGTCTTGGCGCACAGCAAACGCCATGGTATCAGGGTGCGCCGCGCGTCTACTGCGCCGCCCAATAGCCTTCCCGCGTCTTGGCGTGAAGCTCCGGCCGGTCCTTTACCAGTACGCGGATCGGGTGGAACTTGCCAGGCTCGTCCGCCTTCGGTTCGAAGGTGAGGATGTACTGGCGGTGCACCTCTTCGCCCACCAGTTGAATGGCCTGTTCCAATCCGTTCTTCTTGAGGAAGCTCACGGTGCGGCCGCCGGTGGTTTTCGGGAAGAGCTCCGACAAGTCCGGCTTGTGCAGGCGCGCCAACTCGCCGATGGCATAAAGAAAACCGCCCGGCCCCAAGTCGGCTGGAACGGGTGTGTCATCGGACTTGGGGCACATCGCGCACTTTGCGACCTTGATCCGCTCGTCGATGGGTTTCTGGTCCTCAGCGGTTCGCGCGCGGTTGGTGAACGGCTCCAGAATGGGCGAATAGGTGAGCCAATAGACGGCGGCGTTCAGACGCTGCACGCGCTCCATTACTTCCACCAGGGTCGCGCGGCTCGCGCGGTCGCGTTTCTCGCCAACCATCAGAATCACACGGCGGCGCCCCGGCGGGCGGTGTTCCAGCATCTCGAGCGCCTGCCGCAGGCCGTCCAGCATGGCGGCTCCCCCTCCCTCCTTCCGCAGCATGCGCAGCGCATGGCTGACCTGATCCGGATCGCCCGTGAAGTCCTGATGGACTTTGATCTCGTCGCTGAAGGTGATTACGGCTGTCTCGCCGGCCTCGGCTGCCAGCAACTGCGTAAACAGGATGCCGCTGCCGCCCAGTTTATCGATGACCGCTCCGGCATTGGGCCCGGTCTCGACGGCTACCACCAGGTCGATGGGGTACGTCATCCAATCCATCTGTATAGTCTGCGGCACATTGTTGTCGTACAGGATCAGATCCCCGGTGGTGAGCCCGTCCACGTAGCGGCCTTTGGCGTCGCTGACCGTGGTGGGCGCGACTACCAGCGGCGCGGTGCTCCGGAACTGCGCCGAGGCGGCCGATGCCAACGCGAGAATGAGGACCCCGGCACGCATGGAGACAAGCTTGGCAGGTTTCGGTCCAAAACGGTGCAAAGCTGATGGGCGTCCGGCCGCCTCAGTTTGCCTTTACCGTCACCAGCACCGGAGTGCTGTCCTGGGCAGTCGCCAGCGACCTCACTTCGACTACCTGCGTCCCGGCCGGCACATTGGTGGGAACCTGCGCCTGGATCTGCCCGCCCGACGTGGAAAGCAGCGGCACGGACACATCGCCGAACGTCACACACGACCCGCCCAGTACGGTGGGCGGCGGAATCGTGTCGGCCACCGCCGTGAGCGCCAGGTTCTTGCCGTTAATGGTGATGAACGAGCCGGGCTTGATGTTGGTGGTCCCGTCGCTCGCATTGACAATGCCTCCGGAACTCGCGATCACCGGCTGCGTGTTGGGACCCGAAGGAGTCAGCGAAATCACGCTGAGCCCCGAAAGCGTGATGGCATAGACTGTGGCGCCGGCGGAGTCCACGGTCATTTGCCGCGGGTTGGTGTTGAAGCGCGTCGTCCCGAAAACATTCACCGGCGGGTTTTCCGGCACGACGCCGGCCAGGGTCTCCTCGCCAGTCGCCAGGTTCACGATTTCCAGCGTCGTACGCGGGTCGTCCCGTGTCGTGGTGGTAATGGTCTGGCGCACCGGAGTGGTGAGCCGCAGGAAGGTGGTCGAATCGAGAGCGGTAGCGGCGGCTACGTTGCGCTGGCCGGTGTTGACCACGGTGGTCACAGGCGGGCCACCCGGAATCGGGTTCGGAGTGGTGGTAGTGCTTCCCGGTTGCGCCGAGCCCCCAATCACCGTCAGCGACGGATTCAGAATCAAACCATCCGCCAGGAAGTACGACCCCGACGGGCCGGCGCCGATCACGCCGTAATAGCCCTCGATCGGCGGTGAGAACAGCAGGCGCGACCCGATGTAGGTGTCGGCCACGCCATCGTAGAGGTAGGTCGTTCCGCTGCCGTTCAACGTAAGGATGTACCGGCTGTCGTTGGTGCCGAGCATGCCGAAGGCCGGTCCTCCAGCGAATTTCACCGGTGTGACGGAGTCCGCGGGCCGCACGGTTGCCTGGTCGCGGCTGACCACCTTCCACTGGGAACCGTCGGACATGACGAACTGCAGGCCGAACAGCCCCATTGCCAGCGCGCGCGGATAGACCAGCGGCTGCGTCCCATCGCGCGGGACCGGTGGGAAGGCCACAGTGTCCACCACCTGCTGCTGGTCGAGATTCACGACGCTGATGGACTCTCCCCCGGTGTTGCCGACGTATAGCGTCGTGCCGTCTGTGGACATGGACATCTGATGAGGCATCTGGCCGACGGGAATCGGATCGACGAAGCGCTGCTTCACGAGGTCGAAGACTTCCACCCGGTTGTACCCGGAGTTCGTGACGTACAACTTGCCGCGAGGCTCGTCGAGGAGCAGGTCTTGCAGGCCTTCATTGCCGCCCGTATTGCCGGTCACGTTGTTGGTGTTGCTATTGGGAGTCGTAGGTACGGGGTAGATCACACCGCGCTGGTCCGACTGCCGGTAATTCATATACACGCGAATCACCGGCGGCACGTTGATGGCTTGGGGCGACGAGAGCGTCACGTTGAGAGGCGTGCCTTGCGACGTCCCGGCGCCGGTCCAGATGTTGGTCCCGGGCTGGCGGACCACGCCTGAGCGGCCAGGCTCCATCGTGAACGTGATGGTGGACGGAGCGAGCCCGCTGGATTGCTTGTACACCAGGGCCGAATTGCCGATCGCCACGACGCTGTACGTCAAACGCCCCTGGCCCAGGTTGTTGATCTTGAGCGTCCCGGTGGAAATGCCGAGATCGCAGTCGTCCTGCGCCAGGAAGACCTGGGTGGTCTCGGGCTGCAGGATCGGATAGTTGTACAGGTTGCCCAGCGGCAGGTGAACGACTCCCGAATCGGAGAGGCCCCAAGCCTGGCTGCCGTCGGAGAGAATCACCATTTTGGCAACGATGCTCTCCGGCATGATCAGTGCCAGCCGGATCCCCAGATTCGCCGGGTCATTGACCAGCAGGGTGGAAGAAAGCGATGGGGGCGGAGGGTTGGTGGTCGCGGCCACATTGAACGCCGCATAGAGCGTCGATCCATCCGGCGTGAAGACACTCCCTCCGATATTCTGCTGGGTGTTGAACGAACTGGTGAAGGTGAACGGCGCGTTGGCGTTGTTCTCCTGCGCGATGATCCCCAGGGTCGCGGTATCGTACATGGTCATTCCCGCCATGAAGCGCGATCCGTCGGGAGCCATGGCAAGCACGGTGGACGAACCCGAGATGGTTCTGTTGCGCAAAACGATCCCGGAGGCCACTTCATAAACGAAGATGTAGGTGGTGGAGGCGCTCGGGGTGATCACCCCGACGATGAACTGCCCGTCCGGCGTGCGCAGCAGCGACCCCGTGAAGATCTTGGTGGGCCGGGTCAACGTGGTGGGAGTCAGAGGGGCCGGAGTGGTGGGCAGCGCCGGCACGGTCACGGGCAGCAGCTGCTGCCCCGTGGAGAGCGTCCGGTCGAAGATGGCGAGCGTGCCCTGCGGGACGCCGGATACCACGCCGGTGCCCAGCATACTCACCACCGCCCGGCCGTCGTTGCCGACCTCGACGCCCTGCGGAATCGATGGCAGGATCACGGTCTGCACCACGCGCTGCTGTGAGAGGTCGATGACGTTGAGCAGGGGCGACCCGCTGGCGGTCTGGGTGGGTGTGGCGCCGCTGGTGACATAGAGGAAAGCACCGTCCATGGAGATGGCGCCCGCCACCGGACTCTTGCCTACGCCAATACTGTTGACGACGGTGCCGCTGGTGTAGTCGACGACATATACCAGGCTGGTGCTGTTGTTGATCAGGTAGAGAAGCTGGCGCGGCTCATCGAGCACCACGTCCGATGGCGTGCCGCCGGGCAACGGAATCACATCGCCAAACGACGCACCGACGGTTTGCTGAGACCAGGCAGCCGGGACCACGGCGGAAAACAACGCCAGAGACAAAAGAACCAGCCAGACGGGCTGAAAACACTGCGGACACCGGGAGTACACGAACCTATTCCTTCCGAGACGCGGCGAATTTCAGTATAGTACACCACAAACCGGCCCCATGCCGAACTTGCCTCGAGGGCGCGTGGCGGTGCGGGCACTCGTGCCGGGCACTCGAGGCTGCCGCATACCGACTCATGGGGGACGCCTGGAGTTTGTACATTTAGCTGAGAGGCCAGCGGGTTTTGGTGGGGCAGGCGGTTTCGCCTGCCAAGGGTCCCCACTCATCGGGACGCTTTTGGCCGCCTCCAGTGCCGTCGGCGGCGCAGCACATCCCCCGATCGGCACCCGCAACCTGAACACGCGGGAGTGCGACAATCGAACCCAAGGGGCCGCAACACTCATGAAAACCATCGCCGTCATCCTCACATTCTGCACCGGGCTGGCAGGCCAGGCGCCTTCCGGCGAACGCCACCAGTTCGTCATCCACAACTTCCGAACCGAAAGCGGCGTCACCCTGCCCGAGGCGCGGGTGGTCTACGGCACCTATGGCAGACTCAACGCCGATAAGTCGAACGCGGTTCTGATGCCCTCGCATTACATGGCGAATTATCGCGGGTATACCTGGCTGATCGGCCCGGCCAAGGCGCTCAACCCCGACGGTCTGTACCTGGTCTGCACCGAGTTGTTCGGCAACGGAAGCTCCTCTTCGCCCAGCAATACTCCCGAACCCTTCCACGGTCCCCGCTTTCCGGTCACCTCCATCCGCGACAATGTCGAGGCCGTCCACAAACTCCTGGCCGAAGAGCTTGGCATCACCCACCTCAAGGCCATCATCGGATTTTCGATGGGCGCGCAACAGGCATTCCAGTGGGCTGTGAGTTACCCCGATTTCGCCACCGGTATCGTCGCTACCTCGGGCACTGCGAAGACGTGGCCTCACGGAATCGTCCGCCTCGAAGGACAGATCGCCGCCCTTACCGCCGATCCCGCTTTCCAAAACGGCGACTACACATCGCCTCCGGCGAAAGGTCTCGAAGCGTTCGGTATGGTCTGGGCGGCGTGGCTCTACTCACAAGAGTGGTGGAGGAACGAACTCTGGAAGACCTCCAGCCCTCCAGCGACCACCTTCGAACAGTACATGGCGAGCTTCAAGAAGCGCTTCAGCGCCGACGCCAACGACTACATCCTCCAGGCTCGGACCTGGGAAAAGCACGACATCGGCGCCACTCCCGGCTTCAATGGCGACATTCGGAAGGCGCTCGGCGCAATCAAGGTCCCGTTCCTCTACATGCCATCGGAAACCGACCTCTACTTCCCGCTCGGCGACGCCCGCTACGAATCGCAATTCATGCCGACCGTGACGTTCCGGCCGATTCCCTCGCTTTGGGGACACACCGCCGGAGCCGCCAGTAATCCCGCCGACGCTAAATTCCTGAACGAAACCATCGCGAAGTTCCTGGGACTGTAGACCGGACTTCGAAGACGCGAAACGGCACCAGGCGCACCAGTCCTGTTATGGTGAGTCCATGATCGACCGGTCGAATGGCTATGAAGGTGTCGCCAGGGAGTTTCTGGCCCGCCGTGGCAGCGCCCGCTCGACCGGAGTCGGCGTGAATGCGGTGAGGCAGTGGGCCCGGGCGCTGCCACACCGCGCTGCCGTGATTGATCTCGGCTGCGGTCCCGGATTTCCAATCACCGAGGTTCTGGTCGCCGAAGGGTTGAACGTCTTTGCTGTTGACGCGGCGCCATCACTCGTGGAGGCCTTCCGGCGCAATCTCCCAAATACGCCGGTGGCTTGTGAAGCCATCCAGGATTCGACATTTTTTGATCGAACTTTCGATGGGGTACTCGCATGGGGCCTCATTTTCCTGCTTTCTCCCGACGACCAGCGGCGCTTGATCCAGAGGATCGGCGATATATTGGTGCCGGGTGGCCGGCTGTTATTTACTTCGTGTGCGGAACCGTTGGTCTGGAAGGATGCGATGACCGGACTGGAGTCCCGATCTCTTGGAGCCGAGGAGTACCGCGGGCAGCTCTTGGCAGCCGGTCTCTCCGTCACTGGCGAGTACGAGGATGAAGGCCAAAACCATTACTACGATGTTCGCAAGGCCGAGCGTCCTTTGAATGCCCCTCCTCGAACCGGTCCATGCTCGAAAGCATGAAAGCGTACGAAGCGTTACGCCAGTTGATTTGCAACCTGACGCACTCGAGGATCGCAACTTTCGATTCCGGCCCGGGCTTAGAATGATAGCTAAAGATGCTGGTCTGGCGAATTCTATGTCTTCTCGGGCTTTCCATGACTGGAACGCCCGTTCTTGGCGCCCAGACTCCTCCGCCTCCTCCCGACACACCTGAACCAGCCCGAAATCCGCCGGCCGCCGTCCAAAACGCGCCCGAAATGAGCACGCGCGACGAACAGGCGTCCTTCAAATCGAAGGTCAACCTGGTGATGGTACCGGTGGTGGTCCGCGATGTCCAGGGCAACGCGATCGGCCATTTGACCAAGGCGAATTTTCAACTGTTCGACAAAGGCAAGCCGCAGGAGATCAGCCGTTTCAGCGTGGAAAAGACCGATCTGTCCGCCGAATCCAAGGGCAAGCCCGCCGCGCCCCCGGTGGAGGGCGCCGAACCGGCCGTGATCCCACCTGAGAGATTCGTGGCGTTGGTTTTCGACGATATCCACCTCAACGCCGGCTACCTGGCGCAGGTGCGCGATGCCGCCGATCAGTTCATCGAGAATCTCGTGCCCACCGACCGGCTGGCAGTCTACGCGGTATCGGGCGAGGTGAGCCTCGATTTTACGGACGACCGCCTGAAGCTGCATGGGGCGGTGGCGCGCGTGCGCCCCTCCATCATGGTCAATGTGGGAGCGCTCAATGACTTCGACCAGCGTGTTCTGGCATCGCTCGACAATCTGAAGGCCATCGTCAAGCGGATGAGCGTGGCCCCCGGGCAGCGGACCATGGTCTTCGTGTCCCCCGGTTTCAACACCTTGAACCCGCTTTATACGGATGCCAGGATGGCGATCATCGAACAGGCGATCCGTTCCAAGGTGATCATCAGCTCGCTGGACGCCCGCGGGCTCTATACCGACCCGCGATTCAACGTGGCGCCAGGCGGTCCCCGCAGTCTGACCCAGATGTACATGAATTCCAGCCTGATGGCGGAACTCGCCTCGGGCACCGGCGGAACTCTGTTCGAGAACAACAACGGGCTCGCGGACGGATTTCGGCGGATCGCCGCGGCCCCGGAGTATCTCTACATGCTCGGCTTCTCGCCGCAGAATCTGAAGTCCGACGGCAGCTTTCATATTCTGAAAGTGACCCTCAAGGACGCACCCAACCTCACCCTGACGGCGCGCCACGGGTACTACGCGCCCAAACGCACGGACGATGCGGCGGAGACGGCGCGCCAGGAAATCGAGTCGGCGCTCTTTTCACGCGATGAGATGATGGAACTGCCCATCGAATTGCACACGCAGTTCTTCCGGTCAGGAGACCTCGCCAAGGTCTCCGTGATGGCTCACCTGGATTTGAAACAGTTCAAGTTCCACAAAGCCGACGGGCGCAACCGCAATGAAGTGACGCTGGTTTCGGGCATTTTCGACCGCCATGGCAACTACCTGCAGGGCATCAAGAAGGTCGTGGAACTGCGCCTCAAGGACGAGACGCTTTCCCACCTGGGAAACGGCGTCACCGTGAGAACGACGTTCGATCTGAAGCCGGGCACCTACCTGGTGCGCCTGGTGGTGCGCGACACCGAAGGCCAGGCGCTCTCGGCGGCCAACAGCGCGGTGAATATCGAGTAGCGCCGCAGGAGCCGGATCTGTCCCGGTGTCGATGACAGGCGTCGGTAGTTCGACAGCGGTGAGATACCACCAGACATGGCAAGTCGAAGCGCGGCCGCCGGAGTCGGCTTCAAATTGAGAGGCTCGGGAGAGCCGGTTCTGGCAAAACAGGTGCAGTCGATTACTCCGCGCAGCATTCCAGGAATGCTGGCAGGAGCGAAATGTCACCGACAAATCTTCACATAAAGCGCGCCGCAGTGTCGCCGATCCTCAAGTCAGCCGCCGTACTGATGGGAGTTGCGGCGCTTTGCGGACCGATGAGCGCATTGGAACCGAAGCACGGCGTCGTCGTCGGCACGGTCCTCGAAATGGACGCCGCCAGCAAGACTGTGGCGGTCAAAACAGCCGACGGCGCGAAACACACGTTCCTCTTCGTGGAGGGAACGACACTCCACGGGGCAAAAGACTTGGCCCAGGGAACGGGAGATGCGTTTCACGGACTGGAGAAAGGCAGCCGCGTCGTGGTGCATTACACAGCCGCAGGAGGGAAGGAGACGGCGGACGAGGTGGACAAACTGGGAGACGATGGCCTGAAAGCGGTCAAGGTGACCGTCAAGCACGTCGATCGCGCCACGAAAACGGTCGCGGTGGAGACCGAAGACGGCTCTAAAGAAAGCTACCGCCTGACCACGCGCGCCGCCGAAGAGATCGGCAAGGGAACAGGCAAAGGCGCCGGGGAAGCCGCGCACGGCACCGTTTACGTTACGGATGAGGCCGGACACAAAGTGGTCCATTTCTTCGAACGGGCTATTTGAGAAGATTCGCGCGAAGGAAATCTCTAAGCTCAGTGGGACACCCGTGAGCGATTCATCCTCGTGTAACCGGTATCGCCTATCCTGGTCCGAGGGAAATGCAACCTGGGCGGTCCGTGATCGAAAGGGCTGCGCCGCGTAATCGCCTGGCGCGCTGGCAGGCCCTCAATCTCGTCCTGCTGGTAGGCGGCTACACAGGCTATTACCTCTGCCGATCCGACCTCTCGGTCTCGATGCCGCTGCTGATCGCGGAGTTGCATCGCCGCGGCATGGCTACGGGAGCCGCCCGGTTAGTGCTGGGAGCCATCGCCTCCTACGGCGTTCTTGCTTATGCGATCGGCAAGTTTCCAAGCGGGAGCCTGGCCGATCGCTTCGGCGGCAAGGGTAATTTCCTCATCGGCATGGCCGGAAGCATCGTCTTCACGCTCCTGTTCGCGGCCTCGGGCACGGTTCCGGTGTTCACGCTTGTGTGGATGGGAAACCGGCTGGTGCAATCTTTAGGTTGGGCCGGCGCCGTCAAAATCGTCTCCCGATGGTTTCCTTTCTCTCGCTACGGCGCGGTGATGGGCGTCGTCAGCCTGAGCTTTCTTTTCGGCGACGCCGCGTGCCGGCAGTTGATGGCTTTGCTGATTGCCGCGGGCTTCGGCTGGCGCGCCGTGTTTGTGGTTGCCGCCTGTGTGCTGGCTGCCGTCCTCGCGGTCTGCGCATGGCTAATCCGCGAATCGCCCGTCGAGATCGGGGAAGCCGAGCCCTCCGCGAACCCGGCGAACCTCTTCGCCACCCGGACCGGGAACACCAGGGTGGGAAGCCTTCGAGATCGGTTGCAGCCGTTCCTGAACTCTGGCGTCTTCTGGCTGGCGTGCGCCCTCTCCCTCGGAACGACGATCCTGCGCGAGACGCTGACCCTGTGGACTCCGACATACTTCAACCAGGCTGTTGGCATGACACCCGCAGAAGCCGCGGCAGCGAGCGGCCTGTTCCCGTTCTTCGGGGGTATCTCGGTGCTGGTCTGCGGGTGGCTGAGCGATCGCTTGAAGGGCGGCGGCCGCGCGGCCATCATGACAGTCGGCTTGCTGCTGGCGGGAATGACCCTGCTCGCGCTGGGCCTGGGTGTGGTTCCGGCGACGCGGACCGCGGTGGTGACCGTGGTCGCAGCCGCGGCGCTGCTGATCCTCGGACCCTATTCGTTCCTTGCCGGTGCGATCTCGCTCGATTTTGGCGGAAAGCAGGGAAGCGGAACTGCGTCTGGCCTGATCGACGGAATCGGCTATATGGGCGGCGTGCTGTCCGGTAGCGGCATGGCTCAGATTTCGGTACGGTACGGCTGGGGAGGAGCGTTTCTGATCCTGGCTGTCTTCGCCCTCCTTTCCAGCCTCGCTGCCGGATTCCTGCTTCGGCAAATCGCGGTATCTAAGAATTATGGACTGCGTTGATGAAATTCTCCAACTGTTCGAGAAGCGCGGCTCCCGCGACTACCTGGGTGAGCGGGTCTCTCAGCTCGAGCACGCGCTGCAGGCAGCCAACCTTGCCGCCGAGTCCGGCGCAGCGGAAGCGTTAATCGCCGCGGCACTGCTTCACGATATCGGTCATCTTCTCTGCGCCGAGGAGAATCCGGCCGAGCGCGGAATCGACGGTTTGCACGAACAGGTTGGCAGCCGTTGGCTCGCGAAGCATTTTGGCCCGGAAGTGACCGAACCGGTTCGGCTGCATGTGGCCGCGAAGCGCTACCTTTGCGCCACCGATTCGGCCTACTTCGCGAGCTTGTCCCAGGCGTCCCTCCTCAGCCTCCAACTCCAGGGAGGGCCTCTCACCGCGCAAGAGCAGCGCGAACTTGAGGCTGACCCGCGACATCTCGATGCGATCCAGCTTCGCCGTTGGGATGAGGCGGCGAAGGTGCCTGGCTTGCCGGTCCCGGATGTGACCCGCTATGCAGAGGTCCTTCGCCGTGTTGCGTTGCGGCTTTGAATCGCTTCCTATTGCTGCGGAAACGCGGTACCGAAAAGGTCCGCCATGATGTTTATGCTGCTGTCACAGGCATGGTTCAGGCACGGGAGCCCCAATGCGCCTTCGATCGACCGCAGCAGCGAGAAATGATTGTACGGCGCCGAGCTCTGGATGCCGTGCGAACCGTAATTGGTATCAACGATCAGGAGCACCTTGTTTACGGTCGGCGAGACACTGTAGTCGTCCTCATCCCAGACAATCACAATCGCGGATTTCGACGCCTTCCAAACCGGAGACTGTTTGATCGCCGAAACAATCTGCTTCAGGGCGACGTCGCCTGCCTGCATCAGGGCCGGGTTAAGGCCGGCCTGGGTGCCGTTGTCGTTGGGATCGTAATTACAGAATGCCGTGCTATTGCCCCGCCCATGCTGATCGTTGCACTGATTCGGCACGATGAACGAATACGTCGGAACCGAGCCTGTGGCGAGATCCGCATAAAGGCCATTCCCACCGGTGAAGCCCACCACGTTCGTCAGATCGCTGCCCGGCTGCTCGCCCTCCTGGACGCTGCGGAAATAGACGAAGGGGTTGTGCTTCGAGGCGTACAGCGCAACCACGTTGGAAGACGAGAGGGCCGGGGTAAGCGCGGGCAGAATCGCGGCGAAGTTGGTGGTGTCGGTGTAGAGGCCGTCGCTGGTGTTGACGTTGTTCGCGCCCTGCGGCGGCAGACTCTCCTGGTAGCTCTTCCACGTTCCTCCCACTTCGGCAAGCTGGTCCGCAATGGTCTTGCCGGACGTATTCGTGGCCGCCGCGATCGATTGCGTGCCGTCGATGTTGTTGACTCCTGGAGGGCCGGTGGTTTCGTTGGTAGAGTCCACGGCGGGAGTGGCCGCGTCCGTGCCGGTACCGAAGATGGGGCAAATATCGGGAGAAGCCGGACTGTCGGTAGAAACGGTTCCGGTGGCCAGATTCGGAGAGCAGATCAGGTTGTGCCAGTCCGGATTGTTGTCGCTGTGCACTCCGAAGTTTGAACCCCCGACGATTTCCAGATAGTTCGTCAGGCTGGGGTGAGCGATGGCGAAGTAGTTGGTGGCGATGTTCGCCAGTCCGACCAGCGCGTTCGTGAACGGCATGTTCGGGTTATTCATCACCTGGCTATAGCCGTGGTTCTCCATCATGATCACGAACACGTGGTCCAGGTGCGGCATGCCCTGCGGAGTGGGACCTTCGGCGGCGAAACCGAGCCCTCCTGTCACAAGAGCTAAAACAGACGAACAGACAATCCTCCCCTTCATGTGCCGGCTTTCTCCTGTCTCTCCAGAATTTGGTTTTTGAATCGGCACGCGGGCCGTGCGATTCAAAATCATATATATCAGCCGCATGAGGTTCCGGTCGTGACAGACGGATCAATAGTCGGAAAACGTTTGCTTACAGAGTGACAGAGCCTGGACGACACCTGATTCTGCGCACGGCTCAGGAAAACGAGTCAGGCCAGTCGCTCCCATCCGCCATCGCCGCCAATATCGATCAGGGCCGCAGGCCGGTGGCCAGCCTCATCACCTTGCTATCCTAGAGCTTTGGAGCAATCGATTTGAGCATTGGCCTGGCATTTCGTTGTTTTTTCAACATTCTGTTTCATGGTGAGTTGTCTGGCGAGACTCTGACCGCGCTCAACCTGTCGCGCCGCGACGCCCTTCCGAAAGTCGCCGCTCCCGCCGCAGCCCCGGCTCCCGTGGCGAAGACGTCTGATGGCGCTTTGCAGATTCTCGGCATCCTGCAGCGCGACTCCCGCCTGGTGGATTTCCTCATGGAGGACATCTCCTCCTACAGCGACGACCAGATCGGCGCGGCGGTGCGCGAACTCCACGACCAGTGCCGCGACTCGGTCAACCGGTATGTCACCCTGCAGCCCGTGATCGACGGCGTGGAAGGCACCTTCGCCAAGGCGACCTCCCAGGATCCGAATCTGGTCAAATTCATCGGCAACGTTCCCGCCAAACCGCCCGCGGGTGGGACGCTTCGCCACAAAGGGTGGCGCGCTTCCAAGATCGAGTTGCCTGCCCTTTCGGCCAGGCAGGACGCCGCCATTATCGCCCCGGCGGAAATTGAAATCGAGTAGACAGCTTTGGAACGATACGTCATCGGAATCGACCTCGGCACCACCAACTCCGCGCTCGCCTATGCGGAGTCCAAGCCGGATGCCGACCCGTTTGCGCCCGCCAACGTGCAGTTGCTCGCCATCCCGCAGCTCGAAAATCCCGGAGAGTTGCGCGACGAAGGGCTGCTGCCTTCTTTTCTCTACCTGCCGGGCTCCGCGGACTTTCCGGAGGGCACGATTGCCCTGCCATGGGACGCCAATCGCCAGTACGTCGTAGGGCGGCTTGCCCAGAAGCGCGGCGTGGAAAATGCCGGCCGCCTGGTATCGTCGGCGAAGTCGTGGCTCTCGCATTCGGGAGTGGACCGCACCGCGGCCCTGCTGCCGTTCCGCGCTCCCGAAGGCGTCGAAAAGCTGTCGCCGGTGGAGTCCAGCCGCCGCTACCTGGAGCATCTGCGGCAGGCATGGGACTCGAAGATGCCGGACGCTCCCTTCCGCCAGCAGCAGTTGCTGGTGACGGTGCCGGCATCGTTCGACGTGGTGGCGCGCGAGCTCACCCAGGAGGCCGCCAGGCAGGCGGGCTACGAGAACATCACGCTGCTGGAGGAGCCGCAGGCCGCATTCTACGCCTGGATCGAACGCCATCCCGACTGGCGGGAACGCGTCCGGCTGGGGGACCTGATTCTGGTGGTGGACATCGGCGGCGGCACCACGGATTTCACCTTGATCGCCGTGACCGAACAGGGCGGCGAGCTGTCGTTGAACCGCGTCGCCGTGGGCGAGCACATTCTGCTCGGCGGCGACAACATGGATCTGGCGCTGGCCGGCGTGGTGGCGCAGCGGCTTGCCGAAAAAGGCACCCGTATCGACAGCCGCCAGCATCAGGCGTTATGGGCCAACTGCCGGGTTGCCAAGGAGAAGTTGCTCGATCCGGAGTCCAAGGCTAAAGAGGCGCCGGTCACGATCCTCGGCAAGGGCACCGGGCTGGTGGGCGGGACCATCAAGGCCAGCCTGCTCCGGACCGACGTCGAGCAGGTGCTGGGCGATGGCTTCCTTCCCGCCGTCTCCAGCCAGGACATGCCCGCGCATCAGCGCCGCATGGGGCTGCAGGAGTTGGGCCTGCCGTATGCGGCCGACCCGGCCATCACCCGCCACATGGCCCGTTTCCTGCGGCAACAGTCGGCCAGTTCGGAACAAGGCGTGGTGCGGCGCGGTCCCAGCGGGATCGCCTGTCCCACCCACGTTCTGTTCAACGGAGGCGTGCTCAACTCGAAGCTGGTCCGGGACCGCGTTCTCGCCACGTTGAACTCGTGGCTGGCCGAAGAGGGCATGCCCGAGGTGCAACCGCTCAGCGGTGAGGACCTGATGCACGCGGTCTCGCGCGGCGCCGCCTACTACGGCCTGGCGCGCCGCGGCCGTGGAATTCGGATCCGCGGCGGCGTGCCTCGCACCTACTACGTCGCGGTGGAAAGCGCCATGCCCTCGATTCCCGGCTTTCCCGCGCCGCTCAAGGCGCTGGCCGTGGTGCCGTTCGGCATGGAGGAAGGCACGGACATTCGCATCCCCGGCCGCGAATTCGGGCTGGTAGTCGGGCAACCCGCGGAGTTCCGCTTCTTCACCTCGGCGACCAGGAAAGATGATCAAGCGGGCGAGCTGATTGAAGACATCGGCGAGGAACTGCAAGAGCTCTCGCCGATGGAGGTGAGCTTCAGCACAGCGGAGAATTCGTCTGAGGTTGTGCCGGTATCGTTCGAGACTGTGGTCACCGAGACAGGCATGCTGCAACTCTGGTGCGTCGCGCGCGACGGGCGCCGCTGGAAACTGGAGTTCAATGTCCGGGAGCGCGTGTAGTGGGCCGGAGCGCCAGAGGTGAGCACGGGGCGGTGATTTGATATAAAATCACCGGGATGGCTCGGGTGTCCCTGGCGGCGTGCGTGGTTCTGCTCCTGCCTTTTGCCGAGGCTTTGGCTTGGCAGTCACCGTCTTCTGACGGCCCACTTTCGACGGATCGCCGGGCGAGGCCTCCGGGCGTGGAGGTAACGCCCGCTTCGATTCGGATCGATGCCGCGTTAGTGCTGGTTCCTACCAACGTCACCACTCCGGCCGGAGTGCCGGTCACCAACCTGGGGCAGGACGATTTTCGCCTGTTCGAAGATAATGTGGAGCAGCCCATTACGGTGTTTCGGCAGGACGATGCGCCGGTCTCGATCGGCCTGCTCTTCGATACCAGTGGAAGTATGCACGGCAAGATGCGTAAGGCGTGCGAGGCGGCCGCGGCCTTCTTTCAGACGGCCAACCCGCAAGACGAGTTCTTCCTGGTGTCGTTCGGCGACCGGCCGAAACTCGCCATGGCTTTCACCTCGGATTCGGATCAGGTCTTCCGCCGGATTTCCGGGTTCCGGCCCTTTGGGCGCACGTCTCTGCTGGACGCCATCGATCTCGCCTTGCGCCAGATGAAGACGGCGCGCAATTCCCGTAAGGCTCTCATCGTGGTCTCCGACGGCGGCGATAATTTCAGCCGCCGCTCGGCCGGGCAGATTCGCAGCGCGCTGCTCGAATCCGATGTGCGGCTCTACGCAATGGGCATCTTCGATGCGCAGGAGCATTATCGCACTCAGGAGGAGCGCAACGGACCGGTCTTGCTCGACGATCTCGCGGCGCACACCGGCGGCAAGAATTATCCGGTGGACAACCTCGATGAGTTACCCGCCATCAGCGTTCGCATCAGCCGGCTGCTGCGAACCGAATACCTGCTGGGTTACTCGCCGGCGAGCGCGGCTCGCGACGGAAAATACCACCGGCTCAAGGTGACGCTGGCGGTTCCGGAAGGGGCGCGTCAATTCCACACCACTTACCGGGAGGGATATTACGCGCCCGCTCAGTGACTCGTTGTTTTACCAGCGGAATCCGAATGTGACGGGAATATAATCTGTGTGGTACTGGCCCATGAAGATGCGGTTGTACTTCGCCTCCGCGAAGATTTTCCCGTGGAACTTGGTGCCGAAAGCTACACCCGCCCCAACATCAATCCCGGGTTTGTTGATCGAGTAGGAAGAAAGGATCTGGGTAGTGGGCACTGCTACCGGAAAGAGCCCGAAGAATCCATTGAAACCCGGAATGATCGCCACGGAAGGTTGCGTGTAGTCCACGATTCGGTGATACAGGCCGCCCCCGCCCGTCACATAAACATCCACGTGACCGTGTGGGTTTAGATGGACGATGGGATCGAGAGTCGCCGAGAAGATGTGCATGTCGCCTCCCGGAACGCCGATGTTCGCCAAGGTAGCCGAATTGATGCCGAATGAATTGTAGTTCAGGTCGATCTTGGCGCCGAAGTATGGCACGAAGTTCGCGCCGAATCCGCCGCCGATATTCCAGCCGGTATCCACGTTGCGGCCGGTGTTGCCGACCGGCGTGGTGAAGCCGCCGCCCACGTCGAACATGAAGCGCGACGCTTCCTGCGCGCATGCCGTACCCACTGCCAGAACGACCATGTATGTTGCCAATGCTAACGTTTTCATCTGAATGGTTCCCACCTTACTGAAGTTCGGGTCGCGCCGGAGGCGCGCGACTCCGTTACCCTGTCTTCGCAATTGCTCTGCCGGTGTGCGCGCCAAAACGATCCCGTTGTGACCAGCTTTACGGCCGCCGGCAGGCGGTGTGCAGAATCAGTGGTGTAGGAGCGCGCGAAAAACCGGAACTCACGGGTTCGAGCACACCTGGGTGTGCCACTCCGCATCGATCTTTCACGGATTTCACACCACACCTGCCGCTTCTCCAGGCTGGTTCGAACCAAGCCGGAGCGGGGCCGCGGTCAGCCTGTAGGAGTTAGTGTCTCCTGCCACGCAGCGATGGCTTGTATTTTCTCTATCTGAAGGCCCGCCAGAGGAGGATTGGATAGCAGCAGTGAAGTTCACCCTGAAATGGCAAGCTCCAGACCATGGATATGGCACCGGCCATGCCGCTGCTCTGGGTCCTGCGAGACGTGCTGGGAATGACGGGCACGAAGTACGGTTGCGGCATGGCCTTGTGCGGCGCGTGACCGTGCACATCAACGGGCAGCCGGCCCGGTCGTGCGTCACTCCGATTTCGAGCGTCGCAGGCAAGAATGTCACGACCATCTGGCCAAGACGTCCAATCCCACCGATGCCGACATCGACGAGGCGCTGCGCGGCAACATCTGCCGGTGCGGAACGTACGTCGGGATTCGCCAGGCCATTCACCGCGAGGCCGCGATTCAGCGGCAGGGAGGTGTGCGGTGAGGATCTCGACGAGTCGCCGCAACTTCCTCAAGAGCAGCGCCCCCGCTGCCGGCGGACTGCTGGTGGGGTTCTACCTGCCGGAGCGCTCACCGCTCGCCGCGGACACGGCGGCGCCCCTGAAGTTGAATGCTTTCGCGCACGTAGGCACGGACGACACCGTCACCCTGTTCATCCACAAGGCCGAGATGGGGCAGGGCACGGTGACTTCGCTCTCGATGCTGCTGGCCGAGGAGTTGGAATGCGACTGGAAAAGGATCCGCACTGAATTTCCAGGGGTCGATCGGGAATACGGCGCGAATCAGGGAGTGGTGGGAAGCGCGAGCATCCGCAGTTCAGGGGAATCGCTGCGCCGGGCCGTTGCGACGGCGCGTGAGATGCTGATCGGTGCCGCGGCGCAGCAGTGGGGCGGCCCGCGTGCCTCGCCGGGAATCACACGGTAGTGAACGCGGCCAACAACGCCCGCCCCAGTTACGGAAGCCTGGCCGAAGCAGCTTCGAAGCTGCCCGTTCCGGCCAACGTCCCGCTGAAGGACCCGAAGGACTTCCGCCTGATCGGCAAGCCCACCAAACGGCTCGATACGCCTTCCAAGGTTAACGCCCGCGCAACCTTCGGAATCGATGTCCGGCTGCCCGGGATGCAGTATGCGGTGATGGCGCGCTGCCCGGTCTTCGGCGGAAAGGTCGCCGGCTTTGACGCCACGAAAGCAAGGCAGTGCCTGGTGTGAAGACGGTGGTGCAGGTGCCCGGCGGCGTCGCCGTGGTGGCCGGCAATACCTGGTCGGCCATGGAGGGACGGCGCGTGCTCGAAGTCCAGTGGGACGAAGGTCCGGTAGCATCGGTCAATTCGGCAGGCATCACCCGGAGCTTTGCGGCCAGTATGGACCAGCCCAGTGCTGTGGCACGCAAAGAGGGAGACGCCGCTGCTGCTCTTGCGGGCGCGGCGAAGAAGATCGAAGCCGTCTACGAAGTTCCCTACCTGGCGCACGCTCCCATGGAGCCGCTCAATTGCGTGGCCGACGTGCGCTCCGATCGTTGCGAGGTGTGGGCGTCCACACATGGGCAGAGTGCGGCGCGCGCGGATGCGGCGCGGATCACCGGCCTCAAACCCGAGGACGTGAAGGTGTACACCGAGTATATGCGCGGCGGTTTCGGACGCAGAGCCCAGTCGGACTACATCGGCGAGGCGGTCGAGGTTTCCAAAGCCGCCGGTGTTCCCGTGAAGCTCACCTGGTCGCGGGAAGACGACATGCAGCAGGACCGTTATCGTCCCGCTTCCTACAGCCGCTTCGAAGGAGGCCTGGATGCCGATGGCTGGCCCGTGGCGTTGACTTCGCGCATTGCCTGCGCTCCTTTCGGCGGCATCCGCGACGGGCTTTCCCGCACAGGCGGGGAGGGCGTCTCCACGGTCCCCTATGCGATTCCTAATATCCAAGCGAGGTCTTCGACCTCAAACCGACGAGTCCTGGCGGCCCGCACATTCATCGACGTACAATCGAAATACAAATACTGTGGATCGACAGCCGAGTCTAATCTCGACACCGCCTTGGCGTTTAGCCTGCGGAAACGGGAGAA
>DATJWB010000091.1:0-8391 GCA_035501495.1 Bryobacteraceae bacterium | reverse complement strand
GTAGAATGGACGGAGAGGTGCGCTGCCGAGGGCCCAATGGAAGCAAAGCCCACATGGACGTCCAGTGGGCGGAATCTGTCGAACATGTGTCTTTCGACGATGCCTGCGCGGTCCGTGGTCATCAGCAACTCTGTTCTCCATCTGGCCGGCGATGCCGCGCCGTTCGAGTCCATGCTGCTGGGATTCCGGCGTGTGCTTAAGCGGGGCGGGCTCTGCTTCTGCCGCCTCGGATCCACGATCGGGAGAGAGAGCCAGGTGGAACGCATCCAGGAACGCCGCTACAAGTCGCCTGATGGTTCGGAGCGATACCTGGCGGGCCGGGATCAATCGCCCAACGATTGGGCGGCGAACTGGCCGACCCGGAACCGCATACCGTCCCAACCCAGCTGACCCCGATGGCTGGTATGCGGCTGCAATCGTCGCTGATCCTAAGGTATCCGCCCGGGAACGACGGTCGTTCGTAAATCCGGCATCTTCCTCTAGAACAGGAACTTGAGAGCGAGTTGGCCGATGCGGGGATCGCCCGCCCCGGTGATACGGCCGAAGCCGGCGCCGGTGAGCGAGCTGGCCGGATTGTTGAAATTCACCCGGTTGAACAGGTTGAAGAATTCCGCCCGGAATTGGAATCTCATCCTTTCCTTGAGCAACGGGAAGTCCTTGGTCAGGCCGCCGTTGTAAGTGATCGAATTGGGGCCGCGCAGGGCGCCCTTTCCGATATTGCCGAACGTTCCCGCCGCGGGCGCTCCGAACGCGGATGGAACCAGCCAATCCACGCAAGGAGCCGCCGTTCCGCAAGCTCCCGAACCATAAACGTTGGGGTCGAGCAGCACCGGGCGGTCCGTGGAAAGCGCGGTTCCCGACGCGTCCTTGCCGTAGGTCGGGGTGAAGGGCGAGCCGGTTTGAGCCGTGAAGAGGCCGTTCACTCCCCAGCCGGCGGCCAGATATCGAACCACGGCGGGAGAGCCCCTGAAAGCGGGCGTTTGGTAAAGAAACGATAAAACCAGACGCTGCCTGCGGTCGAAATCCGCCGGGCCACGGTCGTATTGATGGCGTCCGGGCATGTACCACGGGATCGGCGAGTTGCCGCCTGCCACCACGGTAGTGATGTCCTGGCCATAGGGCCAGTCGTCAGTGGCCTTCGCCCAGGTGTAGTTGGCGAGAATCGTGAACCCCTTGCTGAAGCGCTTCTGTGCGGTCAATTGCATGGAGTGGTAATTCGCATTGATGTCGTTCATCACCATGGCGATGTCGCTGTACTGCGGGTACAGGTGCTTGCCCGTCGGGTACACGTTCGGGGAGAGTTCCACATTCTCCATCCCGTGGGAGGAATGGGAGCCGACATAAGCCCCGCGGACCATCCAGTTTCCGGGCAATTGGCGCTCGATGCTGAGGTTCCACTGATAGGTGACGGGCGTCTGGTAGGTTCCCCCGTGACCCAGGTCGTAGCTCGCCGCCAGGTCGGGCAGCGGGAACGCGATGTTCTTGGGCGGCGGGTAAGGCGCCGGGAAGGGATTGGTGATTCCCAGATAAGGGTTGCTGAACTTCACGTACGAAGAAACCGGTGGATTCGGGTTGACCGGGTTGAGGTTGACTTGCACGCTGAACGGGCTGGTGTCCACAAACCGGTTGTTGTAAATGCCGTTTTGCAGCGAGTCGTAGAACATCCCGAATCCGCCGCGGATGCTGGTCTTTGCGTTGCCCTGTACATCGTAGGCGAAACCGAAGCGCGGCTGGAAGTTCTTGTAGTTCGGCTTGTTCCCGTACTGCGGCACGCCGGGGTCGCCGGGGAAGAGCAGGCCCGGAGGCGCATTGGTGAACATGGTGGACGTAGTGCCGGCGGCATACGCGCTGGGACTGAAGATCTCGACGCGTCCCTTGGTCTCCTTCCAGGGATAGAACGGATCGTAGCGCAAGCCGAGGTTCAGTGTGAGCTTTCTCGAAGCGTGCCAGTCGTCCTGGTAGTAGAGTCCGAAGGTGTTGATGCGGTTGTCCTTGAACTCGCCATTGCCCTGGAGGAAGGTGCGCAGGTAGCCGAGGAAGTAGCTTGCCATCGAAAGGTTGGTGACGTCGGCGGTGAATCCGAAGTTGCCGGGCTGATGGAACTGGTTGCGGATCAGCACCCAGGAACGGAGGAAACTCCCGCCGAACGACATGCTGTGTTTCCCGTGCACCAGGGAAAGGTCTTCGTTCAGCCCGTACTGGGTGCGGGTGAAGGTAGCCGGGTCGGATTGACCGACGCTGAAGAAACTGCTCACGCTGAGGCCTTCGATGATGTGGTCGCCCGGCGCTCGCCAGATGTTCGAACCGAGCTGCGTGGCATCGATACTGCCCGCCGCCGGCCCGCGCGACGACACCTCGCGAATGACGCTGGCGTGGAAATCGCTCAGCAGGGCCGACGAGAACAGATGCGTCTCGTTGAGCATGAAATTGTGGGCGTTGATGATCGCATCGGAGCTCTGCGCGGGGTAGTTCGTGAGATCGAGGAACCCCACGTTGTTGAAGCGGTCGTAGAAGTAGCGGCCGCTCAGATGATCCTTGGTGCCGATCGCCTGATCGATGCGCACTGTGGCTTCGTCAAAATCCTGGATGGTGGGCAGCGTATAGTAGGTCAGGCCGCTGCCGCTAGGCGCAATCGGAAGGTACTTGGTGAAAGCGACAGAGGGCGGATCGTAACGGCTGGTCGGGATCTGGTTGTTCGGGAACGGAGTGCCGCTTAACGGGTCAATGATCTGGGTCGCTTTGCCGAGCGCATTCGCGGGGTTGGAGGCGGTAAGGTAGGCCGAGAAATCGCCGTTCATCTCGGCGGCGGTGGGCACGTACTCAGACGACGTGCTTCCCACCGTGTGAATCCGCGTCCCCTGGTAGCTGAGGAAGAAGAATGTCTTGTTTTTTCCGTTGTAAAGGCGCGGGATATCCACCGGACCGCCGAAGGTGCCGCCAAACTGATTGCGCTTGAGCGGGTCGCGCTGGGGCGCAAAGAAGTTGCGGGCATTGAATTCGGCGTTGCGGACGAATTCAAACGCCGAGCCGTGCAACTCGTTGGTGCCGCTCTTGGTCACGATGTTGACTACGCCGCCGGCGTTCCCGCCGTACTTTGCCGAGTAACTGCTGGTCTGCACGCTGAATTCCTGGAGCGCGTCGGGATTCGGGAACGGCTGGTTGACGTTGGTGTAAATATCCGTGTTGTTGGCGCCGTCGAGCCGGTAACTGGTCTGATTCGATCTCGCCCCGTTGGAGTTCACGAGCACTGCGCCGGGAAAGGTCTTGGTGTTGCCTTGATCCGCGCCGTTGGCGTTCGGCGCCAGCAGCGTGCCGGCCGTGACCAGCGCCAGGCTGGCCGCGTTGCGGCCATCCAGCGGGAGATCGACAATGCGTCGCGTATCGACGACCTCGCTCAAGGTCGAGGTGGTGGTATTGACAAGCGACTGATTGGCCTCAACCGTCACCTCCTGACCGGTTTGCGCAAGCCCCAGCGGCACGTTCACGGTGACGCTCTCGTCCGCTTGCAGAGTAATGCCCGCGCGGGAAAAGGTAGCGAACCCCGCGACCTCGACCTTCAGCGCATACGTGGAGGGCCGGAGCGAGGGAAAAACGTAATAGCCCTGCGCATCGGTTACGGTATCGCGGGCAGCCGACGTACCCTCGTTGACAATTGTGACTTTGGCGTTGGGGACTACGCCCCCGGACGGATCCGTGACCGTTCCGACGATCGTGCCAAGGCCCTGAGCCAAGACGAGGCCCGGAGCGAGGAAGAGCGCTAGGAGAAATACTCTGGCGAGTGAATTCCGGCGAACAAATGAGCGCATCGTGGGCTCTCCTGCCTGCACCGGAGCTTCACCAGGCACCTCAAAGCGGCCGTTCATTCAAGTTGCCGGACAGGATTCTCTGCCGCCAAGTTGCCCCGGCGCGCGGCGATCTCGCCGATCCGGTGCTCTCTCATTACTACCACGGGCATCCCCGCCGGGCAAGGAACAAGCGGTTGCGTTGCGATGAGGGCAGAAAAACCGCCTCTCCTTCCCTTGGGCCGGCGGCTGCGGGCCGGGCCGGTCCATTCTCCGAGATGCCCACTTTCGGTCAAATGGGCTCGAACTGGTGAGCACTACGGCACGCGGGACGACTAATTCTGGAAGCCCGTCAACTGCTGTCTGCGCCATGCAGTACCTGGCGGATTCCTGAAGTACACTAGGATGACTTCCGAACATGCCTCTCTCTTCTGGCGACAAACTCGGACCGCATGAAATCGTCGCGCCCCTCGGCGCCGGTGGCATGGGCGAGGTGTACCGCGCGCGCGACTGAATCGCGACGTTGGGCGAACAGGCGGATTCGCCGCCGGCGCGATTCCTTCACGGCCTGCCGTTTTCCTGTCATTGCCGCCGGAAGCCAGGCGCTCGCACGTCTCCCGGTCACGTTATCATCTGAAGACACCATGATGGAGGGGACGATGCACGTAAGGTTCGCACTATTCACGCTCGCGCTGGTTCCGGCGTTGACGGCACAGACGGCGGCACAGACGGATGAGAAGTTGTGGAAGGGTCTGCAATACCGGTCGATCGGCCCCTACCGTGGAGGACGCGGGCTGGCGGTAACCGGCGTTCCTGGCGCGCCGGACACATTCTATTTCGGCGGCGCTTCGAGCGGCGTCTGGAAGACCACGGACAGCGGCGCGAACTGGAAGCCGTTGTTCGACAAGCAGTCCACAGCGTCGATCGGATCGATTGCGGTGGCTCCGTCGGACGCCAACACGATTTATGTGGGCAGCGGCGAGGCCTGTCTGCGCGGCAACATCTCCTACGGCGACGGCGTCTACAAATCGACCGATGCAGGCAAAACATGGAAGAATCTCGGGCTCAAGGACACGCGCCACATCGGGCGCGTCATCGTGCACCCGAAAGACGCCAACACTGTGCTGGTGGCCGCCATGGGCCATGCCTTCGGACCGAATACCGAGCGCGGCGTCTTCCGCACGGCGGATGGCGGTAAGACCTGGTCGAAGGTACTGTACCTCGACGACAAGACGGGGGCCATCGACGTCGAGTTCGACCCCAACAACCCCAACATCGTCTTCGCATCGCTGTATCAGGTGCTGCGCCAACCCTGGGTGTTCGAAAGCGGCGGTCCCGGCAGCGGCCTCTACCGCTCCGCCGATGGCGGCGTGACGTGGACCCGGTTGCAAGGCAATGGACTGCCGGAAGGACTCCTGGGACGCATCACGATCTCCGTCTCCGGCGCGGATTCCAACCGCGTGTATGCCATGGTGGAAGCCGAAAAGGGCGGGCTTTTCCGCTCCGATGACGGCGGCGATAAATGGGAACTGATCAACGACGATCAGCGCTACCGGCAGCGCGCCTGGTACTTCAGCCACATTTTCGCCGACCCCAAGAACGCCGACGTGGTGTACGTTCTGAACACCGGCATGTTCCGCTCCGGCGATGCCGGCAAGTCGTTCACTCTCCTGCCTGCTCCGCATGGCGACCACCACGGTCTCTGGATCGACCCGGCAGATCCGCGGCGCATGATCAATGGCGACGACGGCGGCGCCACCATCTCCCTCGACGGCGGGCAGACATGGAGCACGCAGTACAACCAGCCCACCGCGCAGTTCTACCACGTGACAGCGGACAACCGTTTCCCCTACTACCTCTATGGCGCCCAGCAGGACAATACGCCGGTAGCTATCGCCAGTTGGAGCGACGCCGGCGTGATCACCATGCGCAACTGGTATGAGACCGCGGGCAGCGAGAGCGCCTACATGGCGCCCGACCCGCGCAACAATGATGTCGTCTTCACCACCGGCCAATCGGCCGTGACCAAATTCGACAAGCGCAGTGAGCAGGGTCTGGATGTCTCACCCATGCCGATCGATACCTCGGGCCACGGCGTTGGCGATTTCCCCCACCGTTTCCAGTGGACCGAGCCCATCTTCTTCTCACCGCACGATCCCGGGGTACTCTATACGGCCGGCGAGGTGGTGTTCAAAACCACCGACCAGGGGAAGACCTGGGAGGTGGTGAGTCCGGACCTGACCCGCAACGACAAGGAGAAGCAGAAGGCGTCGGGCGGCCCCATCACCAAGGACAACACCGCGGTCGAGTACTATGACACCATCTTCGCGCTGGTGGAATCGCCTTTGGAGAAAGGCCTGCTATGGGCCGGCAGCGACGATGGCCTGATCCACATCACGCGCAACGGCGCCAGGAACTGGGAGAACGTCACGCCCAAGGACCTGCCGGAATGGAGCCTGATCAGCGTGATTGAAGCGTCGCCGCATGACGCCGGGACGGCGTACGTGGCGGTCGATCGTCACAGGCTCGATGACTTCAAACCCTACATCCTGAAGACTACCGATTTCGGCAAGCACTGGACCTCGATCGCCGTGGGAATTCCCGAAGGCGCCTACGTGCGTGTGGTTCGCGAAGATCCGAAGCGCAAAGGACTGTTGTATGCCGGAACCGAAACCGGAGTGTGGGTCTCCTTCGACGCCGGGGCGCGCTGGCAGACGCTGCAACTCAACCTCCCGGTGGTCCCGGTGCACGATCTCATGATCAAGAACGACGATCTGCTGGTAGCCACCCACGGCCGCGCCTTCTGGATTCTTGACGATGTGAGTCCGCTCCGCCAGTGGACGGAACAGACGGCTGCCTCGGACGCGTTCCTGTTCGCGCCCCGCACAACCACGCGCGTTCGTTTTCCGGACCAGGTCAACAAGCGCCAGCCCGTGGGCGATAATCCGCCGGCCGGAGCCATCCTCTCCTACTACCTGAAGGCCGTGCCGAAGAACGAAGTAAAGCTGGAGATCCTGGATTCCGCCGATCTGGTGGTGAAGTCGTTCTCCAGCGTCAAGAAGGTCGAAGTGGAAGGCCCGGCGGAGTGGCCCGATGTGCAGAAGCCCAGCGAGACGCTCACCGTGGACGCCGGGCTGAACCGCATTGCATGGAGCCTCCACTACACGGATCCCGTCACCATTCCGGGGTCGTTCTACCAGACGGATCTCGCGCCCAAGGGCCCGTTTGCCATGCCTGGAGTGTACCGTGTGCGTCTGACCGTGGAGGGCAAGAGCCAGACGGTTCCCCTCCAGTTGAAAACCGACCCGCGCAGCAACGCGTCCCCCGAAGATCTGCGCAAGCAGTTCGAACTGGAACAGAAGATCGCCAGCCGCCTGACCATCACGCACAAGTCCGTCAATCAGTTGCGCAGCCTGCGGACGCAGGTGGAGGCCATGAACCGGAAGTACGCGGGGGCGGAATCCTGGGCGCCGCTGAAGCCGCTGGCCGGCGACTTGCTGAAGAAGCTGACCGCGGTGGAGGAAAGTCTCGTGCAGACCAAGGTGAAGAGTACCGAAGGTGTGCTGAACTTCCCGACCATGCCGGATGAGCAACTGATTTCGCTGAGCTGGCTTGTGGACTCCGGCGATGCGGCGCCCACCAGGGGACACCTCGAAATCTTCGAGCTGGTGAGCGGGAAGATCGAGGAGCAACTCAAGAAGTGGGACAGCATCCTCAGTCAGGATTTATTGAACCTCAACCGGATGGCGGAAAAGCAAAAGATCCCTCTGCTGGACACGCGCGGGGGGCAGTAAGTTGCATCCGAACCGCAACTGTTTGAGCCAGTCCATGTAAACTGGTCAGTACCCTGCCATGTCTCTTTCTGCCGGCGACAAGCTCGGCCCCTACGAAATCCTCGCGCCCATCGGGGCGGGCGGGATGGGCGAAGTGTATCGGGCGAAGGATACCAAGCTCGACCGCGACGTGGCCGTGAAGGTTCTGCCATCGGCGCTCGCGCAGGACCCGGATCGCCTGGCGCGGTTTGAACGTGAAGCCAAAGTGCTGGCTTCGCTAAACCACCCCAACATGCTTTTCGAGGGAAAACATCAGTTTGTTCCTTCGCCCCGTGGGGCAGAGTATGCGGTCACGCCGGACGGGCGGCATTTCCTCCTGCTGAAGCCTCCCACGGAAGAACCGCCCCGTCAGATCCAAGTCATCGTCAACTGGTTCGAAGAGCTGAAACTCCGCGTCCCGGCGGGCGGGAAATAGGATGCCGCTTTCCCCCAGCGCTGGTGTTCCACACGCGCGGCGGTTTCGGCCGCTTGGATCAGAATCCAAGTTGTCTGGCATCCGGAAGTTGAGCAAATTCGCCATTCCGGACGATATACCGGATTAGCGTACATTGGCCAGGCGAGGCGCCGCATCCGTCGCTCAGCGCGCCAGTCCGGGAACGGGCGGCTGCACGTCCAGCCGCAGTTCTTTCAGGCGACGGCCGTGCATGTCGCCCAGCCACGGATCGAGGTAGCGGCGGTTCAAGTCGATGGTGGCCACGGCGGCGGTGCCGCGCTGCGCGGCGACCGAGAGCCGCTCGCCATCGGGATCCATGATGTAGGTAGGATGATCGTACCCG
>DATJWB010000090.1:0-21682 GCA_035501495.1 Bryobacteraceae bacterium | reverse complement strand
CCAGACGCTGGATGGAGCACCAGCGTGCTGGCCCAAGCGCCGAACCGCGAATCAAAGGAAGCCTGTGCGGACGGCGTCTGGTCGTAGGCGGCATCTGCCTGGGCGAGAACAGTGTTACTGCAGAGGATGCCCCCGTACCCGCGTCCGCAGAAGCCCCTCGGCGGATGACGTGGAGACGGGCTCTCGGCAACCCGCGCCGGTTGTACCGTCCCCCAATAGGATTCCGATGCTCCCCACCCGTTGTTGTCGCCGAAGTTGTTGACCCACAGTACAGCCGGTGCGAATACGGTCTGCCCATTGGTGGAGGCGGACAGTTGGCACCAGATCCCCAGGTAGCCGCGGCCGCATACGTCCGCCCGCCCATCGCCATCGGCATCCACCACCTGGAGTGTTGCGTAATACTCGGCCGCCGCCCAGCCGTTTGCGTCGCTGAACGAGGCGGCGCCAACGGTGAAAACATCGCTGCCGAATGCTCCGCCCGTGGAGCGCCCGCAGTAGACGCCCGAACCTCCCCGGCCGCATACATCGGCCTTGCCGTCGCCATCAATGTCCGCGAGCTGAATCGTGCTGTAGTATTGCGGCGCCCTCCAGCCATACGAGTCGTTGAACTGGGTCGTCCACACCGCCAGGTTGACGAACTGAGAACCGTTGCTTACCGCGCAGATCATGCCCGCGCCGCCTCGTCCGCACACGTCCGCTTTGCCGTCGCCGTTTAAATCGGCAAACTGGATCGTGCTCCAGTAGGAGGGATCGGACTGCCAGTTGTTGGAGTTGCTGTATTGCGAAGACCACAACGCCGCCGGACCGAAGGAAGAGCCATTGGACAGTGCGCAATAGATTCCCAAGGTTCCACGTCCACAGACATCCTGTTTTCCATCTCCGTTGACGTCGGCAAAGCGAATGGTCTTCCAGAATGACGGGTCGGAATTCCACGAGTTCGCGTCGCTGAAGGCGGGCGACCAGAGGGTGAGCGGGCCGAACGAGGAACCGTTCGACAGAGCGCAATAAACGCCTCCAGGGCCCCGGCCGCACACATCGGCCCGGCCATCGCCGTTGACGTCCGCGTACTGAATCGTCCCCCAGTAATACTCGTTCGACGACCAGGACGAATCGAATGCCGAGGTCCAGGATGTGGCCGGGCCGAAGCTGCCGTTGAGGGCGAGGGCGCAGTTAATGCCCCCGGTAGCCGGTGACCCGCGATAGCACAGGTCGGCCACTCCGTCGCCATTGACATCGGCGAAGCGGATCGACTTGTACTGCTGCGGTTGATAAGGCCCTCCGGAATCGCCCATCGCGGTGCTCCAAAGCGAAGCGGTAAAAGGTTGCGCGACCGCACTGGAAGCGCCAGTGAGCGCCAGAAATGCAGCGAAATATTTTGCTGTCACTTTCGTTCTCCTTAGTGGGGAGTGCAGTCGTTGCTGACCGCCACGGTTTCGAGATCAAATTGCACATGGGTAGCATCATCGATGGCAACCAGTTTGGCGACACCGATGCTGCTGCCCACCGGGATATTGGCGTTGGTTTGAAAGACAAATGATTGGAACTGGCCAGGCGGAGTCACCGGGACGTCGATGCTTACGGGGTAGACGGCGAGGATTCCACTAGCTGACATAGACGGATCGCTGGGTACAACAGACTTAATCTCAGCGCGGCACACGGGGTTGCCGTCGAGGCCTAAAAACACGGCCGAACTCCGCGGGCAATTGAACGGGATGGTGATATCCCCGAAACGATTCCCCATAGGACAAGCAGCGGTCGGGCGGCCGTATGTGCCCGGGCAGACGCAGATCTCTGCTTGTACAGTCGGGTTGTTGACGCCGCCGGCCGAGACTCCGCCACAACCAGTCAAAGCGGCGATTCCGATCACTCCGAGAATGAGTTTGCAGAAGTATGTTCGTCGGTAGTTTTTCATAGTTCCTCTGTTTTGGATTATTTGGAGTAGATGCAGCCGCCGTCAGGCCCACACGTGACGCCGGTGCCGTCCGAGAAAATGGCGCCGACCGTGCCGCCGCCGCCGCTTACATGCCCATACCAGCCGCGATTCCCTGGGGTGCCTACGCCGCCCCTGCGGCACAGGGTGACCAGGTTGAAGGAAGCCGGCTGGCCGACAGTCCCGCCCGTCCCATCCGCGTTCATCCAATAACTGCCGGGCCGCACCACGGTGCATCGGCTTACGCGTTGCACTTCTACCAGGGTCAGCTCGCGGCCGTTCACGTAGACGCCACTGGTGCCGTTTGACGCCCTCGCCGACAACCGCCCGCCGATGTGCAGACCTGCCTGAATAACCCCCAGGGGAGGCTGTCCGGCATAGCCATACAGGCCCGAGCGCGAATCGTACCAGTAGCGCCCGCTCAAGGCATTCCAGTGATACTGTTGCGCCAGCCGGTGCACGACGCGTGACTCCGCGGGCGTCAGCGCTCTTCCATTTACGATCAGTTCGTCATCGGGTTGGGCCTGGCCAAGGATGGCGCAACCGATCCATGCA
Source organism: Bryobacteraceae bacterium (assembly GCA_035501495.1). Classification (GTDB taxonomy): domain Bacteria; phylum Acidobacteriota; class Terriglobia; order Bryobacterales; family Bryobacteraceae; genus JAIQFL01. The sequence goes on along the minus strand of DATJWB010000090.1, from coordinate 19,197 downwards.
AGGCCGATCCAGAATCGGGTACCAGGTTTCATGTTCTTCTCCGTTTTGCTTCAGAAAGCACAACCACATGGCGCAATACCGCAGAAAATCGGCTCACCGTGCCATCCGGAGCTTCCGTCCGATACGTAAACCGGGGTATGGAAGCGCTGGAAATCACTCAACTGCTCGATCGTTGGAGCGGTGGGGATCGCGGGGCGCTCGATGAGCTGATGCCCCTGGTTTACGGAGAGCTGAAGCGAATGGCTGCGGCTTACCTGCGGGGCGAGCGCCCGGGCGCGACCTTACAGGTGACGGCGCTGGTGCACGAAGCCTACCTGCGGCTGGCCGACTATCGGGAGCCGCGTTTCGAAAGCCGCAGACATTTCTACGTGGTGGCGGCCCAGATGATCCGGCGCATCCTGGTGGATCACGCGCGCCGCCGCCATGCCGGCAAACGGGAAGTGGTGCTGCCGCCGGACTCCGGATTGGTGGTGCAACCGGACATCGCGGTACTGGACCTGGATCATGCCTTGAATCAGCTTGCCGCGGCCGATCCGGAAAAGGCCTCGATCGTGGAACTGCGTTATTTCGCCGGCCTGAGTATTGAGGAAGTCGCCGAAACCACTGGCAGTTCTCCGGCCACTGTCAAGCGGAAGTGGACGGTCGCCCGGGCGTGGCTCTACCGCGCCCTGATGGAAGGCGCAGGATGAACGAGCCGCTTCGCCCGGAGGTGGAGGAGGCGTTTACGGCGGCACTCCAGCTCACCCGCGCCGAGCAGGAAGACTATCTCGCCCGCAGGTATGCAAGCCAACCGGGCCTGCGGACCGAAGTCGCTTCGCTCCTTCGCGCTCATCATTCCGCTCGCGGATTCCTGGAACCGGTGGCCCCTTCAGCGCCCATGAGCGTGGGGAGGTATCGCATTCTACGCCTTCTGGGCGAAGGCGGGATGGGCGCCGTTTATGAGGCGGAACAGGAGCACCCCCGTCGAATCGCGGCCCTGAAATTGATTCGGTGCGGCTATGCCACTCCCGAGTTGCTCCGCCGGTTCGAGCAAGAGGCGCAAGCCCTCGGCCGGCTGCAACATCCCGGAATCGCCCAGATCTACGAAGCCGGCACCGCCCGGAGCGGCTTCGGTCCCCAGCCCTATTTCGCGATGGAGTTCATACGCGGCATCTCGTTGGTGCAGCACGCCAATGCACATCATCTGCAAGTGCCTGAGCGGCTCGAGCTCATGGCCAAGGTGTGCGAAGCCGTGCAGCACGCCCACCAGCGCGGCATCATCCATCGCGACCTCAAGCCAGGCAACATTCTGGTGGATGAGACGGGCCAACCCAAGATCCTCGATTTCGGAGTGGCGCGCTTCACGGACGGCCCAACCCGCAATACCGGGCAGACCGGTTTTGGCCAGCTCCTGGGAACCCTGGCCTACATGAGTCCCGAGCAGGCGATCGCCGATCCGCTCGAGCTCGACACGCGGAGCGACGTTTACTCACTCGGCGTGATTTTGTACGAGCTTCTGTCAGGCGAGCTGCCATATCCGATCAGCAGCCGATGGCCCGAGGCCATCGAGGCCATTCGCCATCGGGAAGCCACGCCGCTCGGCGCCGTTCGCAGGGACTGCCGGGGCGACGTGGAGATCATCGCGGCCAAGGCCCTGGAGAAGGATAAGGCGCGTCGCTACCCGTCAGCCGCCGACCTGGCCGGGGATATCCGGCGATACCTCAAACATGAACCGTTGACCGCGCGGCGACCCAGCGCGATGTATCACCTGGGGAAGTTCGCGCGCCGCCACCGTGCTGTGGTCGCGGGAATGGCAACTGTTTTCATGGTGCTGATTGCGGGATTCGCGTCCAGCATGTGGGAAGCGCAGCGCGCCCGCCGCGCCGGACAGGAGGCGCTCCGTGAAAGGGACAGGGCCGCAGCCGCGGAGATCGCCGCCACCCGGGAGCGCGACCGCGCGGTGACCGCGGAACGCGCTGCCACCGCCGAACGCAATCGGGCCGTGCTGGCCGAGACGCAAGCCGTCCACCAGCGGAACACTGCCATTGCCGAGAAAGAACGCGCTGACCGGGAATCGATGACGGCCCGGGCGATCAGCGATTTTCTCCAATACGATCTGATCGAGCAGGCGAGCCCCTCGGCACAGGCCCGGCCGCACGTCAAACCGGACTCCGACCTCAAAGTGCGCACTGTCCTGGATCGTGCCGCGGCGCGGATCGCCGGAAGATTCGACGAACAGCCGTTGGTCGAGGCGTCCATCCGCCAGACCGCCGCCACCACCTATATGGCATTGGGCCTTTATCCACAGGCTCACGAACAACTGGAGCGGGCATTGGACCTCCGCCGGCGTCAACTGGGGGAGCCGCACCCCGAGACTCTCTTGACCATGAACTCCCTGGGACAGCTCTACGAGCGGGAGGGGAAGTACAAAGACGCCGAGCCGCTCTTCCGCAAGGTGCTGGAATTGCGAACCCATATCCTGGGCGCCGAGCATCCGGCAACTTTGGTTACCATGAGCAATCTCGCACTGATTGAGCAGGAACTCGGCCGGTTCGCTGATGCCGAGCCGCTCTACCTCACGGCATTGGAGGCGCAGCGGCGCGTGCTGGGAGAGGATCACCCGGACACTCGGATCAGCATGAGCAGCCTCGCGATCCTGTACCGCGCCCAAGGCAGACCCTCCCAGGCAGGGCCCATGTTCGCCGAAGTGGTGGAGGCCGACCGGCGGGCGCTCGGCGAGGAACATCCCGATACGCTGAGCAACATGAATAACCTCGCGGTGACCTATTGGGATCAGGGCCAATACGAACAAGCCGAAAAGCTGTACCGCACAGTTCTCGAGATCCGCCGGCGAGTGATGGGTGAGCAGCACCCCGACACCCTGAACAGCATGAACAACCTGGCGGTGTTGTACTACACACGGCGGAAATTCTCCCAGGCCGAGGCCCTGTTCCTCCAGGTTCTGGAGGCGCGGCGGCGCGTGCTTGGGCCGGAGCATAGCGAGACCTTAACGACCATGGGCAACCTCGGCCGGCTCTATCTGAATGAGGGCAAGAACGCGCAAGCGGAGCCGTTGTTTCGAGCCGTGCTCGCGGTCCAGAAGCGGGTTCTGGGCGAGGAACACCCCAGTACACTGAACAACCTCAACAGCCTGGCGCGGGTGTATCAGGACCAGGGAAAAGACGAGGAAGCCGAGGCGCTGTTTACGAGGGTGCTGGAAGCACGCAAGCGCGTCCTGGGCCACGAGCACGTCGGTACCCGCGACACTATGGAGCGGTTGGCGCGGTTGTATCTGAACGAGGGACGATACGTGCAGGCCGAGCCGCTGTACAACGAAGTACTCGCGATAACGCGCCGCGTTCCGACGCCCGACGATTCCGAGATTCCCGAAATCATGGCCGCGCTTGGAGAGGTGCGGATGGGGCAGCGCCGGCTGGCCGAAGCGGAGTGGATACTGCGGGAAGCGTTGAAACTCCAGGACGCGGGCAAGCCCGATTCCTGGCAGCAATACGAGTTCCAGAGCCTCCTGGGTGACAGCCTCATGAGGCAAGCCCGATTCGCCGAAGCAGAACCACTGCTGCTGGGCGGCTGGGAGGGACTTTGCCGCCAGCGCAACTCGATCCCCTGGGAAATGCGGACCGCATGGGATGACGCCGGGCGCCGGGTCGTGCGTCTCTACGAGGATTGGGGACGGCCGGACAAGGTTGCCGAGTGGCAACAAAAGCTCAGATAGCCTTTATTCCGTCGGCTCATCAAGTTTGTCGAACAGAGAGGCAAAATCGATCTCGCCGACCAAAGGTGTCGCCAGCACACTCCCCTGGGGGCGGCGGATTCCGCCTTGTACCACTTCCATGAGCGCACGCTTGTAGGGATCGACCACCCAGATATAAGCTATACCGGCAGCCACGTAGTCGGCAATCTTATCGAGCATCTCGCCAGGTTCGTCGCCAGGCGAGAGGGACCTCGATGGCTAAATCCGGCCGTTCCATCACCGGGCTGACCTTGTAGGGTAGCGCCTTCACACAAACATCCGGGATACGGTATCGGGGCTCGCCACTGATGCGAACCCGCTGTTCCGTGAAGCTTCGGAACCTGCACTCGCTCTCACGTGGCCCCAAGGTCAAGATGATCAGCGTTTGCATCCGGCTGTCGTAGTGTTCGCCCACGTTGCGCTCCAAGAGCTGCCCATTCACATACTCCTTGTCGGGGTGGTAGGTGGTGCGAAGATATTCTTCAACAGGAACGGCGGTACTCGGCGCCATAGTCTCAGTTTAGGCCAACAACAACCTGGGTGCCTATTTCCCTCGCTGCAGCCCCAGAGCGCGAATGCGCTTATGCAGATTCGTCCGTTCCATTCCCAGCGCCCGCGCCGCGCCCGAGACGTTCCAGTTGGACTCCTCCAGCGCCCGCAGAATGTGCTCCCGCTCGGCCGATTCCCGCGCCTCCTGAATCGTCGATTTCGGGCCCGCTTCGCGCTGCACCCGAATCTCCACCGGAATGGCATCGCGCGTCAGCCGCTCGCCGGCCGTAAGGATGGCCATGCGCTCAATCACATTGCGAAGTTCGCGTGCGTTGCCGGGCCAGCCATAGCTCTCGAGCAGCGGAAAGACCGCCTCGTCCAGCGCCTTGCGCTTGAAGTTATTGCGGGCACAGAATTCCTCCAGGAAGTATTCCGCCAGCAGCCGCACATCGTGAGGGCGCTCCCGCAGCGCGGGCACGCGGATCGGCACCACGCTCAAGCGGTAGTAGAGGTCCTCTCGGAACTTCTCCTGGGCCACCATCCCGCTGAGGTCGCGATTCGTCGCCGAGATCACCCGCACGCTGACACGAATGATCTGTTCGCCGCCCACCCGGTGGAACTCGCCCTCCTGCAGTACGCGCAGCAATTTGGCTTGCGACGCTCCATGCAGGTCGCCCACTTCGTCGAGGAAAATCGTGCCGCCGTCCGCCATTTCGAACTTGCCGCGGCGCGACGCCGTGGCCCCCGTGAAAGAGCCCTTCTCGTGGCCGAAGAGCTCCGTCTCGATCAACTCGGTGGGAATGGCCGCGCAGTTCACCTTCACAAACGGCCCCGACGAGAACGGGCTGGAATTGTGAATATGGGCGGCGAGCAATTCCTTGCCGGTGCCCGACTCGCCGATGAGCAGGACCCGCGCATCCGAGCGTGCCGCCATCGACGCCTGCTCGACGGCGCGCAGCCACGCCGGGCTGGCGCCGATCATCTTGGGGCCGCTTCCCACCATCTCCCGCAGCCGTTCGTTCTCCTGCCGCAGCGTGGCATGTTCCATGGCGTTCTTGATCGCCAGCAGCACCCGGTCACGGCTCAGAGGCTTCTCCAGAAAGTCGAAGGCGCCGGCGCGGGTGGCTTCCACGGCGTCGGAGATGGTTCCATGTCCGGAGATCATGATGGCAGGCGAAGCCGCGCCGTTCTGCTTCACCGCGCGCAGCAGATCGATCCCGTTGCCATCCGGCAGTTTCATGTCGAACAGGTAGGCGTCAGCCCGATTGGCATCCGGGTGGCGTCCGAACTCGGCCACGGACTTGCAGACATTCACGCCGTAGCCTTCGCGTTCCAGAATCATGCGCAAGGAGCGGCCGATATTCTCTTCATCATCCACGATCAGCACGCGTTTGGAAGCCATTGGTCTCGACGGGCAGCAGCACACGGAAACCTGCGCCGCCCAACTCTCCTTTCACTGCAACGATGTCCCCGCCCGATAAGAGTGCGCTCTTCCGCGCGATCGAAAGGCCGAGGCCCATGCCCCGTTTCTTGAACGAGATGGTGGGTTGGAAAAGGGAGGCGCGCGCCTGTTCGCTCAAGCCCGGCCCCGAATCGTGAACCTCGATGGCCACGCGCCCGTCCTCGCCCCGCGCCGTCAATCCCAGGATGTGGCCCCCTTCGCCCGCGGCGTCCGCGGCGTTCTCCAGCAGGTTGGTGAGAATCCCTTTGATGAGATCCTGGTCCGCCGTCACGCGGGGCATGCCGTCCGCGAGGCGGCACTCGTAAGCCACTTCCGGATGCCCGGTTTTCAGAAACGCGATCCGTTCCTGCAGGACGGAATTCACGTCCACAGACGAAGGGACCACGGGCGGCTCCGTGGCGAACTGCGAAAATGCCCGGACCCGCCGTTCGAGCGTTTCGATTTCGTCCACCACGATCTGGGTGGCCTGTTCCATGAAGCCGCGGTCCGCCTCGTCGTAGCGCGCCAGCATCTCCTCCACCGTGAGCCGGATGGGGGTCAGCGAATTCTTCACCTCGTGCGCCATCTTGCGCGCCAGGGTCTGCCAGCTTGCCAGTTGGCGCAAATAGACCAGCCGCTCGGTGCTCTCCTGCAGCTTCCCGGCCATGTCGTTGAAAGCCTGAATCGCGCGCCCGATCTCGTCGTCCCTCTGCGCCTCCACGCGGGCGTTCAAATCCCCGGCGGCCAATTCCGTGAGGCCCGTGGTCAACTGCTGGATCGGCCGGCTCACACGGTGCGCCAGGTAGACCAGCAGCGCCAGCGCCACCAGCCAGAACAAGGCAGCCGCCAGGATGTAAAACAGCTTGAAGCCGCGCGGCAGATCCTTCTCCCGCACCTCGGCCACCAGGCCGAGCCCATGCCGGATTGCGGCGGTGAGCCGATCCATCTTGACGTCGCCCAAAGCTGTCGAGTATAGCCAGATCTCGTCTCCGTAACGTACCAGGTAGTCCAACTCATCGCCTTCGCGGCCCGCACCAACGAACTGCTCCGTCTCGTCGGTCTCCGCAAAGTCCTTCACCGCCGCCGGCCAATTTGCCTGGTCGGCAGGCAAAAAGCGTCGCGGCTGCAACTCGCCCGCCTGGACCCGCCGCTTCAAATCCTCGCCCGCTCTTTGGCGGAATTCGTGACCGGTGGTCTGCAGCAGCCTGGAAAGCTCCTCGATATCCCCCGTGGTCGAGAAATTCAGGCTCGTATCCAGCAGCGAGGTCGTAATCCAAACCGTAGCCGCGAGAGGCGCCAGAGTCGCCGCCAGGAAAATCAGAGTGAGTCTGTTTCGAAGCCGATTCACCCGCGAGGTCCGCGGGCCGGCGGCGTGCGGGGAAGGTCTGCCAGGCGGAACGGGCCCGCTCTCCTGGTCCAGACCGGATTGTCAGCGCCGGGCCGGCGGCTCAGCCAGTCAATCAGCAGACCGGTCACGCTGATGCCCGTATCGCCCACCGCACTGGATAGGTCTTTCGCGGAAGTGACGCTCAGATCGAACCGCACCCAGAATGGGCGGTCCGGCGCCAGCCCCAACGCCGTGATAGCCAGCTCACCAAGAGCAAACTCCTCGGCCTGGGATGCCGTTAACAACGACTTGGAACGCGGCGGAGCACCGCGCACCGTTACGGAAAACTTCTCCATCCACAGGTCATAGCTGAAAATCAGGCGCTCCGTTACGGGACGGTGGAAGATCGTGCCGTGGTTGTCGGTAAACAGCGTGATCTGCGAATCGAACACCACCGTATCGGCGGCCTTGAGCCGCTCGAGCGGCTTTCCAGTCAGAAAGTGCAAACCGGGCGCCGCCACCCGGATGTTGTCGCCATCGAAACTGACCAGCAACGGCTCGTCCGCACGGGCGCGAAGCAGAGGAATCCCCAAGCCGGCCAGAAGCCAGCTCCTTCGGCTGATGCGAATGTCCCGCGCGGGTTGCGCCATCAATAATTCATGCCAACCATGAAAATCGGATCGATATGCCCGTCCCGGACAGGGAATGCCACTGCCAGAGAGAACACTCCCTGCCGGAGCCCTACCCCAACCGAATGCCTTAGAACCGCCGTATCCCCGTGGTCCCAGATGGCACCCGTATCGTAAAAAGCCTCAAATAACCCGTACCTGTACTCGACGGTGTTGTGCACCATCCGGTTTCCACCAAGCGGGTCGAGTTCATACTTGTTCCAGCCGCGCAACGTGGTGCTGTTTCCGAGTACGAAACGTTCGAACAGGGGGGCGCGGCCGGTGATCACCCCACCGGTCAGATCGTCAATCACGACGCTCTTGCCACGGGTCAACATGTAGCGGAACTGCCACTTGTGCCGGGCATACACGAAGTCGCTGCCGAGAAGCCTGGTAGCCGCGCGCAAGTTGTAGCCTGCATCGAGGTCATGCTGGTTCTCGGAATCTTCCAATCGCCGATGGTAGCGCAGCGCCGCAATCATGGCGTCGGCGGCTTCGGTAGCGGCAGCCGGCGATTCGTCCTGAAAACGCTCGAAACTGGCCCCCACGCTCAAAGTCAGGGGCTTTGCCAATACGAAGGTTACTTCCGGTTCGAAATTCTGGCGAGTCCGATAAACACCCGCGCTATCCTGAGCCGCCAGCATCGCGCCAGGGGTCCGTACCGCCAAATCGCTCAACGTGGCGCCATTCCATTGCTCGTGGTAATCCTCAATTTGAAAGCGAAGGTGGACGTCGTCCGAGCCCAAGCGGGTATTTTCATAGCGGGCCACCAGTCCGCTATAACGTTCCACCAACTCGTCGCCATCACTCACCAGGCCCAGCGTGAAACCATTGTGCCGCACCGTCGCGGTGCCTTCCAGAGCGCCGCTCCAGCCCTGTTTTCCGGTATACACAAACTTGGGGACCGTCACATCAAAGCGGGTTGGCCGGAGTTTCACCTCGAACATCACCTGCACGTAGCCCGGGGTCTTCCCACGGAGCACCCGATGTTCGACCGTGCGGGCGTGAAACTCCTTGCGCAGCCGGTGGGCCAGATCGTCGAGAGCGGATGGATTGAGCTTCTCCCCTATGAGCGCCGCAATCTCCTTTGCCAGTCCGGAGCTGATCTTCTCGTTGTGGTCCGCGGGCGACGCCACCGTAGCCGTCCAGCCATCGCCGGCCACCACTACTCGTTCCACCGTGTACTGCGTGTTGACATTGAACTCGGAGTCCTGCGTTCCGGCCGAAAGCAAGCCGCCCACCAGCAGCCACCCGAGCCAAACATATTTCATGGCGCCCAGCAGAGCACACCATTTGCCACTGCTAAATTCTTGAAACTGCGGATAATAGACAGAAGTGCGATGTGAATCGCATTCACAGGTGTGGAGGGAAAAAAAAGCGGCAGCCGAGGCGCCGGAAGCGGCGACACGGCCAGACTTAGAGAACCTTGGCCAATTCCGTCGCAAAAGCGCTGCGCGGCGTCTGTTCGCGATCCTTACCGCCACGCTTCTTGCGGTCGGGCCGCTGTTGCATTCGGGTTGCATGGGGAGTGGATGCGGCGGCTGGTGCGGGTGTCTGTGACCCGCGTGTGTCTTTGCCTTTGGGCGGCTGCGCCGGGTTGGCGCGCAATAGCCGGTCCTCTAACGGCGCGCGGTCGAAGCGCCGGATGATCGACTGCATCTCGTCCGCGGTAGGCGCTTCTACAAAAGCGAAGCCCTTCGATTCTTGCGTTTCGTGGTTTCGGATCACCTTTACGGCATCCGCCACCAGATCTTCGGCGGCGAGCCATTGCTTGATGTCATCGGCGGTGACCCACGTGGGGAGGTTGCCAAGAAAAACGGTGAAGCTCATTCAGTTGATTATTTAACTCCGTCGGTTGGATTTTTGAGGCGCGTTCAAGGGGAGGATTCCGATCTGCCACCTAGATAGTAACAAAGTCCCAAAGCGGATTGCAAACGCTGGATTTGGACAATCCTGTCCGAGACAACCCGCTTCGACACACCCACCGGGACGGTCGTTTCGCGGCGCCCCGAAATGCCTGCCTGGAAGCTTATTTTCAGCTATTTAGAAGTGCCCAGTATTGTCTGGCAATTTCGTCCACCCGGTGCTTTGTCCGGATGTGCAGCGCTGCGCGCGCTCCGACCTCGCTTCCCAACTCGGGCGTCGACGCGATCACGATCATGTGCTCGTAGAGCGATTCCCGTTCCGCGACACCCACGTCGATGCGCAGACAGGCGTCTTCCGGAAATCGCGAGGATTCCGGAGCGTCAGTCAGCAGCACCGGTTTCCCGATTCCCATGAATCGGATCGAAATACCTGAAGTTTCTCCGGTAGACGGATACCGCAGGTTGATGCAGGCATCCACCGATGCCGCAGCCTTCCAGAACTCACGCTCGGAAAGGTAGGGGAGCCGCACAACTCCAGGTTCCGAGAGCATGGGAGCCACGGCGCGCTCCAGATCGGTGGAAACGAACGATCCCGCCAAGAGGAGCCCTGCGTGCGGCACCTCGCGGCGTACCGCGGCGAACGCCTTGAGGACCGCGACTACCCGCTTGGATTCCCGCAGGAAGCCGAAGACTCCAAACAGAAACGTCCCCGGCGCTGCCCCCAGGCGCTGGCGGTAGCGCATCACCGCCGCGTCCGATGGAAGAGCGGGCGGCGCAAACAAGTGAGGAACTTCGATGATGCGCGCGGATGGGACGTGCGCGGCAACGGCTCGCGCGGCCGTGGGATTGTGGACCACAATCACACGGGCCGCCTCGGCGACGCGGCGCAGCATGGGCCACGCGAAATAGCGACTGTCGGCGCCCGACCCTCCACGCATCCGCCAGAGTTCCCGCGCCAATCCCCGATGCCACTCTCCGTAGTTGTAAGCGAACTCCTCGACGTACTGCCGCTCGCCGAGTTGGCCCAGCAGAAAATGATTCAACACCGCGTCATGTAGGACGACAATCCCGGGCCGTTCGATCGCGCGGCGGTAAATCTCGGCGTGCAGCGCGTTGTTGCCCAGATGATACAGCGCGATATCCGGCCGCTTCGCCGACACCTCTACCGTCCCGTGTGCGCGAAGGGCCGCCAGGAGGGCCGCCGCATAGTCGGCGACTCCAGTGCGCGCCGGAGGTAATGGAGAGTAAAAGCCGACGGTCATCGATCACGCGGGGCGCTTGCGTTTTCCGAACAACGCCGTGCCCACCCGCACGCAGGTGGCGCCCTCTTCGATGGCAGCCTCCAAATCGTGCGACATGCCCATCGAAAGCTGAGAGAGCCCGTGCTGCTCCCCCAATTCCCGCAATCTCCGGAAATAGGGGCGCGACAACTCGGGATCGTCCGACCACGGCGGCATCGTCATCAGGCCGAGCAGACGCAGGTGCGGGCAGGCGCGTACCGCGTCAATTAACACCGGGAGATCCGACGGCTCCGCGCCGCTCTTGGCCCGCTCTTCCGACAGCTTCACCTCCAGCATCACGTCGAGCGGACGCTCGGTTTCGTTCAGACGGCGCGCCAGTTTCGGGGAGTCCACGGTCTGGATTACCTGGAACAGTTCCGCCGCCTTTTTGGATTTGTTCGACTGCAGGTGGCCTATCAGGTGATAGCGCGCACCTGGAAGCGCGCCGACTTCGGGCGCCTTGGTCTCGAATTCCTGCACATAATTCTCGCCGAACTCCCGCAGTCCGAGCTGGTACGCTTCGCGGATGATGGATGCCGGGAAGACCTTCGTGACGGCCAGCAGAGTGATTGCCGACGGATCGCGGCGCGCCTGCTCCGCCGCCCGCGCGATGCGGCCGCGGACCGCTTCCAGCCGCTCCCGCAGAGTGTCCATCGCCGCTTGCACGTGACCAGTATCCCACGGTGCCGGACTGGCGAATTCATACGAATGGAATTTTGGATAGCAGATGTCCGTAGAAGAACGCTTTGAACGAATCGAACATGTCACGGCGGGTTTGGCCGAGCAAGCCCGTATGGACCGCGAAGAGAACCGCCAGGCTTTGAAGCGACACTCAGAGGCAACTCAACGAACTCGCCGTTCGAGTGAACGATTTGACGATCAAGATCGCTGAGACCAATCGCGGTGACGCATCTCGCTGAGGAATCACGCCTGGGCGACCGGCAACTGCACGAAGGCATCGACACCCTGGTCTCTGCAATTGGCGAGGTCATCCGCGCCTCCCGCCCTTCACCTTCCAACTGATGCCTGATCGGGCCGCAGCGAATTGACCGGCTCCCAGAACACTCTGCATCCGCTTTCCATCACCTGCTGCCTGCGGAAGAGACTTGGCAGCCGCAGCTTGCCGACGACCTCTTCGTCCTCGCAGGTGGAAACCGTCTGGAAGACCCCTGCCGCGGCCTGATCGTCGAGCGCGATATCGGAAACGATGTGCAAGGGCAAGGAGACGTCTTCCGGTAAGTCGATTACCTCAGCGTATGAGAATTCGGTGCCCTCGGCGGGCGGCCGCCCGGTCAGAAAATACACCTGCTCATCGGCCCAAATTGCGCCCCCGGCCGGCGTCACCTCGTTGACCTTGCGGGCGAGCCGTTCCATGTCGCGCCAGTCGAGCCGGCTGTGGCGTTCGGGCAGCGATGTGGCCAACCCAACCGCCATCAGTACGGCAAGAGCCGGTACCAACCACCGGGCGCGGACCGGGTTGCCAAGCAGAGCGCCGGCCGCATATAGCCCCGCCGCGGCAGGCATGCCCAGGAACGGCGTTACGAGCACCCAATAGCTGGGAAAGGTGGGGTGTGTCGTGCCGACTTCCACACCGATCCCCAGTGCCAGCCAACCACAAAGGTAGAATCCGCTCCGGCTCGAAGCCTTCCACCCACTCCTCTTCGCAATGCACCACAGTCCCGTGATGGCCAGCACTCCCAGCAAGAGGGCGGTCGGGGAATTCCACCAGGAGGTCAGCACTTCCAGGTCGTGGGGCGTGGCATCCTCCCAGTTGGTGCGGCGGTAGAGGAGTTGATATTGGACCAGGTTGAAGAAGACGATTCGCGGCGCCCGGGAGAATAACCACACCACCGGCAGCCATGGGATGGCGGCCCCACCCGCGAAGCTCGAACATCCGGCCCACCGCTTCCCGGGCGCATGGTACAGAATCCAGATCAGCAAAACGGGAACCGAGGCCGCGGTCAACAGAGAAGACGCCGCTGCAGCGCCCGCGAGCAGCCCCGCAAGCGCGATCCGCAGCAGGCCCTGCCGCTCTACAGCCACAACAGCCGCGCGGAACGCGCAGACCAGCAGCAGCAGGCAGAAGGCGTAGGGTTGTCCGATCGTCCCGAATTCGATGATCGCGACATTCCAACCAAGCACCAGAGCCGTGGTGGCCGCACCCGGCGTTCGCCATTGTGGGTCGGGGAAACGAGTACGAATGAAATCTGCCGCCACCAGGATCGTGCCGGCCGTGGCCGCCGCCGCCAGAGCGTGCACCGCCCGCCAACTCTCGCCAATCAGGCGCATCCAACCGGCCGTCCAATAGGCATTCAGGGGCGTCTGCGGGAAACAGAAATCCAGGTAGGGCCTTCGCCCACGGTGGATCAGCTGCGCGGCCAGAAGGTGAAAGCCCTCGTCCCAGTGGAACGCGGCTGTCTGCGAGTAGACCACCAGAACCGCGCACACCAACCCCACCACCCCGCCTAACAGCGAAAAAGACCCTTTTCGGTCAATGGGATTGGCTCCGGCAGTACCCACTGTTTCAAAATACTCCAGATGCACTGCAGGGGAGTGGCGGTACGATTTAGCACCGTAATTTACAACGGAGGTCGGCGCTTGGGAGGTACCAGATCTAAGATGTAAGGCGAACACTCAATGGGGCTGGGTAGGGGATCGGTCCAGCTCCACCCAAACTGCGCACCATGCCGGAGATAGAGGTGCAACCCGATTTGCAGCAACGCTTACGGGAAACCGAGCGCCGCGCTCGGCTCTGGCAGCGCCAATACCGGCTGCTTTCAGAGAGCCTTCCCGACGCTGTGTTCATGCAAAACGAGGCCGGCGACGTGGTCTCGGCCAATGCCGCCTGCGAGCGTTTGAGCGGCTTCACGCGCGAGCAACTGCTGCGCATGAACGTATGGCAATTGCTGTCGGCGGAGTCTCACCAATCCCTCAAAGAACTCCTGGAACAGTCGATCCATGGCGATCCGAACTTCGAAACCGAAGTCGAAATCCTTACCGCCGAAGGCGTGCATCAGCCCGTCGTACTGGAGGTGAGCGTCCTCCAGGATCCGGAGTGGCCGCTGATGATCCAATACCTGGCGCGAAAGACCATATACCAACCGAGCCTTGGCGATGTGCGCCATAACGAGACCCGGTTCCGTCTGATGGCCAAAAACCTCACCGAAATGGTCCTGGCCTACAACATGGAGCGACGCCTGACTTTCGCGAACGCCGCTGTCGAAACCTTGACCGGCTATTCACTCGAAGAACTCGAGCGCAATCAGTTTATCTGCTGGGTGCACCCCGATGACCGGGAGCGCATGCTGAACCACTGGGATCGTCTCTTCGAAGGGAGGTCCTTCCATGAGGAGCAATACCGGCTCGTAACCAAGGATGGGCGGCTGAAGTGGGTCGCCGCCTCATGGGGGCCCATCTTGGATGACACCGGCCTCCAGGTCGGCGTCCAAGGCCGGGAGCGCGATATCACCGAACGGCGGATGGCCGAAGAGACGCTCAAACAGTCCGAGCAGAGCTTGCGGGTCAGTGAGGAGCGCTACCGCACTCTGTTCGAAGATTCTCCTTTCCCGCTCTGGGAGGAGGACATGTCGCGCGTCAAGCGTTACCTGGACGCGCTGGCAGGCCGGGGCGTCACGGACCTTCGAAAGTACCTGAGCGAGCACCGCGAGGTCCTGATGGAATGCGTGCGGCGCATCCGGGTTCTGGATGTCAACCGCGCGGCCCGCGACTTCTACGGCGTCAGCCGCAAAGAAGAACTGATGGGCGATATCAACCCGCTTTTTGACGACTCGGCCTACGAGATTTTCTGCGAAGAGATGGCCGTCCTGTCCGAGACCAATTCGCTGTTCCGGGCGGAATTCCAGACTCGCGCGCTTACCGGCGAAGATCGGCATGTTGCCATGATCGTGTCGCTGGTGGACACCCCCAACCGCGACTGGTCGAGGGCCATCGTCTCCTTCTTCGATATCACCGACCGGAAGCGCCTCGAAGAGCAGGTGCTCCAGTCGCAAAAACTGGAGAGCCTGGGGCGGCTGGCAGGCGGGATCGCACACGACTTCAACAATCTGCTCACCGTGATCAACGGCTACAGCGACCTGTTGTTCCGGTCAACGGACCCGCAGCACCCGATGCATCATGGATTGGCCGAGATTCGCAACGCCGGAATGCGTGGCGCGGAGTTGACCCAGCAGTTGCTGGCCTTCAGCCGCAAGCAGGTTGCGCAATTGCGGCCCCTGAGCCTGAACGCTCTGATTGAGGAGTCTAAGGGAATGCTCAGCCGCCTGATCGGCGAAGATATCCGGCTTGTAGTCTCGCTGGATCCCTTGGTGGGCCCCATCAAAGGCGACCGCAGCCAGATCCACCAGGTACTCTTGAATCTGGTGGTAAACGGACGGGAAGCCATGCCGCATGGCGGCACCCTGACCATCGAGACTCGAAGCGTAATACTGGGTCCTGGGCTTGAAGCAAGCCCTGCCGCTGTAGGCCGCCCGTATGCCTTGCTGCGCATCACCGACACCGGGATCGGCATGGATGTACGAACGCGGCAACGCGTGTTCGAACCCTTTTTCACCACCAAGCACACCAGCAAAGGCACCGGCCTTGGACTTTCCACCGTGTTTGGAATCGTGACGCAGAGTGGCGGCCACATTTCGGTGGCCAGCGAACCGGGCCGCGGCTCGTCATTCAGCGTCTATTTGCCCCATCTCACGGGCTCCGTTAAGGTGGAAACGGCAGACCCGCAACGTCGCACGGCACCGAAAGGAACTGGCGCGGTACTGGTTGTAGAAGACCAGCCGGATGTGCGAAGCCTGACCGCCATGGTTCTGCGCGGACTGGGGTACGAGGTGCTGGAGGCTGCAGACGGAAACCAGGCGCTTTCCCTCGCCGCGCGCCAGGCCGGCCCCATCCGCCTGTTGATTACCGACGTCATTATGCCGGGGATCAACGGCAAGGAGTTGGCCGCCCAATTGAGCGCTTCGCAGCCCTCGATCAAGGTGCTGTTCATGTCCGGCTACACGGACCGCGTCGCCATCGAAAGCGAGACCGCGGACCATTCGGTGGCCTTCCTGCAAAAGCCCTTTACACCGGACAAACTCATGGACCTGGTGCATCGGATGCTGGGCTAGGACCGGAGCAGCCGGCCAATCAGATGCCGGCGTACCACGCGTAACCGCCCTCCGGCGCGGCAGAACCCAAGCCGGACCCGAACGCCTTCAGATTATCGGTGACCGTCAGGCGCGTTATATACTTTACGCTCTTGTAGCCGAGCTGCCGCGGAACCCGAAAGCGGATCGGGCCGCCGTGCGCCGCGGGAATATCGCCTCCATTCATCCCATAGCTCAGGAGTGTCTGCGGATGCAGCGCGTCTGCCATATCGACGCTGTCCCACCACTCGCGCTGTATCGAAAAGTAGACCACATATCTGGCCTGGGGAAGGATTCCCACCACGTCCAGAATGTGGGATACCGGCACACCCATCCATTCCGCGATGTACGACCAGCCTTCCTCGCAGGCCAGATGGGTGATCTGGCTGCGCGACGGAAAGCTCTTGAGGTCGGCGACGGAGAACGATGCGGGGCGCGCGACCATGCCATCGACGATCAGCCGCCAGTCGGCGAACCCGCCGGCCAGGAGGCGCCGGTAGACTTCATCGCGCGGAGGATCTCCGTTCGGAAACGGCTTCGCCGAAATCTGGCTGCGCGGGAATTCACGCGCCAGCGAATGGGACGTCAGCAGCCGCTGAGCCGCGTAGGTGAGCGTCTCTCCCACGCCGTAAATGCCGCCGTGGTCGGGCGGGATCAGACCATAGCGGTCTGCAATCTTCGCAGCCATGGCTAAGCCCGATGCCCCGGCCGCTGCTCCGAGACCGGCAGTGATCCATTGGCGGCGTGAGAATCTGCTCATGCGTGCTCCTTTCGTGGGCCAACGCGCCCCGTGACCATGGCTCGCATGCGGATCCGGAATCCGGCCAGCCAGATCATCGCGACGTGGATCAGCAGGAAGACCACCAGAAAGACGGTAACAAAGAAGTGGATTGTCCGCGCGGACTGCTGGCCGCCGAACACTTCGACAATCGAAGGGACCGTGGACACCACCGCGGGAGACATCGCCAGACCCGTCCAGATCACCAGTGGAAACAGAATGAAGATCACGGAAAGGTAGGTGACCCGCTGGAGCGGGTTGTAAGACCAGGCTTCCCCTTCGCTCGCGCGCTTCAGGCGCAGGTGGTTTGACGTCACGCCCCAGAGTGCCCGCCACGAGAGATCGCCACTCCGGGGAAACAGGTTTCTTCGGAAATGACTGCCCAACAGGCCGTAACCCGCGTACAGTAAACCGGCCAGGATGGCGACCCACGCAGCTTGAAAGTGCAGATAGCGGCTCCAGCCGTTCTGGTCGGGCAGCACATAACCGAAACGGGTCGGGTAGCTCGCTCTGGAAGATGGAATTGGTATGGCGAACAGCGCGGGTGTCAGCACATTGCCGGTCTCGCCCCAATAGAAACGCGGATGGGAGACCACAATTTCCATGCCGCTGACCAGCAGCGCCAGGAAACACAGCGCGGTCACCCAGTGCGTGACGCGGACGATGGCGGTGTGCCGCGGCGCACTCGCGGCAGGCGCTTCCGCGGCGGATTTCGAGATGGCGGAAACCGGGGCCCGGGCGGAGTCGGCCATCTGGAAATCATATCACGGGCGTTTCCGCCGGCTTAGCGCGTGGGACCTGACGATCGTATTGTAGAGTGCGGGTCGCTTAGGCGAATCGTTGATGACCACCGGCTCAAGCCGGTGGAATCAGGTGAAACCCGCTGCAAGCTGACCGCCTGAAAGGCAGTGGAATCAGACCTGGCGAATGGAATTTGGGCAGGACCAGTCACCATGACCGCCGAGACTGCCGCCCGGCAGGACGGCGAAATCATCGGGGCGCTCGCGCATTGCCGAGATGCACGAACGCCGCCTTACCGCACTCGAAGGCGACGAAAGCTGGCGGCGAAAGCTAAAGTTACCGCGCCTGCCGCGGCGCCGCTCAGACGGAGCTTATCCCAGAGCTTCTTCTTGGGAGTTGGAAACGTCCTTCGAAGTTGGTTGAGCCGGGTCCCGCCGCAGTCGCCGCCGCATGGAGCATTTCGTTTTAGCGACAGGAGATGTACGATATGACCTTCAGCGACGAGCAGTTGGTTCAACTGATCAAGGAGGGCGCCCGGGAGAGCGGGCGCCGGATCATGGATCCCCTGACCGGCGTGAAGGAGACCTTGGAAATGCAGACTCAAGGTCTGTCTCGACAGAATGGACCGGCGCTTCGAACAGGTCGATCGGCGCTTCGATCAGATTAACAGCCGTCTGCAGCCGATGGACGTGGTGTCGGAAGGTCGCCAGGGACTGGGGAACGTCAAGCGGATGAGATTGATTCCGGCAGGGATCCAATCTTGAGAAGAAGCAGTGACCCGTCCTGACCATATTTCTGGGCCATTACTGGCCTCCGTTGGGTAATTCGTCGTGTGTGTCCTGCCCCGTTCTTCGTTCACGCCACGGATTCCCCTGGATGGACACGGCTAGCCTCGGTTTCTGATCCGTGTGTTGTCGTGTCCATCCGTGGCTCATCCATCAGCACAAACTGCTAGAACAGGATCTTCGCGCCCAGCCGAATGACCCGCGGCTGCGCTTCGCCGTAAGTCGGATTGAGGAACGTCGTCGCCGTCCCCACATCCACGTAAAGGTTCGGAAGCGTCGGATTGACATGGTTGAACGCATTCGTCGCTTAGCCGCGAATCTCGAGGCGCAAGTTCTCGCGAACCGCAAAATCCTTGTAGATCGAGAGATTCACTTGTTGCAGCGTGGGCCCCTGCAATATGTTGCGGCCGACTCCGAACGGCGTGCCGAAATAATGATCGGCGGCCAGCGTGTTGTAGATCCAGTGGACGCTCGAGAACGCCACCTGTTGTGAGGTATTGGCAAGGTTGACCAGCGTGCCATTCGACAGAAACTCGCCCACCGTGCTCAGGGGAGCCTGCGGGTTCGCCAGGAACGGCCGCATCGCGTCTCCTCCCCCGATGAAACTGGCGGCGGCGGCATCCTCGAGCGGGTTCACGTTCAGATTGTTCTGGACCACCGTCATCGGCCGCCCGGTCTGAAAGATTTCAAACACGCCGATCGTCCAGCCTCCGGCCACATGGTTATACCAGTGCGAGGCGCCCCTCAGCCATGGCATCCGCCAGTTCGCGGTGATGGTCAGCGCCTCCGGAACATTGTTGTTCGAAAGTCCGCGCTCACCCTGGCTGGTGTTGAAGGGATCCTGCGCCAGCACCACCGAGCCCGAACTGAGGAACGTGTACACCTCGCTGATGTTGTCCATCGTCTTGCTCCACGTGAATGCGGCCGACATGGTGAGCTGGTTGGCCAG
>DATJWB010000089.1:0-2587 GCA_035501495.1 Bryobacteraceae bacterium | reverse complement strand
GCAATTGCGATCGAACGAAAATTTTCTCCGTCTGCAGGACGAGTTGGCGGGCACGGAGAACCGGATCGCCGTGGAACGGCGGAAATATAACGAGACGGTGCAGCATTACAATACGTCGATCCAGATGTTTCCCAATAACATAGTGGCCTCGATCGGCGGGTTTGAACGCAACGACGCGTATTTCAAGACCGAGCCGGGCGCACGGAACGCCCCCGCGGTGAAGTTTTAATCTCCATGGCGGACCTCGAGAAGCTGCAGCAGATTGCCGCGGGATTGAACATTCCCAGTGTTCGGCGCCACATTTTTCTGTGTGCGGAACAGACCAAGCCGAAGTGTTGTTCGGCGGAAGCCGGCACGGAAGCGTGGGCGTACCTGAAGCGGCGCATGAGCGATTTGCAAATGCTCGACCGCGTCTACCGTACCAAAGCCAACTGCTTGCGCGTATGTGAGCAGGGCCCGATCGCGGTGGTTTACCCGGAGGGCGTCTGGTATCACTCGGCCACGCCAGAGGTGCTCGAGCGGATCATTCAGGAGCATTTGATCGGCGGGCGCGTGGTGGAAGAATTTGTGTTCGCGCGGAGTCCGGTGTGCGTGTAGCGAGGTGGCGCAGACGATCGTTTTTGTCGTCTGCGTCCGTCGGCGAGGAAGACAGGCCACATAAGGCGATGGCCTGTCCTACTCGGTCGGTTCCTCGGGAGGCTCCAAGGAATCGAGCAGTTCCGGATTGCGCGCGAAGCGTTTCAGGGTGCGCACGATATCGCCGGAGCGAAACCCGGCATGGAGCAGCCTGCGGTAGGCGGCGGCAAGTTCCTTATCCTCCTGAAAGAGGTCTTCGCGGGACGCCAGCCGGTACTTGCGGCGGATCCAGGCTTCGATCAGCGCCTCCTCGTTGACATCCTCATAGAGTTTGCGCACGGTGCGTTCGGCTAGCGCCGGCGCTACACGCCGTTGCCGCAAATCCTGAATCACGCGCGTGCGGCCCAGCTTATCGTTCGCCAGGCGGGCCGCGGCAAAGCCCTCGGCAAACCGCTGATCGTTCAAGTACCCGCTGTCTTTGAGCCGCGCCAGGATATCATCCACTGCTCCGGCACGGTCGGCCCGGCGGCGCAACTTCTCGCGCAGTTCGCCAGTCGAGTGGGCCCGCCCGCCCAGCAGCTTCAGTGCGTAAGCCCACAGTGCATCGCCATCGAGGGCCCGCCGCTTGCTTATACTCATGTTGCTGGTTCTATTGGGGAGTATACTGAAAACGATTGCAAGTGACGCGGGATACGAGGAGGATTAAGAAATATGGATAAGAACGGCCTGTCGGCATTTCTCCTGGGTTTGGGCGTGGGTGTGGCCATCGGTATGCTGTTTGCGCCAAAGTCGGGTCAGGAAACGCGCGACTTTATTAAGTCCAAAGCGGGTGAGGGCACGGACTATTTGAAGCAACGCTCGACCGACGTCAAACAGTCGGCGTCCGAATGGGTGGATCGAGGCAAGGACGCTCTCTCGCGCCAGAAAGAGAATCTGCAGGACGCGATGGAAGCTGGGCGGCAGGCATACCGTGAAGCCATGAACCAGCCGCCGCAGGCTCCGGGCGACGCACTGCCTCACTAATGCATCGAGCGTAAGGACTCTACGGATGTCTGACGATGTCTTTCGGGTGGTGATCACAGCCGCGGTCGCGCTGGCTTGCCTGGCAATCCTGGTCCAAGCCGGCGTGGCCATCGGCCTGTACAGTGTGGCGCGCAAGATTCACGAGAAACTGGCGCCGCTCGCCGCCAGAGGCGTTGCGGTAGCGGACAGCGCCGGACCGGTCATCGACAAGATCGGGCCAATCATGGACAAGATTGGCCCGGTTGTGGAGCAGGTGGGACCGGTAGTTAGGAAGGCGGGTGCGGAGGTCGATCGAGCTACCGAGATTCTGGCGACCGCGCAGAAGATCCTCGAGGACGCCCGTCCGAAGGTGGCCGAGATTACGGCGAACGCGGCGGCCATTTCGAAAACCAGCCGTGAGCAGGTAGAGCGGATCGGCGCCTTGGTGGGGGACGCCAGCACTCGGGCCCGCGAGCGCCTGGAGCAGATCGATCACTCGGTGAGCAGCACAGTGGAACAGGTGGAGCACGCAGGCGATAACGTGAAGCGTGCAGTGTTGCGGCCGGTGCGGGAGGTAAACGGTTTGGCCGCCGGGATCTCGGCTGCGGTATCCAGTCTCGTCCACGGCTCGAACCGGCCTTCGGTGGACCATGCCACGCAAGACGAAGAGATGTTTATTTAGTGGAGTGACCCGATGATTGCGAGAGCGCCCGCGATTCGTGCGTTCTATGCGTCGGTGGTGAATGCCAGGGGGGAGTCGGGCCTTCGGCCCGCCGCCGGGCTTCCGTCCGGCGCGCCGCGCGGAAGCGCGGCGGCAGCCCGGAAGGGCTGACCCCACAACTCTGAGCCTCCCTTAAGGCTTTTGCCTTAGCGGGGAGGGCCTACGGGAACACCTTAGGCCGCCGTCTCAGGCGTTTTTCAAACTAAGGCAGGTTTCAAATCGCTCGTATTTTCCGCGGTCTCGCCGGAGACTAGAAACAGGCGAGCGAATATGCGATCGAACCGAAGA
>DATJWB010000088.1:0-2685 GCA_035501495.1 Bryobacteraceae bacterium | reverse complement strand
CCGAAGCGGGCGAATGCGGTGAGGTAGCGCGTGAGCGACTGCTCGACGTTGATGCCGAATCCGTACTTGCGCGTGATGTGCCAAGGGTGGGCGGTGATGTCGGGAGTGGTGTCTGAGGCGGCGGCCTGGATCACCTGATCGCGGTAAATGCCCATGTTGGCGGAGTTGGTGTAGGTGAGCAGGCGGACGACGCCGGATTTTTTCGGGATGAGGCCGCGGCGGAGTTCGTATTCGAAATTCTCGGCGTGGGCCTGCCAGGGCTTCCAGACGAGATCAATGCCATTGGCGACCTTGGGCATGAGGGCTTCGGCGAAACGAAATCCCCAGTTGCGGTCTTCGAAATCGGCGGTGGCACCGACGGTGTAGCCGCGTGTGTCTGCGGCATAGTCGTAAGCACCATTGTTGTCGGTCGTCCAGTTGAGGAACTGGAAGTGGGTGTCGGAGCCAACGGAATTGACGTCGAAGAAGTCCGGCATACTGAATTTGCCGAAACGGATTTCGAGACGGCGGCGCGGCAGTTCGTCGAAGAGCGAGAGGTAGGTGCGCTGGTTCTCGACCTTGTCGTCGCTGAGCGCGAAAACTTTATGGAACATGCCACGGCCGAGATAGGGAGCCTTGCTCAGCAGGGGATTACGGACGATGTCGAGGTCAGGAGATCCGGCCATACCGAATCCGGCGCTGAGCGCGGCGCCACCGGCTTCTTCGATGTCGACCAGGAGTTCGGTGGAGTTGTTGAGGCGCACGCCGGTGTAGAGAGTCATGACCCGCGATGTGGCTTTTTCGTAGTTGGGGCTCAGGCTGTGAGGGCCGCTGTATAACGCGTGGAAGTCGGGATGTGTCTGGAAGACGAAGTTGGCTTGGCCGGAGAGCCAGAAGCGCGTGCCCTTGAAGTGAGGGAAGAGGGATTCGGTGGCGGGGTCCGGCGAGGGATCGGCGAGGGTGGAGGGGGCGACCGCGGCGGGCGATTGCAGGGGTGGCGGGGAGTCGGACTGCTGCGCCAGTAGAGCGACTGCTGGAGCCAGGACTGCGATTGCGATGAGTGCAAGCAGCATGCCGTGCGCGTGCCGGCGTATGAATTGGCTTTGAAGCCCCATGTAGATTGCGGAATTCGATCCTGCTGCGAACGGGCGGCAGGCCTCCCCAGCGTGGATTTCACTCCGATGTTTCAGAGATTAACAAAACTATACCATATTGCATTAACTATAGTTAACTACAACCCAAGTCCCGCAACCCTTGGAAGTAATATCGGCGCGAGAGCATCCACCCTACGCCGGGTGGGTTACAGGAATGTTACGAACTGAAGAGCCATGGCTCGTGGGTTGACGTTTGACAGCTTTCCTCCTGAACCCCTAACCTTTATTTTCTCTCGATTATGAAAGTCCTGGTCCTAGGTAGCGGTGGGCGCGAGCATGCTCTGGTTTGGAAACTGCGGCAGTCGACGCGGATTTCACAGCTTTATTGTGCGCCGGGAAACGGCGGCATAGCCGACGAAGCGGAATGCGTGGCTGCGGATCTCGCGAGCCTGGAGTCGATCACCGCGCTGGCAACGCATCTGCAGCCGGATTTGACGGTGGTGGGGCCGGAACTGCCTCTCACTCTCGGCGTGGTCGATGAGTTCACGCGGCGCGGATGGCCGGCGTTTGGTCCGACGCAAGCAGGGGCACAATTGGAGGCGAGCAAGAGTTTCGCCAAGGAATTTCTGCAGCGGCACCACATCCCGACGGCTCCCTTTGCAATTTGCGATTCCATTGAGCAGGTGCGGTCCGCGCTTGGACATTTTCATACCCCCGTGGTGGTGAAGGCCGACGGGCTAGCAGCGGGTAAGGGCGTGGTGATTGCAAAGAGTAAGGAAGAGGCGGCCAGCGTAGCGGCAGAGATGCTCAGCGGAAAAATGCTGGGCCAAGCCGGGGCGCGGGTGGTGCTGGAAGAGTGCTTGAAGGGCGAGGAGCTTTCGTTCCTGGTCTTCAGCGACGGCGAGCGGGTGGCGCCACTGGTTGGGGCACAGGATCACAAGCGCGTGGGCGATGGGGACACCGGCCCGAATACAGGCGGGATGGGGGCCTATTCGACGGCGGATATTGTTGACGACCAGATGCGCGACTGGCTGATCCACCACATCGCGCAGCCGGTGGTTACGGGCATGAAGGCCGAGGGTGCGGAGTTCAAAGGCGTGCTCTATTGCGGCCTGATGATGACGGCGCGCGGTCCGATGGTGCTCGAATACAACGCGCGCTTCGGCGATCCGGAGACGCAGGCGATTCTGGTGCGCCTGGAAAGCGATCTGCTCGACGGGCTCGAGGCGTGCGTCGAGGGCCGGCTGAGCAGTACGGAGTTTCGCTGGCGTCCGGGAGCTTCGGCGTGCGTGGTGGCGGCGTCGCAGGGGTATCCGGGCAGCTATACAACCGGTCAGGTGATCACGGGTCTCGACGACGCGGCGAAGATTGCCGGTGTCGAAGTTTTTCATGCGGGAACGTCGCTGCTCGATGGCAGCTACCTGACGAACGGCGGGCGCGTACTGGCGGTTACGGCTGCGGCGGATTCACTGGAGAATGCGCTGGGACTGGCCTATGAGGGGATCGGCAGGATTCACTTCGAGGGCATGTACTACCGGCGCGACATCGGGCACAGGGCCCTGAAATCGAAGGTTTAACTATGGTCATTAAAGACGATCTGGTTGTTGACATC
>DATJWB010000087.1:0-2135 GCA_035501495.1 Bryobacteraceae bacterium | reverse complement strand
AGCCGAACATTGTTCCGAATCCGGCCGGCGCTGAAGATTGGCTGCGAAATCTGCGGGGTGAAATTCCAAGTGCCGTTGTTGCTGGAAAACAGGCTCGAGAGTTGGGAACTCTGGCCGCCGATTGTACCCGACAGGCTGATCGTCGGGAAATAAGCGGCTTTCGCAACCCCGATGTTGGCGTTAGCCGCTATCAGAGACTGCTCGGCCGCTCGAATGTCGGGGCGGCGCTCCAACAGCGCCGATGGCAGTCCTGCGGGCACCTCCGGCGGGAGGTCCTGTTCGAGGAAGCTTCGCCCGCGGGGTACGCTTCCCGGGCTTTGTCCTAGCAGCAGCCGGATCTGGTTTTCGGTCTGTTCGATTTGCTGCTGTGTCGTCGGTATGCTCGCCGCCGCAGATTCGACGAGTTGCTCTGCCTGGCGCAGATCGATCAGTGTCGCAACGCCCCCGGTCTGCCGCTGGCGCGTAAGGGCCAGGAAATCCTCGCGGTTTTGTAGCGTGCGCCGGGAAATCTCAAGTTCGTAATCCAATTCGCGAAGTTGCAAGTAATCGGTCGCGACCTGGCTGACCAGCGTAGTGATGACGGCCTTGCGGTTCTCCTCGGCGCTGAGAAGGTTGGCGCGCGCTGCTTCCGTGGCGCGGCGCAAACGTCCCCAGAGGTCAACCTCGAAAGACAGGAGGTTGAGCGCCGCCGCTCCGTAGTTACGGTTCTGGTTGAAAGGAATCGAAGACGGCAGAGCGATGGCTCCGTCCCGCGACGAGCGAGTCACGTTGAGAGATCCCGAAGCATCCAATTGGGGAATCTGGTTCGACCGCGTAATGCCGAGGTTCGCCTGCGCCTGTTCCACCCGCGTGACGGCGTCGCGCAAATCGTAACTCTGTGCGAGCGCCACGCGGATCAGGTCCTGGAGCGCTTCATCGTGAAAGACTCCGAACCACGGAAGGTCCGCCAGCGAAGATGCTTGATCCGGGGGCAGCGGCACCGGCGCGCGGTAGCTCGTTGGCACCGCAACTTGGGGCCGTTTATAATTCGGCCCGACCACACATCCGGTCAGAATGGCCGCAGCGGCGGCAATCGCGACATAGGAAGCGCGCATGTTAGTCTCCTTGTACCGCGGGCGCCGGTGTCAGGCCGGCAGCGGGAGCGCTGGAGGCCGACAACTTCTCGACCACATAAAAGATCGCGGGGACCAGAAACCGGCCGATGAACGTCTCGACCACCATGCCTCCGATCACCGCTGTGCCCATCACCTGCCGCGCGATGGCGCCCGCACCGGATGCGGTCCAGAGTGGCACGCACCCAAGAATGAACGCGAACGATGTCATCATGAGCGGCCGGAAGCGAAGTCTCCCCGCGTCAAGAGCGGCATCGACGAGTGACTTGCCCTTCTCCAACTCGGCCTTCGCGAAGGCTACGATAAGAATCGAGTTCTTAGCTGCGAGGCCTATCAGCATCACCAGCCCGATCTGCGAATACACATCGCTTTCGATTTGCACCTGGTAAGCCGGCAAATAGAGTCCCATCAGCCAGCGCCGCAGCCATAGCGCTGCGAGGGCTCCGAACACCGCCATCGGCGTGCTCAGTAGTACGCTGAATGGCAGGGTCCAGCTCTCATACAGCGCCGCCAGAATCAGGAATACGAACACCAGCGACGCCGTGAAAATCGCCCAGGATGGTATGCCCTGCTGCGATTTCTTCTCCTGGTAAGACATTCCCATGTAGTCGTAGCCCATCTCAGGGGGCATGGCACGGTCGAAGGTTTCTTCCAGCGCCTTCATCGCCTGCGCCGAGCTGTAACCGGGCGCAGCCGACCCGATGATCTGCGCCGACCGGTAGAGGTTGTAACGCATCGTGAACTCGGGCCCGTAGCGTCTTTCGAAGTGCGCCAGCGCCGAGAGGGGGACCATCTCGCCCTTGGTGTTGCGCACATAGAACTCATTGATGTGGTCGAGATTGGCACGGTAATCGCCTTCGGCCTCGACATACACCTGCCACTGGCGGCCGAAGCGGTTGAAGTAATTGACGAACAGGCCGCCCATGTAAGCCTGCACCGTGCGGTAAACGTCGTTGAGCGGCACGCCCTGCTTGAGCACCTTTTCGCGATCGACGTCCAGGAATTGCTGCGGCACGGCGGGCA
>DATJWB010000086.1:0-2493 GCA_035501495.1 Bryobacteraceae bacterium | reverse complement strand
CGGTTTGGCAGGGCAATTGCTTTATGGGTATTGAACGGAATCGATCTGTTTTGTTTCGGCCGGAGGCTCTACAGGCTGGCGAAACGTCTGCGGTCATGCGGTTATCCTACCGCCACAGCTGACGCCGCTGCAATTGCCCTGACAAACCGCAAGATCCTCGCCGCCTCGTCTTACCGCGAAGCGGTTTAGTCCAATGTTGGTTCCACAATGCAGAATCAAGGGAGACTGCCATTTCGCCGACTGAAATCCCGGCGATTGAGATAAGGTTGAGTTACGCGAAATGCCGACCACGATTGCGTACCTTCACACGAGCCACGTGTTGATTCCGATATTCACGGAGCTTTCGAACCGGGAACTGCCGGGCGCGGAGCAGTTTCACATGGTAGACGAGAGCCTGATCCGGAACACGATCCGCGCCGGAAAGCTGACGAAAGGCACGATTCGAAGGGTGATTCAACTGATCCAATCGGCTCGCGAAGGAGGTGCCGACGGGGTCATGGTGACCTGCTCCTCGATCGGGCCCGCGGCAAAACTGGCGCGCGAGCTGTTCGATTTTCCGGTGGTTCGCGTGGATGAGCCCATGGCCGAGGAGGCGGTCCGGCTGGGCCGGCGTATTGGCGTGGCGGCCACGCTGGGCACCACGCTCGAACCTACCGTGGCGCTACTCCGCGCCAAGGCACTCGAAGCCGGCCGGGACGTCGATGTTGTGGAATCTCTCTGTGAGAATGCCTTCGAGGCGGTGCTCTGCGGCGACACCGGCACCCACGACCGCCTGCTTGCCGATTCGCTCGGCCGCCTGATGGCCGCGGTTGACGTGGTGGTGCTGGCACAAGCTTCGATGGCCCGCGTGGTGGCGGCGCTTCCGGACGACGGCGGTACGCCGATCCTCTCCAGCCCGGAAATGGCGGTGAGGCGGGCGCGTTCGATGCTGTTCCCGGAATAGCATGTACTACGATCCCGTGGTCCGCTGATTTCGGACTGTTGTTCTTCTCCTTGATGGTGCGGAGGACTCACACCAGGTCCTCAGCCGTTTTTTACCGATAAAGATTGAACAAACCGGGTATAATCGCACACGGAGGAAGTGATGCGATTGGGAATCAGTCTGGTGGCTTTGATTGCGTGCGGCGCGTTGTGGATGGCCGCGGATCCTCCCGCCGGCTCGCCGTGGGCCGCGGTATTGGCAGAGTTCGAAGCACCGGGCGTGCCCGCTCTTGGTCCTTCGGAGGCGCCCGTACAGCGCAATTGGCCGGAGCCTGCGAGTCTCCCCGACCGGCCCGGCCGCGGGCTGGCGCAGCATCCCATGCTTTACGCCGGCGAAGGATACAACACCCTCCTGCTGGTGAATCACGGCAAAGTGGTCTGGACGTATTCCACGGGCCGCGGCGGCGAGATTGACGATGTCTGGATGCTCTCGAACGGCCACATCCTCTTCGCCCGGCAATACCACGTGGAGGAGATCACGCCGCGAAAGGAAGTCGTATGGCATTACGATGCACCCGAAGGTACAGAGGTGCATTCCTGCCAGCCGATCGGGCTCGACAAGGTGCTGCTGGTGCGCAACGGGCTTCCGCCCAAAGTCATGGTGATCGAAAAGAGCACCGGCAAAGTGGAGGTGGAACACGCACTGCCTGCCGTCAGTCTGAGCGATCCCAAAACCGTTCATCCGCAGTTCCGGCGCATTCGAATGACGGCCAAGGGTACCTACCTCGCGCCATTCCTGAAGATGGACAAAGTGGTGGAGTATGACGGCGAGTTCAATCCCATCTGGAGCTGCGCCATCCCGACGCCCTGGGCCGCCGTCCGCCTGCATAACGGCAACACCCTGATCGCCGACGAGCACGACAAGCTGGTGCGGGAGGTGAACGCCAACTGCGAAACGGTATGGGAGTTCACACAATCCGACTTGCCGGCCGACGTTGTGCTCCACAATATTCAGACGGCCGATCGCCTGTCGAACGGCAACACCGTAATCTTCAGTTCCACGGGCGGCACCAAGCCGGAGGACCGGCCCAATATCATCCAGGCGCTCGAAGTGACTCCCGGTAAGAAGCTGGTATGGGTGCTGCAGAACTGGAAGGACCTCGGGCCCGCCACCACGGCGCAATTCCTGGACGAGCCGGGAATTCCCGAGCGCCCCGGCGACCTCCAGCGCTGAGTCCCGGACTGCTCTCGGTGGCGCGCGCAGTAAAGCCCGCTTGCGGGAATCTCGTCGGCTGTTTCGGAGTCGAGCGGCGGCCAGGGCAGACCGTGGTGCAGCAGGACCTGAGTCCCACGGGCATGCCAGTGGGGTGCAGAAACAGAACTCCACGACCCCGCTGAGCGGCAAAGCCCTGACGAGGAACGACACCGCTCCGGTGGGCGACCGTTTCAACCGGACGATCGTCGCAATCGCCAGCCAATGAGAGGGCCGGCGACGCCCGCTTTCCACAGTTAAAACCGTGCCCGGTTCGCAGTCCGTATATAATGTGAGTAACGGCCCGGGTTTCGGAGGTT
>DATJWB010000085.1:0-2369 GCA_035501495.1 Bryobacteraceae bacterium | reverse complement strand
CAGTGATCGAGCCCGCCTCCGTCAGCCGCCCCACGCACGTTCGGCACATCGTGCTGGGCCTCACGGTGGCGGCTTATTTGATCACCTACATGGACCGGGTCAACATCGCCTCGGCGGTCCCCGTTATCCAACAAGAGCTTGGATTTTCGATGGTGACGGTGGGCTGGATTCTCAGCTCGTTCCGGTGGGGCTACGCCCTGTTTCAGATTCCCGGCGGCTGGCTGGGCGACCGGATCGGCCCGAGACGCGCGCTGGCCCTGATCGTGACCTGGTGGTCGCTCTTCACTTCGGCCACAGCCTTGGCTTGGAACGCCCCGTCCATGGCTGCGTTCCGGTTCCTGTTCGGTGTTGGTGAAGCCGGGGCCTTTCCGATCGCCACGCGCTCGCTTTCCCGTTGGATCCTACCCGGCGAGCGCGGCTTTGCGCAGGGCATCACCCACGCCGGATCCCGCCTGGGCGCGGCGCTCACGCCGACCATCGTGGTCCTGTTGATGGCTGCCTATGGATGGCGCATGCCTTTTTTTGCCTTTGGCGCGGTGGGCTTGGTTTGGGCCGCGATCTGGTACTGGTATTATCGCGACACACCGGCAGGGCACTCGGCCGTCAGTGCGTCGGAACGTGACTTGATTCTCTCGTCGATTGGCAGCGCGCGGCCGTCAGGCACACCGTCGGTGCCGTGGAGGAGGATTCTCCGTAGTTCCACGCTGTGGACGCTCTCGCTCATGTACTTCTGCTACGCGTACTGCATTTCGGTTTACTTGGACTGGTTTCCAAAGTACCTTCACGACTATCGCGGTTTCGATCTCAAACACATGGGGATGTATGCCAGCCTGCCGCTGCTGGCGGGGACTGGAGGCGACCTGATGGGCGGTTGGCTTTCAGACCGGTGGGCCAGGCGCTCGGGTGATTTGAAGACCGCCCGGCGTAGTGTTGCGGTCGCGGGGTTTCTGCTGGCAGCGGGCGCGATTTTGCCTGCGACCTTCACCAGCACAGCCACGGTTTCGGTTTGGTACACCTGCCTGGCCGTTTTCGGGCTCGAAACCACGGTGGGGGTGTCCTGGGCGATCCCGCTGGATATTGGCGGCGACTATGCGGGCTCGGTTTCATCGGTCATGAACACCTGCGGTAACATAGGAGGCGCGATCTCCCCGGCCCTGCTCGCGTATCTGGTGCGATCGTACGGCTGGAACGTGCCGTTCGTGGTCGCGGCGGCGCTGTGCATCGCGGCGGCAGCGCTATTCGGGAGAATCGATGCCACGCGCAAGATCTTTCGGGAGCCCGCGAGGTGAGTGAATGAGAATCGACCCGGACAAATGCGTTGCTTGCGGAAACTGCACCTACGTTTGCCCCATGGGCGCGATCTATATCGACCCTGCGATCAAGCGCGCCACGGTTGACCGCAACGAGTGCGTGGAATGTTACGCCTGTTTCAACGGGCTGAGCCAGGAGCATCTGAACCCGGCGCTGGTGCGGACGCTGCGAACGGTGTTTCAGTTCTTCCGGCTGCGTTTTGATCCCGAGCCGGATGTCTGCCCGACGGCCGCGTTCGCCCCCGAAGAGCTGGCATGGCCGCGCATCGTGCGGCGGGCGTTCTCCGATCCGCGCGTGCCGCATGAATCCACGGGCGTGCAAGGCCGGGGCACCGAGGAAGTCAAGACCAACGACGTTACGGGGCGCGTGCAGCGCGGTGAGGCGGGATTCACCATCGAGTTCGGACGTCCCGGCGTGGGCGTGTGGTTCCATGAGATCCAGAAGATGACCTGGGCGCTGGCGAAGGCGGGCGTGGCGTTCGAGAAGAAGAATCCCATCACGTCATTGATGACCGATGTGGCAACGGGAACGTTGCGCGAGGACATTCTGGGCGAAAAGATTCTTTCGGCGATTGTCGAGATCAAAGTTCCGGTGGCGCGCACCGAGGAGATGATTCGTTTGGTCCGCGAAGTGGAGCAGCAGGTGGATACGGTGATTGCGCTGGGCGTGGGCACCCGTTGCGACGAGGGCGGCGAGGAGAATGTCGTCGCGCCGATTCTGGAGCGCCTGGGGTACAGACTCGAGCGGGCCAAAACCAACGCCGGGCTCGGGCGGATCACCAATCCGGTCGAGGAAAAGCGGGAAGAGCCGGCGGGAGTAACTCGATGACCAACACCTTACACCGCTACGGCGACGCCGCCAGCTTTTGCGACGATTACATAGTTTTTGCGATTCCAAGCCGCGGCAAGAACGACAAAGGCAGTGTTCCCAAGCTGAAAAAATTTCTGGAGATGGCCGTGCCGTTCAAGCCCGTGAACCTGGGCGATGCCATCCACGGCGGAGCGTTGCGGCCGTCGCGGCACATGAATCCCACAGCGCACTGGAAGCGCGATATGACG
>DATJWB010000084.1:0-7434 GCA_035501495.1 Bryobacteraceae bacterium | reverse complement strand
ATGATGTGGGTGCTGCTGACCTTCAAACCGGTGCCGGGCGCGCCGACGGGGATGTTCTCCAACCTGATGGCGGCAATTTTCGTGGTGATCTTCGGATTCATGTTCGTGACCGTATCGTCGCGGATCTGCGGACTGATCGGCACGACGGCGAACCCGGTAAGCGGCATGACCATCGCCACACTGATGGCCACTTCGGCGATGTTTCTGGCGCTCGGCTGGACGGGCGCGGCGTATTCGGCGCTGGCGCTGACCATCGGCGGGGTGGTGTGCATCGCTTCGGCGAATGCCGGAGCGACATCGCAGGACTTGAAAACGGGATTCCTGGTGGGCGCGACTCCGATGCGGCAGCAGCTTGGGCTGGTGCTGGGAGTGATGGCCTCGGCGCTGGTGATCGGCCTGACGCTCATTTTGATGAATACCGCTTTGGCGCAGTTCCAGCCGATACAGATCCCGCTGGATGTGGCCAATCTTTCGCCGGGCGTGCAGATCGAGCAGCAGAACTACGAGCACAACGGAAAGACCTACGTGCTGGTGAACGCCATCGGATCGCGCGATGTGCCGGACGGGAAATATCTGTATGACCCGTCGACGAAACAGATCGAAATCCAGTGGATCCAGGGGATCGGGAGCGACAAAGCGGCGGCGCCGCAGGCGCGGCTGATGGCCACGGTGATCAACGGAATCCTGAACCAGCGGCTGCCGTGGCGGCTGGTGCTGCTGGGCGTTTTTGTGGTGGTGGCGATCGAGCTGCTGGGAGTGCGATCGCTGTCGTTCGCCGTGGGGTCGTATCTTTCCATCGCGACGACGCTGGCAATTTTTACGGGCGGAGTGGTGCGGTGGCTTGCCGAACGGGGAACGAAAACAGAGGATTCCGCGGAGAGCGAGGTAAGCCCGGGGTCGCTCTATGCCACCGGATTGATCGCCGCGGGGGGAGTGTTCGGCCTGCTGGCGATGGTGCTGACGATTCTGGGCGACCCAAACTTTAAATATCACTTTCTGCCGGAAAACTTCCTGGGACGCGCCGGGGTGGGGCTGGCCA
Organism: Bryobacteraceae bacterium; assembly: GCA_035501495.1. Classification (GTDB taxonomy): domain Bacteria; phylum Acidobacteriota; class Terriglobia; order Bryobacterales; family Bryobacteraceae; genus JAIQFL01. The sequence goes on along the minus strand of DATJWB010000084.1, from coordinate 6,395 downwards.
AACTAACCGCGGATAGCTCGTTCGGCGATGTGACGCAAAGCAGCCTGGTGGCGGTGATCTTGTTCCTGCTGCTGGCGTTTTCGCTGTACCGGTCCGCGCGGACGAAACTAAGATAAGAGCAACTGCTCAGACGCCGAAGCAAGCTTCGGCGAAGAAAAGCGGCGGCAAGCCACCGCACTCCTCATGGCCCCTGGGCACTACGCAGGCCCACTCGATGGGGCTTTGACTCTCCGCTCAAGCCCCGGCTAGACTGGTTGAGTAATGGCGAAAGACTTCCGATTTCAATACCGGTTCAACTGGAAGCGAGAATTCTCGCCGGCGATCCGCGGGCTGATTGTGGCGAACTGCGCGGTGTTCGCGGTGATGAAGATCGCCGCGATGGTGACGGACGGGGGCTCGGACCGGTGGATCGCGCAATGGTTCGGGCTGATTCCGATCCTGGTTGTGCCGGGGCTTCGCGTATGGACGCTGGCGACCTACCTGTTTCTCCACGCCACGTTCATGCACCTGCTGTTCAATATGTTCACGCTGTGGATGTTCGGGCGCGATCTGGAGCCGCTGTGGGGACCGCGGCGGTTCTTGACTTACTACATGCTGACGGGGATCGGGGCGGGCGTGTGCGTGGCGCTGGTAAACCTAGTTCCGTTGCTCTGGGGAAGCCCCCAGCCGTTGATTGTGACGGTGGGAGCCTCCGGCGCGATTTACGGAATTCTGATGGCGTGCGGGCTGCTGTTTCCAGACCGGCAGGTTTGGCTGATCCCGCTTCCGGTGATGATCTCGATGCGAATGTTCGTTCTGATCTGGGGAGCGATCGCGTTTTTCAGCACGCTGGAAGGGCCGGGGACGGGAATCAGCCACGTAGCGCACCTGGGCGGGCTGCTGGTGGGCTATGTGTATATCCGGCGGGGATCGTACTTCTTTACGGCGCGCAACCTGTATACGGACTGGCGGCAGCGGCGGCTGCGAAAGAAATTTGAAGTGTACATGCGCGACCACCGGAATGAACCGCCCTCGACGCCCGGGCGATGGATGAATTAGAGACGAAGACCGAAAATCGGAACTCGAAACTCGGTAAAACCGGAAACCGAAAGCCGAACAGCAGATCCCTCACCCCGCAAGCCGCGCGGGGGTCGGGTAGTGGGCTACTCTGAATCTTACGAACCGAGGAGTCAAAGATCGGCCTAAATGAAAACGTGGGGTAAAGCGGCACTCATCGCCTTTTTGATGGAAGCGTTATTGATTGCACCCCTGCCCCTATGGCCTCTGAAGGCGGGAGTAGAAGAGCCATGGCCAGTTAAAGTACTGGAGTGGTATCACTACATCTCGTTTATGCTTGCCTATGCGGCTGGCCCCCCAGGGGTTCGGCGGATTTTAGGCGGCCAGTTCCAGTTTTGGTCTTGTTTGTTTATATTCCAAGTGTCTCTTACAACGCCGATCATATTTTTGTTCCTATCGAAAAGGACGAGAGAAAAGTCAAAGTAGCCCACTACCGGGGTTCGGCATGGCAGATTAACAGCAGCAGGGTCCAGAATCAGGCCACGGTGTGGAGCTTCATGAAGTTGGTGCTGCCGTGGACACCGAAGGGCGTGCCGGCGACGATACCCACCACATCCCCGCGTGACACCAGCCGTTCCTCCAGCAGGCGCGAGGCGGCGACTTCGGAAAGCTCGTCAATATTCTTTGTTCCGCCGATGGTTCGCGGCAGAACTCCCCAGAAAAGATTGAGGCGGCGGCGCGTCTCCTGATTCGGCGAGAAGGCGATGATGGGGCATGGAGGACGGTATTTGGAGATGAGCTGGGCGGTGGAGCCGCTTTCGGTGAACACGGCGATGACTTTCATGCGGAAGACGACTGCGGCGTTGCAGATGGCTTCGCAGATGGTCTCGCCGACGGAGAGGCGGTCGGGATGCGGGCGAACGACTTCGCGAATGTTGGCCTCAGCCTCGCGCACGATGCGGTCCATCATGCGGACGGTTTCGAGCGGATAGCAGCCGGAAGCGGTTTCAGCGGAGAGCATGACGGCATCGGTGCCATCGAAGACGGCATTGGCAACGTCGGAGGCTTCGGCGCGGGTGGGGCGGGGGTGCTCGGTCATGGATTCGAGCATCTGGGTGGCGGTGATGACGGGAACACGAAGGTCGCGGGCCATGGCGATAATTCGCTTCTGGATGACGGGCACCTGCTCGGGCGCGAGCTCGACACCCAAATCGCCGCGGGCGACCATTACGCCGTCGGCGGCGCGCAGGATTTCTTCCAGGTTGCCGATGGCTTCGGGTTTCTCGAGTTTCGCAATCACGGGTGTGTCGCGGCCGGAGCGGCGGATCAGCGCTTTGGCGGACAGCACGTCTGCGGCGGTGCGTACGAAACTGACGGCGACGTAGTTGGCCCCGGCCTCGAGAGCAAACTTCAGGTCTTCGCGGTCTTTCGGCGTGATGGAAGCGATCTTCAGCCTAACTCCGGGCAGGTTGATGCCTTTGTGTTCGCCCATCTCGCCGCCATTGATGACGCGAGTAACCACGTCGCGGCCGCGGACGGCGAGGACGCGGAGCTCGATGAGACCGTCGGCGAGCAGAATGCGGTCTCCCTTGCGGACCGCGTGCGGCAACTGGGTGAAGGTGGTGGAGACGCGCGAGGCGTCGCCTGGCGCGCCGGCCGTGGAGATGACGAACTGCTCTCCGGCCTCGAGGCGGATGGGACGACCGCCGGCGAGGGTTCCGGTGCGGATCTTTGGTCCCTGAAGATCAGCGAGAATGGCGAGGGGCCGCTGCTGGCGGAAGGAAGCCTGGCGCAACGAGCGGATGGCCGCGGCGTGCTCGTCGTGGGTGCCGTGGGAGAAATTCAGGCGCGCGACGTTCATGCCGGCGGCCAGCAGACGGTCGAGCATTTCCGGCGAGCGGCATGCGGGGCCGATGGTGCAGACAATTTTGGCGCGGCGCAGCGTGAGGCCCGCGGGCGGCGGGGGCGGCTTATGGCGCACGAACGAAATCCTCCACGGAACGATAGACCAGCTCGATGCCCGGACGAATGGAAGCAATGGGCAGCCGTTCGTTGTCGGCGTGCATGCGCCCGATTTCCTCTTCGGTGAGGGGGAACGGAACCAGGCCGTAACAGGTGACGTTGCGGACGCGCAACTCGGCGGAATCGGTGGCCCAGGTGGACATCATGGGCAGAACCGGGGCGCCGGGGAAAACGACGCGGGAGGCTTTGATGATGGAGCGGTAGAAATCCGTTTCGATCTCGGAGGGAGGCGAGGGACGCGAGTTGGCGGATTCCATTTCGATGCGGATCTGGGGATCGGCGACGACTTTGAGCATGGCGCTGGTGAATTCGCCGGGCAGTTCGCCGGGAAGGAGACGGACGTTGAGCGTGGCGCGAGCCTCGGAGGGGATGACGTTGGCGCGAACGCCAGCCTGAAGGATGGTAGGAGAGATGCTGTTGCGCAACATGGAGTTCCAGACGGGATTGGTGTTCGACAGGATGCGGGCGGCATGCTCCTGGCGCTCGGGCGTGTCGAGCGCGCGCATCCATTTGGCCAGCTCGGGGTCTTCGATCTGGGCGAGGCCCTCGAAGAAGCGGCGGGTGATGACGGTGGGCTTTGCCGGCGTTTCCCAGTTGCCGAGCTTTTCGACGGCGGCGGCGAGGTGGACCACCGCATTGTCCTTGAGCGGGATGGAGGCGTGGCCTGAGGTGCCGGTGGCGGTGACACGGAAGTTGATAGAAACCTTTTCGCTGGCCTGAACGCCGAGGTACCAGGGTTTGCCGTCTTTCGCGATGGTGCGGCCGCCCTCGTTGATGCAGAACGCGGCGGCGATCTTGTCCCAATGCTTTTCGACGAGTGCGCGAATGCCGGCCTCGCCGCCCTGCTCCTCATCGCCATCGGCGAGGAAGATCACGTCGCGGGAGAGTCGCGCACCGGTGCGCTTGAGAGAAATGAAGGCGGCGAGGTTGGCGATGAGAGGACCTTTGTCGTCGAGGGTGCCGCGGCCCCAGAGGGCGCCGTCTTTCACGGCACCGCCGAACGGGTCCTGAGTCCATTTGGAAGCGTCCACGCCGACAACGTCCATGTGGCCGAGCAGGAGCACGGCGCGAGAGGCATCGGGAAACGGCCCGGCGTTGAGACGGGCGATGACGGAGCCGCGGCCCGGAGCGGTTTCGATAACCTCGGGGGGGATCCCTTCCTTCTGCAGGATGTCGGCGAGGTAACGCGCGCCGGCCAGTTCGTTGCCGGGAGGATTGGTGGTGTTGATGCGAACCAGTCCGGCGAGCCATTCGGTGGACTCGACGGCGAGCTTATCGAAATCGACGGAGGCGGCGGGGGGAGGCTTCTGGGTGACGGCTGGAGTAACACAAAGCGCCAACAACAGGGCCAACAACAGCGCTCTCCAGTAGATGGGCAATGCCGCCTCCTTGAAGTGTGGCACGAAAACCAAACTCACAATGCTACCACGCAGGCTGCCGGCGACGACGCATGCCGGGGCAAGGGGCGGGGTCCGCTGTGGAGAGGGGCACGGGTGGGAGGGCATCCGTTGACCAGCCCGCGACGGCCGTGGCAGCATCAAAGAATCTGAGGTGAACGATATGCAGCGTGGAATCCTTCGGGCCTCTATCGCCACGGGGCTGTTTGCCCTGCTGGTGTTCGAAGCTGTTCCGGTGGGCGCACTGCGCGCGCAGGCGCAGAGCGGGCAACAGAATCCACAGCAGAAGCCTCCTGTAACGGTGCCGGCTGGGCCATCCGGCGAAGCAAAGGCGCCGGACCAGTATTCGATGAGCGTGGAAGTGCCGCTGGTGACGCTGGACGTGGTGGTGGCGGATGAAAAGGGCGACATCTACACGGGGCTGAACAAGAAAAACTTCCGGGTGAGCGAGGACGGGGTGGCCCAGCAGGTGACCAATTTTTCAACACCCGACGCGCCGATCACTTCCGTGCTGCTGGTGGAATTCGGCAGCCGGGGGGTTTTCGGATTTCCGGTGTACGCGGCGAACGCGGTGACGTGGGCGGACGAGTTCCTGCGGCAATTGAAAAAGGACGATTGGGTGGCGCTGGTGTCGTTCGACATGCGCACGCGGATCGAGGTGGACTTTACGCAGGACAAAATGGCGGTGCACAACTACCTGGGGAGCATGGTTATTCCGGGATTCCACGAATCGAACGTGTTCGACGCACTGATGGAGACGGTGGACAATTTGAAGGACGTGAAGGGACGGAAATCGGTGGTGCTGCTGGCGTCTGGAATCGATACATTCAGCAAACACACGCTGGATGCCGCCTTCAAACGACTGAAAGATACCGATGTGACGGTGTTCCCGGTGGGAGTGGCGGAGGCGCTGGAGCTGTATCTGGAAGGGCATAACATGATCGGCGGAGCTGGACGCCTGAACTTCTACCAGGCCGACAACCAGATGAAAGAGTTCGCGCGGCTGACGGGGGGATACGCCTTTTTCCCACGGTTCGAGGGCGAGATTCCGGGAATTATGCGGAGCATCGCCGGAATGCTGCGGTCACAATACAGCCTGGGCTATGTGCCGACGAACCAGGCGCGCGACGGGAAATACCGCAAAATCAAGGTGGATGTGGTGGGGGATGATGGCCAGCCAGTGGAGTTGAAAGACAAGAAAGGAAAGAATTTGAAGGTAGTGGTGTACGCGCGGCAGGGATACACGGCGCCGAAGGGGCCGGTGTCGTAATGAGAGTGGCTGGTGACTGGTGGCTAGTGGCTGGTGAGAAAAGACAGGCTTCGCCACAGCATGGGGGTTGATTGGGGCACGATCCGTCGCGGCGGATGCCGCTACGAGAAGGGTCAGTAGCCGCGGGTGAGGTCGACGCGGTTGCGGAGTTCGCGGCCTGAAAACCAGCGGTCGAGATTGTCGAGCAGCAGCTCCGCCTGGCGCTCCCACAACGAATCGCTCGCACCGCTCAGGTGCGGGGTAAGCAAACAATTTTGGAGAGTCCACAGCGGACTCGATTCGGGCAGCGGCTCCTCGCCAGCCACGTCGAGGGCGGCGCCGGCGATGCGGCCATCGCGGAGGGCGGCGGCGAGGGCGGCTTCGTCCACAAGGGAGCCTCGCGCGACGTTGACGAGATAAGCCGCGGGTTTCATTTTGGCGAGGCGCACGGCGTTCATCAGATGGTGCGTTTCCGACGTTTCGGGCGCGGCCAGCACGACAAAGTCGGCTTCGGGAAGAAGTGAATCGAGCGCGGATGAGGGCACGACGCGGCCGGCGAGCTCCGGCGAGGGGCGGCCGGAGCGAGTAACGGCGATGACGCACATTCCGAGGGCGCGCGCGAGGCGGGCGACTTCGCTGCCGATGGCGCCGAGGCCGACAACCAGAAGCGAGGCACCGCGAAGCTCGCGCGGGCGGATGGGCTCGTCCCAGATATCCTGCTGGCCCCAATG
>DATJWB010000083.1:0-61181 GCA_035501495.1 Bryobacteraceae bacterium | reverse complement strand
TGCGGAAGCGATTCACTCCGGTGCGGCCGGGGGTGAGGATCGGGGAGCCCGGCGTAATCGGCTGAAAGGTGCCGGTGGGAAAGGGGATCGGGCCCACCACGCCCCGCTGCGTCTGGGCCGCAGGTGCGGGCATGGCGCGTGCGGCTACACCGGGGCTGGCGCCACCTCCGCGAACCTGCGCAAACAGTCCGGTAGATGTAATCAGCAATAAAGCGAGTAGGCCTGGGGTCTTCATGGAACAGTGTTCCTCTGCCTGCATTGTACCGCTTCAGACCGCGCCTGAAATGGCCCTATTGTTTCTTCGCGGGGGGAGCCGCGGGTGGCCCGGCCGGCGCGGGACCCGGGTGTGCCTGATCGTACAGCTTGATCACGTCGTTGGTGATGTCGATTGACGGGTCGGCCCACAGCACGCTGGACTGCTGGCTGCTGACGTCCACCACCACGGAGACCCCCTTCTGAGTGGCATATTTGACGACCACGTCCATGAGCTTCTGGCCGAGGTCATTCATGATCTTGCCCTCTTCCTGCTGAACTTCCGCCTCGAAATCGTCTTTAGCGCGAGTAAACTCCTTGGTGTTGTTGTCGTAATCGCGCTGCAGTTTGGCCTTCGCGGCCTCGCTCATGGTCGCGCCGCCGGTGCGGATCTGATTCTGGATATTGGTGATGTCGTTTGACTTTTTCTCCAGCTCCTGCCTGCGCGGATTGAACCTGGTCTGCAAGTCCTGGGCGGCCTTCTGGCCATCCTTGGTCTGCAGGATGGCATTTTGTATATGGATGGTGGCAACTTTGCCCGGGCCCTGCGCAGTTTTGGGGGCAGGTGCGGGAGTCGTTTGGGTGGGAGCCGGCGTTTGGGCGGACGCAGCCATTGCGAAAAAGAACACGGGCAAAGCAGCAATCATCTTCAAAAGGTGACACTCCTAAAAATAGATTGGCCGGGTCCGGCTGTCACCGGCCCCGGCAGGGCATTCCGAACGGGAGCGGGCTGACACCCGCCGCAGGCTACAACCTGCGCTACTGTTTCTTGGTTGGTGGCGCGGCTGGAGGCGTGACCGGCTTGGCCGTTCCAGCGGGCGGAGGAGTTGCAGCCGGCTTTGCCGGCGCGGCCGCGGGGGCTGAGGCGCCCGTCCCCGGGTGGGCCTGATCATACAGCTTGATACACTCCAAAGTAATATTGACGGCCGGATCGGCCCAAAGGACCGTCTGCTGCTGGCTGACGTCCAGCACCATGGCATATCCGTTCTGGGCTGCATACTTGCCCACTACGTCGAGCATTTTCTGGCCCAGTTCGTTCATGATCTTGCCTTCTTCCTGCTGCACTTCGGCATCGTAATCCTCGCCGCCGCGAGTCAATTCCTTGTTCAGGCTGTCGATGTCCTTGGCGATCTTCGTCTTGGCGTCGTCACTCATGGTGGCGCTGCCCTTCTTCAACTGGTCCTGAAGTCCCGCAACCTCGGACTGCTTCTTCTCCAGTTCGGCCCGCTTGGGGCCGAACTTGGCGCCCAAGTCCTGTTGGGCCTTCTGCCCGTCCTTGGTTTGAATGATGGCCTGCTGAATGTTGATAATCGCGACCTTCGTCGGGACCGCGGTTTGGGCGTTTGCCAGCGCGGCCGCTGCCAAAACCAAAGCGGGGAATACCACAAAACTCTTCTTCAAGCTGAAACTCCTAAGTGTGAAAATACTACCATATCGAAAGACTGCCTGTTCGTTAAAAAGTCCTGCCGATGGTGAAGCGGAACATGGTCCGCCTCTCGAAGAAGGGGTAAGCTTGGCCATACGTTGCCACCGATTGCAGGAAGGTCGCGTTGTTGGGGAATGAAGAGCGGTCCGCCACGATGGGCGGCTGCAGGTACTCCCGCACCGTTGACGGGTTGTAAGCGAAGTACACGCGGAACGGAGCGTTGACCACGGGGAGCATGACCTGAATCTCCAGCCCGGTGGACGCGCGCGGTTTTTGCGTTCCGGGCGCGATCTTGACTTTGCCGTCGAAACCCGCCTGCGGAAACTGCGTGTTCAGGTTGCTCACCTGGCTGGCAACCATAGTAAGCTGATTGGTCCTCAAGATCTTGTCAACGCCGGCGTCGAAGAACGGGGCCAGCGTCACCGGTCCGACGATCTTGATGCGGTATTCAAAATTAAAGAGCGCCTGGGTATCGCCGCCGGGTGTGATGAGCTGATACGAAGGTACGCTCATGGTGACCGGCGTGTTGACGATTGCGCCGTTGACCACAGTCTTCTGCATGCGCGCCGTACCGTCGTCATTCAGCACAGTAACCGGGGTCGAAGAGGGAATGAACGCGATCGGAGTGATGCCCCAGATCTCGAAGCCGCGGATGTCCTGCTCACCGCCCATGAACCGGCGTGAAAACGGCGGCACATATTTGCCGTTGTAACCGGTGATCAGCGACGTCATGGCATGAAATGCCAGAATGTGGGTCTTGTGCCACGGCGCCGGCTTGAAGTACTTGGCGTCGATGGTGGGGCTGATGGTATTCACGTTGCCGCCGAGCACGCTGCCGGCAACATCGACGGATGCGAACAGGCTGCGGCCGCCGGTGGGATCGATGGGGTGGTTCACGGTATTGTACGAGTAAGACGGCACCACGTGCACCGTGCGGATTCCATCCAGCGAGTTGGGCCCGGCCACACCGCTGAAATTGATGTACTGGAAGTAATTCGTGGCGGCGGTGGTCTGGGTGATGACGTTGGAAATGTCGTAGCCGACCGTCACGCCGACGCGCGCAAAGCTGCGTCGCAGAGGATAGCTGGCGGAGATATTGAGGCCGTGGCTGTTCTGCACGTAATTCAGCAGGTTTTGCGAGCCCAGCGAGTTGTACAACGGGATGAGGTTCTGGCCCGCCAGGATCGAAGCCTCGCGGCCCTGGTTGAAATCGAAGCGGCGCAGGTAGACGACGAACCCGAGTTGCAGCGGACGGTCGAGGAAGTACGGCTCGGTGAAGCCGAGGCTCACGTTGCGCATGCGAGTGCCGAGCTGGGATTCGAGGGAAAGGGTCTCGCCCAACCCGAGGAAGTTGTTGGTCGAATAATTGAACCCGACGAAGCTGCCGGCAATGCCCGAGACGCCGCCGTTCAACCCGATGGAGTTCTTGCCGCGCTCCTTTACCTTGAGCGTGATATCCACCGTGTTGGACTGGGGATTGCGGTTGATGGTGGCGGCTTCATCCTTCTTCAACATCTCGAAATACCCGAGTTGGTTCAATCGCAGGATGCTGTAATCCCACAACTGGGTATTGAACATGTCGCCTTCGTCGAGGAGGATCTCGCGGCGGATGACTTTGTCGCGGGTAGTGGTGTTGCCCGAAAAATCGATGCGCCGGATGAAGAACTGCTTGCCTTCGTCGGCGGTCAGGGTGAGATCGATCTGGTCGGTGTTGGGGACGACGTCGAAGGACGGCTCGGGAACGAAGTCGATATACCCGAATTGCCCATAGAGCTTGCGCATGTTCTCGATGCCCTTGCGCAGCTTGTCGGTGGAGAAGACATCGCCCTGATGCATGCCGAAGAGATTCAGGAGCACGGTGGGGTCGCGGAACAGCTTCACGCCCATGAATTTGGCTTCGTGAAGATGATACAGGCGGCCCTCCTGCACGGGGAGCGTGATATCGGCATAGATGCCAGGGTTGTTCATCTTGATCAGGGGCAGGCGCCATCCGCGGCCGCCCTTCGGAACGATCTTGACGGTTTCGTCCAGCACCGTGGCGTTGAAATACCCGTGATCCTGATACGCCTGGCGGACCCGCTCCTTGTCCTCCTCAAGCTTGGCTTCATCGAAGGTCTTGGCGAAGAGATTCTCGAGGAAGATCGAATACGGTACGCCATACGGGTGCGAATTCTTCATCTGCGAGATCACCCAGTGACTGCTGTAAGCGGTGTTGCCTACAATCTTGATGTCACCGACCTTGACTTTCGGTCCTTCGTCCACGTTGAAAACCACTTTGAGGGAGGAAGGCGGAATCTGTTCGATCTGCGGATCGACGGTGGCGTACTGACGGCCGCGCTCGGCGAGAAAGTCCTTGAGTGCGACGACCGCACGCTGAATCTTGTCGGGGTCGAATTGAGACTCGACGGACAGCCCGACCTTGCGCTCCTTGAAGCGGTCCAGGATCTCGGACACCGTCACGGAGTGGATGCCCTGATAATCGATGGAGCGGATGACGCGGCGTTCCACGACCACGAAGCGGACGATGATGCCTTCCTTGCCGGGCTCGGTTTCGAGCCGGATATCGTCGAATCGTCCGGTATTCCAGAGGATCATGTAATCGCGGCGCGCGATTTCGTCGCTGTAGTTGTCGCCGGGCTTTTCGGAGATCTGGGCTCTGAGGGTATCCTGCGGGACGCGCCGGGCGCCGCGGAATTCGATGGCTTCGATGGGCTGTCCGGCGGTGGTGGGAGCTGTGGGCACAGGCTTGGGAGCCTCCATCTGGGGCTGGCCGGCGCGACCGGGAGGCTGTTGCTGGGGTTGCTCGGGTTGCGCCTGGGGAACCGTTTCAAAGGGGTTGCGCGGAGGCTGAGCCGGCGGCTGTTGTGGTGGTGTTCCCGCGGGCGGTTTGGCCGGCTGGGCGGGCGGTGGCGTCGACGGTGGTTGCTGCTGTTGCGGGGGCTGAGCGGCCAGGGGTGCCAGACCCGCTACGCACAGACAGGCCGTAACAACGGCCGGGCGGACGCGCCGGAAGAGACTCATGCAAACATACCTTTCCACTCTGTGCTACGACGAGCGCTCAGATGCACGGGAAACACCACTTGATACAGCGGATGTCCTGGATGCTAAGCCATTATTTTAGCGGATCTTCTGGGGGGCAACAACGAGTGGCCAGAACTACAGGTGTGAAGGGCAGGCACAGAGCGGCTCGCGGTGCTCGCCGCGGGGTTTGGGGGTTAGGGGTTGGGGATTAAGGATTAGAGGCTCGCTGGCGCTCGCCTGGGCTGGGGCTCGCGGGCTAAACCCCAACCCCTAACCCCCAATCCCCTACCCCGTGAGCGAAGCGAGCCCTACGCCGCGCGCGGTAGCGGCTGCAGCGGCGCCACCCGGAAGGGCGAGTCTTTGCCTTGCAGGATGCCGGTCCAGTCGATTCGGGCGGCGAACTCGAGGCCCATCGCTTCCAGGTCGCCGATGCGGCTGATGTCGTCCATCTCGACGTTCGCCGAGAGGTCCGGGGCGAGACGGTAGAAAATAGCTTCCGGATAATGCCGCGCCACGAGTTCGGTCTGCTGTTCTTCGGGCGCATTCAGAAGCGCATCCAGGACCCACGACAGCCAGTCGGTCACCAGATGAGGGTCCGCTTTGCGGACGAAACGGCCGGTGCCGAACGAAACCACCGTGGTCTCGGCGGGCTGGTAGCCGGCGCTGTAACAGAACGCCTCTACGCAGGCCTGATAGACCGGGTTGCCGGCAACCCCGACGCCGCCATCGACGAGCTTGCCCGAGACCGGGGGCGGCAAGATCCAGGGATCGAAATAGGTAGGGGCAGCGGCGCTCGCGGTGGCACATTCGACGAGTCCCAGATGGCCCGTGGCGCCGGTGTTGCGCGGATTGTCCTTTACGAAGTACCAGGGTTTGCAGTCCGCGAGGCCCTTGGCGGTGAGCAGGATGTCGATGGGCGAATCGTTGAGGGCCCAGTGGGCCGCCGCTCCGAACTCCTCCGTCAGCACCTGGTAGAGATTTCGGGCATCGTACTTGTGACCGAGCGTGCACTGCCGCATGGTGTTCCACGGTTTGCCCGGTTTGAAAATGTCCGGGGTGCGCTGCTTGTAGATGTTCACGATGTGGGAAGCAGGAATGCCGGCGGCCACCGCGGAGGCCAGCAAGGCGCCGGTGGAGGTTCCCGCCACGAACGAGAACGTTTCACGTGCGGGCTTCCCGGTAGTCTCCTCCAGTTTCTGGAGGGCTAAGGCAGGGATAATTCCACGAATACCCCCGCCATCGATGGATAACAGGAATCTGCGAGACATGGATTGCGTTGAGATGCCGGCTCCCCGATGCGGGCGCCAGATTACACACCTATGTTCGCGCGAGAGATACCCGAAAACCTTGCGATCAGCCTGATGACAATGCGCAAGTCGCCTGTTTTACAGGGGTTCGGTGAAGGTGGGAAATTTTCAAGTGCTGTGACTGAAAGACCGGCGGCAAGCGCCGCCGGGTCCATTCCGGAAATTATCTTTTATTGTGCGCGCTGCACCGCCGGCAACAGGCCAGCCTTCACGTTAGTTTTTGTCTTCATCGTTCTTGCTCCCTTCGCGTGGACTGCCGGGCGCTTCATGGGCCCGCAACTAATAGGGCGAAAGCCGGACGCAAAATCGATCAATGCTGCTCATCCGCCTGGACGAGTTTCCGGTGCGGCCGGGTTCTTCCTTACAGCGGGGGAGATGGCAGTTGTCCCGCTTTCAGCGCAGCGACCTGCGCGTCCGTGAAAGGCGGCTCCCAAAGTGCCGGCACCTGTTGACGCGAGCGAAACAGGACCGCAATGTATCTCATCCTCTCGGGAAAACTCACCCAATCGCGGGCGCCGCTACCCTGGCACTGGGTGGCATGAAATTGCGAGAACAACTGCAGGGGCTGCGGATCGTCGAGCGCCGCGAGGCAGTCCGGGTACAGGGGACCACCCGGCGGCGGGGGAACGTCTTCACCAAGATGCAGCACCTGTCCCGGCACCGACATCTCCATCAGGACCTTGGTTGACACGGTCTGGAAAGCGGCTTCCAGAGCTGTGCACAGCGGACGGAGTGCGGCGCTCATCTCCCGGGCAACGGACTCCGGGAACTTGCTTCGCAGATGGGTGTCGAGACGCTGCGCAAACAGGTCGGCAACCGCACAGTTCATGGAAGCGGCGATGCTCGGCTGCAGCCGCGTCTGCTCGTCGCACCCCACCAGGACGTTCGCGTAGAGGATCTGCTGCGCGCGCAGACGCGAGTCGGAAGTCTCCGCGGCCGACAGCAAAAGAGTGAAGGCGGGCGTCAGGTAGTCGGTGTTCAAACCGCCGCCGCAAGAGTCCAGGAAACGCGTCTTCTCGGCGTCCGGAACCTTCTCCGGAAACTGGTTCCAGAGCGCGATGAGGCCGGCGAACCGAGGCCCGATGTCGGCGAAGACCACCCGGTTGCCATCCGCCAGCGCGGCGGCCACTCCGGAGAGAACCTCGCGCGCAAATCCGCGGAGAGAAATGGGGGACTTCTGCGCCGCGGGATCGGACGGGTCATCGTGCGCTCCTATGGCGTGGGCCAGAAGCGCGGCTGCCGGACCGGCTTTCGACGTCGCGCTCTCCACCCACTCTTCGATCAGCGGTCCGAATTCGTCTCCGCGGATGTAGCGCCCGGCCGTCTTGGACGCCCAGACCGCGAATCCCGACCACGAGAAATTATCTCCGCCCAGGCGCGTCTTCATCGCCTGGTTTAACCGATAGTACGTCCACGTAATCCACAAGTTCCGCATCACGATGTCGGATTGTGCCGCAATCTGCGCTATCTCGGGGGCGCTGGGAATGTCCAAGGCCGGTTGTGGCGTCATAGCCGCTCTCCTTTCCTGTTGATTGCGGTCCATTTTACCGTGGACAGAAGGAAGGCTGGCGAGGATAATGACTCAATGATGCCACCCGGTGGAGGCTCGGCCCGCTGGAGCAACTCTTTGCTGGAAAGCTCTCGCCAGGTGTGTGACCCGCCCGCGGACGACGTGGTACGGCGGCTCTTCGCCGACGGGGAGATCCGTCTGGTGAACGACCTGATGGCCAGGCTCGTGCGCGACGACCAGCTCGATCCCACGGGGCTTCCCACGGTGGTGCAGGAGTTCCTCGCGGCGTCTTCTCAATTGCCTGCCTGGGCCGACACTGCCCTGATCGCGGAAGGCGAGTCGTTGTTCTGGGACTTCGGCGAGCCGATGATTTCGGCGCTGTTCTGCTACTCGCTGCCATTCTGCTATCTGGGACGCAAGGGCGTGCAGGTGCTGGCCATGACCGCGCGGCTCTATACCAATCCTACTCGCCGGGTTGTGGAAACCGCCCAGTTTCTGGTGGACACCCTGCAACGCGGCGGCCTGGGCACCTCGGGGGGAGGGATTCGGGCCGCGCAGAAGGTCCGCCTGATGCACGCGGCCATCCGCCTGCAAATTCTCGAGTCGGGGCAGTGGAAGGCCGATTTCGACATGCCGATCAACCAGGAGGACATGGCCGGAACCCTGATGGCGTTCTCGTGGGTGGTGCTGGACGGGCTCGAGAAAATGGGCTTTCCGCTGGATTCCTCCAGCAAGAACGGCTATCTGCATTGCTGGAAAGTGATCGGGCACATTCTGGGCGTCCGCGAGGATCTGATGCCCGCCGACATTGACGAAGCGGCCGGCCTGGCGCTGGCGATTCAGCGCGGGCAGGCGGGCGATTGCCCGGAGGGACGGATGATGACCGCGGCGCTCATGGGCATGATGCGAGAGCACATCCCCCTGCCCTGCTTCCGTAACTTTCCCGAAACGCTCACTCGTTATCTGCTGGGAGACGCATGGGCCGATCTCCTCGGCATTCAATGTCCGCGTTGGGAGGAGGCGGTGCTTTCCTGGCTGCCGATCCTGGACAAGGGAATCGATGCCGTAGTCGAACGCTCCAAAGTGATGGCGGCGGTGAATAGCGAGTTCACGCGTCACCTGGTGCAGGCGGTCGTACTGATCGACCGCGGGGGAAACCGGCCATCGTTCCGGATCCCTCCGGAGTTGCGCGGCCGGTGGGGTATTGGATAAACGCGCCAGCTCCATGAACGCCCCAAACGGAATCGAGCCGCAGACCTTTTCGGGAACGGAACGGTTCCACCTGGTTCGTGCGCTTGGCCGGGGCGGCATGGGGGCTGTCTACGAAGTGGTCGATACGCGCCGGAACGTTCGCGTCGCGCTGAAGACGCTGCTGCATCTCGATCCATCGCACCTTTACATCCTGAAGCAGGAGTTTCGGTCCCTGGCCGGCATTACCCATCCCAATCTGGTGACGCTCTACGAGATGTTCCACGAGGAGGGACAGTGGTTCTTCACCATGCAATTCGTGGAAGGGGTGAACTTTCTGGATTGGGTGTCGCTGGGCGAGGCGGAGATGGCCGCCACGGTCGAGACCCCCACACCCCAGGAGGGAGAGCCCGAGGTCACCCGGACCATTCTGGAGCAGCGTCCGGAGGCGGCGTGCAACGTAAAGCGGCTGATCGCCGCGGCGCGCCAACTTGCGGAGGCCGTTCACGCGCTGCATTCGATGGGCAAGCTGCACCGCGATCTGAAGTCGTCGAACGTGCTCGTGGACGGGTCCGGGCGAGTCGTGGTGCTGGATTTCGGCCTGGTGGCAGAGATTGGCTCGGCAATCGAGAACCCGGGCGCCGGAACCCCGGGTTACGTCTCTCCGGAGCAGCTCTTTCGGAAGCCGCTGACCCCCGCCAGCGACTGGTACTCGCTGGGCGTGCTTCTCTACCGTGCGCTGACGGGCGAAATGCCGCGGGGCACCTCGCGGCCTTCGCTTTGCGTCGAGGGCGTGCCTCCGCAACTCGACCGTCTGTGCGAGGGCCTGCTGCAGCCCCGTCCGGAGGATCGTCCATCGCCGGCGGACATTCTGACAGCGCTTGGGGCCGCCGCGCCCGCGTATGTCCCGGCGGCCGGCGGCCCGGACACCATCTTTCTGGGACGAGAGCGGGACCTCGCGACACTGCGTGCGGCGCACCAACTAGCCGCGGCGGGGAAGCCGGTCGTAGTGATGGCGCACGGCCAGTCCGGCATCGGAAAGAGTTCCCTGATCCGGCATTTTCTGGCCGGGCTCCGGGACGATCGCGGGGTCACGGTCCTGAGCGGCCGCTGCCACGAGCAGGAGGCCGTCTCCGGCAAGGCCGTTGATACGCTGGTAGACTCCCTCAGCCGCGCTCTTTCGACTATCTCCACGGAACTGGCGCTTACGGTGGCGCCCCGCGATCTGAGCGCTCTCATCCGCATGTTCCCCGTTCTGGGCCGCGTGCCCGCCCTGGTTGCGATCCCGCTTCGGCCCCTCGTGGACGTTCCGGAGTTCGAAATCCGGCGGCGCGGAGTCGCGGCTCTCCGCGAAGTCCTGGCGCGGCTCGGCGACCGCACCCGCGTGGTCGTGTGGATCGACGATCTTCAATGGGGCGACACCGAAAGCGCCGCAATCCTGATCGACCTGCTGCGGCCGCCGGATGCGCCGGCGCTGCTTCTGATCGCCTCGTACCGGAGCGAGGAGAGCGGCCGTAGCGCGTGTCTCGGCGCGTTGAATCAGGCGTGGGGCGATGGGGAGGCGGTCGAACACATCGACCTGGCGGTAGGCCCGCTCTCGCCGGACGAGTCGCGCGCTGTGGCCGCGGCCTATATGGGCGCCCCCGGCTCGGAAGCGGCGGACATTGCGAGCGAGGGCCACGGTAATCCCTACTTCATCGCCGAACTCGCGCGGCGCGGCCATGCGCCCCAGCAGGATCAGGCCTTGACCCTGGACGCCTTGTTGTGGCAACGGGTCGAGAGGCTGCCGGAGAACGCCCGCTGGCTGCTGGAGGCGATCGCGGTTTGCGGCTGCCCGCTGCAGTTGGAAGAAGCCTGCCGGGCGGCCGGCCTGAGCCCCCTGGATTTCGATGCGTCGCTGGCGCTGCGTTCCGCTCAGCTTGGCCGGTCGATCGGCGCCGACAGCGGCGCAATCGAGGTTTACCATGACCGGGTTCGCGAAAGCGTGATCGCGCATCTGCCCGCGGTGCGCATTCGGGAACGCCAGCGCAGCCTGGCGATCACGCTCGAGGCGGCGGAGCAACCGCCTCACGAACTGCTGGGCTCTTTGTTCGAAGGCGCCGGCGAGCCGGCGAAGGCCGCGCAATACTACGCCGCCGCGGCAGACGAAGCGGCCGGCAAATTAGCGTTCGAGCGGGCCGCCGGCCTCTTTCAGAAAGCTCTCCAGTTCGGGGCAGCGGGAACGGATGCGCACGCGCTGGAACGAAAACGCGCGCTTGCGCTGGCCAACGCCGGATGGAGCGCCGAAGCGGCGGGACTGTGCCGTCAACTGGCGGAGTCCGGGCCGCCAGAGTTCCGGCAGGAGATGCAGGAGCTGGCGGCGTACTATTTCGCCATCAGCGGCCACACGGGGGAGGGCAAAGCGGCCTTCGAGAAAGTGCTCAGGCGGGTGGGACTATCGTTGCCCCGCACCCCTCTCCGCGCCCTCGCGTCGCTCACATTCGACCGGCTGCGGGCTTCAATGCACGGCGCGCGCTTTCAGAGGCGGAACGCGGCTGAGGTGGCTCCCGAACTCCTCCGGCAAATCGACGTGGCATGGTCGGTGGCCAGCGGGGTCGGCTTCGTGGATATCTTTGCCGGCGCGGCTTTGACCGCGCGCAGCCTGCGGCTCGCTCTAAAGGCGGGAGAGCCGTTCCGTGTGGCGCGCTCGCTGGCGTGGGACGGAGCCACGCGGGGACTGAACGCCTCCAGCCGCAAACAGTCGGCCCGGATGGTGGCGGATGCCGCCGCAATTGCGGAGACGGTCGATTCGGCCTATCTGCGGGGCTTGATCGAGTTGGCACGCGCGCTCAACGAGTACAATCACTGCCGCTTCGCGGAATCGTACCGGTTGGCCGGGAACGCGCTCCGCATTCTCAAACAGGAGTGCCCTTCCTCCGTATGGGAGATCAACACGGCGAATTCGATGCTGCTGCAGGTTATGGCGCTGTTGGGGAAGTACTCCGAAATGCGGCCCCAGGTCGCCGAGGCGCTCGAGGACGCGCGAAGGCGCGGCGACCTGTACACCGCCACGGTGCTGGGCGTCTACAACGTGCCCATTCTGGAACTCGTGGACGGCCGCCCCGAAGCAGCCTTACGAAAGATCGATCAGGCGCTGGCCGAGTGGAACCAGACCGGCTTCTATTCCCAGAAGTTGTTGGCGGTGCTTCTGGTAGGGACATGTCATCTCTACACCGGCGACGGGCAGAAGGCCTGGGACTGGGTCAACGAACAGTGGCCGTTCCTGAAGAAAAACTTCCTGTTCTTTCTGGAAATCCATCGCATCAACATGGTGTTCCTGCGGGCACGAGCCGCGGCGCTCCTGGCCATGCAATCCAGCGATCCAAGGCCGTATCTCAGATGCCTGGACGGCGATGTGAAATCGTTGCTGCGGGAGAAGAGCGCGGTTGGAATCGCCATGGGCCGGGCGGCCGAAGCGCTGCTCACCGGTTTACGCGGCGACCGCCCGGGAGCCGCGGCGCAACTGATCGCAGCCGCCGCGCTTTTCCGCGACTTGTCCATGACCGGGTTCGAGATGAGTTTGCGATTCAGCGCGGGCATCCTGGCGGGCGGCGCCCAGGGTCAGGCGTGGAACACCGAAGCGGCCGAGTGGCAGCGGCAGGCGGGCATCCGCGATTCGCTCCGCACCTCCGCACAACTGGTCCCCATACTCCACAAGGAAAACCAGCGTTAGTTTGCCGCAGGTGTGGTATCTTATACTTCCACGAGACTTCTGTGAGGTTTCATACCACCGGCGAGGGCTGGAGGCGGCAGGGGCTGGCCGGGCGGTGGCCAGGTATGCGCCGGTGCGCCAGCCTGGTTTTTCTCCTTGCGCTTACCGGGCCCGTCACCTTCGCCCAGATCACCAGCGACATGGGAGAAGTCGCTGGAACCATCCGAACCGCGGACGGCGCGGCAGTCGCCAATGCCGTGATGCGGCTTTCGGCCGGCGACCGCGGACTGCGCCGCGAGGCTCGCACCGAGGCCGACGGCACCTTCCGCTTCCGGCTCCTTCCGCCGGGAGACTACCGGATCGAAGCGGAGGCCGCAGGGCTCGTTCCGCGCGCCTTGGACAGAGTGACGGTAGAGGTAGGCGAGACCGCGCGAGTGGAATTTATCCTGGAGCGATCGGAGACGCCGACCTTCTCCGCGACCGTCGCGGTCGCTGCGCCCCCTCTCGATTTCGACCGCACGCAGCAGGCCGCCTGGATCGACTTCACGCAACTCGACAAGCTGCCCATCAATCGCCGGAGCTATCTGGATTTCGCGCTGCTGCTGCCGGGTGTCGGCGATACGGTGATCGCCGACAGCGCGGATTTCCGCCCGGCCGTGGCGCCGACGTCCGGCCTCAGCATCGCCGGAAGCAACGGCCGCGGCAACACCTTTTCCATCGACGGAGTGGAGAACAACGGACTGACCGGCGGCGTGCGCCCTTCTGTCCCGCAGGCCGCCGTTCAGGAATTTCAGGTCAACCGCAGTTCCTTCGGGGCGGAGTACGGGGGCGCCTTCGGCGGCACATTGCAGATCGTGACGCGCTCCGGGGCGAACGAGCCGCACGGGTCGGTCTTCGGGCTTCTCCGCGACCGCGCCCTGGACGCGCGCAACTTCTTCGACCCGTCGCGTTCCGCTTATACGCGGCAGCAATCGGGTTTTGGAATCGGGGGGCCGGTCCGGAAAGACCGCGCCTTCTTCTTCGCGGCGTTTGAGCGGCTGGATCGTCACGAGACCACTTTCGTGCCGATTCTGAGCGACCGAAGCGTGCTTTCCAGTCTCACGCCGTCGCAGAGCGCCATCGTCAATACGCTTCAGGGGTCGGGCTCTGCAGCGTTGGCCGGCACGGGCGCCCAACTCGCTTACCTGTTGAATCCCTCGAACAACCCGCTGGTGCTGCCGCTGTTCAACGCCAACAGCGGTGCGTTTCCCTTCTCGGAAGCGGCGACCCAAGGTTCTCTGCGGCTGGACTACCGCATCTCGGATCGCCAGACGGTGATGTGGCGAGGCAGCGTCACGGCGGATTATGCCGAGAACAATCAGTTTGGGGCGCTGGTGGCGTACAATCGGGGCAATAATACCGATCAGTACGACGGCGGCATGATGCTGCAGGACACCCTGATGTTGAGCCCGGGGTTCAACTCGGTGACCCGGGTGTCCTTCGCATACGACAAGTTTGCGATCCTGCCGGTGGACGCCATTGGTCCGGCGATCGACATCGCCGGGTACGGCTATTTCGGACGGGACACGCAGTATCCGTTCGCCAAGGTGGAGAGGCACTACGAGGGGCAGCAGACGTTTGAACTGCAGGCCGGGCGGCACAATCTGAAATTCGGCGGCGACCTGGACGGCATTCGGAACTCCGGCCAATCGAACACTGCCGCGGGCGGCGATTTCACGTTCGCGCAATTTCTGCCGCTCGGGACGCTCATCAATACCATCGCCCAGAACCCCAACGCGTCGGCCGGCATCGCCGCGGCCCTGGCCGGTCTCGGCCACCCGGAACTGGCCGCCAATCTGAATGACCCGATTACCAGTCTGCAATCGTTCGCGCTGGGAATCCCGGTGTACTACCTGCAGGGATTCAGCAATCCCTCTGCGCAGGTGCCGCCGAACTGGGCCCTCCGGGCGAGCGCGTTCGTGGAGGATACCTGGCGGCCACGCGCGGGCTTGAGCCTGAGATTCGGGCTGAGGGCGCAGTCTCAGACGTATGAGAGCTTTCCGGCGCAGCGCTTCGCCGATCCCCGGTTTGGGTTCAGCTGGAGCCCCCGGAATTCCTCGACGTGGGTAGTGCGCGGGGGATTCGGACTGTACAGCGGCTGGGTGGATTCGCAGATCGTTTTTATCGCCAACGCCTTTCGTCCGCCGCTGGCGGTGAATCTCCTGGGCGTGCCAATCACGGGGCTGCCCGGCTATATCAATCCCGCTACGGGCGCCCCGGTCACCGCAGTGGATGTCTGGCAACAGGTTCTCAACCTCGGAATTCTGGGCCGGCGCACGATTGGGCTGCCGGATCTCGCGCCGCTGGGCATTCAGCCCGGCTTCCAGTTTCCGGCCACGGGAGGCCTGGCTGGGGGGTACGTCAGCCCGGGGAGCCAGCAGGGCAGCCTGGAGATCGAACACAGCATCGGCTCGACGGAGTTCAGCGCGGCGTATAACTACCAGAGAACCCTTCACCTGCCCCGGGCGCGCGACGCCAACCTGTATATTGCCGGACAGCGCCCCGACGGATGGCCGATCTTCGGGCATATCAATCCCGCGCTGACCAGCGACCTGGTGCTCGCTTCGACCGGCAATTCGCTCTATCACGCGCTGGTGCTTCAGGCGCGGCGGCGCTTTCGAAGCTGGTGGAGCCTGGACGCTTACTTTACTTACAGCAAAGCGATCGACGACGTAACCGATTTCACGACGGACTACGCGGCGCAGAATCAGTTCGACAATCGCGCGGAGCGGGGGCCCTCACTGTTCAACCAGAAGTTTCGCTTTACGCTGACTTCGGTGTTGCAGGCGCCGTGGGGGCGCGGACGCACCGGATTCCAAGGCGCCCTGGTTCGCGGCTGGACCCTCTCTCCGATTGTGCAGGCCGACTCCGCGCGCCCGTTCAATATCCTGACCGGGTACGACAACCTGGGCGACGGCTTTACCAATACTCACCGGCCGCTCGGCCTGGGCCGGAACGCCGGCATTGGCCCGGCCTACTTCAGCGTAGACGCGCGGCTGTCGCGGATCGTCCGCCTGAGGCCGGAGAGCGGCCTCGCGCTGGAGTTCACCGCCGAAGCATTCAACGCGTTCAACCACGTCAACTTCGACACCGTAAATAACATCGTCGGATCGACGCCGGTGCAGGGCCTGCCCCACCCCTTGACGGGGCGGGTCGGGCCGCCGACCGAGCCGTTTTCGTTCGTCTCGGCGCGTGATCCGCGGCAGATTCAGCTCGGCTTGAAAGTGGCATTCTGAAGCGCAGCGAACGGAGCAATCATGGCGGATTCAGCAAACCGTAAACGGAAGATCGCGATTCTGGGCGGCGGCGTCGGCGGGATGACGACCGCCTTCGAACTCACCAGCGTGCCGGGGTGGCAGGAGCAGTATGAGGTCACGGTTTATCAGCTCGGATGGCGGCTGGGAGGCAAGGGCGCCAGCGGCCGCAATGCGCACATCGCCAACCGCATCGAGGAGCACGGCCTGCACATGTGGTTCGGCTTCTACGACAATGCGTTCAACGTGATGCGGCATGTGTACCGGGAGTTGGCCGAGCGGAAACTGGCGCCGGATTCGCCGTTCCAGGAGTGCTTCGATGCGTTCGAGCCGCACTCGCGATCCACGCTCGCGGAGCCCGTCGGGAACGAGTGGAAGCTGTGGTCTCTGTCCTTTCCCCCGGCCAAGGGGCTTCCCGGAGACGATTGCCTTTTCGACTCCAAGCATCCCGTGCAGCCGCCGCAACCTTTCGACTATGTTCTATTTCTGATGGACTGGATGGTCAAGCACTCCGACGATCACCAGCGCATCGGCGAACAGCCTGCCGATTTCGATCTGCCGGAGTGGGCCAAACTGCTGCTCGAGCCTCTCGGGCTGCTGGCGGGCGCTTCCTGCCGGGCGATCGGAGACCTGCTCCGGCTGGCTCACCGTTTTTCGGCGTGGATCTCGAGCGACGTGTCGCGCTATACGGATTTGCACTTCAAGGTTCTTCATCACCTGCTTTCGGCCATCCATGCGGAATTGGGCAAAGGGCTCGAGGACGCGATGGAGCACCTTGACGAGCTTCGCCGGGCCCTGGTTTCGCTCGATTTTATCCTGACGCTGGCGAAAGGACTCATCGGCGACGACGTGGTGCGGCGGGGGTTCCAGGTGATCGACCAGTACGATTTCGTCGAGTGGCTGGCCCGTCATGGATCGAAGTTCCCCAATTCGGCGATCGTGGTGGGGATCTACGACGCGTGCTTCGCGTATGAGCACGGCAATCCGGCGACGCCGCGCTTTTCGGCCGCTCCCGCCCTGCACGGGAACCTGCGCTGCCTGTTCACCTACCACAAGGCGGCCATGTTCCGGATGAAGGCAGCCATGGGAGACACGGTATTCGCCCCGTTGTATCTCGTGTTGCGCGAGCGCGGAGTGAAGTTCGAGTTCTTCCGCCGGGTGGAGAACGTGGGACTGTCGGCGGACGGCTCGGCCGTGGATTCCGTCGAGATGGACATCCAGGCAACGGTGAAGTCCGGCGCGTATCAGCCGTTGATCGAAGTCGACAAGCTGCCGGCCTGGCCGAATGTTCCGCTCTACGATCAACTGGTGCAGGGGGAGGAGATTCGCGCGGGGAACTTCAACCTGGAGTCGGCCTACACGGAGTGGCGCGATCGGATCGGCCACGAAGTTCTGCGGCGCGGAACGGACTTCGACGACATCGTGCTGGCGATGTCGATCGGCCCGATTCCGCATGTCTGCAAAGAACTGCTCGCAGCGAGCGAAAAGTGGCGCAACATGACGCAGTTTGTCGCGACCACCCAGACTCAGGCGATGCAGCTTTGGCTGACGCGCACGGCGGAGGAGATGGGGTGGAACCAGGGCATGAAGTTTCCCGCGGACGACCGCGCCATGTTCTGCGCCTTTCGCGAGCCGTTCGATACCTACGCCGACTTTTCTCAGTTGATTCCGCGAGAGCAATGGCGGCCGGAGGACGGATTGAAGCAGATTGCCTATCTGTGCAACTGCCTTCCCGACCAACTACCCATTCCCGTCCCGTTCACCGATCCTGGATTTCCCAAAAGAGCGCTGGATACGGTCAGAGAGAACGGACGCGCATTTCTGGCAAGCTACGCGGGCGTAGCGTGGCCGGCGGCTACCGACCCCCCGGGAACGGGCCCGTTGGACTGGAATCTGCTGGTGACGCAAGGCAGCGAAAGCGGGGAAGGCCGGCTGGACGCGCAATATTTCCGCGCGAACATCGATCCGAACGAGCGCTACGTGCTATCGCTCCCCGGCAGCGCGCAGTACCGGCTGGAGTCGGACAAGTCCGGTTTCGATCATCTCTACCTTGCGGGCGATTGGACGGCGACGGACATGAATGTCGGCTGCGTGGAGGCGGCGGTGATCTCGGGACGGATGGCGTCGCGAGCGATCTGCGGATATCCGCGGACGATCTATTGCGCGTTCGGGGGAGATGTGGCGAACTGCGCCGGATAGTTCCCTGTCAAAGCGCGAGTGACAAAAAGGAAAGCAAGGCCACCTCGACAGTCAGGTAGAGCTGTGGCATAATTTCAGACCTGCAGTGAGAGGAAAGCAGCACGGTCATGACGAACAGCGAGCTTGTCGAGATCGCGCTCCACGTTTTGGTGGCGTGGAATCAGGGGGACAAACCCGATCCCGGCGAGGTCGAGGGCCTCAGGAGGGCGTTCCCTTCCCTGGCAAATCTCGACGTTGATGAGATCGCGGTCCAGGTGATTCATGACCTGAGTTCGGTGGCATTTGAGGAGCCGAGCCCGCAGGAGCAAGCGGAGCCTCACGCATCGCCGAGGAAACTGGCTGGATAGTTTCTCGCCCGACGCACGGGTTCACAACAGCAGCGCGTTGAAGAACATTTTGAACGTCAGGTAGCTCTGCGCGCGATACTGCGGCCGCATCCCGAACATCACCACGTGCCCGCTACCCAGCGGGGCATCGATCAGCGAGGCCTTGCCGGCAATGACTTTCTCGCCCACCAGCCAGCCGGACGCGAGCAGACCCGACTCGGGATAGCGCGCCACCACGGGCAACTGCGTCTCCCACGCGGGACTCTGCTCGCTCCAGATCGCAATCTCCGCCGGCACTCCGTACGCCAGCGGGCTGTGCGTATCGATCCTGGCGTTCAGCAGCGATCCCGGAGAATAGAATTCGCTCGATCCGCTCACGCGATTCATCTCGGGGCCCGGTTCGGTGTCGCCGCCGCGCCCTCCACGGCCCGCCGCGGGCGTCACCAGGCGCGCCTGTATTCCCAGCCGCGAAATCGCGTACTGCGAGGCTCCGTTGAGGAATACCAGCGTCCCGCCGGCATTGGCGAATTCCTTCAGCAGGTCAGGGCCCTTGGCGCCGATGCCGCCGGTGTACTCCTCGGGCATATTGCGCTGGCCGTTTTCGATGCTGGCGGCGGCCTGGTCGGCAAACACGATCGCGTCGAATTTTTGGCGCAGGTCGCCCGCCTGGATGTCGCGATTGTGCACCGTGGTGTAGGCGAAACCGAACTGCTCGAGGAGCCAGCGCGTCCAGCCTTCGTCCATGTTCCCGGTGAAGGGCTGATAGAGTGCGATCCGAGGCTGCTTGATCTCCTTCCAACCCGCCTGCGATGCCAGCGAGAAATCTCCCGTGGCAGGATCGCGCCACACGGACTTGCCGCTCTTCCACGCGCGATTCACTGCCACCCAGGAATCCGTGTCGGAAGCCTTCAGCAGCGGCCCGGCGGCGGGTTCGGGGGCCTTCCATTCGCCGGAAAAGGGCACCGGCTGCTCCACAGCCTTCACGTCCACGCCCATCAGCAGCGGCAGGGTGTTCGCGGTCACGTCGTAGGGCCGCTTGGGGGGGCCGCCGGGATACAGGCGGTCTTCGGGATAATGCTGCCGCTCCAAAAGCGTCTTCGCCCACCCGCCGTACGGCTGATGCATGGAAACCACCGCGCTGCCATCGGCGCCTCGTCCTACCTCCACCTGCCCGAACCGCAGCGTCTCGATGAGCTTGCGGGTGGCGCCGGGGTCGCGCTGGTTGGACGAGATCAAAAAGCCCCAAGGCTCGGTGCGCGCCACCTGCCGCACGCCCACGCGATAGAAATTGCGCAGCAGTTCCGCGCGGTGGATGGCGGCATTGTAAAGGCAGGCATCGAAGGCAATCAACTGGTAATCGATAATGTCGCGCAGATGCCAGGTGCCGCCCATCCACGGCTCCAGGTAATTCCACGAACGCTCGCGCGGATTGTAGCCGAGCGCGTTCTCGGAGATCTGGTCTTTCGTCAAGGTCATCGGAGACGCGATGCGCGCGCTGGCCGATTCCGTAAGCAGGCGCAGGCCGCCGTGAAAGGCCATGAAGTGCCGCGAGGGCGTCCAGAAATCGTAGACTCCGTGGATGGCGACTCCCGTCTTGCCCGCGGCCGTCAACTCCGTGGCCATCGCGGTGCCCATCATGTTCATCTCCTGCATCAGGATGGCGTCGATGTTCGGTTCTGTCGGATCGAGCCACGGCGGGACGAACAGGCGGGCGCCATTGCCGCCCATCTGGTGCACGTCGTAGGTGATTTCGGGATGCCAGACGTTGTGCAGCTTGGAAACGGTGAGGCGCGTCTCGGGCTGCGAGAAGATGTACCAGTCGCGATTGTTGTCGTGGCCCACGTACTTGTGGTAGAGCTCGGGCGGAGACGTGCCCTCGTAGGGCGTGCCGAGCGTCTTGCGGTACCAGCGGGTCACGATGTCCACGCCGTCGGGATTCAGCGACGGCACCAGCAGCACGATCGTGTCTTTGAAGATCGCGCGGTGATGCGGCGTGTCTTCGGTCAGCAGGCGGTAAGCGAACTCGACGGCGGTATGGGTGGACGCGATCTCGGTGGCGTGGATCGAGCATGTGATCAGCACCACGGTCTTGCCCTGCGCGATGAGCTGTTCGGCTTCGGCGGCGCTGGTCTTGCGGGGGTCCGCCAGCCGTTGCTGGATCGCAATGTAACGGTCGAGATGCTTCAGGGTGTCGGGGTCCGCGATGGTGGCGGCGATGAACGGCCTGCCGTCGGCGGTCTTTCCCAGTTCCTCGACTTTGATGCGGTCGCTGGACTTGGCGAGTGTCTGGAAGTAGCCCACCACTTTTTCCCAGTCGAGAACGGTCTTATCGGCGCCGATCTCGTGGCCGAAATAAGAATTGGGTGCGGGCACCGCCGCGAGTGCCGGCCAGGCCAGCACACCAAGGAAGAGGAACAGTCTCGCCGCTCGTGACATGGAGAACATTCTAACGAAGTCAGCGGCAGCACGGATGAAGAGCGCGACAATTCGCCGGCACGTGTTTGAGAGCCGGCCCCGGGACTTATTCCGAAGAACCGGGAGCCGGCCGTCCGAATCCGGAACAGAGGACCATTCCCCCCGAAACGGCCCCCCAGCGCGGACTCACCGATTACGATTCGGCTACGAACCAACCAGTTGCAATCGGATTTCCGTCGCCTGTGATTGCCCGCACATTCAATTGCGCGACCCGACGCTTTCCGTACGTCCGGCCAGCGGTTGCACGACTCCGCTGCCGCACACAGCCACTCCGGTCTTGCTGAGCGCCGTCAGAAAGTTGAGGAGGAGGTGATAAAACACCTGTTCGGTGAGGGCCTGTTTTCCGGGCAGGCGAAAGGTGGAGGGCAGTTCTTTGGAGATTCCCAGACGGACGCAGTTTCGATGCGCCCTGCCGCCGCGATCGAGTTTGTTGGCCAGCGTCATGGGCGTTTGCATCACGCCTCCGGTTCTGCCATCCACGTAAAACTGGCAGCGCGAAAACCAGCCGAGGTTTGCCGGGTCGGCGGCATCGAAGAGCAGCAGGGGGCCTTCTCTGCCGGACGTAGTGAGTTCCAGCTGGATGCTGCGATTCCCGTCCTTGATCTTCGCCTCGAAGCCCGCCTGACGGGCAATGTTGGTGACCAGATCGGGCTGGAGTTCCAGGTAAATCAGTTTGTGTTGGCCAGCCTGCAATACCTGCATGTCGAAGGGTCATTGTAGCGCAGGACGCCGCCGTCGGTAAGCGGGGTTGACCGAAGCAAATGGAGCGCCGGCGCGCGACCTGCGCGAAGATGAGTGAAGATGCCGCATTCTTTCAGGCGGGGGCTGTGGATGTCGTGCTGGTTGGTATTCGCCGCTTCTGGCGCGAACCTCGAACTGCCGCCGCTGGCTTCGGACGTGCTGGCGGCGCACAATGCTTATCGCACCAAGCTGGGGCTGCGGCCATTGGTGTGGTCGGACAAGCTGGCGTCAGCGGCTCAATCCTGGGCGGACAAGCTCCTCAAGCGCAGGGAATTTCGTCATGAGCCGCAATCCACTCAGGGAGAGAATCTTCTTGAAGTCAACGGCGGCGGGAGCGCGACGCCGGATGATGTGGTGCACGACTGGGCTTCGGAATCGCTGGACTACGACTATGCGAGCAACCGGTGCTACTCGAAATGCGGTCACTATACGCAACTGGTGTGGCGATCGACTGCTGAAGTCGGTTGCGCCATGGCACGGGACCGACACCGCGAGGTCTGGGTCTGCCGCTACTACCCTCCGGGGAACGTGGTGGGCCGGCGGCCCTATTGATCCTGCTCAGGCGCCGGCAGCCACCGCGCTGTCTCCGGTCCGAAGATCGATGAAATCGATCTGCCAGGGGGTTGGGCTCAAGTTGAGCCGTGCCACCGTAACGGGCAGGCGGAAACGGCGCGGCCCGGCGCTGCCGGGATTGATGTAGAGAACGCCGGAACGCTCGGTGCATCCGGGCTTGTGAGAATGGCCGCTCACGACTACGTGATAGCCCGCGTTGACGGGATCGAGGTCCAGTTCGTTCACATCGTGGATGACGTAGACAAGGGCGGCACCCGCCTGGGTTTTCGCGGTGGCAGGCAACCCTGCGGCCCAGGCACCACGATCGATATTCCCGCGGATGGCGACGACCGGGGCGAGGCCGCGCAGGATATCAAGGATCTCAGGCTTGCCGATATCGCCCGCGTGGATGATCAGGTCGGACCCCTGGAGTGCCTGTAAGGCCTCTTCGCGCAGAAGTCCGTGGGTGTCGGAGATCAGGCCGACCAGCACCGGTCAGGCGCCCACGACCATCGAAGTCTCTGCCGGCTCGGCGGCCGGATCTTCCACCACGCGGCTCTCGATGCGCACGGTTTCGGGTTCCTTCTTGGGAAGCCCGGGGGCAGGCGAGGTTGGCAAGACGGCGGCCGCGGCGAGGCGCTGCTTTTCCTCGTTGAGCCTTTGGAACGCTCCGGAGAGCGTGGATTGAGCCAGCGTCAGAAGCTCGATGCCGCGCGCCGCGGACTGGCGTTCCTCCTGCAGGCGCACTTCGAAGTCGGCCTTCTCGCGGGTCAGCCCCTCCACCTGCTCGGTCAATTCCTGAATCTTCAGCTTGCAGGTGACCAGTTCGGTTTCCAGGCTGGAGCGGTAGCCGTCGGCGGCCGCGGCGGACTGCCGCGCCTGCGTAAGTTCGGCGGTCAGCGCGGTGGCCTGGGCATTCAGTTCCAGCAGGTGCTTCCGATCCTGATCGAGCTGCTCTTCGTATTGAGCGATGGCGTTGGAGGCGGCTACTCGGGTGGATGCCAGTTCAGAAGTCAGGCGAGCGACCTGCTCGGCCAGCTCGCGACGCTGCCTGTCCTCCGCTTCGCGGTCGCCAGACAACTCACCGACGCGATCGGTCAATTGCGCAATGGCGAGGCGGCTGACGCCCAGTTCGGTTTCGAGCGAGGAGCGATAGCTGTCGGCATCGGCACCGTACTGCCGCGCCTGGCCCAAGTCGATGGTCAGGACGGCAACCTGCTCGGCGAGTTCCTGGTTGTGCCGTTTCTCCACCTCCACTTCTTCGCGAAGCTGGGCCGTTGCTTCCGAACCCACGAGCCGGTATCCGGTCAACTCCGAATTCAGGCGGGCGATCTCCTCGGACAGTTCCCGCGTCTGCTGCTTCTCGACTTGAAGGTTGGCTTCGAGTTGCGTCACCGCCTCGGCGCCGGTGGACTTATACCGGCCCAGTTCGGAACTCAGACGCGCGATCTGCTCGGTCAACTCGTAGTTCTGTCGCTTCTCAGAATCGAGCTGCGAAGTGAGTGCGATCACCTGGCGGCCGGTTTGCTCGATCACGGCGCTGCCTTCGTCTTCTTTGGCGGCAAACGCCAGCAGCCGCCCGTTCAGCTCGCTGATGTGACCGGTCAGGTCCTGGATTCGCTGCTCGTACTCCGCACGGCCCGACACGGCACTCTCGGCGGCTGCGTTGGCCGCTTCGAGTTGCTGGTGTTTCTTCTCCAGGTCGTCCCGGCATTGCTGCAGCGTCTGATCCCGCTCGGCGAGCAGTTTCCGCACGTCGTCGATGGTGACGGCAGGCGCGGCGACCACCGCCGCCAGATTCTGCGGTGACACCTTGGTTTCAGCAACAGGCGCGCGCCCGCGGCGCATCATGATGGCGGCACAAGCCACGCCTACGATGGTGCCAACAGCCGTTGACAGAACTACAAAAAGAACCGGTTCCATTGCTTACGATAGACCTCACTTCGCCGAAGAGTTGAGAAATAAACTCCGGGGGCCCTAGAGCATTACTATTATCAGGGGTTTTAGGAAGCATGTAACCTCTCAAAGGTTAACTGCGATGCAATAACCCTGGTCATCGGCTGGTCACATTGCGTTTCGAATCATCTTGAAAGCCGCGTCTCCGATCCTTTTCAGCGTATCGGGCATACGCATTCCGTCTGCGGCCTCGCCTGAAAGATAGTACGATACGGGTTCTCAACGTCCTTGCGGAGTACGCCCATGCCATCCGCTGTCCAAACCAAGGCCATACCCGAAAACGCCTACTCCCCGCTCCCGCCCGGGACCGAGTACACACCACTCGTGCCCGCGGCCGCCACACTGCCCGAGTTGACGCCGCGCTCGGTGGGATGGGGACTCCTGCTGTGCGTCATCTTTACGATCGCGTCCGCCTATTCGGGACTGAAGGTGGGCCAGGTGATGGAGGCAGCCATCCCGATCTCGATCCTCACCATCGGGCTGGCGCGCCTTTACCCGCGCCGCTCGAGCCTGCTCGAGAATGTGATCGTCACGGGGATCGGTGGACTCGCGGGCTCCATCGTGGCCGGCGCCATCTTCACGCTTCCGGCGCTCTACATCCTGAAGCTGGATCCGCACCCCGCGCAGACTATCTTCATCTGCCTGGCGGGCGGCTGCCTGGGGGTCCTGTTTCTGATTCCTCTGCGGCGCTACTTCGTGCGCGAGATGCACGGAAAGCTGCCGTATCCGGAGGCTACCGCGATTACGGAGGTGCTGGTCACCGGCGAGAAAGGCGGCTCCCAGGCCAAGCTGTTGCTGGAAGCCACCGCAATTGCGGCCGTCTATGACTTCTTCGTGACCACGTTCCATGTCTGGAAGGAAGTCCTGGATTTCCAGTTCGCCGCGCCCGTCAAGTCACTCGCGGACCGCGCCAAGATGGCCCTGAGCCTCGATGCCAGCGCCTTTATCCTGGGACTCGGGTACGTAATGGGGCTCCGCAGCTCGCTGATCCTTTGCGCCGGTGGTGTGCTCTCGAACCTGGTGCTGGTGCCGCTGATCTGGATGATTGGCGATCGCATCACCGATCGCGCGGTCTACCCGGCGGCGGTGCCCATCGCGCAGATGACCGCCGCGCAGATTTTCCGCGGTTACGTCCGGTTTGTGGGGGTGGGGGCCATTGCTACCGCCGGGATCTTCGGAATCTTGAAATCGCTGCGCATCGTGACCGGCTCGTTCGGAGTGGCGTTGCACGCTTTCCGGCGGGATGGAGGCACAACCGCCACCGGTCCGGAGCGCACCGACCGCGACATCCCGATCCTGAGCATCCTGGTGGGCATCGCCATCAGTAGCGTCGCGGTGGGCATTTTTCTGGGACGGCTGTCGAGCCAGCCTGTCGCGATCCTGGTGGGCGTGGGGTTGACTCTGATCTTCTCGTTCTTCTTCACGTCGGTGGCCGCCAACGCCATCGCCACCACGGCGCGAAATCCGGTGTCCGGCATGACGATGCTGACGATCATCATCTCGTCGGTAGTGCTGCTGCGCTTCGGCCTCTCCGGCACCACCGGCATGTTCTTCGTGATGGCTCTGGCCGGAATGGTGTGCACCGCGCTTTCGGTTTCCGGGCAGGCCATCACCGATCTCAAGACCGGATACTGGCTCGGCTCCACCCCCGCGGCGCAGGAAAAGGTGAAATTCCTGGGCGTAATTGCGGCCTCCGCCGCCGTGGGCCTCACCATCGTAATGCTGGCGCGCGCGTTTCAATTTGGTGAGGCTGCGCCAGGAGACACACGGGTGGTGCTGGCGTCGCCCCAGGCGTCTATCATGAAAGCCCTGGTGGAGGGCTTCATGAGCCGCCAGCCTGTGGCCTACCTGCTGTTCGGAGCGGGAGCGGCGATTGCAGTAGTAATGGAAATGCTGCAGGTGCCGGCGCTGATCTTCGCGCTGGGGATGTACCTGCCGCTCGAACTGAATACGCCGGCGCTGGTGGGTGGCGTTCTGGCGCATTACCTCGGCAAGCGTGAGAGCGAGACTCGTGAACGGGGCGTCATCATCGCTTCCGGTCTGATGGCCGGGGGCGCTCTGGGCGGCGTGTTCGGCGCGGGGTGCCGGCTGATTCCGAAGTTCTCCGAAGACTGGGTACAGAGTCCTTTTTATGGCAATGAAGCCGTTTCGCAATCTGTATCCGCAGTCCTGTTCTTAAGCCTCTGCGGTTACGTGTGGCGGCGCTCGCGGAGCCGTCGAAGGGCGGACGAGTGAGGCTACCCATCTCGCACGGGCGTACCGTTCGATGTGAACATCTGAACATCTACCGGAATCGGCAGCCTTGTGCGAACTTCGTGCGGAAGCATTGCTCGGCCGCTAAAACCATTGAGGGATTCAGGACTTCAAGACTGTTGTTGACACCAGGATAGAGAAACTTGCCAAACTCGAACTCGACCCAGAACCGGGCACAACCCGCATCTGCAACCTCTATTGCATCCCCGGTCCAAGGATTCGGAAAAATGCCGTTCCTGTTTTCGTTCTTACAGGGTGAGCCGAACGCCGGAATGTTGCGTCTATTGGGGCCCGCCTCGAGATCCCACGCCGACGTCGAGACCGATTCTGGTCGAAGCTCACAACCAACGATACAGGTGTAATTCTCCTGGTACGGAACACCATCCGTTTTAAAAAGAACCACAGGCCGGTCTTTTATACCCCACTGGCCGGACTGCGTCACGGTGTAGTGCTGAGAGCCCTCAATCAAGGCTGGGATGTCCTCGAACCTCTCGGGGCTCAAACGCAGCCCTTCCGAGGGCCTTGCAACAAGCAGCCCCGGAAGCCAACGGCGACGGTCGGATATCGGACTGAATTTGAACTGCGATACAAGCTCATCAAAGAAGCTGGCAACCTGAGCCGGATCCGGAACAAAGTCGGAATCAACCGAAATGAGGGTGTGAATGTACTGTTCCATGGAGCTGGCTGATTTTCACTGGAACACCTCCCGCGTCTGCCGGTCACTCGTGGAGACACGCGCGTACAGCCCGCAACATTGTCGCCCGCCTTGGCATCGTTGGCCCTCCTCCCTCGTAAAGACCGACTTTAATGGCCGAGGCCAGACGGAGTCAAGGGTTCTTACGGAAAGGACACGCCGCTACCCCCGGCGCAGCGCCAAAACGGCGTTCAATCCGCCGAACGCGAACGAATTCGAGATCGCGTACTCCACCTGCGCGCAGCGTGCCTGATTCGGAATCACGTCCAGATCGCACTCGGGGTCGGGCCCGGTGAAATTGGCGGTGGGTGGCAGGATCCCGTCCCGCAAAGCCAGAACCGTAGCAAGACATTCGAGCGCCGCGGCTGCGCCGAGTCCGTGGCCGTGCATGGATTTGGTGGAACTCACCGCCAGCCGGCCGGCGTGTGGTCCGAAGACTGCCCGGATCGCAGCCGTCTCGGTGGTGTCGTTGGCTGGGGTGGCGGTGCCGTGCGCGTTGATGTAGCCGATCTGTTCGGGCGCGAGGGCGGAATCGCGCAACACCGCGCGCATCGCCCGGGCCGCGCCTTCCGAAGATGGCTGCGTGATGTGACAGGCGTCGGCGGACATCCCGAAGCCCACGATCTCGGCGTGAATCCGGGCGCCGCGTGCGCGCGCTGCCTCCAGAGGCTCGAGCACGAACATCGCGGCCCCCTCGCCCAAAATCATCCCGCGCCGGTCCTTCGAGAAGGGTCGGCAGGTGTCCGGCGAGACCACGCGCATCGCCTCCCAGGCCTTGAGGATTCCGAAGCTGAAAGGCGCCTCGCTGCCGCCGGTCAAGGCGAGATCCGTCATGCCGCTTCGCACCATCCAATACGCCTGGCCAATCGCGTGCCCAGCCGACGAGCAGGCCGTCGAAATGGTGAAACTGGGGCCCGTGATGCCGAATTCCATGGACATGTGGCTCGCCCCCGCGTTGGCCATGGTCTTCGGAATTGTCAGAGGGTGCACGCGATTGTGCCCCATCTTATAGACCTCGTGGAAACCGATGTCTTCGGTGCTCTGCCCGCCCACGCAGGATCCCGTGACAATCGCGGCGGTCTCCCGAAGCTCCGGTGTCCACTCGATTCCCGCGGAGGCGGCCGCCTCGCGCGCGGCGATCACGGCGAACTGCGCGAAGCGATCGAGGAAGTCGGCGCGGCGGTCGTCAAAGTAGGGCTGGTGGGTGTAGCCCTTCACTTCCGCGCCGTTCTGGAATCGCACTTGGGAGACGTCCGCCGATTCGATGGGACCGATCCCGGAGCGGCCCTGCCGCAGCGATTCCGCGAACTCCGCAGCATTCCGGCCGAGAGCGCTGATGGCGCCCACGCCGGTGATCGCCACGCGTCTCATCGTTATGGTTTGGCGCCCGCGCCGGCCTTGGCGGCCACCAGCTTCGCGACACCCTCGCACATCTGGCGCACGTTGCGCACGCTGCGGACCTCGTCATCCGGAATGCTGATATCGAACTCGTTCTCCAGGGCGAACAGAATCTCCACCGCGTCCATGGAGTCGATTCCGAGTTGCTGGAACTCGCTGTCGATCGTAACCGTTTCCAGGGGAATCCGCTTGGAAGTCGCAATCGCCTTCAACACCCGTTGGATCAATTCATCGGACATAGTAATCGGCTAACCGTTTCGAACTGGTACCCCTGGTCCAGAAGCATCGGGACCAGGCGCCGGACCGCTTCCACTGTTACCCCGATATCCGGCCTGGCACGCAGTTCGCGCCCATCGTGGAGGGCCAGGATCGCGCCGTTGGAGACGCGGTTGAATCGTTCCACTACCCGATCCGGCTTCCGATTCCAATCATAGCCGATAATCGTCCACATCACGCCGGTGAGGTTCAGGCGCCGCTGCACGCCTCCGATGCCGAACCACCGCACCCCGAACGGCGCCCGGAAGAATTCGGGCCGGCAGCCCGTGTGGTCTTCGATGGACTCCTGGGCGCGCCGAAGGTCTTCTTCCATGAAGGCAGGCGAGCGAAAGCACAGGAGCGGATGGGTGTGGCTGTGGTTGCCGATGTCGTGTCCGGCCTGGCGGACGGCGCGCGCCAGTTCCGGCAACCGTTCCACATTGACGCCACACTGGAAGAAGGTCGCCGGGACCCGGTAGCGCTCCAGAATCTCGAGAATCAGCGGCGTGCCTTCACTCGGACCATCGTCGAATGTGAGGGCGATGGCGCGGCGGGCACCCGGTCCGCGCCAGACGGATTGGCCGAAGAGCGTCGCCGAACGTCCGCGGACGGACCACGCCATGAATGACGCGGAAGCGCCGAGCGCCGCGGCTTCGAGTGCGTATTGCGCGGATGGGTCCATCGGAAATTTAATTGTAATCGCAGCGGAGTGCTGACGTTGGTATCTTTCCGGGGCGGCTGCTGCTATCCTCTTGAGGTGCTGCCGACCCTGGAAGGCATCATTCGCCGGCGGGTTCTGCTGAATTTTCGCGCGGACCCGGCTGCGGTCGCCGCGCTGTTGCCGCCGCCGCTCGAAGTACTTCCCTTCGATGGCCACGCAATCGTAGGCGTCTGCCTGATCGGGATGGAGCAGTTGCGCCCCAAGGGCTTTCCAGGCGGGCTCGGCCTCTCTTCCGAGAATATGGCCCACAGGGTGGCCATTCGCTATCCCGGCAGCCACGGCTTGGAGGACGGGGTCTTCGTCTGGCGGCGCGAGACCGACCAGTGTCTCGTCAGTCTCCTCGGGGGCCGCCTGTTTCCGGGAGTTCAACACCACGGACATTTCGACATCGAGGAGACGGACGGCGGAATCTCCATGAACGTGAAGACCAGGGACGGGCTCGCCGACATCCAACTGGAAGCCGCTCATACCGCGGAGTGGGACGCGGGCTCGGTTTTTCCGCGGTTCGAGGACGCCGCGGAATTCTTCCGCCGGGGCGATTGCGGCTTTTCCTGCTCGCTTCGCTCCGGCCGTCTGGACGGGCTGCGGCTCCAGACGCTCGAATGGAACATGTCCCCGTTGCGGATTACCCGCTGGTCGTCAGCCTTCTTTCAGGACGAACGGCAGTTTCCGCCCGGCTCCGTGCACTTCGATTGCGCCTTACTGATGCGTGGCATTCCCCACGAGTGGCACGAGATCTCGGAGATCCCCGAACTCGCCGGCGCGCTCGAACGGTAAGAAAACCCGCTCGCCGGACGATGTGGCGCGGGCACTCGCACAGTGTCGCTGGCGGCGAAGGGTATTCGGGGCTGCCGTGCTGCGCCAATCCCATCGAGCCGGTCACCGTTGGCTGCGGGAAAGCCAGGCCGCACCCCCGAGGCAGAAAAGAATCACCACCGAAAACACTACCGGGATGATGAAGAAGTAACGCCAACTGAGGTACGCGACCACGATAAAGCAAACCACAAACCCCCACGTGCTGACGCGCATGGACGCGAGGGTCTCAGATGGCAGGCTCCCGAATTGCCAGGCGACGATGGAAGCAAATACCATCAACACCGTGACGAACAGCCCGAAGCCTACGAAGAAATTCCAGTACGTGCAATCGGACCCGTTGGCGTTGAAGTGGATGGTTTTCATCGACTGCACCAGTGATTCCACACCCCAAGTGGGATCCACTTGACGGAAGCCCAAGGTATGGCCGGCCGACCAAAGCAGCATGAGAATTGCCGAGATGCGATAAAGCAACGACGCCTTCATGGTGTTTGACACCTTAGCATGGCTCTGCATGCCGGGTGACATGCCTTCTCTTCCCAAAGACCCCCTGATAGAAAAAGTCGTCGTTTTGGGCTAACCAACGGACGTTTCCAGCGTTCTATAATCAGGCTGTCTATGGGAACGGACAAAGCCAGGACCGACCTCCTGCCCGGCACGCTGGATATGTTGGTTCTGAAGATACTGCTACGCGGCCATTTGCACGGGTACGCCATCGCGCAATTGATTCAGCAATTGTCCGACGACCTGCTGCGGGTTGAAGAAGGATCGCTTTATCCCGCTCTCCAGCGCCTCGAACTGAACGGCTGGATCGAGGGGGAGTGGGGCCTGTCGGCCAACAACCGGCGCGCCCGCTTCTATAAGCTGACTCCCGACGGCCGCAAACATCTGGCGGACGAGTCCGCTCGTTACCGCCGGGTAACCGGAGCCGTAGCCCGAATCATGGGGTTCGCCTGATCGGACGGAGAGCGCATGCAGGCCCGCTCGAGTTGGAAGCGTTTTCGACGCCGTTTGCGCTACTGGCTCGACCACAGCGAAAGGAATCGCCTGCTGTGGGAGGAGATGGCGTTCCACATCGAGTCCATGGTTGAGGATCTGACCGCGCAAGGCGTGCCGGAGCCGAAAGCCCGCGCCCTGGCGCACAGGAAGTTTGGCAACATGACACAACAATCGGAAGAATCCCGCGCCGCCTGGATCGCGCGCTGGATCAGCGATCTGACACAGGATTTGCGCCACTCGATCCGCGGAATGCGGCGCGATGCCGGATTTACGGCGTTTACGATTCTCATTGCCGGTCTCGGTATCGGAGCCAGTTCCACCGTGTTCAGCGTGGTCAATGCCATGCTCTGGCGCCCGCTCCCGTTCCGCGATCCGGGGCGGCTGGTGTGGATCTCCAACGGCGAGAACTACACCACGCAGGCCGAACACTATTCGGACCTCCGGGAGTTGAACCGGTCGTTCGAGGACCTGGCAGGTTGGTCCGGGTACTACCGCCCGGGCGACAAGGAACTCACCGGAGTGGGCGAGCCCGAGCGTCTGACCAGCGTTCCCGTGACCGGAAACTTGTTCGCACTGCTGGGTGTGGAACCTGCACTCGGAAGATCCTTCACCCCTGAGGAATGCCAGGGGAGGTATTCGGCTCCGACGGCTATGCTCTTGAGCTACAGCTTTTGGCGGCGGCGGTTTGATTCAGACCGCAATTTAGTGGGCCGGAAGCTGATCTTGAACAACCAGCCCGTGACGGTGGTGGGCGTGCTGCCCACGTCCTTTGATTTCGCGAGCGTCTTTGCCCCGGGCACGACGGTCGATATCTTTATCCCCTGGCCTCTGAACGACCAAAACAAGCCGCGGGGAAACACCATGCCTGTCATTGGCAGGTTGAAGCCCGGCACTACCGTGCAGGGTGCGCAGGCTGAACTTACTCTCCTGGGAAAACAACTGGAGAGCCAGCATCCGGAGCGGAACGGCATCACTCCACTCCTGACGCCGCTGTCACAGCACGTGAGCGGCCGGGTGATTCCGGCCCTGTTCGTGCTGGCCTGCGCGGTAGGTGTAGTGATGTTGATTGTGTGCGCGAACCTCTCGAATCTGCAACTCGCGCGGTTGGGCAGGCGGCAAAAGGAAATGGCGATGCGGGCCGCGTTGGGAGCGGGCCGTTCGCGACTGCTGCGCCAGATGCTGACGGAGAGCGTGGCGCTCTCCTGTTGCGGTGCGGCATTTGGACTCATTCTCGCAATGGCGGGTACCCGTACGCTGGCGCATCTCCATGCTTTTAACCTTCCATTACTGGAAAGCATTCGCATCGATGAGAGCGCGCTTCTCTTCACCTTGTTGGCGGCAGCAGGTTCCGGCGTGCTCTTTGGACTGCTCCCGGCGCTGCGGGTCTCATCGCTCTCTCTTTGTGCAGAGCTGCAAGATGCCAGCCGCGGGTCGAGCGGCGGCAAACGGAATGCCTGGATCCGCGACGGACTGGTGGTTGCCGAACTCGCCTTCGCCTGCATCCTGCTGGTCGGCGCCGGGCTGCTGATTCACAGTTTTCTGCGCGTCCTCGATGTGAACCTGGGATTTCAGCCGGAGCGTGCAGCGGCGCTCAGGATTGACCCGAGCTTTCGGATCCCGAGCCTCCCGCAGCAGAACGCGTTTATCGACGACATGCTGCACCGTGCCCGGTCGGTGCCCGGCATTGTGGCGGCGGGGATTGCCGACGTCCTCCCTCTGCGCGAAGACCGGTCGTGGGGCATCTCGGGGACGGGACAGGTTTACCCGAAGGGCCACCAACCGGAGGCATTCGTTCGCGTCGTGAGCGACGGGTATTTCGAGGCGGTCGGAATTCCATTGCGGGCCGGCAGGGAATTCACGGAGAGGGATCGGGCATCCAGCGAACGCGTTGTGGTAGTCAATGAGACGCTGGCCCGGACGCTCTGGCCTGGCCTGGATCCACTCGGACAATCCATCACCCAGGACGGGGGCCGGCGGGTGGTCGGAGTCGTCGCCGACGTCCATCACGCCGCTGTCGAACAGGCGAGCGGGTTGGAAATGTATCTGCCGATGCGGCAAACCGGAGACTACGCGGCCATGCAACTGGTGGTCCGAACCGCGCTGCCACCGGATAGCCTGGCGGCGGGAATTCGGGCGGCTCTTCGGCCGATCGATCCCAACCTGCCGGTCGCCGAGTTTCAAACCCTCCGCGACCTGGTCGATAAGGCGGTTTCGCCGCGCCGGTTTCTGGTGCTCTTGCTGGCTGGATTCGCGGCTTTCGCCCTGGTGCTCGCTTCGCTGGGGATTTACGCCGTAATCTCGTTTTCGGTGAGTCAGCAAGTGCAGGAAATTGGAATTCGTATGGCGCTGGGAGCGTCACCTGTCGACGTGCAAAGCCGCATCGTGCTCCGGACACTTGGATTGGCCTCCATCGGTCTCGTGTTGGGAATGGCAGCGGCCCGGGTTCTGTCGAGCGCGTTGGGGAGCCTGTTATTTGGCGTGACGTCCGGCGATCCGGTCACCTTTGTCGGTATGGGAACGCTGCTGGCCGCAGTCGCGGTCGTTGCCGGGTACATACCCGCCTGGAGAGCGTCCCGGATCGATCCGATGCTTGCGCTGCATTCGGATTGACCGGCGCGCTCAGAAGGGGTTGGACAGCAAGTTCCAGATCTTATCTCGATAGGTACGGCCCGATTGCAGCCGTTCCCCCGAGGCCAGTTCCAGAATACATTGTCCATGCGGCAGGGACCACAACTGCCGGACCCGTTGCAGATTGACGATGTAGGAGCGGTGGATGCGCACGAAGCGCTCCGGATCGAGCGACGCCTCCATCGTATTCATCGGCACATGCAGCATGTGCGCGGCCTGGCCCGCGTGTACGAGCACGTAGTTCTGCGCCGCCTCAATCCATTCCACGTCATCGATCGCCAGGAATATCGTGCGGTCGTCCGACCGGATCGCAAGCCGCGAGAGATACCGCCGCGGATTTGCGATGGCGTCGAGGACCGTCATCATCTGGCGGGTTGATTCGTCCGGCGGAGCCGCGCGGACTCGATTCCTGGCCCGTTCGAATGCCGTCCGGAAGCGTTCCTCCGTTACCGGCTTGAGCAGATAATCGACGGCGCTGATTTCGAACGCGCGAATCGCGTACTGGTCGTGCGCGGTTACGAAGATCACGGCCGGCATCTTGTCTGCGCCGACTGCTTCGACGACGGCGAAACCGTCCATCCGCGGCATCTGGACGTCCAGCAATACCAGGTCCGGCTTTTCGTCGCGGATCTTGATTACCGCTTCCCTTCCATTGCGGGCCTCAATCACTTGCGAATCGCCGCCGAGCATTAATTTGATGCCCTCGCGCGCGAGTGGCTCGTCATCGGCGACCAGGACTCTCAAGCGCATTCGTCGTCCTCCGCCGTCCCGGTGCGATACGGCACGGTCATCGTCACCCGGACTCCCCGGGGAACCCGGTTCTCCACCGAAAACCCGGCCTGGGCGCCGTATAGCCGGTTCAGGCGACTCCTGGTGTTGTTGAGTCCGATGCCTTTTTCCTGGAAGACGGGTGGGCATCCCGGTCCATCATCGGTCACCGTCAAGGTAATGTGGCTGTTCTCTTTCGAGACGCTGACGTGAATGAGCACAGGCTCCTCGCTTTGGCCCAGTCCGTGCCGCACCGCGTTCTCCACGATTGGCTGAAGAGCCATGTGAGGCACCAGTGCGTTGGCAACCTCCGGACCCGCATCGATGCGGACGCGCAGCCGGTCCTCGAAGCGAACCTGTTCGATCGACAGATAGAGCCGCAGAAAATCGAGCTCGCGCCAAAGCGGAACTTCCTGCGCGTCCACGTCATCCAGTGAATGCCGCAGCAGATCGCTCAGGCGGCTGAGCATCGCTTCCGCCTCGCGCCCCTTCTGCTGGCGCACCAGCACCATGATGGCACCCAGCGTGTTGAACAGGAAGTGCGGATGCATTTGCATCTTCAAGGCGCTCAGTTGCGACGCGGTCAACTGCTGCGCCAGTTGTGCCGAGTGAAACTTCAGCTCCAGAGCTTCGCGCTCGCGCCGCCGAGCCTCCCGATTCGATCGGAAGAGCGCCTGCAAGCCGACCACCGCCCAGTATCGGATGACGCCTCCGTGCAGGTCGTACGGCAGAAGATACCAGAAATCCAGGACGAACGATCTGGGGCCCCCCAAAGCCGGCGCCATACCGAGTGCGACCAGCACCGGCACTTCCAGGGCGGTCGATACCAGCGCGAAGAGGATCGAGGCGCAGAAGTGAAACGCGATCTGCCGCGTGTGATTGCCCTCTTCCACGGCCCAACGCCGGCCCAACCACAGGATGGCGGGGGTGAACGGCACGCAAATGTACATGGCGGCCATCCAGCCCACCACGATGTTCCGCCAGGGAATCGCTTCGCTGCGCGAAAGCTGCGTCATAAAGGCCTGGGTGATGTAAAAGAGTCCGGCGCCGGTCCAGGCGAGCCAGTACTTCACCCATCTTCCGATCGCAGACGAGGGCATTCGCAGCATCCGGTTACTTCCATTCTGGTACGGATACGGGCGGAACCGTAAGGACGATTTGATGGACGGGGCGTTTTCGTTGACCGGCGATTCCGGGGGATCCAGGAACCGCACGTTTGCGGCCGCCGCGAACATTCGTCGCGCGCCGGCGCCGCTCTGGCATTTCGCAGGGCCAGCTTGTCAAAAAGCCGTATCCCCGCCGCGGTGAGGGCCTCACAATCGGGTTACGTGCCGCTGGCCGGCACGACCAAGGAGGGACAAATGAGAATCAACAAGTGGATCTGCCTGGTTGCTGTTGGGTCTGGAGTTTTGCCGGTGGTGGTGCTAAAGGTCACCGCTGGGGAGAAGGCGCCGGATGTTCCGTTTCCGGATGGCTACCGGGCGTGGCGCCACATCAAGTCGGTGGTGATCGGCCCCGAACACAAGTCGTTCGCCAGCGAGGGAGGTAAGATTTTTCACTTCTATGCCAACCCGCAGGCGGTTGAAGCGTACGGTGCCGGCAGGTTCCCGAACGGTTCCGTGCTGGTTCGCGAGACGCTCCGCACGATACCCGGCGAAGGCGACTCCAAAGGCGTCCTCAAAGAGGGCGAGCGCAGCGCGCTGGACGTCATGGTGAAAGACGACCGGCTGTACCAGGAGACCGGCGGTTGGGGATTTGAAACGTTCGACAGCAAAAACGCCCGCCTATCCGCGAAAGATCGGCTGCAGTGCTATACCTGCCACTCGAAGCAGAAGGATCGCGATCTCGTGTTTGGCTCCCTCACACCGGCGGGGGACGGCACGCCGTATCCCGACGGGTACCGGCACTGGACTTTCCTCCACAGTTCATTGGTGCCGCCGACCTTCGACGCATTTGCGAAGAAGCCGTGCGAGAAGCCGTGCACCGCGGGACTGTTTCACTTCTACGCGAACGACAAGGGAATGGAGGGCCTGCGCACGGGCTCGTATCCCGACGGAGCAATCTTTGCCGAGGAGATGCTGGAGTGGCTGTCCACCTCCACCGGCGGCGCGAAAGAGGGTCAGCGCCGGTTGGTCGGCGTCATGGTGAAAGACAGCCGGCGCTACGCTTCAACCGGAGGTTGGGGATACGGAACCTTCGATGACGAGAGCCGGACGGATAAGCTCGACGCCAAAATGCGCGAGACTTGTCACCAGTGCCACATCGCGCGAAAGGACCAGGGGTACGTATTTACGGAGTACCGCGAACGATAGGCGCCAGGATGACAAGAGCCCGCCGTTTAGCCGATACTCGAAAAAACGATGGCCGAAAGTACGTATGATTCTCACCGGATGCGAGTCCATGAATGCACATGCGAAGGAAAGACGCTGCGGAACGACCGTGATGCGGTCGAATTGATCGGCGAGGCTCTGGGAGGCGGCGCACGCGTGATCGTGGTTCCGGTAGAACGGTTTGAGCCTGATTTCTTCCGCCTTCGGACACGCGTGGCGGGTGAGATCGTTCAGAAATTCGTACAGTACCACTGCCGCCTGGTCATCGTCGGAGATATCTCAGGGTATGTGTCCGGCAGTTCCGCGTTCCAGGCCTTCGTGAACGAGGCCAATCGTGGTGACGATATCTGGTTTGTGTTGGACCA
Source organism: Bryobacteraceae bacterium (assembly GCA_035501495.1). Taxonomy (GTDB): domain Bacteria; phylum Acidobacteriota; class Terriglobia; order Bryobacterales; family Bryobacteraceae; genus JAIQFL01. The sequence continues at coordinate 24,020 of DATJWB010000083.1, read as the reverse complement.
CGCCGAACTGGAGAGCAAGCTGCAGCGGCGCGCGATCTGATCCGCCCGCTATTTCCCGGCGTACGGGTTATGCATGTATGGTGGACGATTGGTCCACACGGGACGGGCGGGCGCTTGCGCCACGCGGTAGCCCACCTCCAGCAGAATTTGCAGATCTTGCACGGCGCCGGCCAGATCCCAGTCGGGCTTTATCTGGTCGGTCGGCTTGTGGTAGTCGTTGCGGATGTACTCCTGCCGTTTGCGATCGCCGTATTCGGCAGGCTTGCCCACGAAGTCGATGCCCGGGCTGGACGCGAGCGAAGGCACACCGCCCATCGCGAACTCGACGTGGTCCGAACGCCAGTAAAAGCCCTCGACCGGGTCGGTGTCGCCCGTAACCACCCGGCCTTGCCGGGCCACGGCCTCCCTGGTCAGATCGTCCAGCGAGCTCATGCCCATACCCAGGATGCTGAAATCCCTGGTCCGTCCCCACCCCCAGTTGCTGAAGTAGTCCAGGTTGATGTTGGCCGCGGTGTTCGCCAACGGGTAGAGCGGATGCTGCACGTAATACCTGGCGCCGAGCAGGCCCCGCTCTTCCGCGGTGGTCCACAGGAAAACCACCGTGCGCTTCGGCGGAACGGGCAGTTGGGTAAACGCATGCGCCAGTTCCAGCACCCCCGCCGTACCGGAAGCGTTGTCGCTCGCGCCATGGAAGATGTTGTCGCCCTGGCGCCCGAGGTGGTCCCAGTGGCCCGAGTAAATCACGTACTCATTGCGCAGCGCCAGATCGCTGCCTTCGAGCTTGGCCACTACGTTCGCCGACTCGATCTCACGCACCTCGTTATGCACCTTTCCCGAGATGGAGGCCTTTAGCTCCACCGGCTTGAAGTCGCGGGAAAGCGCGGATTCTGCGAGCGCGTTCAGATCGAGTCCCGAAGCAGCGAACAGTTCCACGGCCTTCTCGCGATTCAGCGAAATGGTGGCGTCGATGTGCCCGGTGGACGAAGCATCTCGAACCATCATCGATTCGCGCAGAATGAATCGATTGGGACCTGCGTTCGCCCCCGGTGGACGCGTGGGGCCGCGGCCGGCGGGACCTCCTTGCAACGTGATGACTGCCGTGGCGCCGCGCACATGCGCGAGATCGGCCTTCGATCCGGGCCTGCCGTAAAAGGAAAGCTCCGCGCCCAGGAACATCTTGGGATCGAGTTTCGAAGGATCGTGAGGGTCCGGAATGGGCGGATCACCCGCCAGAATCACGACTGCTTTGCCCTGGACGTCGAGGCTCTTGTAGTCGTCCCAGGCGTATTCCGGTGCGACGATTCCGTAGCCTGCGAAAACGATCGGCGATTCCGGAATCTCGATCGAAGACTTCGGCTGCGAAGATGAGACGCGGTAATCCTGCGCAGTCAGTGGGAATGGTGCGCCGCCCGATTCTATCGAGATTTCGCCTCCGCCTGCCGTGATCCCCCACAGCGCGACCTTTTGTATATATGTACCGTCGGGACTGCCTGGCGACAACTTCATGGCCCGGCAGGCGCTGACGAGATAGTTGACGGTCTTCTGTTCACCGGGAGTCGCGGGCGCGCGGCCTTCGAACTCGTCGGAGGCGAGGACCCTGATGTGTTTGAGGAGTCCCTCTGCAGTGATGGCGTTCCAAGCCCGCGCCGGAACGGGGCCCGATCTCGCTCCCAAAAGCACCAGGCCGGCGGCAAGCGGGATGGCAATCGCAAATCGACGCAACATGGGGCTATGTTCGCACGGTTCGAAAGGCGCGGGGTACGATCCGGGTCAGAAGCTTCCGGGGGATCGGCTCACAGCCCCATATTTGAGCCGCGGATCGCAGTTATAATGATTTTGGAGTTTAGGCTCTTAAATTGAGCCTGCCAGACTGATGACCAGCAAGCTTCTTTCCCTCCTGTCGGGCGGCCTCCTCCTTGCCTCCGGATTGGCCGCGCAGAACCTGAAGGTTCTGGTTCTCTCCCGTCTGGGCCACGAGGCCTTCTTGCGTATGCAGGCCGCAGTTCCCAACGTCACGTTAATCGAAGGAGACCGCTCCCAGGTTGCAGCCCAACTGGCGGACGCGGACGGTGTGATCGGCCCGTTCGATCTCAAATTGATCGGCGGCGCCCCCAAGCTGAAGTGGATCCAGTCGGAGAGCGCCGGGGTGGAGGCCTTCACGTTCCTGCCGGGATTCGCGCAGAGCAAGATTGTCCTCACGAACAACAAAATCCTGCAAGGCCCGGAAATCGCCGACCACGCGCTCGGCCTGCTGTTGGGGCTCACGCGGGGTATCGCCATCGCGGCGCGTGGCGGAAGCCAGGATTGGAACCAGAAAAACTTCAACCCCATCGAACTGCGCGGTAAGACGGCGGTCATCGTGGGGGTGGGCGGCATCGGGACCCAAATTGCGCTGCGTCTGAACGCCTCCGGCATGACGGTGATTGGGGTGGACCCCAAGGACATGCCGTACAACACCTACCTCGCGCGGACCGTGGCTCCCGACCGGCTGGACTCCGTGCTGCCGGAGGCAGACGTGGTTTTCCTCTCGGCGCCGCTCACTCCGAAGAGCCGCAAAATGATGGGACCGCATGAATTCGAGTTGATGAAACCAAACTCCTATTTCATCGCGGTTTCGCGCGGGGGCATTTATGACATGGATGCCTTGGTAAAGGCGCTCGACAGCAGGAAACTGGCCGGCGCCGGCCTGGATGTCACCGATCCCGAGCCGCTTCCCAAGAACCATCCGCTCTGGAAATTCCCCAACGTGCTCATCACGCCGCACATTGCCGGGCGCTCGGATGGAGAAAACGCGCGCTACGAAGCCTTGTACATCGAGAACCTCAAGCGTTTCGCTGCGGGGGAGCCGCTGCTGAACGTGGTGGATAAAGAGAAGGGATACTGACTCACGGACAGGCGTTCAGCACCGGAGCACCCAGCCTGCCCGGCTCCGACGCGTTAAAGATACAATTGTGCCCGATGCCCACTCAAGAGATCTTCTACCATGTCTCCGGCCGCATCGCGACCATCACCCTCAACCGGCCGGACAAACTCAACGCCTGGACCCGCACCATGGAAGCGGAAGTCCGGCAGGCGCTGCAGGAAGCCGGCGCCGACGATGATGTACGTATAATCGTGCTGACCGGAGCGGGCCGGGGCTTCTGCGCCGGCGCCGACATGAGCCTGCTCCAAAGTGTCGCCGAGCGCGGCACTCACCCGCTGCCCGACTCGACGACCAACGGCGGCGGCAGTGCCGGTGATGGTCCCGGGGCCGATTTCCAACGCCAGTACTCCTACTTTCCCGCCATACCCAAGCCCATCATCGCCGCCGTGAACGGACCGGCGGTGGGGCTTGGCCTGGTGATCGCCATGTTCTGTGACTTGCGGTTTGCGTCCGAAGAAGCCCGCTTCGGAACGGCCTTCGCGCGCCGCGGCCTGATCGCCGAGTACGGGCTTGCCTGGCTGCTTCCCAAAGTGATCGGGCACGCCAACGCGCTCGATCTGCTCTTGTCCGCGCGCATGATCGGCGCGCAGGAGGCGCTGCGCATGGGGCTCGTCAACCAGGTATTCCCGCAGGACAAATTCGTGGACGGCGTTCACGCCTATGCCAGCGAACTGGCAGACAAAGTGAGCCCGCGCTCCCTGCGGGTCATCAAGCGCCAGGTCTACGACGCCATGTTCCAGACGCTGGGACAGGCGCTCGACACCGCGACCCTCGAGATGCGTGCCAGCCTGCAGTGCGAAGATTTCAAGGAAGGCGTGGCGTACTTCCTGGAGAAGCGGGCGCCGGTATTTACGGGGCGTTGAGGGCTTATCCCACGATGGCTTCGATCAGGTGAGGGCCGCGGTGTTCCATCGCGGCCCGGAACTGTGCGTCGAACTCGGCGCCCGTGGCGGCACGGCTGGCCGGCATACCCATTCCCGCGGCGAGTTGTACCCAATCGAGCGGCGGGCGGCTGATGTCGATCGCCTCATGCGCGAGATTCCCGAAGGCCGCGGCTCCGGTGCGGCGCATCTCGATCTCCAGAATCTGGTATCGCCGGTTGGCGAAGATCACGGTGAGCACGTCCAGTTTCTCGCGCACCATGGTCCACAGGGCCTGCGGCGTGTACATGCCGCTGCCATCGGCCTCGAGCGCGATCACCTTGCGGCCAGGGCACGCGCACGCGGCTCCGGCGGCCACCGGTAGTCCCTGGCCGATCGAGCCGCCCGTCACGGGGAGGCGATCGTGAGGTGCGGCGCACAACAGGTAGGGTACCACCGCTGCGCTCGCCGAGACCATCTCGTCGGCCAGGATCGCGTCCTCCGGGAGGCGGTGGGTGAGTGTGGTTCCGATCGACTCCAGTGTGAGGCGCCCAGCGTCAATCGGCGGCAGCGCCCGCGGCGCGGCCAGAGGAATGGGCGCATGCGCGGCTCCGCACGCTTCCACCAGCGCCTCGAGCGCAGCCGTACCATCTTCGTGGCGCTCGGCCAGGACAGAGACCGCGCTCTCCGGCGGCAGCAGATAGCTCGGCGTATTCGGATAGCCGAAGAAGGAGACCGGCGGTTGCGTCTCGACCAGGATCAGATGCCGCACGTTGGCCAGCAGTGCCAGCGCCGGCTCCGGGAAGTAGGGCACGGTGGTGGGGTGAAATCGCCCGCGGCCCGATGAGTGGCACGGAGCATTGCGATCGGCCAGGATGCGCACGCCGGTGTGCGCCGAGACCCGTCCGGCCGCAGCCAGGGCGCGTGGGTTGGTGGTGGATCCGCCCAGCAGCAGCGCCGTCCCTTCCGAGCGCACCAACTGCGCGGCATCCTCAATGCGATCCACGCAGGGTATGGGCCGCGCGGCTCGCGGAATCGCAGGCGGCGGCCCCGGCGCTGCGGACCAGGACAGATCGGCCGGCACGATCAGCGTGGCCACCTGGCCCGGAGGCGTTGTGGCGGCGCCAACCGCCTCTGTGGCTGCGGCTCCCAACTCCGCCGCGTCCCGCACCACGCGCACCCAGCCGGAGACTGTCCGCGCGAAGGCTTCGATGTCGGCCGAGAGCGGAGCGTCGTAGCGGAGGTGCTGGGTGGAGTGTTCGCCCACGATGTTGACGATCGGGGTTCTGGCCTTGCGCGCGTTGTGCAGGTTCGCCAGCCCGTTGGCGAGGCCGGGGCCAAGGTGCAACAGCGTGGCCGCGGGCTTCCGGCGCATGCGGCCGTAGCCATCTGCGGCGCCCGAGCAGACACCTTCGAAGAGGCACAGCACTCCACGCACGTCCGGCGCCCGGTCCAGCGCCGCGACGAAGTGCATCTCCGACGTGCCGGGATTCATGAAGCAGGTATCCACCCCGTTGGCCGCCAGGGTCTGCAGCAGACACTCCGCCCCGGTCACGCGAGTTTGTCCTTTGCCGCACGTGCTCGAAATGCCGTCATGGAAAAGAACATTATCACAGGCCTGCGACCTACCGACCGTGTGGTAGGATAGTTCGCCATGAACCGGACCACGGGTTCCACCACCGCACTCGCCGTTCTGGTCGCCGTTAACATCCTCAACTTCTACGACCGGCACGTTATTGGCGCACTCACCGAGCCGATCCGCAAGGAATTTCACTTGAGCGATTCGCAGGTGGGCCTGATGGGCTCCGCATTCATCTGGCTGTACGCCCTGGTGGGATTGCCGCTGGGGCGCGTGGCCGACCGGTGGAGCCGCAGGAAACTCCTGTCGTGCGGCATGCTGGTGTGGAGCGCTCTCACCGCGATGGCCGCCGTGGCCGCGAATTACACCATGCTGCTCTGCTCCCGGCTGGGATTCGCCGTAGGCGAAGCGGTGGTGGCCCCTGCCGCCACGAGTTGGATCGGCGATCTGTTTCCGGCACACCGGCGCTCGCGGCCGCTGGCGCTGTTCATGCTGGGCGTGCCGGTAGGCGGCGCGCTCAGCTACTTCTTCAGCGGACCGGTCGCCCAGGCCTATGGATGGCGCATCGCCATGGTGCTTGCGGCCGTTCCGGCGGTGGTGCTGATTCCGGTCCTGCTGCGGCTGGCGGAGCCGGCTCGCGGCGCCTCCGAGGTGCTCCGCGAAGCCATGCCGAAGGCTTCCATGAGGCGCATCCTGAAGATCCCGACCATGTGGTGGATCATCGCTTCGGGCGCGCTCCTCAACTTCAACATGTACGCCATCGGCACCTTTCTGCCTGCATTCTTGAGCCGCATTCACGGGCTCACACTGGCGCGATCGGGAATCGCCACCGGGATCATCTTTGCCATTGGCGGCGTCGCGGGCGGATTGCTCGCCGGCCGGTGGGGAGACCGCATCATCCACGATCGCCAAAATGGCCGGCTGCTCGCTGCCGCCGCAATCTCGGCACTGGGCGCGCCGGCCGGATATCTCGGCATTGGTGCGGGCGGCGTTCTGGTGGCAATCGCTCTGATCACGCTCGCGTACGGCACGCTGAACGCGTACTATGGCCTCGTCTATTCCGCGATTCAGGACATCGTGCCGCCATCCATGCGCGGCACCGCGATGGCGATCTATTTTATGGCCATGTACCTGTGCGGCGCGTCATTCGGGCCGCTGCTCACCGGCAGGCTCAGTGACTTGATGGCCCATCGGGCGGCGGAGGCCGCCGGCGCGGCCCAGGTCACCGAGGCCTTCAAAGCCATCGGGCTCCAGCAGGCGATGTTCATCATCCCGGTGCTGTCCATGCTGCTCGCGATCGTGTTGTATTGCGGCGCGCAGACCATCGTGGTGGACATGCGCCGGCGAGAGGCTCTGGCGACTCCAAGTTCCTCTTATGCGGATTGAAGAAATCAAGGCATCCATCGGAAGTGAAGCCGGCGTCAGCCAGTGGTTCACCGTGACGCAGGAACTGATCGATCGTTTCGCCGCGCTCTCCGGCGACTCGCAGTGGATCCACGTGGACGTGGAGCGCGCCCGGCGCGAATCGCCGTTCGGTGCCACCGCGGCCCATGGCTTTCTAACTGTGGCGCTCATGACGCCGCTGGTGAGCCAGGCGGTGAATGTCGAGATCGAGTCGAGACTGCGCGTGAACTACGGCTTCAACAAGCTGCGTTTTCCGTCGCCGGTAATTTCGGGTAGCCGCATACGGGCGCGGGTCACTCCCAACGCCGTTCGCGACGTAGAAGGCGGGATCGAAATCGCCTGGGGCGTGGTGGTGGAGATCGAGAACCAGGCCAAGCCCGCGATCGCCGCGGAATGGCTTGTGCGCACCTATTTCTGAGGGAGCCGATGGCAGCACGTTCCGAAACCATTGCGATGCGGGCCGGCGAGAGCCTGCCGCTCGACGCCCTGCGCGACTACCTGCGCGGCCGGATCGAAGGTGCGGAACGATCGATGCAGCTCGAGCAGTTCCCGAACGGCCACTCGAATCTGACGTACCTGCTCCGGATCGGCGGGCGCGACTACGTGCTGCGGCGTCCTCCCCTCGGACCGGTGGCGCCTAAAGCTCACGACATGGTGCGGGAGTACCACGTGCTGCGAGCGGTCCATCCGCATTTCCCGGAAGCTCCCGAGGCCTTCCTGATGTGCGACGATCCCGCGGTCTTGGGCGTGCCGTTCTTCATCATGGAGCGGCGGCACGGGACGGTGCTGCGCGAAGAAATCCCGCCCGCGATCGCGAGTGTGACCGGCCATCCGGAAATGATCAGCGAGGCGTTCCTGCAAACGATGGTGCGGCTGCACGCCATCGATGCCTCGACCGGTGATGTGCGGTCGTTCGGGAAGCCAGAAGGCTACGTGGAGCGCCAGGTTCGCGGATGGGCGGACCGCTGGGAGCGGGCCAAGACCGAGGCGGTTTCGGAATTGGACGAGGTGGTGCGCTGGCTTGCCGCGCGAGTGCCGCCGGCTCTCGCGCCTTCCCTGATCCACAACGACTACAAGCTCGACAATGTGATGCTGGCTGCCAATTCGCCGGGCCGCGTGGAGGCCGTGCTCGATTGGGAGATGACCACCATCGGCGACCCGCTGTCCGATCTCGGTCTCACGCTCTGCTATTGGGTCTGGGCGACGGATCCGGATCTGCGCGTGGCGGGCATTCCGGCATTGACGGCCGCACCCGGGTGGTACACTCGCGATCAGCTCGTGGAACGGTATGCCGAAAAGACGGGCCGCGATGTGCGGCACATCGGGTATTACGAGGTGCTCGGGGTCTTCAAGCTGGCGGTAATTATTCAACAGATTTACAGCCGTTTCCACCGCGGTCAGACGCAAGACCCGCGATTCGAAAGCTTCGGCGTGCGAGCGAAAGGCCTGGCGCGAAGAGCGGCGTGGCTGGCCGGGAGGTATGGATAATTGACGAGATCCTGAAACGCCATCTCGCCAGGAACGGAGGCCGCTCGCGCGAACGGACTGCGTGCAGAGAGTACTTTAACGCTCAGTTCGCGCCTCAGCATACAAAAAGAGCTGCTTATCATGGTATGCGGAGGACGATTCGTATGCCGCTGCACCGCCTCTGGATTTCCCTATTGGCCGTGGCGCCCGCCTTTTCCCAGCCAAACCGGCCTGTAGACGAAGGGCGCACCGAAGCAGGGCTGGTGCGTTTGACCGTCATCCACCACGCCAGCCTGATGATCGAAGCGTTTGGCCAGGTGATTCATGTGGACCCCTGGAGCGCAGGCAACTACGACGGCCTCCCGCAGGCCGACCTCATTCTCATCACCCATGCGCATCCCGATCACTTGGATCCGGAGATGATTGCCAAACTGAAGAAGCCTGGAACCCTTCTCCTTGGGCCGGAGACGATTCGCCGCAGTCTGGCGGGTGCCGCAGTCATCCGAAATGGCGAGACCCGCGCCTTCGGAGAGTGGACCATCGAAGCCGTCCCGGCGTACAACCTGCAACGCGGGCCTGCGCCGGGCTCGGTCTACCATCCAAAGGGCGAAGGCAACGGGTATGTATTGGCTTCCTCAGCGGGGCGCTGCTATATCGCGGGAGACACCGAGGCTGTACCGGAAATGAAAGATCTCAAGGACATTATGGTGGCGTTTCTTCCCATGGATAGCCGGTACACCATGACGCCGATGGAGGCGGCCGAAGCGGCGCGGACATTCCGTCCCAGGATCGTCTACCCGTACCATTACAGCAGGGCGGACGTCACGGCATTCGAGAAGGCAATGACCGGCTCCGGTATTGTGGTACGGGTCCGGGACTGGTATTACTGAATGGGCCCGGCTGCGTGGGCCAAGATATCGTGGCGCGCTGTTCGACCAACGCAGACGGGCTTTAGGATGATGGCCTGTTACCGCAAGTCGCGGCGGGTGTCCTGGCGGTCGCGGGCGGTATCGGTTTGATCGTGGCGGATGTCACGAACCTGCGCGTCGAGCGCCCGCTGGTCGCGCGCCAGGTCCTGGGAGTCACGGGCGGCGGCCCCGTTGCGTCCGCAGCGGATGTCTTCATTCAGCCGCGCCCGGTCGCGAGCGATATCCGCCCGCATGCGATTCACACGATCATAGTCGTGATCGAGGTCGCGATAGTCCGCCCGCAGATCCTGCTGGTCGCGGTGAATGTCGCGCCAGTCCTGGGCCGAGAGCGTCGAAGTGCCACTGACCGCCATCCCTGCCGCCAGTGCCAATCCTGCGAGGATTCTTGACTTTTTCATCTTTTCCCTCCTTTGAAGGCCCTCTGATGTTGCCCTCACCTGAAGAAACGGCGGCGGGCCCTCGAAGGTTATCGAGAGGAAGCGGCTTTCCCGTAAAGAGTTGTCAGCACCTTGAATTACAAAGTTTCCAACACGATCTCGCCCTTCCCCCAAACGGTCTGTCTTCCGACTCCTGTCCACCGGCCCACGCCAAGGTACGGCACAAACTCCTCCAGTTCGCCTGCATACTCTGCTTCTCCCGTAAATCCGCCCAACGAATGCCTCTGTCCCGAGCGTGACGAGAGCCGCTCCGCATTCGAGTACAACCATTCGCAGCGCGTCATCCGAACACATGCCGCCCTCTCGCCCATTGCGCGGAAATCGATTTCGAGCGGTCCACGTCCGTAAAGCGCCCCGAGCGAGCTGATCCGGTCGCGCAACCGTCCGAACAGCACCGCAAATTCCGGCCGGTCCACGACCTGGTGCCCGCTCTTCAACTCCGTTGGCGTTATGAAGTGGACTCGCGCGCGGGAGACCCGATGCGGCATGGGGCTCAGATCCACGGCAATCGGCTCGGAGAGGTCGCGGATCGCCGAGCCGCCATCGTAGACTTGCGCCCCGGCCGCGTCTTCCAGGTTCAGTTGTTCCACCGAAACCAGGTCGGCACGAACTCTGCGCGAGCCCAGACCCAGGCGCGCCAGTTGTTCGAATGCCGCCACGAAGTACGGCAGTCCGGGCTCGCGGATATCGAAGAGGTGCACATCGAAGTAGAAGAGTTCGCCTGCCGTAAGTGTGCGTCCGTCCAGATGCGCGGCTCGGAATACGAATGGCCGGGGCCAGTCCAGCAGTCCGCTGGGGCCTTCTCCGCGAGCCGCCCTGGGTTCGAAGATGCGGGCGTAGGGGCACGATCCCCGCACTTCGCAGCTCCTGGCATCGCGGCAGTCCGGCTGGCACACCAGCCCGCGAAAGATGGTGCCGAATGCGCCGCGCACCAGGTTCCCGGCTTTGTATGGTGGAAAGTAGAGCAGGCCCGCCGGGCGAAAACGAAAGCGCGTGCGATAAAACTCGAACTTCACCGCGTGCCAGCATAACATCGAACGGCCGCGACGTGGCGCGGACACTCGTGTCTGGCAGCGCCCCGACTCATCGGGGCGCTATTCGGGCGTGCAAAGTGTCGCGGCGGCGAAGGGCTTCGAGGCTGCCCCGACGCTCTTTGGCCGCCTCGAACTCCTGTGATAGATGATATACTCCCGACGAGCGGACACAATCGAAACTGAGGAGATTGGCGTCATGACCAGAAGAGCACTGCTACAGGCGGCCGGTGCCGCGGCGGCCTGTTTGTCCAATACACCTGCCCCAGCCGATGTCATGGGACAGTTCCACAATCTGGGTGGAGCCCCGGCAGGATTCCCGATGGCGTCGCGCGCTGCGCGCGAGGCCAACCAGCCCTTCGACTTCGTGGAGTACTGCCACAACCTGGGCTTCGGCGTCGTGGAGACGCGTCTCGACCTCACCAATGCGGAAGCCGTCCGGCAATTCCGCCAGCGGATCGAAGCCTTTCACATGCGTGCCATTCTCGACGTGCCTCTGCCCCGCGACGAGGCTGGTGTCGCGACCTTCGATGCGGCAATCCGCAATGCCAAAGAGGCGGGAGTCCGCTCGCTCCACACCGCGATGACGCAACGGCGGTACGAACAGTTCGACACGCTGGACGCCTTCAAGAGAGACTTCGAGCGATGTCAAAAGACCATCGCGCTCGCCGAACCGGTCCTCCGCAAATACAAGCTCCCCTTGGGCATCGAGAACCACAAGGGCTGGCGGGCAGGCGAGCAGGCCGCCTGGCTCAAGCGTGTGGGCAGCGAGTGGGTGGGAGTTCATCTCGATTTCGGCAACAACGTGGCGCTTTGCGAAGACCCCTCGGAGACGCTGCGGATTCTCGAGCCGTATACGGTTTCGTGCCACATCAAGGATATGGCCGTAGACCTGTACGAAGACGGCTTCCTGCTCGCGGAAGTGCCGCTGGGCGAAGGCTTCCTGGACATCAAAGGCATGGTGGCATCGCTCAAGAAGAAAGATCCGAACATGCCGTTCGACCTCGAAATGATTACGCGCGATCCCTTGAAAATCCCGGTCTTCACGGACAAATACTGGGCGACTTTCGACGACGCCTTCAGCCCGTTACCCGGTCGCGACCTCGCCAGAGTTCTCGAGATCGTGCACAAGAACAAGCCAAAAAGCCCCCTGCCTCGGACCACCGGCATGAGCATGCAGGCGCAGTTGCAACTCGAGAACCAGAACGTCTCGCGATCCATCGCGTACGCCCGGCAGTATCTGGATCTCTGATTGCGGAGAACGATAGTCGATATGCTACGTCGCAACTTATTGAAGTCGATCGGTGCGGCCGGCGTGCTCGGGCTGAGTAGCCCCCGCATCGAGCAGGCCCAGGAACAGGCCGCCCGGGCCACGCGGGGGATGTCCACCCCGAAGATCAAGGACATCAGCGTGATCGAATGTCAGCCCGCGGGCGTGCGGCTGACAGTCGTCAAGATCACCACCGACCAGGACGGCCTCTACGGCTACGGCTGCGCCACCTTCACGCAGCGCGCCGACCTCGTGAAGCCGGCCGTCGATCGGTACCTGAAACCCTTCCTGATGGGCAAGACCACCGATCGTATCGAGGACATCTGGCAATCGTGCTATGACAGTTCCTACTGGAAGAACGGGCCGGTTCTGAACAACGCCCTCAGCGGCATCGACCAGGCGTTGTGGGACATCAAGGGCCGGCAGGCCGGCATGCCGGTCTACCAACTGGCAGGCGGCAAGTGTCGCGAGGCAGTGGACACCTACACGCATGCCGATGGCGCCGACTACCAGGCCACCGTGGAGAACGCCAGGCGCTTTATGTCGCAAGGATGGCGTCACGTCCGTGTGCAGGTCGGCGTCCCCGGAATGGCGGGGTACGGTTCCGCGCGCGGCGGCGACAACACCATCCATGCGCTGCACGATAAGCCCGTGTTCGAACCGGCGGTCTACGTTCGCCGTGCCTTGAAGCTTTTCGAAGTCTGCCGCAAGGAACTGGGAGACGAGGTCGAACTCCTGCACGATGTCCATGAGCGCGTCTCGCCCAACCAGGCCGTGCAGTTCGCCAAGGACGCCGAGAAGTTCAAGCTGTTTTTCATGGAAGACCCCCTGTCTCCCGAGGACATCGCCTATTTCCGGCAGATCCGGCAGAATTGCGCTACGCCCATCGCCATGGGAGAACTGTTCAACAGTCCGCATGAATGGCAGCCGTTGATCGCCGAACGCCTCATCGACTACATCCGGGTCCACGTTTCCCAGGTAGGTGGTTTCACCCCCGCCCGAAAGATCGCCATCCTCGCTGAGAACTTCGGGGTCAAGACGGCGTGGCACGGTCCGGGCGATGTCTCGCCGGTCGGCCACATGGCCAACGTCACACTCGACTTGGTGAGCTACAACTTCGGGATTCAGGAATATTCGCCGTTTAACGAGCGGACCCAGGCGATCTTCTCCGACTGTCCGGTGATGAAAAACGGATACCTGTACGTCAGCGAGAAGCCAGGATGGGGCATCGAGGTGAATGAGAAGGAAGCGGCCAAGGCGCCCTTCTCCTCGAGGAACAACCTCAACGGCGGCTGGGGCGAGATCCGGCGGCTCGACGGCACGGTGATCAAGCAGTAGCGGGAATCGCCACCCCCCGCCCGATTCCGTACGGTGGTAGACCTCTCGAGCAGGTACGTCAGAGAATGTGGCGCGGGCACTCCTCCGTTCCGCGCCCCACTCATAGCGACGCTTCTTCGTCTGCCGAACTCCTATGCCAGGGAGGCTGACCGCCACTGCTTGCGAATGACTATGCTTTAACCGGCTTGTCCGAGGCCTTCCACTTCTTCTCGTCCCAGTACAGGGTCCGGCCTTCGCGGTACGACTGCACGGCCAGATTGATCACCACCACCGCCCGGGCGCCGGTCTCCACATCCAGGTGCGGTTTCTCGCGTGTGTGCATGCACTGCAGGAAATTGCCGATGTGCGCCTGCACCGGGTCGGTCTGGTCGATGGGGATCTGAATCTCCTTCGTGCCGAACTTCTCGGCGTACTTTTCCCCGCCGATCGGTTTGCCGCCGTGGATCTCCGGCCGGACCGTGATATTGGGAACCGTGCGCTTGAACTGCCCGTGGTCCACCATCACGATGGTGCCCTCGTGCCCGCGGATTGTACCCGGAATGTGCTGCGAGTTGGCCATCGAAGAACTCAGCACCAGGGAGTAGCCCTTGGCATACTCGGCCAGCAGGTGGAAGGTGTCCGGCACCTCGCGCTCGTCCTTGAACACATAGATAGGGCCGGTTGCTCTCCTTTTTCTGACGAAGAGAGAACCGGCAGCGCCTGGATCCGTAGTGCTGGAATTACGACCTAACCCGCTTCGTCAGCTCAGTTCGTAGACGACCTCAACCTCGCCGTAAATCTTACCCTCGGAGATGACGGTGCCGCTGGAGTTGGTCATGTTGATGGTGTTGCCGTCGCTGGGATAAAGATACTTGCCCTGCACCGTGACGGCGACACAATCGGTAAACTTGACTGGCGTGTACTTCGCCAGTTCCGTTGCACCGTGAGGCCCGGTGTTCAGAGCCTCGACGATCCACTCGGCGCAGTTACCCTGGAGCACAGTTCCTGGCGGAGCGGTGACAACGAAATACATCACCGGGCCCCGGCTGGCGTTGGCAACCACCATCAATGCCGAGTTGGGGTTGGCAGATCCGTTCGCCAGGGAAATACAATAAATACTGCAGGCGAACTCCTCGCCGGCAACCACCGACATATTGGTAATCCAAAATGACTCTGCCGGGTACCACTCCCACCACGGGCTGTATTGGATGCGCTGCTGTCCGCTGGAGAGGGTGATGTCAGCGTCGCAGCCGGCTTGGAGCACGTCGCCGGAATTGTCCCCGTCAAGGCCAACCCATGAGGAGACCGGGTAGAGGATACCGGAAGGTGCGCCGGAAGGAAGCGAGGGCGTGGGAATGTTCCAGGCCCCGCAGACAAACCAGATCTGATCCCCGGAGGGGCTATAGACGACGCCTCCGGACCAGGAGCGGCTGGTTTCAACTCCGTGGGCGCGGCGCAGAGCGGGAAGACCGCTACGTTTGCGCTCGCGGGGTTTGAATTCAGGCTCGATGATACGAGCACCCTTGACGGTCCGCAAGAAGTGCTGCCGGGCTTTTTCGGTGGGGAACTCCGGCACCCCATAGCGTTCCTGCTCGGCCTTCGTGGCCCTTTCGAAATCGAAGTCGGCGAGGGGAGCAGGATAAGTGGTTACTGCAAGTCCACTGGCAAATTCTGTTGTACGCATCGCTCGGATCTCCAGCAATTTGGGATCTCTAATTAGGGGTTTTCTCGCGAGTCGATTATACACCTCTCCCTATCCTTAGATTCCAGAGTTTAATCTCTCAAAATACTTATGGCGTATGAAATAGCACTCTCGTGAGACCTGGCCATGCCCGATCACGTCTCCTTTCCCGAATGGGCCGAGCCGATGGCGGCCACCACCCTCACACCGGAGCGCTTCACCGGTCCCGAGTGGATCTTCGAGCGCAAATTCGACCCCATTCGTCTCCTGGCGATCAAGCGAGGCTATAGCTTACGGCTGTCGCGCAATCGGACAACCCAAATCCGCCCGGCTGTCGCTGCTACCATCGCCGGCCTCTCCCACCAGGACCTCGTTCTCGATGGCGAAATGACTTGGGGGTCAGCCGGGCCCGGTGTATGACGTTTTCGAGATGCTAAGTACACGGTTCAGAAGTTCGCCAACGTAATCCCGGACCTCCGCTCCCTAACGGTGGCGGCTCCGAACGAGGCTGCATACCGAGCCGCGACCGTGAGGGAGCAGTTTCTTGCGTCTCTATGGAGTTCGCGGTGGTATTTATGAAATGGTGTACTAAGGAAGGCGGCAGTTTTGGTGGCGCTCGGGACGGCGCTTGGGCTGGGCTGTCGCAAGTCTTTACGAGGATTCTGGCCGCCTTCCTCTCGGCGGTCTTCAGCACGGCCACGCGGACCAAATCCGATCCGCTTCTGCTGGTGGCGCTCCCCTGCTGCTGGCGATTCTGGCGCTCGGGGCGTGCTACGCGCCTGCGCGGCGAACGACACGAATCGACCCTATGGCCACGCTGCGGCACGAGTAGACGGCGCCAAATGCCCACGGAGTATCGGTCTTCGGCGCGATGTGGCGCGGGCACTCCTCCGTTCCGCGTCCCCACTCATAGCGACGCTTCTTCGTCGCCTGAACTCCTATGCCAGGGAGGCTGACCGCCACTGCTTGCGAAAGATTATGCTTTAACCGGCTTGTCCGAGGCCTTCCACTTCTTCTCGTCCCAGTACAGGGTCCGGCCTTCGCGGTACGACTGCACGGCCAGGTTGATCACCACCACCGCCCGGGCGCCGGTCTCCACATCCAGGTGCGGTTTCTCGCGTGTGTGCATGCACTGCAGGAAATTGCCGATGTGCGCCTGCATCGGATCGGTCTGGTCGATGGGGATCTGAATCTCCTTCGTGCCGAACTTCTCGGCGTACTTTTCCCCGCCGACCGGTTTGCCGCCGTGGATCTCCGGCCGCACCGTGATATTGGGAACCATGCGCTCGAACTGCCCGTGGTCCACCATCACAATGGTGCCCTCGTGCCCGCGGATTGTACCCGGAATGTGCTGCGAGTTGGCCATCGAAGAGCTCAGCACCAGGGAGTGGCCCTTGGCATACTCGGCCAGCAGGTGGAAGGTGTCCGGCACCTCGCGCTCGTCCTTGAACACGTAGATGCCGCCGGTGGCCATGACCTTCTGCGGAAACTGCGGCTCGTCCCAGCAGATATTCAGCGGCGCCACCACGTGGTAGAACAGGTCAGTTGCGATTCCGCCCGAGTAGTCCCAATACTTCCGGAAGCGGAAGAAGCGGTCGCCGTCGTACGGCCGCTTGGGCGCCAGTTTGAAGGCGGAGCCGAGCCACATGTTCCAATCGATGTAGTTGTCGCCCTTGGCATCCGGACCAGCATCCTTGTTGATGGGCCAGCCGTCGTTCCACTCGCCGCCGAACGAGTTGCGGTGATACGAACCCTGGCTCATGATCATCTGGCCGATCATGC
Organism: Bryobacteraceae bacterium; assembly: GCA_035501495.1. Taxonomy (GTDB): domain Bacteria; phylum Acidobacteriota; class Terriglobia; order Bryobacterales; family Bryobacteraceae; genus JAIQFL01. The sequence continues at coordinate 7,340 of DATJWB010000083.1, read as the reverse complement.
CGTCGGCAATCGCCTTTTTCGCTTTCCACCAGATATCGGCGGACGTGGTTTGCGAGCCCACCTGCAGAATCCGCTTGGTCTCCTTGACCGTGGCCACCAGTTGCCGTGCCTCGTCGTTGGTGTGGACCATCGGTTTTTCGAGGTAAACATCCTTGCCCTTGTCCATGGCATCGAGCGCCATTTTGGCGTGCCAATGGTCGGGCGTGGCAATGATCACGGCGTCGATGTCGGATTGCGCCAGCACTTCGCGGTAGTCGAGATAGCCTTTGACGCTGTACTTCTCGCCCTCTTTCCGTTTGCGAAGTTCATAGACGTCGCTGACCGCGGCGATCCGGCAGGCGTTGTTGTTCTTCTCGGCGAACCTGGTGAATTGTTCGGCCACATAGCTGCCGCGCCCGCCGCAGCCGATCAGTCCCACGTTAATGCGGTCGTTGGCGCCGATCACGCGGCCGCCCGCCGTCTTGGTGGCCGACTTTCCCGCAAACGCGGAGTTGGCCGTCCCGAGCGTGAGGCCGGTCGCGGCCACACCCTTCAGGAAGTCCCTGCGATCCACACTGTCACTAGCCATGCAAACTCCTTTTCCGAGCCCGGTATCCATTATGCACCAAGACACCGTGGCCGTAGGAGTGGCCGCTGGCGTGGATGATCCGGATTATCAGGAATAAGCTGAGATTCCCTGTACGCGTGTTACCCTCGAATGTTGTGTTCCGACGAGTAATCTGGATCGTCCTCGATAGTGTGGGAATCGGCGCTATGCCGGACGCCGCGCAGTACGGCGATCCGCCCGGCGGCGACACTCTGGGTAACATCGCTCGCATCCGCGGACTCGAGCTACCCAACCTCGCGCGCCTGGGACTCGGCAATATCAAGCCGCTCGCCGGCATCTCTCCCTCGGAGGCGCCCACAGGCTGCTACGGACGTTGTACTCTCGCTTCTCCCGGCAAGGATACGACCACCGGCCATTGGGAAATGGTGGGCATCCACCTCGACCGCCCGTTTCCGCTCTACCCCAACGGCTTTCCGCCCGGGATCATGAGCGAGTTCGAACGCCGGATCGGCCGCAGCTCGCTCGGGAACAAGGCCGCCTCCGGCACCGAAATCATCCAGGAGCTCGGCGCCGAGCATATGCGGACCGGCTCACCGATCGTCTACACCTCCGCCGACAGCGTTTTCCAGGTAGCCGCGCACGAAGAGGTGATCCCGCTGTGGGAGTTGTACAAGATCTGCGAGACCGCCCGCGATCTTCTGCGCGGCCCCTGCGAAGTCGGGCGCGTGATCGCCCGGCCTTTCCTCGGGTCTCCGGGCAGCTTCATCCGCACGCCGAACCGCCACGACTATGCCGTGCCGCCGCCTCCCGGCATGCTGCTTGACCAGCTTGATGACCGCGGCATCCTGACCTATAGCGTCGGCAAGATCTTCGACGTGTTCCTCGGCCGCGGCATCCGCGACTCGGCAAAGACCCGGAACAATGCCGACGGCATGGCCAAAACGCGGGAAGCTCTGGATTCGTTTGACGCCGGCCTCATCTTCGTCAACCTGGTGGACTTCGACCAGCAGTTCGGCCATCGCAACGATATTGCCGGCTACGGCGCCGCGCTCGAACAGTTCGACAACTGGGTTCCGCGGCTTGAGGGAGCCTTGCGGCCCGATGATCTCGCCATCTTCACCGCCGACCACGGCTGCGACCCGACCATACCGGGCACCGACCACAGCCGCGAGTATGTTCCGCTGTTGGCCTCCGGCCCCAAGGTGCGCGCGGGCGTGAACCTGGGGCTGCGCGGCTCGCTCTCGGACATCGGCCAAACCGTGGCCGCCAACTTCGGTACGAGCATTTCCCACGGCGTCAGTTTCCTGGACCAAATCGTATGAGAAAACCAGTAATGGCGGGCAATTGGAAGATGTTCAAGACGCCCGCCGAGACCATTGCTTTCTTCGAGAAGTTCCGGCCGCTGGCCGGGAATTCCGAGCACTGCGAGATCGTGATCTGCCCTCCTTTCACCAATCTCGCCGCGGCCGTCGAGGCTGCCAAAGGCACGCGCATCCATGTCGGCGCGCAGACCGTAGCGTGGGCCAAGGAAGGCGCCTTCACCGGCGAGATTTCCGGCCCCATGATCGCGGCCACCGGCGCTACCTACACCATCGTCGGCCACAGCGAGCGCCGCCAGTATTTCGGAGAGACCGATGAGACAGTACTGAAACGGACTCAGGCTGCTCTGGAATTCGGTCTCACCCCGATCGTCTGTGTGGGCGAGCGCCTCCACGAACGCGAGTGCGGCAGCACGGAAGCCGTACTGGTCGGCCAGTGCCAGAAGGGGATTGCCGGGCTTTCCGAACAGCAGTTAGCCAGGATCGTGATTGCCTACGAGCCCGTCTGGGCGATCGGCACCGGCAAAACCGCCACCCCCGAAATTGCGGCCGATGCCCACCGGACCATCCGCGCGCAGATTCGCGAAAGGTTCGGCAAGGATGCTGCCGATGCCGTCCGAATCCTCTATGGTGGTAGCGTGAAGCCGGACAACGTCAGATCGCTCATGGCCCAGCCCGAGATCGACGGCACCCTCGTGGGCGGAGCGAGCCTCGACCCGGTATCCTTCGCCGGCATCGTGAACTTCTGATTCAGCACGCTTAGTGGATTTTGTCGTCGGGATGTTTGTGGCGCCAGGCCCAGTATGCCTCGCGATCCTTATCTTTGAGCTTCTCGAATTCTACGTAGGAACGATGGCGCTCCTTGAGCCACTCGCGGTAGGCGTGGTCTTCCTTTTCGTTCCACTCATGATCGTCGTTGAACTTTTTGTCGTGGTATTTCTGGTGTTCAAGAAACGAGACAAGGTTTTTCTCATGCCCGTTTTACCGGGCAATTCCTCTGCCAGGTGCGGACTGCCACGGTAATTTCCGGCACGGGTCTTCTTCGGCGAAGAGCCGCAGGCCTGTACTCCACGTTGTAATGCGTTTCACGCAGGTGTGCCGCGTTATGATGAGCAGGTGACATGGCGCTGATCGCGGTTTCGGGCCATCCGGGTTGCCGGTACGAAGAGGTGGCGCGGATCACCGCGCAACGGTTGGGATTCGAGCTGTTGACGCAATCCCGTCTGCGGGTTCTGACGGAAGAGGAATTCGGCGCGGACGCGGTACCGGACAAGGCCTTTTCGAGCCTGGTCACCTCCATCCTGGCCCGCCTGGCCACCGAAAACCACATCGTTTACTGCGCGGCGGGCGGCGAGGTGCAGGCGCGCCATTTCCTGGGGATGCTGCGCGTGCATGTGGTGGCGCCCGAGAACGTGCGCATCGGCAACCTCATGCTGGATTCGCGATTGGAACGTCCGGCCGCGCGCCAACTGCTGCTCCAACTCGAGGCCGCCGACCGCGCAGACCGCAAGGCCAGGTTCGGGAAGACGCGCGCTACCGCCGAACTCTTCGACCTGGTGCTGAATGCCGAATCGCTGACCTCCGAGCAGATGGCCGGGCTGATCGAGACCGCGGTCGTGTCGGGCGGGCTGAAGGAGCGCGGCTATCTTTCGCCGGCGGCGGAGGCGCAGCTCCAGTTTCAGATGCGTCTCAAGCTGTCGCGCTTCGGAATCGTCCCGCCGGACAAGATCACTCTGCGGAAGAAGACGTTCGCGCACCAGAGCGAAGAGATGTTCGCCAACCTGCTGGACTTCTACCGCATTGCGTGGGAGTACGAGCCGCGCAGTTTCCCCATTCACAAGGATCCGAACGGCCAGACCCTCGAGGCCTTCACTCCCGATTTCTATCTCCCGGAGTTCGATCTCTACGTGGAACTCACCACCATGAAACAGGCGCATGTCACCCGTAAGAACCGCAAAGTGCGGCTGCTGCGCGAGCTGTATCCGCATGTCAACATCCAGGTTTTTTACCAGAAGGATTTCGAGAACCTGATCTTCAAGTACGGACTGGCGGGGAGGCCGGTTGAGGCATGAGCGCGGCGGTCCCGCCGGGACTGGAGAAAATCCTGTTCACCGAAGAGCAGATCGACCACCGGATCCGCGAGGTGGCCGCCGAGATTTCGCGGGACTACGCGGGAAGGGCGGTGAAGCTGGTCGGCGTGCTGAAGGGCTCGGTCTTCTTCCTGACCGCGCTGGCGCGGCAGATCGAGCTTCCGGTGAAGGTGGATTTCCTGAGCATCTCGAGTTTTTCGAACAAGAGCGGTTCGCCGGGCGTGGTGCGCATCGCCAAAGACCTGGACGAAGGCATCGAGGGAGAGGACGTGCTGTTGGTGGAGGACATCGTGGACACCGGCTTCACCCTCCGCTACCTGCTGCAGACCCTGGCCGGCCGCTCACCGAACTCGCTCTACGTCTGCACGTTTCTGGATCGAAACTCGCGGCGCATCGTGCAGGTCCCGGTGCGGTACCGGTGCTTCGAGATCCCCGACCGGTTCGTGGTGGGGTTCGGGCTCGATCACAATCAGTTGTACCGGAACCTGGGGTATGTGGCGGTCATGAAGAGGTGAATGGCGTGGCACCGACCATCGCCACCGGCAAATACTTGCCGCGCTGCGAAGATTCTCGAGTCTCCCGCGCGCGGACGCGGCGCGGGCACCCGTGCCCCGGGGAAGGTATCGGTCGTCTTCCACACTTCCCTGGGATAGGGAGCGCCTTTGTGTCGACACCGTGGGAGTTTGGCCTGTTGAATGTATTTCATCATTTGATCGAAGATACGCTTTGCGGCCTGTGGATGGGGGGTTGGCCAAGGCGGGAGCGAAGGTTTCGACGATACGCCGCACTTTGGTGAAGCTGTAACCGCGTGGCGGTGTGCCGCTCTGCTGGGATGCCAAGCCAATTAGGGCGCGTACGATATTATAGGCGGCCATTCCCTTATCGAGTTCTTTGGCAACCATGTCCGGGGTGGAGCAGGCGAGTTGATCCAAACACAAGGTGCTTTTCAAAGTCCGCAGGTCTGTTTCGATGTTCCAACGCTGTCCATAAAGCTCGAGGACTTCATCCGTCGATCATGGCAAGGTGGTGAACAAGGCGGGCAGAAAGGCAGCGCCGCCGCTGCTGGGCTGGACCTGCCGTACCCCAAACGTCCCCGGACAGAGGCATCCGGTGGCAGGTCGGGATACCTTCTGCGGTCGTCCCGACTGGGCTTCCACAACACCTCACAGTCGATGCCGTCTCGCAAAGCCCCTCCGGCCAGGCGCCGCACTCGATCCGGCGTGAGGCGGAGCAAGACCGGATGCCCGTGCTGTTCGGCGGCATACGCTACCGAGAACAGCCGAAGTTGGCATCCCCGAGGATCGTCACACTGGCCGATCGCGACGCAAGTTGCAACGTAGTGGCATTCTCCAATCCAGTTGAACCTATTATCAGACCGTACATCTAATCTGGCGTTTTCGCCGCAGCGCTGGTCGGATCACGCTACACGGAGAGAGCCTCCCGAAAAGCCCGGTGCATCTTGGTACGGAATGGCGACTTATTCGCTCGGAGCCATGGATGCCGTCTCCAAACGCCGGTTGGCGCCGGCCATTCTCCAGTATCTGTGTAGCGGCACGCCCTGGGGTTGCGGCCCACTTGATCGCGCCGGAAGAATGAGATAATCGCTGTACCGAAAGGAGGGGTCCTGTGACCCGATGGCTGTTGTTAAGCGTGGCAGTTGCCTCTGCGGTTGGGACGGCTCAGGAGTTCCACCCTTCGATTCCAATACCTTGGGACGACAGCGAGACCACTTCGTTCGAATTACCTCTAGCCCAGGCTGATCGCTCGCCCCGATATCCATCGACGAAGGACTATTACAGCCTGGCCGTGCGCCCCGTATATCGGACCTACCCGTTCTATGCTCCCGATATGGAGCCGGCTGGGTATTGGGAATTGCTTCAACAAAAGGAGCCCGAGGTCGTCTTCGATCCCGCGAAGTTGAAAACGAAAGAAGATTGGATTCGGGCCGGCGAACTCGTCTTCGATGAGCCGATCGTCATTGTCCCGCCGACATCGCGCCGGCGGTATCAAGCCAACTATCGCGCGGTTCCTATGCCGACAACCCCGGAGGGTATCGTTCCAGGTTGGTTCTATCTAGTTAGAAAGAAAGGCGTCGTGGAACTCGGTTTCGGCTCGTGCGCGGAATGCCACGTTCGAGTCATGCCGGATGGGAGTGTTGTGAAAGGAGCACAGACCAACCTTCCGGTTTCTGAATCTCAGGCTTGGCGGTACACAGACCGCGGGACCGGTCCGGAGGTAGTGCAACGCTTCCGTTTGCTGAATCGGGCTCAGTTCTTCGTTCCATGGGCCGCCAACCAGGATGATTGGGATCACATTACTCTCGAAGAGATCGTTCGCCGGCTTCAGGCGAAGCCGCCCGGAGTGGTGGAGCGCGAAGGAACGAGCACCAAGCACCCGGCGCGGGTTCCCTCTCTGATTGGGATTGAGGACTTGCGATATCTCGATGCAACCGGGCTTTCCCGCAACAGAAATGCCGGCGATCTGATGCGCTACGCCATCGTCAACCAGGGCCTGATCCGCGTCGCGCGTTACGGGGACTACGATCCGCAGGGCACGCCGACGGGAGGCAATACGCGATACAGCGACGAGCAACTCTACGCCCTGTCGCTGTACCTCGAGTCATTGAAGCCCCCACCGAACCCGAATCCCTTCGATGACGAGGCGCGGCGCGGCCAGGTCATCTTCAGCCGTCAGGGCTGCACCGGCTGTCATCCGGCACCGCTGTACACCAATAACAAGCTCACACCGGCAAAGGGCTTCACGATTCCCCAGACGCTTAGAAATTCAGAAGGGATTATCGATGTTTGCGTGGGCACCGATCCCGGGCTGGCGCTCGAAACTCGCCGGGGCACCGGTTTCTACAAGGTCCCTTCGCTGCGCGGAGTATGGATGCGCAGCGTCTTCGGACACGAAGGCCAGGCCGCGAGCCTCGAAGAGTGGTTAGACCCCGCCCGCCTCAGCGCTGACTATGTGCCCAACGGCTTTCACCTCGCTCCCGGTCCGATTCAAGGCCACGAATACGGGATCAAGTTATCTGTCGCGGACCGGAAATCGCTCATTGCCTTTTTGAAAACGCTATAGTGAACGCCCCCGGGCTACCTGGCGTGCGATTCGCAAAGTCGTTCCCCGGTGAGCGGGAAGTCTACCTCTGGGGAGCTTTGGCCGAAATAAACGCGCTACTCGGAAAAGCTCGAACGCAAGCGGTGCTTAATTGCGTAAATTCAAAACGGTATTGCGAAGCTGGCTGCCTCTGACTTCGCGCTTCCGCCAACGGAATGGCTTGGCGCGTTCGTTATGCCTTCGGAAGAAAGCTTCAATGGCCTCGCGCAGTTGATCTTTGCTCTTGAAGCTTCCTCCGTTGAGGGTCTTGCGTTGCAGGAGGCT
>DATJWB010000082.1:0-9937 GCA_035501495.1 Bryobacteraceae bacterium | reverse complement strand
ATTTGACCGTGCCCCTCGAAAAAGCGCCGAGGCAGGTGCGCGAGATTACCAGCGGGAAATCGCTTGCGCCGGGCGGTGGCGCTCGGGTGCAGATTCGCGGGGAAGTGCCTGCGCAGGCGGTGCGCGTCTACCGAATCGACTACGTTCGACCGGCGCCCTCCCAGGCGATCCGCACACCCGGCAGGTCGTCATCGATTAAAGGAGAATAGCATCGTGACGACCAAAGAACATCTGGCACTTCTCGACAAGCAAGTGGCCGCCCACGAGAAACAGATCAAAGCCATCCGCGAACTGGTCCACGAGGGCATGCGCCTGGTGGTCGCCACGCGGAAAGACAAGCGTGACTTGCGCAAGGATATGCGCGATCTGGTAGCCATTCAGAAGGACGTACTTGGCACACTGCGCCGTGGCCCGAATGGTCACAGCAAAAAGAAGCTCGACGTCCAATAACCGCAACCAAACGGCACACCCGTTGACTGGTCAGAAAGCAGCCGGGGCAAATCCCACCGCCGTTGACAAGCTTTTTATAAAGACATAATCTTATGAAGGCTTGACACTACCACAAAACGGAGGTGCGAATGGCTACGACTCTGATGGCGATTGCGGCTCATCCAGGCGACGCCGTGTTCACCATGGGAGCTCCGGTTGCGCAGCACGTGCAAAGCGGCGGCAAGGGCGTATTCGTGGCCTTGTCCGCGGGGGAAAAGGGCGCCCCATCCGACATTCCGGTGGCGCGCTACGGTGAATTGCAGCGCGCGGCCAGCGAGAAAGCGGCCAAGCTGCTGGGAGCCGTGTTCGAGATTCTTCCCTATCCGGATGCCGAGATTCCGCTGAATGACCAGGTGGCCCACGCGTTGAACGAAGTGATTCGGAGGCACCAGCCCGAGGTCGTGGTGACCCACTGGAACGGCAGTTGGCATAAGGACCATCAGAACTGCCACCTGCTGGTCCGGGACGCCATCTTCTATGCGGGACTCGCGACCCTGGAAAGTAAAGAGCGGCCCCACACCGTGCGCAAGCTGTTCTTCGCGGACAACTGGGAAGACGCCGACAATTTCAAGGCAGATACCTACCTGGATATCAGCACGGTTTTCGAAAAATGGATGCAGGCCTGTGATGCCTTTCCGATGTGGCGCGGGCAGACGGGATTCTTCCGGTACAACGACTATTACTCCAGCCTGGCCGTGATGCGCGGATGCCTTTCCGGCTTCCGGCACGCGGTGGCGCTGATGTCGGATCCCAATGACCGCACCAGGAAAGTGAGCACGCTGCTGTGAAACCGGGCGCACTCGACATGCCGGCGACGCTCGATAAGCGGTTGCCGATTCCCCTATACCACCAGCTGAAGATGATCCTGCTGAGGGACATTGAATCGGGCCGTTGGAAGGCGGACGACCGCCTGCCGACCGAGTCCGACCTGGAGCGTCTCTACGGGGTCAGCAAGATTACCGTTCGCCAGGCGCTGCGGGACTTGGCCGAATCGGGCTATGTTCGCCGCGAGCAGGGGCGCGGCACATTCGTGGCGCGGCCGCGGCTGGAGCAGGGGCCTCGCGCGCTCAGCAGTTTCACGGAAGAGATGCGGCATCACGGGCTTCGATCGGGCTCGCGAATCTTACAGTCGGCCGTGGTCCCGTGCGTGGCTGCGGCGGCGCAGAAACTCGCGGTGGAAACCGGAACGCTGGTGTTTCTCCTGAAACGGCTGCGGCTGGCGGAAGGCGAGCCGATGGGAGTGCAGACGGCCTGCATACCGCTCCACCTGGCGCCCGGCCTGCCGGGGGACGATCTGGAGAACGCTTCGCTGTACGAGATTCTGCAATCGAAATACGGGCGCATAGCGGCTCATGCGCACGAGACGCACTCGGCGGTGCTGGCGGAGGGCGAGGACGCCCGGCTGCTGGGCGTTCCTTCCGGGAGCCCGGCGCTGGCCGCCGAGCGCATCACCTATCTGGCGGACGGGCACCCCATGGAATTCGTGACCGCGATCATGCGAGGGGACCGCTATCGGATCGTGCTCGATCTGGTGAAGGAGCCGCGATGACGTGGCGCGGGCACTCATGCCGACGCTTTCGGGAGGCCGCCAGTCCGGTGCTGCAGCGGTTCCCGAAGGCGGTGCGCTTTTCCCCACTGAGTGCAGTAGCGTGGCCCGAAAGGCGCCGAGACGAGTCTCGGCGCGGCAGCCTCGAAAACCCCTTCGCCAGCATTGAACTGGATGGCAGACCAGCAAGCGCCGAGATGAGTCTCGGCGCGGCAGGCAGGAGTGCCCGCGCCACGTCGACGGCGCAAGGGTTTTCATGGAGTTCTGTGGGCCGGCGGGGCACGTGGGTACAGGCACGAGTACCCGCGCCACGACAGCCGTCGGTGCTATTTCACAGCCCGTCCTAATTCCGCCGTGGCGCCTTGGATGGCTTCGCCGGCATTCTCCAGCACCTTGCCGACCTTGACGATCTCTTCGTCGGCCAGCTTCCAGTCCTTTTGCTCGATGCTCTCGCGGACGGCCGGAAGCGTCTTCACGCCGTATCCCGTGTAGAAGCCGGGGGCGTAGATCTGGTGTTTGAACCACGGCCGATTGGGAAGACCGGCGGGGAGAGTGAGGGCGCGCTCCACCATGATCAGCTTGGTGTTGGCATCCCGAAGAGCGGCGCGAGCGAGCGCCGATCCGCCATTCTCGGTGGCGTGCGACAGCGCCTCATCGTAGAGTTGCGCGGTGCGCTGCAGCGCGGCCAGGCCGTTGTCCAAAGGGGCGAAATTGAGGAAGGGCGGGACCGGCTCCTTGGGCGGCGCGATCATCTTGTGGCGTGGATCCTCGAGGGCTGCGAACAGTCCTTCGTCGATCTGGCGATTCCGCTCGATGATCTGGTCGCGCTTGTCGCTGGCCAGCTTCTTCACTTCTTCGACGTAGCGGCGGACGGTGTCGGTGAGGTCGTCGAAATCGAAGGGCAGCAGCTCGGCATCGGCCAGACGCATCACGGTGGTGCCGGCGGTCTGGGCGAGCGCGCGGCCGTACTGGAAGTCCGAATCCGCGAAGTGCGTGTACCAGTAGAAGTCGTCGTAAATGGAATGGTAGATGCCGCCGCCATCCTCGCCGCCGAAGCCCATGTTTACGGACGCGATGCCCAGGTGATCGAGGAATGCGGTGTAGTCGGAGCCGGAGCCCAGCGCCGCGATGCGCAGGTCCGGCCGATTGCGGGCCTCCTGGCGGTCCTGCGGCGGTGCGCCGGGGGCCGGGTTGGCGATGCGCGCAAACTGCAGGCGCTTCCACACCGACAGCTTCGACTCGGGATCGTCAATGTCACGCGCCACGCCATTGATGAACCGCTCGAGCGTGTGGGAGCCTTCGACCCCAAGATAGCCCCGGCCGTTTCCATCGGAGTTGATATACACCGCGGCGTTGCGCTGCAACTCGTCGGCGTGCGCTTCGGCCCATTCGGTGGATCCGAGCAGTCCTGGCTCTTCGCCATCCCAGGCGCAGAGGACGATGGTGCGCTTGGGCTTCCAGCCCTGTTTCAGAAGGAGGCCCAGACCGCGGGCTTCTTCGAGCAGAGGAGCCATGCCGGAGATGGGGTCTTCGGCGCCGTTCACCCAGCCATCGTGATGGTTGCCGCGAATGATCCACTCGTCGGGATAGGCGGAGCCGGGGATGCGGGCGATCACGTCGTAGAGCGGCTTGAGGTCCCAGTTGAACGACAGCTTCAGGTGCACCTTCGACGGCCCCGGTCCGAGGTGATACGTCAGGGGCAGCGCGCCGCGCCAGTTCTGCGGCGCGACCGGGCCCTTGAGCGCCGCCAGCAGCGGTTGCGCGTCTCCGTAGGAGATCGGCATCACGGGTATCTTGGTCAGCGTGACGGCTTCGCTGCGGGCCAGACGTTTGGCGTCTTTGGTGGCGCCGACACCGGGGGTCAGCGGGTCGCCCGGATAGACCGGCATGTCCATGACGCTGCCGCGCTGCACGCCGTCTTTGTTGCGGTAGGCTCCTTCGGGAAACACTTCGCCCTGGAAGTAGCCATCGTCCCGCGGATCGGAGTAAATCAGGCAACCGACGGCGCCGTGCTCAGCCGCGACCTTGGGCTTGATGCCGCGCCAGGAACCGCCATAGCGGGCGATCACGATGGCGCCTTTCACCGAGATGCCCAGACGGTCGAGCATCTCGTAGTCGTCGGGGACGCCGTAGTTCACGTAGACGAGGGGCGCGGTGACTTCGCCATCGATCGAATAGGCATTGTAGGTGGGAAGCTGTTCCTGGTGCTGCGAGGACGTGGGGTCGGTCGAGACGGTGGGCTCTTCGAGTTTGGCCGTGAAGCGGGTGGGCTCTACCAGTTCGAGCGCGCGCTCCTTTGGGGTGGGGAAGAGTACGTCGAAGGTCTCGATTTGCGCGTCGAGGCCAAACTCCTTGAACTTCGAGAGAATCCACTCGGCGTTCTCCTTGTCGTAAGGAGAACCGACATGGTGAGGGCGCGCCGCCATCCGCTGCATGTAAGAGCGGAGATTGGCCGGGTCGGGCATGGCGCGGAATTTGCTCTCCCAGTCGCGCTCGGTCCGCGTGGATTCGTTGGAAAAGCCGCGCAGGGTCCCGGTCTCGGCGGAGAACGCGGCCGGGGAAACAAGCGAGGCGCAGAGTGCGTAAACGATGAATCTTTTCATGGGGAACGTGCACCATTTTACCGCGGGTCATGACACCTTCAGGGCTGCGATCGGATCGATGCGGGCAGCCTTGCGCGCCGGCAGGAGGCCCGCCGCCAGCGCGACGGCAAACAAGACCGCGCATGCGCCGGCAATGAGGAGCGGGTCAACGGGCGACACTTCGAAGAGCAGGCTTCGCATCGCGCGGGCGAGCCACATCGACAGGGCTGAGCCGGCCGCCGCCGCGGCGATCGCCACCAGGCTGATCTGCCGCAGCACCATCGCCAGGATCTCGCGCGGGCGGGCGCCAAGCGCCAAGCGGATCGCGATCTCGTGAGAACGGAGGTGGGTCACATACGCCATCACGCCATACACTCCGGCGGCCGAGAGGAGCAGCGCAATCGCCACGAATATGATCAGCAGACCGGCGCTGAGGCGCGGTCCGGCGGTGCTGTCGCGGATCGCGGAATCCATGGTGCGAACGTCGGAGACCGGCTGATCGCGATCGACCTCCAGAACCTCCTTCCTGGCGGCGGCGGCCAGGCTTGCGGGCGGAACGTCCGTCCGCAACAGCAGGAACATGAACGAAGACGGGAATTGCAGATAGGACAGGTAGATGTCGGCGTGCTCCCGATCGTTCGGCCCTCCCTCCTGGATGTTCCCCGCGACTCCGACCACGGTGAGCCAGCGCTGGCGGGGGTCGCCTTCGGCTTTCCACGGGGCGGGCGCGCCGCCGAATCTCGGGCGGATGTGTTTGCCGATGGGATTCTCGTTCGGCCACAAACGCCGGGCCGCGATTTCATTGACCACCGCCGCGCCAGGGGAATCCGGGCCGTCGCTCTCGGCGAGGTCTCGGCCCGCGACGAAGGGCACTCCCAGGGTCCGCAGATAACCAGGGGTGGCGACCCGGTAGTCTACCACGGGCTCCGGCTCGCCAGGACGAGGCGCGCGCCCTTCCACTTCGAGAGCCGTCCCGACCCTGATGCCTGCGAACGGCCGGAAGTTGACCGCCGCGGCGCCACGGACTCCAGGCAATGCATCCAGGCGGCGCACCACTTCCCGATAGAAGTTCGTGATGCCCGGCCGGCCGGGATACTTGGTTTTGGGAAGCCATACCTGCAGGGTGAGAAGGTGGTCCTGGCGGAAGCCGGGGTCGATGCTTTCCAGGCGCCACAGGCTCTTCACCAACAACGCCGCTCCCACCAGCAGCACGATGGACACGGCCAACTCGGCAGCCATCAGCAGACCTCCGGCCCGCAGTCCCGTCGACGATGGCGGCACCCGAAGCGCCTGGGCGTTCGCTGCCTGGAATGCCGGCGGCAGTCCGAAGATCAGGCTGGTGAGCAACGCCACGGCAAGCGTGAATCCGAGAACGGGGGCATCGATGGCCGGGCTGACCGGGTGGAACGTGGGAACTCGTGGAAGGAAGGGGACGACAGCGCCGACACCCCACAACGCGAATAACAAGGCCAGGGAACTTCCGGCAATCGCCAGCACCGCGCTTTCGGTCAGCATCTGCTGCACCAGGCGCCGGCGGCCGGCACCGACGGCGACACGGACCGCGATCTCGGCCCGCCGCGAATGCGCCCGCGCCAACAGCAGGCTCGCCACATTGGCGCAGGCCGTCAGCAGGACAAGAGCGACCGCGCCAGACAGCACCAGCAGCGCCAACCGCAGGCTCCTGGCATTCGGATTGAAGTATTGGCTCGGATAGATCGGAATCAGGCGCGTTCCCCAACCGGCGTTGGTATCGGGATGGAGAAACGCGAGCCCCTCTGCGATGGCGTCCATTTCCGCTTGCGCCTGCGGAAGCGAAACTCCGGAAGCGAGGCGCCCGAAGACCATGACGGAATGGTCATCGCGGGCGTACGCTTCATCGTCCACGTTCAGCGGCATCCACAGTTCAAGATCGGGCTGCAGGAAGCAGAAATCGTCCGGAAGGATCCCGACCACGGTGGACGGGCGGCCGTCGACGCGGATCTGCTTTCCGAGGATCGCGGGATCGCCGTCGAAGTGGCGTTTCCACAACCCGGAGGCCAGGATCACCACCTGGTCGCGGCCGGGTTTTTCCTCATCGCCGTGGAACCCGCGCCCCAGCGCAAAGTCGATGCCCAACATCGAAAAGAACTCCGGCGAGATGCGCACGCCGCGCACGGACTCCGGCAAGTCGCCCGCGCCCTCGGGTCCGGACAGCGAGTAATACCAGTTCCGCCACGCCACCATCCGATCGAGCGCGCGGGTTTGACGGCGCCAGTCCAGATAATTGCCGGGCGACGGATTGATGACCTCTTCCGGCCCGGCGCTCTTGCGATTGACATCGGACACGATGACGAGCCTGTCGAGATGGCGGAAATTGGGAGGCGACAGGAGCACGCCGCGGATGACGCCGAAGATTACCGTGTTGGCTCCGATTCCGAGCGCCAGGGTGAGGAGGGCGGCGAGCGTGAACGAGGGCGCGGCGCACAGGGTGCGGAGTGCGTATCGGACGTCTTGCCAAAGGGCAGGCATGGTTGGTGTGTTCATGTTATCGCGCAATGCTAGATTCGAGTAGATGTCCGCCAGAAATCGCAAACGCCGCGCTGCGGTCCAGACTCCCTCGCCTTCGCCCTTGCCTGCGAAGTTGGATGCGCTGAGACACGGGCGCGCCGTGTATGTGGCAGCATCTCTGGCGGTGTTGATTCCGTGCTTCTGGCAATCGCGCGTGCAGGCCGGCGATCTGTCGAGCCATCTCTACAATGCCTGGCTGGCGGACTTGATCCGCCAGGGGCAGGCGCCCGGCCTGGTCCTCGTACGTCAGAGCACCAATATCCTTTTCGACTGGATGCTGTCGGCGCTGTTTCGCTTCGCGGGCGCGGACGCCGCGCAGCGCGTCTCGGTCGCGATCGCGGTGCTGGCTTTTGTCTGGGGGGCATTTGCGTTCGTGTCCGCGGTTTCGGGGAGCCGCGCCTGGCACCTGCTGCCGGTGATCGGGATATTGGCTTATGGCTGGGTTTTCCACATGGGGTTCTTCAACTTCTATCTGAGCATGGGACTGTCGCTGGGTGCCCTGGCGATATGCTGGAAAGGGAATCCGCGACAGTGCGTGCCGGCGGTGCCGCTCCTGGCGGTTGCGTGGCTGGCACACGCACTGCCTGTGGTGTGGGCCTTGGGACTGCTGGCCTATTTGTGGACTGCGCGCCGGATGCCCGATCGGTTCCGGGCATTCCTTTTGCCCGTTGCGCTGCTGGCGATGGCGCTCCTGAGCGTGGCGGTGCGAGCGCGCTTCACGACACTGTGGCTTCGGACTCAGGTAGTTTCGGCGACCGGGCTCGATCAGGTCTGGGTTTACGATGGCAAGTACCTCGCGGTTTCGCTGGCGCTCCTGTGCGTTTGGGGACTCCTGTTCGCCGGCCTGATTCGCGAGTCCGGCTGGAAGAATCTGGTCCTGGGGATTCCGTTCCAGTTCTGTATGCTCACGGCGTTCGCCGTTCTGGTGTTCCCGACATCGGTGCTGATTCCGGGATATAAGCACACGCTGGCGTATATTGCCGACCGCATGTCGCTGCCACTGACCGTCTGCTTCTGCGCGGTGGTGGCCTCGGCGCCGAGGCGAGTCAATCTGAGGTACTTCGCGGGCGCCGCGGCGGTGGTCTTTTTCGCCTTCCTGTTCCATGACGAGCGGGCTCTGAACGCATTTGAAGATCGGATGGACCGGCGTGTGGAGTCGATCCAACCGTGGCAGCGCGTGATCAGCGCGGTGGGGGCCTCGGGGCTGCGAGTGAACGCGCTGGCCCACATGATCGACCGGGTGTGCGTGGGCCGCTGTTACAGCTACGCGAATTATGAGCCTTCGACGGCGCAGTTTCGGGTCCGCGCGGGGGGCGAAAGTCCACTGATCGTCTCGACGTATGGGGATTCGTTGGCGCTCCAGATGGGGACTTACCGAGTACAGCAGCGCGACCTGCCTTTGTACCAGATCAACCTCGATGCTAAAGGGAGGATGATCACCTTGAGTCTCAAGGCTGGGGCGCCGTGCACGATCACGGATTGGAATCCGTGGTAAAGGGCGACGCCGGTACGGAATCGTGGCGGCGAAAAGCGTCCCGATGAGTCGGGACGCGGCAGGCAGGAGTGCCTGCGCCACGTCGGCGCTCATAGGCGGTTACTGAGCTGCGACATGGTCCATGACCCATTCGGTGGCAAGGGCGGTCAGACCGCTCGGCAATGCAAGGGTAGTGTATGTTTGCGTGATTGGGAAGCTGCTCCGTGACTGAAGGACTGACCAGGGGTGGATCGTTCAGGGGGGTGAGATCGATCTCGACATCGGTGCCGCGGATGCGGAACTCATCGCGGGGGACGCGGGAGTGCCATCGCACGTCCACCATGGCGCGGACACCGGTTTCGTACTCGATCAGCACGGTGGCGTTGTCTTCCACCGGGATTCGCTGCACCAAGGTGGAAAGCTGGCCGGTGACGCGGAGTGGTTTGCCGAAGAGGTAATTGCAGAGGTCGATGCGGTGCGAGGCGATATCCCGCAGAGGGCCGCCACCCGACTGGCTGGGATCGACGAGCCAGGCGCGGAAACCATCCTCGGCGTTAAACCAGCCGTGATTGGTTGCCTGGGCAAAGACAGGACGTCCGATCGCGCCGGCTTCGAGCAGCCGGCGGGCACGCGCCACTTTCGGATCCTCCTCCGTTTCCTCGGAGCGGTCAATAACTTTCACCGCCCGCCACGCCCCAACATGGCGGTCTTGTAGCCCGCCGCGATCCTTTCCCTCGTGTCAGGCGGGTTTTCGGTCCTGCCGGCGCACCGTATCGTTATTGCCGGAGTGCAACGCTGGGACGTCACCTGGAGGTGCACAGGTCAGATTGTCCCGGCCACGAAATGTGGCTCGCAAAACTCAAGAATCACATGGAAACAGAGCGATACGCTGCAACAACGATGGCTCGCTGTATGAATTCGGCCGGCCATTTCCTCGCTGACCTGGCGGAGCAGCACGTCGAGCTCGACGCTGCCTGCCCAGAGTACGTCGAGCACTACTTGCAGCAGGCACGGCGGAGGTACGCGTGAGCGTGCGGCGTATTCCCCTATCGATGGCGAGCAGCTATCCCTGGCCCTCGTTGTTCGCCCAGGTGCTTGCCCAACTGCAGGCAGCCGTGATGCCCGCGGGGTGAGCCGACGCTTCAACCACAACCTTAACTTAAGGAATTGCGGGGGCTGAAGTCAGAAGCGGAGCTTCGCCTTGCCTCGGACTACTGGCAGTCTTGGCAATGAGTTTTTCACCAAAGCAGGCGCCCCCGACCATTGCTGCACTATACACGTTGCAGAGGTGCACGCGAA
>DATJWB010000081.1:0-4856 GCA_035501495.1 Bryobacteraceae bacterium | reverse complement strand
TAACGGGTCGATTTCGGCGCACGTGCCGCGCCCGAATTCGGCGCCCTACACGGCCACCAAGCACGCCATCACGGGACTGACCAGGAGCATCGCGCTCGACGGGCGCGCCTTCGATATCGCGTGCGGCCAGATCGACATCGGGAACGCGGCCACCGACATGACGGCGCGCATGGCAGAAGGCATGCCGCAGGCAGACGGCAGCGTCCGGGTGGAAGCCCGCATGGACGTGGACCACGTTGCCGAGGCCGTGCTGTACATGGCCAATCTGCCACTCGACGCGAACGTGCTGTTCATGACCGTGATGGCGACCCGGATGCCCTTCGTCGGGCGCGGATGAAGCCGGCTGGATCGCGGACGTACCGAGCTAGGGTTTCTTGTTCAGAAGCTTCGACCGATTCGCGGCGATCTGTTTGGCGAATGGCGGGACGTATTTCACGCGCTCGGCGAACTGCTCCGCCGTATCGCCCTGCTCTTCGAACAGCTCCTGAATGTTCACCGAATCGGCGAACTGGCCCGGGAATGACGGGGGCGTTCCGGCGATGCGCACCACATAAACGCTGCCGCCAACAGTCACTGCCTGGGGCCCGAAGTCGCTGCCCACGATCTGCTGGACCTGAAAGCGGTATTCGGAGCCCGGAGGAAGCGGGCCGGTGCTGGTCACGCTCATCACCGCGCCGACTTTGCCATAGGCAGGAATTTGCACTTCCTCGATCTCGACGCGCGCGGAGGGCCCGGCGGTGTATACAACGGGCGCGAGCGGTGGAGTCTGGGGATTCTGCTCGATGGTTCCCGCCGCCTGGCTGGCCACTCCCGTGATGGAGGCGGAAAGCGGCTTCACGGTAGTGAGCGCGCTGGTTTGAAACACGAGGCTGAGCTGCGGTGGAAGGCCACGCGCATCGATCACCAGGTTCGCTGTCCTGACGGCGGCCGTGGGGTTGTTGAACTCCACGTGAAGCAGTGAGCCTTCGGGCAGCGGGTGCGGTGCTCCGCCACCGCCGCCCGGAGACGGGCTGGCAGGTAAAGGAGGGCCGACATGCACATTCTTCTGTCCCACCTGGCGGTTCCCCGGCGTCAGAGAGTCCACATCCATAATTGTCGCACCTATGGGACTCGCGGCACTGTGCACCAACGCCACGATACAGTAGTGTCCGGGATCCGACGGTGCGAGCAGCGGGATGGTCCAATCCCAGGACGCCACCTGCGGGGTGGCTGCGGAGATTCCGGACAGGACTTTGGGCGCACCGATCGACCGCCAGGGACTGTCGGACGGCAAAGCTGGAGTAATGGTTCCGCCGGCGCTGAACTGGCTCCAGAAATTGAACGCGTTGCCATGCGATGGGCTGACGTTAAGCCCCGGCAGACCGGCGGCTGCATTGGCAAAGACGGCCCAGACCGAAACGTTATTGGCCGCCGTGTTGCTGCGATTGTGAAGCTGAACGTGTACCCGTGCCGCATCGGACGTGGGCAAATTCGGACTCGTGTCATTCATCTGGTCGAAGATCACCCCAGAAATGGGCAGGGGGCTTTCCGGTTCGTTTTGAAAGTAGGGCGTCCCCGAGCCGGGCTGCTGGGCATCCACTTTGATGTCCACGCACTGGTAGTGAAACAGGATGGAGCCGGGGTCGGTCGGATTGTAAGGATCGGGGATATTTTCGGGACAAACCGGCAGCCATCTCTGATCGAGAACGTTGGCGCGCAGGTAGAGGAAAACTGCCGGAGATACTGCGCCCGCGGTGACGTCCCGCTCCCAGATGGCGCGCGTGGGAATCGCGGCGCGCAGCAGAACCTTAGGCGTGGCGACGGTGCCAATGTTGCCGATCCACAGGTCGTAGACCCACTGGCCCGGCAGGCCATCGCTGATATCCTGCCAGGCAAAGGTGGCGCCGTTGGAGGTGAGCTGATACACGCGGGCTCCGTTGCTTGCGTAGAGGACATTTCCCTGCACGGGATCGGCGCAGAGTTTGCCGTAGTTGAATGTGTTGCCGGGCAACCCCGTGCACGGCACCGCAACCCAGGTATTGACGGAGATTTGAAACAAAGGCGTAGTGACCTGAGCGCCGGGAGGGCCAACGGTGACCGCCGATTGCAGCAGCACGTACACGCTGCCGGCATGGTTGATGGCGATGGAGGCGATGGCGATACCCGCGGGTTTGCTTCCCTTGGCTTCCGTCCACACGGTGGAGGCGTTGGCGCTGGCACCCACATTCGTGGAGAAGACACGCTGATCGTTGGTCCCGCAGAAAAGAATATTGGCGTTGGTGGGATGCGCCGCGACGATATTCACCTGTGCCTGGTTCAGGTCCATCTCCTGGCTGATCTGCGAACCGATTCCACTCTGGTCCACGCGGCCCACGAAAGCGCGGACCAACAGAATCGTCACGCCCGCCGCATGCTTGTTGGAAAAGGTCGCGGTGAAGGTGGTGGCGGTGACCGCGGTGACCAGCACCGTCTCGAAGAGGTTGCCGGTATCGATGGCAAGAGTCTTTCCCACCACGATGCCGGCCATGCTGGACGGGGTCACTGCGTGCGTGCCAGCGGAAGTGATCGCCGTGGTGAGGGTGCGGCTCGAATCCAAGACCACCACGCCGGTAAGGCACTTTCCATCCAATCCGGCGACAAAGTTACTCGAGCCGGTGAAGAGCGGACCGCTCGATCCGAAGGTGCAATAACTTGCACCGGGGTTATAGCCGGCCTGATCGTTGAAAAGCAGGACCAGAAACGACGGATATGCCGGCGGCGGTCCATACTCGCCAAGACTTCCCCAGACGATCACGCCGTTCGGACCTTGCGCCATGGCGACGGCACCGCCGTCTCCATCGTAGAAGCCGCGCCACCCGAGAGCGCCGTCGCCGGCGTTGATCCCGGTGTCCTGACATCCCATGTAGCTCAGCCCGCTGAGCGTGGGATCGCTCGCATACTGATAGACGGCGCTGCTTTGTTTGCCGTGATCGAGAGTCTGGTAGATGGGCGTATCGGTGTAGCTATCCAATTCGTCGAAATCGGTGGCCGCGGTGGCAAATGCGAACGTCGGGTCGCAGAACCCATCGCTCATCGAGATACCGCCGTCGCAGCCGATGTACATGGTGGGGATTGTCCCCGCCGGCGGGTTGGCGGGGACGAAGGTAAATGCGTGCTGGTCGGCATGGAAGCCGTTCCCGTCTTTCTGCCAGTTCACTCCCGCGTCGATCGAGCGATACAGCTCGATGCGGCCAAAGAACAGAATGTCGGTCGCCCCATCGCCGGGAGAGTTGGGCGCTACGGCCATGAGGTAGGAGTAGAACCCGTAGCTCGGATCGGGAGGCGACACCGCGGCGATTTGCGTCCAGGAAGTGGTTGGCGAGGAAGTGGTGTGCAGACCCACGGTCTGGCTGGGATTGGCGAACCACGCATAGACCCTGTTCGGATTGCGCACACAATAATCCACGAGCACGAATTGGAAATTCGCACCAGTGAATTTGGGAAGGCCGATTCCCGCGTTGTTCAGATTGGTCCATGTGCCGGTGGGATTGGTTGTGGTGAAGACCCCGACGCTGGCTACTCCGGCGTAATAATGATCGGTTCCGGTGGTGGGCATGTCCGCCACGAGCGAAGTAACCTGGCCGGCGAGCAGGTTGGTCCACGAGCTTCCGCCGTCGGCCGATCGCCACACGCCGTTTGACGCCGCGGCGAGAATCACCGTGGTCGACAGGGTGGAGGCCGTCCGCGGATCGACGATCAACTTGAAGACGCCGGAGGGACCGCTTGCCGGGCTATTCCAACTGTCGCCCCTGGCGCCGGAGACATAGACTCCGAGGTCTCCTCCGTCGCCCATATAGATGGTCGCGGGATGCGCGGGGTTGACAGCAAAGGCGTGTGGCTGAACATTGGGATCGGTCTGATGTAGAGCATCCGTGATCGAGACCCAGGATGCTCCGTTGTCCTCGGTGCGAAAGGCGCACTGGCCGCCCGATGTCGGCAGCTCAGCTATATAGATTGTTTTAGAGTTAGTGGGGTCCACGGCGATGTTAGCGACGAGGCCTTGCCTTCCCCACTCGTTTCGGCGCGACAGGCGCTTGAAGTTACTATCGCGCGGAGAAAACACTGCGTTGGGGCCGATGGGAAACCACGGCATGATCCCTCCTACTCGCAAACAGCCCCTATCAGCGCAATAATGTTACGGCTGAGCCGGAACTTAGTCAATGAACCGGAGGTACTATCAGGCGGCAGGTGAATTCATGCCTGAGGGTTACAGTTCCAGCGCGTGGTCCGGGGCCAATGCTTCCAGAAAGCTGCGGTCATGAGATACCACCACGAGCGTTCCCGGATACTGGACCAGCGTACTTTCCAGGGCTTCCTCGGCTTCGATATCGAGGTGATTGGTCGGCTCGTCCAGCAGCAGTAAGTTCACGCCGCTTACCAGGAGACGCACCAGCGCGACCTTGGCGCGCTCGCCGGCGCTTGCGTCGACGAGCGGCTGGCCGACACGGTCCAGGCGCACCTTCAGGCAGGCCAACAGCGTGCGCGCGAGCGTGCCGGAGCCACAGATATCGAGGGGCGTCGCCGACGGGTCCAGGTTCTCCGCGTCCTGCGCGTAATGCCCGGGCACCACGTGCGCACCGAATCGGACTGTGCCGGAGCCGGCCGGCTCCCGGCCGAGCAGGATTCGCAAGAGCGTAGTCTTGCCGCAGCCGTTCGGCCCGGTGATCGCCAAGCGCCGGCCCCGCGCCAACTCGAAGCTGATGCCCTGGAACAACGGCTTGCCCGGATACGATTTGGACAGATTGGCGACGGAGAGAGCGATGTCGCCGCTGCGCCGCACGCCGTCGAACTCGAGCACCGGGATCGGCTGCTCCTGCCAGGGTTTGGCGATTGCGGAA
>DATJWB010000080.1:0-5549 GCA_035501495.1 Bryobacteraceae bacterium | reverse complement strand
CGCTGGTCGGGCTGCACGCGTCGCACCTTGTGGCCGGACTCGCGATGCTCGTCGTCGTCCTCGGTTTTGCGGTGAGAGGGCGTGTGGATCAAGAGCACGCCGCTCGCATCCAGGTGCTTTCGATGTACTGGCAGTTTGTGGACGCGGTGTGGGTGGTGGTGTTCATCGTCGTGTACGTAATTGGCCGCTGAGGAGGACACATGACATCGCGCGACCCCAAAGAAATCGAAGTGCCCGCCTCCACCGCGTGGCCGCTCGTCCTGGCATTTGGATTGACGCTGCTGTTCGCGGGGCTGCTGACCAGCGCATCCGTGAGCGTGTTGGGCGCGGTCCTCACAGCGGCAGGCTGCGCCGGCTGGTTCCGCGAAGTCCTGCCTCGCGAGCAGGAGGTGTCCGTACCGGTACTCCGGGGCGAGCCCTCCACCGTTACCGGGCGCCGCGGGGTCGACCGACTTGCCGTGGCTCCCGATCAGGTCCGCGCGTGGCTTCCGCTCCAGACGCACCCGATATCCGCGGGCGTAAAGGGTGGATTGGCCGGGAGCGCGGCGATGGCCGTGTTGGCCTGTGCCTATGGTGTGCTGAAGGTCCGTAGCATCTGGTACCCGATCAATCTGCTGGCCGCCTCAGTCTATGCGGAGTCGTTGAAACTTGGTCCGGCACAACTGTACTCCTTCCATGCTGACAGCCTCGTGACCGCCTTGCTCCTGCATCTCCTCGTGTCCACGCTCGTCGGCCTGCTGTACGGCGCGATGCTTCCGATGTTCGCGCGGCGGCCGATTCTGCTCGGCGGACTCATCGCCCCGGTGCTATGGTCCGGGTTGCTGTACACCATACTCGGCCTTCTCAATCCGCTACTCGAGAGCCACATCGACTGGTTCTGGTTCATGGCTTCACAGGTGGCCTTCGGTCTGGTCGCGGGCCTCATCGTGGTGCGGCAACCGCGCGTGCTCACCCGCGAAAATCTCTCCTTCGCCCTGCGCGCCGGTATCGAAGCTCCCGGCACAATCCTACCGGGGGAAAACGGAGGATCACGGCCGTGAAGGCACTTCCTCACCTCTGTGGATTCGTGTTGTTGGCTGCCGTACTCATTTCGGGGTGCGGAAGGCCGCGCAGCGATGCGGAGACTCCGGCGCCCAATGAGGTGCTGGACTTCCACGCTCTGTATGCGGAGAACTGCGCAGGATGTCACGGGCGCGAAGGGCGCGGCGGCGCGGCCATTGGGCTGGCCGACCCCGTCTAC
The DNA here is from genome assembly GCA_035501495.1 of Bryobacteraceae bacterium. GTDB lineage: Bacteria > Acidobacteriota > Terriglobia > Bryobacterales > Bryobacteraceae > JAIQFL01. The sequence goes on along the minus strand of DATJWB010000080.1, from coordinate 4,309 downwards.
CTGGCGATGGCGGACCAGCCATCGATACGCCGCGCGATCGCCAATGGCGTGCGCGGCACGGCGATGCCCGCGTTCGCCGAGACTTCCGGCGGCCTGCTCACCGACCCACAAATCGACGTCATCGTCCGCGAAATCCGGTCGCGCTGGAGCCGCCCCGGAATTCTGGACGGAGCGAACCCTCCGTCGTATGGCAAGAGATCCGCGGGCGACGTCCAGCGCGGCGCAGCCACATTCCAGACCTACTGCGAGTCCTGCCACGGAGCCGGCGGACTCGGCGGACCGAAAGGCAGCGCCATCGCCAACGACTCGTTTCTCGCACTGGTCAGCGATCAAGGACTGCGCACGCTCGTGATCACGGGCCGCCCCGAGCTGGGCGCTCCAGACTGGCGCGGCAACGTTCCGGGGCGCCCAATGTCCGACCAGGACGTCACCGATGTGGTTGCCTGGCTCATCTCCAAGCGAGTTGAGGCGCCGGGACAACCCTACTCCGCTTCGATTCTCCATCAGCATTAGGAATCAACCATGGCAAACGAAACTCCCCTCTCCCGGCGCGGGCTCATGAAGCTCGGAATTCTCTTCAACGGCTTAGTGGCGGCCGCGCTCGCAATGCCCATTGGGCGCTATCTGCTGTCCTCGATCGCCCGCGGCCGAGCGAACGGCTACCTTGCCTGGGTGCCGCTCGGTCCCGTCAGCGGATTTCCCGAGGGTGAAACCCGGCTCGCCACGTTTCGCAATCCTTACGTGATGCCCACCGACGGCAAGACGGTGGACACCGCCTGCTGGGTCCGTCGCATCGAAGGCGATGAATTCCAGGTCTTCGCCATCAACTGCGCGCACCTCGGTTGCCCGGTGCGATGGTTTCCGCAGTCCGGCTTGTTCATGTGTCCGTGCCACGGCGGCGCCTACTACCGCGATGGCACGCGCGCCTCAGGACCGCCGGAGCGCGGATTGTTCGAGTATCCCTGCAAGATCGAGAACGGCCTCGTGACCATCCAGGCGGGCGAACTGCCCACGCCCGGACCAAACGCGGCTCTTCCCGGAAAGGAGCCGCCATGCGCCTGATCTCGCAAATCGGAGCGTGGTTCGACGAGCGTCTGCAGATCGCCGCGTCCGTTCGCGACGCTGCCGAACATCCCGTGCCGCGCCGCGCCGCAAGCTGGTGGTATGTATTCGGCAGCGCCGCGCTGGTCGTTTTCCTGCTGCAGCTCGTAACCGGAATCTTGCTGGCGCTCGTCTATGTCCCCTCGGCCGGAGAGGCCTGGAGTAGCCTGCAGGCCCTCAATCACGATGTCGCGCTGGGGTGGTTTATTCGCGCGCTCCACGGCTGGGGCTCGAATTTCATGGTCGCCATCGTCCTGATTCACATGGTCCAGGTGTTTCTCTTCGGCGCCTACAAGTTTCCTCGGGAACTTACGTGGATCGTCGGCGTCTTCCTCCTCCTGATGACCCTCGGCATGGCATTCAGCGGGCAGGTGCTGCGCTTCGATCAGGATGCTTACTGGGGACTTGGAATCGGAGCGTCCATCTCCAGCCGCGTCCCGTTTATAGGTCCCGCTGCCGTGAAGCTGCTGTTGGGCGGGCCAATTATTGCCGGCGCCACGTTGTCGCGATTTTTCGCGCTGCACGTTTTCGTGATCCCGGGAACCCTGATCGGTCTTGTCTGCGTGCACCTTCTCATGGTCCTGAAGCTCGGTATCAACGAATGGCCAATGCCGGGCCGCATCGTGAGACGCGCCACGTACTTTGACGAGTATCACGCTCTCACCAAAAAAGACGGCGCGCCTTTCGTGCCATATGCCATCTGGAAAGATCTCGTCTTCGCCGCGTCCATTCTCCTCGCGGTGGCCGCGTGCGCGGCATACTTCGGCCCATTCGGACCGACCGGCAAGCCGGATCCCACGATTATCCAGACCGCGCCGCGGCCCGACTATTTTTTCCTCTGGCTTTACGCATTGCTGTCGCTACTCCCGCCGTCGCTCGAGACGCCGGCACTTCTCATCGGCCCGGTGCTGGTAATTGCCGGGCTGATCCTGTTGCCGTTTCTCTCTGGTGAAGGCGAGAAGAGCTGGAAGCGCAGGCCGATCGCCGTACTGACCGTGCTCCTGATCGCGATCACGCTCGGCACCTTCACCCACCTCGCCCAGTTCGCGCCGTGGAGTCCGCAGATGAACGCCTGGAGTGGCGCGTCAGTGCCCGTGCGTGTCCTGCACGGAAGCACCGCCCTGGAACGCCAGGGCGCGCTCGTCTTCCAGGCCAAGCAGTGCCGTAACTGCCATTCTCTGGGAGACAGCGGAGGCCAGCGAGGCCCCGCTTTGGACGCCGTTGCTGTCCGGCTCACTCCAGACCAGCTAATCCGGCAGGTGATCCAGGGCGGCGGCAACATGCCGGCCTATGGCAAGAACTTGAGTCCCGCGGAGACCACCGCTCTCGTCGCATTTCTCGGAACGCTGCATCCGGCAGGACAGCCTCCCGCACGCGATGCTTCCCGGGAAGAAGCGGTCACGAGGCAGTAGCATTCATGCTTGGAACGGCCAGCGTCCTCCTCGGGTTGCTTGCGATCGGTGTCGCGATGGCATCGCCGGTCTCCGCGCTCGACCATCGAATGCTCACGGCGCACATGGTGCAGCACCTGCTCCTGATGACCATCGCTCCGCCCCTCATCTTCCTCGGCGCGCGGCCGCGGTTTCGCCTGCCACGTTTCCATCCAGCAATGTGCTGGCTCGCGGCCGCCGCTGTGCTGGTCGGATGGCACTTGCCGGCGGCGTTCCGGCTAGGTATGCAATCGGAGGCGTGGCATGTAGTCGAACAGGTGTCGTTCCTCGCCGCCGGGTTCCTCTTCTGGTGGCCCGTGTTTGAACTGCCTCGGCGCTGGTCAATCCTCTTGTATCTCTTTCTCGCCACGTTGCCCTGCGACGTGCTCTCCGGATTCCTGGTGTTCTCGGACCGCGTGGCATATCCCATCTACCTCTGCACGCCGCGCCATCCCGGTTTGTCCGCCCTCGAGGACCAGCAGTGCGCGGGCGCCGTGATGTGGACCGTGGTCACGATCGTTTACCTGATCGCGGGCACGATATTCGCTACGCAATTATTGTCTGCACAGCGCGTGGAGGCTGCCTGACCATGGCAAAGCCGATCACCGCAGTGCTCGATACCACTTTCTCGGATTACTGCGCTCTGGCGAAACCGGACGTAAATTTCCTGATCGCCATCACCGCGGCCGTTGCCTTCCGCGTGGGGTCGTCTGCGGACTTCTCGCATTTTCCCTGGCTGCTGCTCACGAACACTGTCTTCGGCACGTTGCTGGTCGCGAGCGGAGCCGGTGCGCTCAACCAGTGGATGGAGCACCCCTTCGATGCCAGGATGCGGCGGACCGCCCGACGCCCGATCGCCGATGGCCGCGTCAATCCTTCCCATGCATTCCTATTCGGAGCACTCCTCGCGCTCACGGGGGCGGCTTGCCTGGCGTTGGCGGTCACGCCGCTCGCCAGCTTGCTGGCCCTGCTGACGCTGAGTTGGTATCTGCTCCTCTATACTCCGCTCAAACGCCACACCCCGCTGTGCACACTGATCGGCGCGTTTCCGGGCGCCATGCCGGTGTTGATCGGATACGTCGCAGCCGCCGGAAAACTCGACCGCCCCGCGTGGCTACTCTTCGCGATCCTGTTCCTCTGGCAGTTCCCGCACTTCATGGCAATCGCCTGGATGTACCGCGAGGACTACGGCCGCGCTGGTTACCGCGTGCTCCCGGAAGGCGGCCGCCAGGCACTCTTTGTAACCTGCCAGACGCTGTTGCCGCTGCTCGCGCTGGCGCCGCTCTCTTGGCTCGTGGCGCCACTCGCGGCAGCCCTTCCGCTCACGCTCGGATTCCTATACTACGGGGTGCGATTTGTGAGCCGCAGATCCACCGCGGAGGCACGCCGGCTCTTATTCGCCTCGATCGTCTACCTTCCGGCGTTATTCGGCCTGGCCGTTCTGTTCCGGATGTAGGAGCGTGTCGAAGGCATTGGGGGCAAGGAGATCGAGAGACTTTACGACAAGGTCCGCCGGCAGGTGACTCCCGTTGTGGCTTACGCCGATGCTCCGCATGCCGGCGCTCCGTGCCCCTTGGACACCGGCCACGGCATCTTCTACAACAATGCATCTGTCCGCCGGTACGCCCACCCGCGCCGCCGCGATCAGGAAGACCTCGGGATCCGGTTTGCCTCTGTGAACATCGTCCGCCGAGACGATGCCCTGAAAGCAGTGGGCCGCGTTCAGCGCTTCGAGCACGATGTCGATATTCAGCCGTGGCGCCGCCGAAGCGATGGCC
>DATJWB010000079.1:0-73139 GCA_035501495.1 Bryobacteraceae bacterium | reverse complement strand
GGCGGATCCTGGTAGAGAAGGACCAGGACTTGCTGCTGGAGATCCCTTTGCGGCAGACGGACAGCGTGGCGGTGTTCGGAAATGTCCAAGTGACCACGCAGGCACTTACGGAGTTGCTCGACCGCGGCATTCCGCTGGCGTTGTACACGCGGCACGGCCGGCTGAAGGGACACCTGATGCCGGAGCTCTCGAAAAACGTGCCGTTGCGGGTGGCGCAATACCGGATCGCACTGGACGAGGCGCGGTCGCTCGGCATCGCAAAGGCGGTGGTGCGGGCGAAACTGCAGAATGGCGGGAAGCTGCTGGCGGACTACCGGAGGAACTACCCCTCGAACGTGCTGGCGTCAGCCTGCGAGGCGTTGAGGCGGGGGCAGGAGAGCGCCGTAGCGGCGCGGCAGCATTCCGAATTGCTGGGAATCGAGGGTGCGGCGGCGGCCACCTATTTTGGAGCGTTCCCGGTGGTGAATCGCAGCGAACTGCCATTCGACGGACGGCGCAAGCACCCGGCGACGGACCCGATCAACAGCTTGCTGAGCCTGGGGTACACGCTGGTGATGAACGAGATCCGGGCGGTGCTGGAGGGCGCGGGTATGGAGTCGCATCTGGGATTTCTGCACAAGGTGGATTACGGCAGGCCGTCGCTGGCCTTGGACCTGTTGGAGCCGTTCCGGCCGGCGGTGGTGGACCGGCCTGACGCTGCGGTTGGTGAACGAGAGGGTGCTGACGGGCGAGGATTTCGGCCGGAGGGTGTCCGGGAGCGGGGCCGGCTCGGTGGTGCTGGTTCCGGAGGCATTCCGGAAGTACCTCGCAGCCTACGAGGAGGCAGTGAGCGAGGCCAGGGCCGGCGCCGCCAACGGGCTGCGGGCGATGTGGCGCGAAGATGTAGGGAAGCTGGCGACAGCCATTCGGGAGGGGTCGGAGTTCGAGCCCTATCGCGAAGGAGAGGGATGATGCTGTTCCTGATTTCATACGATGTGACGGACGACAACCAGCGGCGTCACGTGATGGAGGCGCTGAAGGACCATGGGCGGCGGGTGCAGTACAGCGTGTTCGAGTGCAATTTGGATGAAGCCGCGCTGCATGAGTTGATGGGACGGCTGGAGTTCGAGATTGATGGGAAGACGGATTCGTGCCGGCTGTATCGGCTGTGCGAGGGTTGCGCCGGTGAGGTACGGATTCTGGGGAAGGGGGACCGGTACGAGGAGCCAGGCTTTGTGATCATTTGACGGCAACTGACTGATTGGAGAGGATTTGGCGTAATGGAGAAAGCGCCGGGAAGGAGGGATGGGTTACGGGCGAGTTGATTCGAAAGGGCTTGTGGCATTTTTTGGGCGTGAGACGGCGCATTCGCCCGGCGGTGAGAATGAGGGCAAAACGGGGGTTACGGAAGGCGGCGGTTGAACTAATACTGTTTCGAAGGTATTGGAGGGATGGCTCGCGGGAGGCTTTCGCTGACGAAGAAGCGATTGAGACTTGAGCTCCCCCGATGAATTCCGGAATCGAAGGTCCATTCGATGTTCGGGCAGACGCGTTTCGCCGTCCCCGAGCACCAACAAGTGCCAGTCGCCAAGGACGCCGTTCTGGGTAGGTTGACTCTCCGATCTGCGGATCCCACGAACGGCCGGGGTGTCCTCTGTGTCCTTTGGGCGGGCTCCAACGAGCGCCACCATCTTCGGAGAGGCCGGCTGATGAAAGGGATGGAGGCGGGTAGTCCGCGCAAATAGGGGTGATGTTGCACCCCCATTCTTCTTGGGGCTGTCCCGCCGATTCGGTCTTGTGGAGCGAGGCCCGGTCGGAAGAAACTCATGAAGGAGCAGGGACTTTCATGGAAATGATCAAGGCTGAAATGATCGGAGCGTTGGAACGCAGCGCTCCCCCAAAGCAATGCGGGGGGTCACACCGCCCATCGGGTCGGACGGAGAGAACACCGGCATCTACTGTCCTGAGGGTTAGATCAGAAGATTCGAGAGAGGCAAGAGTCCGGCCGCGGTGCACTTGCGGGGCGTGCCCCGCCTGCCAGGACGAGGCGCGCTGGGAACGGATCTTTCAGGCGAAGTTTGCCGACCCCGACTATTACATTCGCAGGCTGCCTTCACCGGGATGTTGCCTGGCGTTGTTGAGCAGCGTGAACGGGCGACCCCGTGGCCGTGTGCGCGTCCCGGCCGGTGGAGCGCTCCGATGATGATGGCGGATCTGTCGTGGACCATCGGGGGCGTGGTAGTTGCGGTGGCTTGTCTGATTCTGGCGATATTCCGCAGCCTGGATCAGCACACGCGGGCGCGATGGGGAGACGTTGGGGACGAGGGGACACGTCCCGTTTGCACCTCGTGTGCAGCGCAGGTTACCGGAGCCTCATCCGGCTGTTTTGATGGACAGACGCCCGAGAAACTTTGAGGAAGCGGGTCAACCGGCGGGAGCGGGACTGCCCGAATGGCGGAAAGCCGGGGTTGTTCTTGATTTTGCGGACCGGAGGGGGATCGGGTCGCGCCGGGCAACCCGAGACTGCAAACCAACCATCGAACGGCGGGCGCGGCGATCCGTGTTACGAGGATCGCAGGCCAGACGGCGCTCGACAAACGCGTAACTAAGTGGACTATTTCGTCTTGGCTGCCGCCTTGGCCAACGCCGCCTGAATCTCTGTGAGTTTCCTTTCCAGTGCGGATTTCTGTTCATCGGTCACCGCCTCCACTTTGGAGACCAGCGGTTTCACCTTCAAGTAGGCTTTCTCGGCCCGCGCATACAGCGGCGATTCCTTGCTTGCCGCCGTCGTTGCCATCGGAAGGGCACGCTCCAGCTCTCGCATGATCACCAGGAGCAACTGCCGATCGGTTCTGGCACGCAATTCCCCGAGTTTGGATGGTGTCGGCGTGCTCACGAGGAAATCCGATTCCCGGATTCTGACGACAGAAGAGGCGGGTCGGCCATCGAGTTGCCAATCGGCACAACTATTATACGCCGCTTACATGCCCACCTGCCTGCTGAGGCGCTAACACGCTATCGATCGCGGCCAAGAAATCCACTCTTGTCCCGTCGCTGCCTCGCCTGTAGGCGCCGGCCACTTTTTCGCCGCTCCTTCGGGCGCCGGACCCGCGGCGTTGAGTACGCGAAAGGCGGCCATCCTCACGGGCTTCGGCATCGTGTCCGCGCTCAAATGCGAATAGAGTTCCAGCGCGCGCGCCCGATCGCCCGCCAGCAAACCTTCGGCGCACAGGAGGGCGGCTCGCGCAAACACCGCGAAGACCGGCGGCGTGGTGCGCCCCAATGCCGCCTGGAGCACCCTGGACGCTTCCATCCCTCCGATCATCCCGACCGATGCGGCGGCGGCACACGCCACGCCGGAATCTGCGGCATCAATCAGCTTTGTGAGAAGGTCGAGAGCCTTGGCGTCCCTCCGCACTCCGTTCGAGGTGGTCACCCCGACTTCCCGAGGGCCTTTCAGTTTCGGAAGGGCGTCGCGCAAGGCATCGTCTACCGAAGGGTCCGGATTCGGCTCCAACCCGAACCGCGCATAACACGAAAGCGGCGGGTGGCTCAGCAGCGCCGCCATCGGCTGGACCGCGTCCTTGCCGCCTGTGAACGCCAGTTTCTTGCGGGCGATCGCCTTCTGAAACACAAGTCGAGGAAGGGTCCTTCACGATGGCGACCAGCTTCGCCGGCTCCAACTTCCAGATCGGCAGCGCATCGAACTCCGGAGGGACAACCGGGTTCGGCGTCCGGTTGGCGGGGGTGGCAGCACGTCCCGTGGGCTGCGGCGCCGGTGCTTGTGCGGATGTCTGTGTCTGTGGCACTCGGAGGGTCGCCTTTCTGGCGGCTGCTACATGCTGGCAGCCAGCGCCTCCATGCGCCACGGCTCACGATAAGCCGGCCACGCATGCGATTGGCTTCTTCATCTTTGAGGAACATTCGTTGGGCGGGATCCCAGGTCAACTTGCGATGCCAAGCCCTCTTCGATGGCGGTTGCGGCGATTAACGCATCGACCCTGGCGCTGAAAACTCTGCACCTTGCCGTAGAGAAACTCGAATTGAGCATTCCGATCTGGATGGCTGCTACCCTCTCGGGTCTTCCGGTTGGCCTGCAGGGTAGCCCAAGCGGTCCAGCAGGCGATCCACGGAACGGTAACTGGTGCGATGCCCTTGGCGCTGCAACTCCTCAGCTAGCCGACGAACGCTCTTGCAGGTCCATCGCTTTTCGGGACAGAGTTGCCGAAAGCGGCGGTCGCAAGTTCGTATCTGGCGCGTCTAAGCGCTTGAATGCCGAGCCCGGGCGATGATTCCGCGTGTCTGCCCCGCGTAATCGAGTCTCCCTGGCTGGTGTCCGTGCGGGGCGTATCAGATCTCCTTTCCGCCGCGGCGGTTTAGCAGTGGGACCTTCTGCCGGCTCAGCGGGTCTGCAGGGCAAGCTTCCGGTATTTTGCCGGCTGCTCGGAGCCTGCCCTGGGACGAAAACATCGCCTTCCGCTGTTCTTGGTCTAACTGGCCGGGCCAGCCTGACAGGTCAGTCGCGCGGTACGTGAATGGTCAGCCAAGTGCCGTTTGCAGCGTGGTAGATGCGTCGCCAGCCGGGTGAATAGCCGCGGCGTCTACAGTCTCGCTGATCTGGCAACGCGCGACGTGACGATCGCCGCTGAGCCTTCGCGCTCAGTTTGAAGACAACGGCGCTCAAATGAGTGCCGAGGCGGCAGGCAAGCAGCGCCTGCGCCACGGCCTATTTCCCCGGCTCTTTTGTTCCGGGCTTCGTCGCAGTCGCGGGAGTTGCCGGCGGAGCCGGAGCGGGCGCTGGCTGCGCACCTCCTCTTCTGGGAGCATTGTCTTCTCGAGGTGCCACCAGGCATTGATCCGAGCGGCAGTTGTGCGAGTTGGGCGACCCCAGTTTCTCCAGAAGCGCCACCGTCTCGGGATGCGGGATTCCGAATCGGTTCGGCCCGTTCGCCATGTCCGCGACTGTGTCGCCGGCCTTTGTTCTCACGTCCACCTTCGCGCCCTTTTGGACAAGCAAGCTCGCCATCTCATTGTTCCCGATGTAAGCCGCTCCATGCAGAGCCGTGTAGCCGCGATTGTCCACCGCGTTCACATCGATGCCCAATTCCAGGCAATAGTGGACCGCAGGCATCGGCGAACCCGGGGCGTTGGTCGTGAAATTCGCGCCCCAGCCGATTCCGGCAGCCACCATCAGCGGCGTATCGCCCGCTGTATTGGGGATCTTCGGATCCGCGCCATGCTCCACCAGCATCTTCATCGCCGTGAGGTCGGTGGATTGAGCAGCGCGCCAGAAGGCGGTAGCGCCCGCCGGATCCACCCAGGTGACATCGTGGGTAAAGCTGCGGAACCAGATCTTCTTCCCGAGACGCGCGTTGATGTCAGCGCCGTGTGCGAGTAGCGCCATCATCAGGTCCAGGTAGTTGGTGTGCTCCTGTTCGGTGATCGGTTGCGGGAACCAGGCGTGCGGCGCCCACTGCACGTCGATAACGGTATACAAAGCCGTGAGCCCGGCCTCACTCACCAGGTTCGGATTCGCGCCGTCATCCAGCAACATCTTCGCCAGGTCGAAGTGGCCATTGATGATCGCCATCACCATGGGACTGATCTTGTCCCCGGCGCTCACCTCGTTGATATCGGCATGCGCCGCGATCAACTCCCGTGCCGCGTCCATCTGGCCGTCGCGGGCGGCATAAAGCAGCGCCGTCATCCCGCCCATGTAGCTGGGGCCGACTTGCCGGGGTGCGTACTGCCCGCGCCCTCCGTTGGCCGCCGGATCTCCGGCCCGCCCGGTCCTTCCGGACCCGGGCAGCCCGTTATCGTTGCCGGCAACCTCCTCCGCTTTCGGATCGGCGGCTGCCGGCGCGGCAGCGCCCCGCCCGCCGCGAGCCGGCGGATTCGGGACCACATTGCCATCCACGTCGAAGATCACGCGCTCCAGTTTGTTGACGTTGGTGCTCACGCCGGCGTCCGCGCCATGCTGCATCAGCAACTTCACGACTTCGGCGCGATTCAACGACGCCGCAAACATGAGCGCGGTCTGCCCGTGTGCACTCTCCCTGGCATTGATATTCGCGCCGTGATCGAGCAACGCCTTGACGGCGCCCGCGCCCCCCGAGGCCGCTGCGATCATCAGGGCCGTGGTGCCATTGGACTTCGTGGAGTTGGCATCGACGCCCGCTTTCAGCAGGCGCTCCACCATGGCCGCGCTTCCGTTGGTGCAAGCCATGAAGAGCGGAGTGATCGCACCCTCGCGCGTGGCCGCCTTCACGTCGGCGCCGGCATCGAGCAGCAGGTTCGCCATTTCGAGATCGTCCCGGAACGCCGCCCAGTGCAGCGCCGTAGCGCCGTCCCCCTGCGCCGCATTCACGTCCGCCTTATCCTTCAGCAGGGAACGCACGGCGGCTTTGTCGCCGCGCATGGCGGCATCGGCAAGCCGGGCATCGGGGCTGGCGGCCGCCAACAGGGCCGCGATGGAAAGTCCAAGGAGTGCAGTCTTCAAAAACATCGTTCCCTCCTTCTTAGATCGCCAGATCTCCGGTGCTGTCGCCAAGACTCTCCTGGCTCACACCCAACTTATGCAGCATCGTCAACAGGATGTTGGCCATGGGCGTCCCATCCCTGGTTCTCAGGTGCAGATTGCCTTTCAATTGGCCGCTCGCGTGGCCCGCCAGAAAGATCGGGACTCGCTTGTGGTTGTGCACATTCGAATCGCCCATGGGGCTGCCGTACATGATCATCGAGTGGTCCAGCAGATTGCCGTCGCCATCGGGCGTGTTCTTCAACTTCTCCAGGAAATACGGGATCATGCTCACGTGATAGCGATTCAGCTTGGCGAACTCCGCCACCCGAGCCGGGGTCTCACCGTGATGCGAGCAGTTATGGAAGGGCGTTTTCACGCCGCTCTCCGGCCACACGCGCCCGCTCACGTCGCGGCTCAGCTTGAATGCCGAAACCCGCGTGGTATCCGTCATGAAGCCCAGCGCCTGGAGGTCGAACATCAGGCGCACATGCTCCTCGTACGAGTCCGGGACGCCCAGAGGGGCGGCGGGAAGCGCGCGCGACTCACCGCTGGCATTGTATTTCTCGATGCGCTGGATGCGCCGCTCGATCTCGCGCACGTCTTCGAGATAGGCATTCAGCCGGCTGCGGTCCCCCGCCCCGAGTCCCTTCTGCAGGCGCGCCACATCGTGCGAGATCCAATCCAGGATGCTGCGATTCACCTTGCTGCGGGCCGCTCGTTCTTCGGGCGTTCCGCCATCGCCGAACAGGGCCTCGAAGGCCATGCGCGGGTCGATCGTCATGGGCAGCGGGCTGGTCGGCGACGCCCAACTGATGGTATCGGCGTAGACACAGGCATAGCCGTAATCGCAGGCGCCCGATGCGTCTACCATTTCGATGCAGAGCTGGATGGACGGCAGCGGCGTGTCCTGGCCGAACTGCTGCGCGTAGATCTGGTCGATCGAGGTGCCCGCGCAGTAATCCGAGCCCTCGGTCATTTTGGGGTGAGCCGCCGTCAGGTAGACGGCGCTCGAGCGGAAATGATCTGCGCCCTCCTCGGCGGTCGAGTGCGCGGTCGCGGGGTTGAGGTCCGTATCGCTAACGATCGTGATGTACTCGCGATACGGCTCCAGCGGGCTGAGCGTCTGGCTGAATTCGAAGTCCCGGCCTTCCTTTTCGGGCGACCAGTAGTGCTTGTTGGAGCCTTCCACCGTGCTGCCGGCGGCGCCGTGTACCATTTCGATGCAGCACAATCGGGTCTTGGGTGCGGCCGCGGTCTTGCTCAGAGGGGTCTGCGCCGGAATCATCGAGTCCAGCAGAGGCAGCGCCAGGGTCGCCCCCATGCCGCGAAGAACCGCGCGCCGCGAAAGATGTTTCTTGGTGATGAAGTTCATGAATGCTCCCCTCTAATTTCCCGCCATCGGCGCCGTCGTGGCCGCCGGCTCGCTTTCCTCGGCCCTCCGCATCTGGAAAGGCGCGCTCTTGACAATACCCAGAACGAATGACGAGAAGCGGTTGTCGTTTTTGGCAGCGTCCCGGCGGATCGCGCGAACCACCGGCATGTCGTACGTTTCCAGCACGCGGCCCATGCCATAGGCCAGCAGGTTCTCGGTAAAGGTGCTCAGATACGAGTCGGAATGATTCAGGATCGCCTGCCGCAAGCTGGCTGGGCCATCCAGTTTCGCCCCGTCGAACATCTTGCCGCTGGCATCGATCTTGTCTTCCCCGTCGTTGATGCGCCACACGCCCACCGCGTCGAAGTTCTCCAAAGCGAAGCCGATCGGGTCCATCATCTTGTGGCACGATGCGCAGGCCGGGTTGGAGCGGTGCTCCTCCATGCGCTCCCGCACCGAGAGCGGCTTCGACAGTACCTTGCCCGTGCGCGCGTCGGAATTCTCTTTCAACGCCGGCACATTGCCGGGCGGGTTTGGCGGAGGCGTGCCGAGCAGCACCTCCATCACGTACTTGCCGCGCTGCACCGGGGAAGTCCGGTTCGCGTTCGAAGTGAGTGTCAAGATGCTGCCCTCGCCCAGCACGCCAAAGCGGTTCGGATCGGTGAGTGGCACGCGCCGGAAGCGATTTCCGAGGACGTTGGGAATCCCGTAGTGCTTCGCGAGGCGTTCATCCACGAAGGCGTAGTCCGCTGTCAGCAGGTCGAGGACGTTGCGGTCTTCGCGCATGATGCTGTCGAACAGCAACTCGGTCTCGCGGCGCATCGATTGCGCGAGCGTGCGGTCGAAGTTCGGGAACAGGTAAAGATCCGGGTTGGCGTCCTTGAGGTTCTGCAGATGCAGCCACTCACCCGCGAAGATGGTGGCAAGCGATTCGGAGCGCGGATCGGCGAGCATCCGGCGCACCTGCTTCTCGAGCACGAGCGGGTCTCGCAGCCGGCCCTGGCTGGCGACGGTGAGAAGCTGATCATCGGGAGCGCTGCTCCACAGGAAGTACGAAAGCCGCGAAGCCAACTCCAGGTCGCTGACCCGGAAATTGCGGCCCGGCGCTACGCCCGCCGGAGTCCGTTCGAAGCGGAAGACGAACTCGGGGCCCGAAATAATCGCCTGAATGGCTGTGCGAACGCCCGACTCGAAATCGCCCTGGTTCCGTCCCGACTGGTAGAAGCTCAGCAAACCCTCGAGGTCCGAGTCGTTCACCGGCCGGCGGTAGGCCTGGCGTGCCAGGGCGGAGATGATCTTCCTGGCGCATGGCAATTCATCGCTTCCAGCGGCCGGACGGCACGTGAAAATCTTGCGGCGGCCCGGCGTGTCGGAGAGACCCGACACTTGGTGCGGCCCGGTGATCTGCAGTTCGTGGAGGTGAGGCAGCGACGTCATGCCTGGAATGTTGCCGGTGCTGACATCCACCAGGCTCTGCTCCACAGGCCGAAACTCGTCTTCCACCGGCCCGTCGAATTTCATCGGGAACGAGGCCGATACACGGTGCGGGCCCGCAGTAATGTGCACCGGCGGCACCTTGATCCCGTCGTTGGCGAGCTTCATCGCCGGGTTGATGTCCAGCAGCGCGACGCGCGCGCCATCTATGGCGACTTCGATCTGTTGGCCCTTGCCCATGTTCTGACCGAAGAGCGGGCCTTCCGGAACGTAATAGAATCCCAGGCGGAAGCTGTACTCGCCGTCCGCCGGAAAGTCATGCATCACGGCCGTGCCGCCGCGGGTTCCGAAAGGCGTGCCGTCCACATGCCTCATCTGCGACATCACGCGCGGGATAGTGTAGGTGGATGTCAACGCCGGCACCGTGGTGTCGCCCACGGCCTCGCGGCTGATCCTTCCGGCGGCCCGGATGTAGCCCTCCATCAACGCCGGCGAAACGGTCAGCACATCCGACATGTTGTCGAACCCGTGGCTCATATCGTCGGTCGGCAGAAGCGCGGTGACATCGATATCCACCGCCAGAAGGTCGCGAATCGAGTTGGCGTACTCGGTGCGATTGAGGCGATGGAGCGCGGGCCGGCCCGGGTTGGGATGGAGCGCGGCAGCCTGGTCGATGCCGTTCTCGAGCGAAGTGACGAAGGCCTTCGTCGCGGCGGCGCTGGGACGCGGCATGCCCGCTGGAGGCATCATCCCGGCGCTGACCTTGCGGATCACCTTCTCCGCGAGTTCGGCATTCTGGCCGGGGTGCGCCAGATCGAGCCTGGACAGGGTCATATTGCCGGATCTGAGCTTGTCGTTGTGGCAGCCGGCACAATACTGATCGACGAGCGCACGTTGGGGGGAGGAGGACGGCGCCTTCTGGGCGATCTGAGCGTAAGCAACGGTTGCCCACAAGACCGCCATCCTGCAACAGAGCAGGCTTGTTTTCATGAATTTCCCCTCTGGAAAACTAGAGTTGTCCCGCGCCCGCCCAGAGCATCAGACAGACGTATCCCGATTGCTTACCGGGTAACTTCCGATGTGAATTATATCGGCGGCAACCCTGGGTGTCAAGCCTATCTTGCTTGCGATGAATACGATACAGCGGTCTTCAAGGCGCAACGGAGATCGACCGTACCTGGATGGTCTTCCGGTTGCGATCCCCGCTGACAACTACTCTCAAGAGGTGTTTACGTGCCAGCTGGCGAACCAGCTCGTGGGCCCGGGCATTCCCGGCGGGATCGAATTTCAGGCTTTGCCAGTCTTCCGGCACGACCGCAAAATCCCTGGTCTTCGTCCCGGCGGCGCAGAATCGGACCTGCCAGTTCATGTCGCTGTCGACGTGGGGCTGCGTGTCCGCCGCGTTCACATTCCGTTCCTCGCTGGCATAACATCTGGAATCGACCAGAAAGCCGCTCCAATTCTCCGCGAGCGCCATCGAAGGCGCCAACAGCAGGATCAGGAAACGCAACCGGACCATTGGTTCTTCCCGGATTGTTGGACTGGCCGAGCGGCCCCAGGCGTTTCGCAAACCTGCGCCCACGGCGTACGCAAAAATGCGAAGGAATGGACCGCCGGGTTACCCGGCGCTTCCTTTGCCGGCCGGAAACAGGCCCTAGAATGGAAGTGTGTCGCCCCCCTTCCGCTCCTACGTTTTGGTCTCCCTGGAACAGATTGCCCGCAACTACCGGAATGTACGCGCGGTAGTCGGTCGCGAAGTAGAGGTGGCCGGGGTGGTCAAGGCCGATGCGTACGGGCACGGCGCCCTTGAAGTTTCGCGTGTGCTGGTGGCTGAAGGCGCGAAATGGCTAGCCGTCAGTTCGGTGGAGGAAGGCGCCAAACTGCGCGCAGGAGGAATCGATTCGCCCCGCATCCTGGTGATGGGCGGATTCATCGACTGCGAGGCCGACGCGTTGGTGCAAAGCAATCTCACGCCGGCAATCCATTCGCTCGACCAGGTCCGGCAACTCGAACGCGTCGCACAAGCAGCCGGCAAGACGATCCCCTACCACCTGAAGATCGACTCGGGCATGGGGCGACTCGGCACGCGTGCGTGCGCGACCGAGATCCTGGCCACGCTGGCGGAGACTCGCCACGCGCATTTGGAAGGGCTGATGACGCACTTCGCCTCCGCCGCCGACTACACCGGCGCGCAGACGGACGAACAACTGGCCTACTTCCACGCCATCTGCGAATCGCTGCGCCAGGGCGGCGTCACGGCCACGCACCTGCACACCTCGAGCACCAGCGCGGTTGGCTACGGGCGGATGGAGGGATGGCACACCATGGTGCGGGCGGGTCACGCGCTGTACGGCTATGTCTCGCCGGCGCGCGGTCCAGCGCCACCGCAGCTCCTGGACGTGAAACCGGCGCTCACGTGGAAGGCCCGGCTGGTCGCCGTGAAGGACCTCCCCGAAGGGGCGCTGGTCGGCTACGGCGGAACCTTCCGCGCACCGCGGCCGATGCGGGTCGGCATCCTCGGAGCGGGGTATGCGGATGGTATCTTTCATCGTCTTTCCAACCGCGGCAAGGTGATCGCGGATGGCAAACTCACCTCGATTGTGGGGACGATCTCGATGGATTTGACGACCATCGATTTGAGCCACACCAGCGTGCTTCGTCCTGGCGATTCCGTCACGTTATTGGGAGCGGAGGGCGACGCCCGGCTGGATGCTCAGCAGATTGCCCGCACCGCCGGCACCATCTCCTACAACATCCTCTGCAGCATCAGCGCCCGGGTGAAGCGGGTCTACGTGTAGTGTCCACCTTTCAAAAGTAATCACTCCGAACCTATCCGAGAGGAGTCTGGCGTTTTGAAAGCCAGCAGTCCAACCTGGAAGATGTGAGACTCCATCGATCTGTCCTCTTGCTGATGATGGCTGCTTCGGCTGGTTTCGCCGCCGATTCGGTCCTGCCCGATTGCATCCCGCCGGAGACCGACGTGCTGATTGGGGCGTCGGTTCGGAACCTGATGGATTCGGCTGTCCTGAAAACCTTCCAGAGCGAAATGCAGAATACCTTCGCCGAAATGGTGAAGAACGCGCAGTTGCCGGCACTGGAGATGATGAAGACCGGTTCCACGTCGGTCCTGGACGCGCTGAAGAATATCGACAACGTAATCATTGCGTCGACTCTTCGCCAAGACAAGTCCACGGCGCTCGTCGTGCTCCGCGGCAAGTTCGACCCGCAGCGCTGGCCCGGAACCCCCGCGACGTACAAGGGCATCACCATCTTCGGCGATCCGAAGAAAGCCGACAACAGCGTAGTGGCGTTCCTGGACGAGTCCACCGCCGTCGCGGGTGACCTTGCGGACGTGCATGCCGCCATCGACCGGAGAGGGCGGCCGGCCCGGATCAGGCCCTCGCTCGCCGCGCGGGTACAGTGGTTGGCGGAGCGCTTCGATTTTTGGGCCGTGGGAGAGCTGCCGGAGGGTGTTCAGCCGCCGCCGGGCACGGCGGATGACCTCAAATCCATCGACCGTTTCCAGTTCGGCGCCTCGATGCGGCAGGGTCTGGAAATCGACGGCGAGGTGCATGCGCGAACCGCGCAGGATGCCGCCAAAATGGCGCAGACCATGCAGATGATCTCCGCGATGCTGAAGTCGCAACCAACCTCTTCCAGCGGGACGAAGTTCGATCTGCAGTCCGCCAACGGGACGATCAAGCTGGCCATCGTAATTCCCGAGGAAGATCTGAAGAAGGGAATCCAGGCACGAATGGCGCCGAACGCGGCAGACCCGGCCGCCGCGCCTAAGCCCGTCGCCAAGCGCCCGGCCGCCCCGGCGACGATCGTGAAGGACGCTCACGGCGACACGGTAACAGTGAAGCTGCCAGGTAGCCGTTAACGATTCCGCGGCCCGACCGCCTTGCCGGAGGAGTCGCGGATCTTCAAGCTGGCCGGTAAACGAATTGCGATCTTCTCGTCTTTAGAGCCTTCTTCGATTCTGCGCAACAGGATCTCCGCGGCGCGGAAGCCAATGTCGTACGCGGGCTGCACTACAGTTGTGATCGCGGGCAGGAAGAGGTCATCCACCGTCAATTCATCAAAAGTCGCGAAGGCGATGTCATCGGGCGTTTTCAGACTGCATGCCCGTAATGCCCGCAATACCCCAAGGCCGGTCGGACCATTGGTGGAGAAGATGGCGTCCGGCCTGCGCTCGGGATCGGCCAATCGCTCGCGGCAAATCGTCTCGACGTCCTCAGGCCGAAGATTGCCGTGCCAGACGAGTTCCCTCTCTAACTTGAGGCCGGCGCGCCGCAGGGCGTTCTCAAATCCCTGCAGCCGCTGCCTCTCATTCTTGAGCGACAACGGGCCGGTGACCGTCGCGATGCGCCGATGGCCCATGGCGATCAGGTGATCCACGCCCAGCTCCGCGGCTGAGACGTCTTCCACCGAAACCGAGTCCACCGGAAAGCGATCGGGGATGCGATCCAGGCAGACGAGGCCGATGCCCGCAGTGACGATGCCCGAAATCTGAGCCAGGGGGGTTGGAGCAGCCGCCATCACCAGCAGGATCCCTTCAACTCTTTGCGAGCGCAGCAGCGAAAGCAGTTCCTTTTGCCGCGGCGCGCTGTCATCGGAATTGACTGCGATCAGACTGTAGTTCCGGACGCGCGCGGCGGATTCGGCTCCTCGAATCACCTTGGGAAAGTACGGAATGGTCATGTCGGGGACGATGATTCCAAGGGTGCGGGTCCGGCTGGTCTTCAGACTGCGAGCGACATGATTGGGATGGTAATCGAGCTGGCGGATGGCCGCCTGGACCTTCAAACGCAGCGGTTCGCTCACCGGGACGGATCCCGTGATTACGTGCGACACCGTACCCACCGCCACGCCGGCGAGGTCCGCAACTTGCTTGATGGTCGGCATGCAACGTACCGGCTTCGCAGGAAAGCCGGCGGGAAGTCAAAACCCCGTCAATACTCCTTCAGCCTGATATTTCGTGTCTCAATCTTCATCGGCCCGGTGGTCTTGTGGAGCTGGATGCCGATCAGTCCGTCCATCTTGCGGCCGGTTTTGTCGTCGTCGATCAACTGGCTCATTACATGACCGTTCATCATCTGGATGATGACGTTGCCGCGGGCGATGATATCCATCTCGTTCCAGTCTTCGATCTTGATGTAGCTTTTGAGCGCGGCGTCATCGCCTAACGAACTGACCATCGCGGGCTTCCCACCGTCGGGAACGTACGCAAACTGTCCTCGCATGGCCACGAAGCCGCGGGCCCGTTCTTCGTAGATCTGGCCGGTATATCGCTGTTGGGCGTCGATATCGGCCTGGTAGCCTTTCAGCACCCACCTGGCGACTTCGGGAAGCTCTACACTGCGGTATTGGATGCCGCTATTCCCCGTGTTCGCGCCGGTCAAACGGTACTCCAGCTTGAGTTCGAAATCGGCGGGCTTGCCGTCGCTCCAGATGCAGAAGATGTTCTGCGGAGGCTGGTGTTCGGCGGTAGTTTCACCGGTGATGGCACCGCCTTCGACGCGCCAGAACGCCGGATCGCAATCCCACCCCTTGAGGCTCTGGCCGTCGAAGATCTTGCGGAATCCGGTCTCCTGGAGAGGAGGGATCATGGAGCCGCCACCGCGCCCTCCACGGCCCTGTTTGGGGGCTTGTGCATGGATGGCGAAGGGAATCAGGAACAGACAGAGGATCGTGGCGCAGGAGCGCCTGCGCCACATCACATCGATTCCGAAGGTCATTATGCCTCCTTCCTGGCAATAGCCCGTTCCCGGACTGTGACCCAATTCCGTTTCGCCGCCGATTCGAGGATCGCGTCAGTCACGTCATCGGTCGCAAGCCCCTCGCGGAAGGTCGGTGATGCGCTCGTGCCCTTGCCGAGAGCTTCCAGAAAATCCGCGGCCTGGTGGATGAACGTGTGCTCGTATCCGATCTGCAGTCCCGGCACCCACCAGTGGCCCATGTAAGGATGATCGCGGTCGGTAATATGCAAGCTGCGCCATCCACGCACCTGGCCCTCGTCCCCGTGATCGAAATATTGCAGGCGATGGAGGTCGTGCAGGTCCCACATGATGGAGGCGTGCTCGCCATTGATCTCGAATGTGTAGAGCGCCTTGTGCCCGCGGGCGTAGCGAGTGGCCTCGAAAGTCGCAAGCGATCCGTTGGCGAAGCGCGCCAGGCACAGGCTGGCATCGTCGATCCCCACCGGCTCGACCTTGCCGGTAAGGTTGTGCTTGCGGCTCTTGATGAAGGTTTCGGTGACCGCAGAGACTTCGTGGATCGGACCGTTCAGCCACAGGGCGGTGTCGATGGTGTGGGCCAGCAGGTCGCCCGTGACGCCGCTGCCGGCAACGTTGATGTCGAGGCGCCAGAGCCCTTCGCCGCCTTGCGGCAGGTCGCTCGAAATCGTCCAGTCCTGCAGGAATTTCGCGCGGTAATGGAAGATACGGCCCAGGCGGCCCTCGTCCACGAGTTTCTTGGCGAGCGTCACTGCCGGCACGCGCCGGTAGTTGTACCACACCATGCTGGGAACGCCGGCGGATTCCACCGCCTGGACCATGGCCTCCGATTCCGCGGCATTGCGCCCCAGCGGCTTCTCGCACATCACCATCTTTCCCGCCTTGGCCGCGGCGATGGCGATTTCGGCGTGCGTGTCGTTGGGGCTGGCAATGTCGATCAGGTCGATTTCCGGAGACGCGACGAGCTTGCGCCAGTCGGTCACCGAGGACTCGAATCCCCACTGTGCGGCAAAGGCGGCGCCGCGTCCGGAGTTGCGGGCGGCGACTGTCTTGAGAACGGGGCGGTACGGCAGATCGAAGAAGTTGCCGACACTGCGGAACGCGTTCGCATGTGTGCGGCCCATGAAGCCGTAGCCAACAAGTCCGATATTCAGGTTTTTCATGGTCAGCTCCACCCGTGGGCGTTGCGCACCGCGATCATAACGCGCAGAACGTCGTTCCAGGTCTGCTGATCGAGCATCACGGAGTTGGGGAACATGCAGCCATCCCAACAGATGTGGCCGAAGGCGCGGGTGGGCTGGCCGTCGTCGCCGCGCATCCAAGCGCCGGCATCGCGCACGATATCGAGTTTGCCGTTGGGATCGAGGGGCTGGCAATGCCTGCCGGTCTTGTCGTGGGATCCCGATCCTTTCACAGTGCCGTCGTTTTGCGCCACGTGGAAATCGATGGTCCAGGGACGCAGCGCGCCAGCCATTTTGCGATACGCGGCGGCCAACTGGTCGGATTTCGACCAGTCAAAATCCGCCGGCAGGAGCGCGTCTTCGGGCGCATTGTAGCCCATGGTGAAGAGCATGGTGTGTGCCATGTCAGCCTGGAAGCCCAGAGTCTTCGGGCGGTTCACCATCTCCATCAGCTCCACGTTGCGGCGCCAACTGTGCATGCCGGCCCAGCAGATCTCACCTTCGGCCGCGAGCCGTTCGCCGTAATCCTCGGCGATGGCGCACGCTTCGCGGAAGGTCTTGGCGATGCGCTCCGTGCTGCCGGCGGGATCCTTGGCCCACTCGGCCGGGCCTGATGCCGAGTCGATTCGGATGATGCCGGTCGGACGGATACCCAGGTCACGGAGCTTACGGCCGATGCGGCAGGACTTCTTCACCTGGGTCAGGAACGCGGCCCGTTCGGAGTCGCTGCCCATGGCGGAGCCGCCTCCCGTAGGCGGCCAAACGGGAGCGACCAGGGATCCCGCGCGCAGACCTTTGGATCGAAGATTGCCGGCCAACCTCGCAAGGTCGTCATCGGACGAATCGATGTCGGTGTGGGGCAGAGAAAGGAAGAGATCGACGCCGTCGAAACGCACGCCGTCCACCCGCGCCGCGGCGGTGAGGTTCAGCATGGTTTCGAGGTCGATGGGCGGCTCGGAATCGGGGCCTTTGCCGACCAGTCCGGGCCACATGGCGTTGTGGAGCGCGGGGTACGCGTTGGCTGTCATGAGAGTTGCCTCAGTTACTTGAACAAGAGACGATCTTTTTTGGCTTCGATCTTGGCCGCGTCGATGCCCGGGACCTTTTTCAGGTCCTCGATGGACTTGAAACTGCCGTGAGTCTTGCGGTACTGGATGATGGCCGCAGCTTCGGAGCGCTTCATCGTGAGGCCGCTTTCGAATTCGATCGCTTCGGCCTCATTGACGTCGATCTTGGGGATCTCTTCGCCGGGGTAGTTCTTCGCCAGGTAGTCGCCGACCGCCTGGAACTCTTTCTCGGTGCCCTTCGCGCCGAGGCCGACCATCTTGTCGATGGTGGCCTGCCAGCCGCCGCGGTCCTGCCGCAGCGAGATGGAGCGCTCCAGTTCGTGGCACTGCGAGCAGATTTTCTCGGTCTCGGCCTTTCCGGGGCCATCGGGCAGTTGTTCGAACGCACAGGTGGCGAACAGGGCGAGGAGTAATGTGGCACGCCGGCAGACAACGGCTCCCCGAGGCAAGAAGCGTCCCGATGAGTCGGGACACGGCAGGCAGGAGTGCCTGCGCCACATGGCGGCGACCAGGGCGCAGGCACAAAGGCTAATGCTCGATGTAGAAGCCGAAAGCGTAGAGGTTGCCATCGTAGGTCTCAAGATATACCTGAGTGCCGCCGCCCGACAAGGTGCCTCCGTGAACAAAAGAGGTGATGCTCTTGCCGCTGTTCCAGTATTCCTTTCCGGTTGCCGGATCGAGAGCGTACAAAACCGCGGGAGACGATCGCTTGATGCGCTCGGCCACGCTCACCTTACTGTCGTTCGAACGGAATTCGCCGCTCGACAGCGCGAAGACCACGCCGTTGACCACCATCGGCGTCAAGGGCGAGACCATTTCGCGCGAAGTCCAGCCGGATTGCAACTTCGGAGAACCGCCATCGTCCACCACTTTCCATGCCGACACGGCGTTGCCGGCCGATGCCAGGATCCATCGCGTGCCGTCGTTATCCTGCCAACTCGCGAGCGCGCCGGGAGCGAAATCGGCGGCGTTCGGGAGAGCCGGCGACTTGGCCAGCGGCGTGTGGTGATCGGCTCCTCCGAGCGCGCCCGTGTCGAGCAGATGAATGCTCCCATCCTTGCCTGCCACAGCCATCAGGGTCTTGAACTTGTACGCAAAGACCACGGGCGTGGAGGCGAAGCCGGGCTTCGCCGAATAGGATCCGAGCGGCTTCAGAGTCTTGGCTTCGAGGTGGGACAATTCGCCATCCGTCGTGGCGATGTAGAGCGATCCATCCGTGTCGAATGCCGGTCCCAACGATCCGGCAATGCCGCCGCTCTCGGGCTTCCAGCTCGAAACTTGCTTGGAGACCAGGTCGATCGCCCACAGCGCATTCGCCGCGCCGCCGCAGCCATCGGTGGTGGCGACGTACGCTGCGTTGTCCACCACGATCAGCCCGTGAGCGTTGGCGCCGGCTGGAATGAAGTCGAGGGGCGGCTCGGTATCGTCGCCATTCGACACGAACATGGAGTGAAGCTTCCCGTCGCTCGCGATGGCGTACACGGCATTGGGGGCGCCGCGCCCGCCCGGCCCGCGTCCGCGAGCATCCGGAGGCATTCGGGGAGGAGCATTCGCGCCTGCTCGCGCGGCCGCCGCGGCGATCGTGACCGCGCCCTCTCCAGGCTCGCCCACACCGCTGCGCGCGGGACCGCCCCGGCCCCCGCCGCGAGGAGGTCCGGCTGTGATGATCGCGGTTGGCGTAGGCCGCGTCACTTCGGAAGTCATGCCGCCGGGACACATGGGGGAGTTCCCCTGGCCCATGGATCCCGATGGCAGTGCCTTCTCCCATTCCAGCCGGCCGAGGTCGATATCGACTGCGAAGACGTGGTTCGAACTGCCGCCCAGATGCGCCAGGGTCCGGAAGCCGCGGTATCCGATGTAACCTTCGAGCGTGACCGCGGTGGTGAGTGAGTTCAACTGCGTGGGCTGGTTGTTGAGCTTGACCTTCCACAGAAGCTGAAAGCCGGGCTTCTGCAGGCTCTCGCGAGAGATCTTGGCGTCGGTCTTCACCCAGAAGGAACGCTGGGCATCGCCGCCGGCGGTGGTCCAGCCTGCACCGCGCCCGAACTGGGCCTGGGCCAAGCCTGCGCAGAAGCAGGCATAGCTAAAAGACAGGATGACGGGAGAGAGTCTTCGCATACGTCCAGATCCTTTCCACTTCGCCGGGCCGGAAGCACCTATTTCTTGATGCCGAAGCAATAGAGTATGCCGTCGAAGGTACCGATGTACACGCGGCCGTTGGCGACAGAGAGGCCACTCCAATGGTTCCACGACGCGATCTGATCGCCGCTCGACCACAACTCCTTGCCCGTCTCGGCATCCAACGCGTACAGGACCGCGTGCGTGGAACCCGGGATGCGGCGTTCCGCGGTGTCGGCTAGTCCAACGTCCGGATACGCCTGGTCGGTGTCCTCTCCATTCCCGTAGGCGAAGACTACTCCGTTGGCGATCACGGGTGGTTCGGCGCGGTTCATGTCACGGGAAATCCAGGCGGGCGTCAATTGCAGCTTGCCGTTCTTCTCTTCCACTTTGAAGGCGACGATGGCGCCATACTTGATCGGGCCGTATTCGATGGGCGCCTTGAAGGCGGAATGTTTGGGTCCCCAGATGGGAGTGAGCACCCAGCGGGTTCCCTTGGAATCTTCCCAACTGGCGAGCGAGCCCCAGATGCCGGCTGATGCGAAGTTGACGTCCTCGTTGCAGATCAGAGGGCTGCGATACAGGGGCGTGCGATGGTCATCTCCGCCGATGGACTGGGTGTCCATCAGGTACATGCGGCACTCCTTGCCGGCGTCCACCATCAGTTCTTTCCCTTTGTAGTGGAAAATCGCGGGAGTGACCTGCATGTCGAGGTCGCGCTTCACCAGCCACTCGGCGTTAGAAGGCCCGTAGTAATCGGCCAGCTTCAACATTTTGGTTTTGGGATCCTGCTTCAGGCCGACGATGCCGTCGCCGTACGTTCCGTTTTCGGGATCCCAGCGGCCGTCGCCGGTGCCGGTGTACATGGTGCCGTCGTCGCTGATGGCGGGGCCGGTGCGTCCCCACATCCCGCCGCCTGCGGGGCCCCAGCTGCCGACCTTCTTGCTGGTGAGATCGTAGGCATAAGCGATGTTCGGATTGCCGCCGCAGCCTTGCGCGGTGTGGGTATAGAGCACGTTGTTCACCAGGTTGAGTGCGTAGGGCTTGCCGTTGGGTGGCATGAATTTGGAAGGCGCCACAACGTCTTCGCCGTCGGCGACGTTCAACTGGTGGAGCATTCCGTCCCACGACGCGGCGTAGACAGTGTATTTGCCGGCGGTGTCTGTGGGTCCGATGACGGGGGTCGCGGTGAGGCCGCCGGGGCAGAGGATGCCGCCGCCGCGGCCGCCGTTAGCGGGCGGCGTGAAGGTACTCTCGAAGTGCTTATGCCAGATCACCTCGCCTTTCTCGACATCGATGGCGTAGATGTTATCCGAGACTCCAGCTTCGATGGCGATCTGCTTTGGGCCGCTGGGAGTGTTCACGCGGTTGATAATCAGCGGCGGGAAGAGGTTGTGCATTTGGCGGGGATGATTGTCGAGCTTGAGCTTCCAGAGAAGCTTGATGTTCCTGACGGTGTCCGGGGCGAAAATCCTCTCGTCCTTCTGCCAGGCGGTGCGCTGTGGGTTGCCGCCGTCCGTCAACCAGTCCGCTCCCCAACCGATCACGCAACCGAGCGTGACGGTGATCGTGGCGAGTAATCGTTGCATGGAAATCCTCGCAGTTGTCCTACGATTTCGACCAATCCCCGTGTCTGACTGGCGCTCTCACTAGCCTCAAAATACCGCCGAGACGTCGCCAAGAGTGCGAATTCGTCGCATTGAAACGATTCAACTACGCTGTTGGGTTAGCATATATCGCGCCCGGAACCAAAGTCAAGGCCAATCGGGTTTGGCGGTTGGCGGGTCGGGCCGGCAGCCAGGGCGGCCTTTGGTGGGGCAAGGCACACCAGTGCCGCCACGCCCGCGTACGCCAGCAAAGGACGTTGTGTTGAAACCGTGTCGCTGTAAAGCGTCGCCTTATTAAGCATGTCATTCAGAATGATTCCCGTTCCGATGTTGTAGACCCCGTGGATGAGAATGGAGCAGAAGCGTGCGGAAATTTGTCCATAGTAAGTCCCTCTCGCCATTGGACTGGTTTTCGACGCGAATGTTAGCGCCGGAACCGCAATTGCGGTGTGTTGCCTTCCGGATCATGAAGGCGGCTCGAATACATCAGCATGGCGGACCGGATGTGCCGGTCTACGGAGATGTGGAGTAAACCGTGGATCGGGCGGACCAGGTTCTAGGAGGGCGCAGGCCTGTTCGCTTAACCACGTGGACCTGTTTGTAAGAGCCGGCAGCCCCGGAGGACAGAATCATCCCGATACCGCAGCAATGTGAACTTCGACGAGGCAGCCAGCCGTTAGCTGGTATTCCTGACCGCGTGGCACATGCTCGTGGGACGCGCCAAGGTGCGAGCGGGCGAGGATGTCCCGGTTCTGGCGGCTCCGAGCGGTGTAGACTCGGCCGCGATTCAGATCCCAAGATGCTCCAATGCAGTGTGATCGCGGATGGCCCGTGCTACAACAAATTGAATGCAGATCGTTGGCTGGACGGCACTGGTGGTGAGCTGGTTTGCATGGGCCTACCCGTTTATCTTTCGGGCGCCGCACAATCAGCAGCGACAGTCGATCACGGTCATCGGACCCACACGTCTCGGACTGCTTTTGGAGTTCGCAGCTATTTTTATGGCTTTCGCGTTCCGGCTGCCGGCGGAATCGCCGCCGGGAGCCGCGCGGGTGCTGCCGGCGCTGCTGCTGGGGCCGATAGCGGCTTATCTGTCGTGGACGGCGGTGGCGCACCTGGGGAAGCAGTTTCGGGTCCATGCCGGCTTGTACGAGGATCACGAACTGGTTTGCAGCGGCCCATACGCCATCGTGCGGCACCCGATTTATACTTCGCTGCTGACTATGCTTCTCTGCACACTGCTGGTCTTGACTCCCTGGGAGTGGGCCGGCCTGTCACTCGCGATTTTTGTGGTGGGTACCGAGATTCGGGTTCACGTCGAAGATCAGTTGTTAGAGTCGCGATTCGGAGACGATTTCCGGAAGTACCGCAGCAGCGTGCGTGCCTATGTGCCGTTCATCCGGTGAAGAACGCAGACAGCTTTGAAAACCACTCCCGGTACCGGCGTTGGTGCGGCCGAAGAGCGTCCCCATGCGTAGGGCCTCGGCAGGCAAGGGTGCACGCACCACGCGCCGGCGTGGGTTCAGCAGTCGGCAGATCACGAGACGGCAATGACCTGGATTCGCGCCTGGAGCAGATCTCCCGGATTTTTCGCGCTTGTCATAGAATTTAGGAGCTTGTCTCGGGAGGTCCATGCGGCCGGCTCTTCTCGCCCAATTCCTTGGTTTATCGGTCACCGCGTTTTCCATGTCCGCTTGCGGCCTCGCGCTTCTCGCGATCGGCCTGGCGGCTGCGAAGAACGATATTGCCCGGGCTCGCGGCGTCGACAAGGTCGTTGCTCTGACGTACTTGGGCTTCGCGCTACCGCTTTCGGTCTTCGGCGCGGAACACCTTTCGAGCCCACAGGCGCTGTTGGCGCTGGTTCCGTCGTACATGCCGGGGCGCATGTTTTGGGTGTATTTCGTCGGCTTTGCGCTGATCGCCGCGTCGCTCAGTATCGCTACCAGGCGTCATGTCCGGTGGTCCGGCTTCCTGGTCGGGACCATGATGTTCCTTTTTGTGGCTATGTTGCACCTGCCGGGAGCAATCAACGTCGGGGGCCGAATCCCGTGGACGATTGTTTTTCGGGAAATGTCGTTCGGCGGCGCCGGCTGGGTTTTGGCGGGAGTTGCGATGAGCGGCGATTGCGACGGGCAGGGGAACGTCCTCATCGCGGTGGGCCGGGTAGCGATCGCGATCGCGGCGATCTTTTTTGGCGTGGAACACTTTCTGCACCCACTCGTACTTCCTGGAGTTCCGCTCGCGAAGCAGATGCCCACCTGGATTCCCGCTCGCGCCCTGATTGACTACGCGACAGGCGCGTTCCTCGTGGCTGCCGGCATCTGCTTTCTGGCGGCGCGGAAGACGCGGATGGCAGCTACCTATCTGGGTGCCTGGATTGTGCTGCTGGTTGTGCTGATCTACGGGCCGGTGTTGATGGGAGCGCTGGCCGACCCGAGTGCCGGGGTGCAGGTAGAGGGGTCAACTACTTCGCCGACACACTTCTGTTTGGCGGCGCGATTCTTTCGCTGACCGGCGCCAACCGGAAGTAGCAGCGATCACTCATACCGCAACGCGCACAGCGGGCCGATCCGAGTGGCCATACGCGCCAGTATGTCGCTGGCCACCACCGAAACCGCCACCAGCGCGACTACTCGTAACGCAGGGCTACCATCGGGTCTACACGCGATGCCCGGAGGGCCGGCAAAAGCGCCGCGAATAGAACGGCCGCTCCCAGAAGCGCCGTTGCCGCGAGGGTCGTCACCGGATCAACCGGCGTCAGGCCGAAGAGCATGGCCGCAATCACCCGTGATGCCGCCCATGCCGCGGGAACGCCGACGATGACGCCGGCGGTGAGCAACTTCATCGCCGCGCGCAAGATCAGCCCAAGCACCTCCGAACGCCGCGCGCCGAGCGCCATGCGGATTCCAATCTCGCTTGTGGAACGCGCCACGGTGTACGCCAGCAGCCCGTAGAGTCCGACGGCCGCCAGCACCAGTGCCAGCGCCCCAAAGCATGCGCCCAATGCCGCCAGCAGGCGCTCCTGCACGAGGGTGCGATTCACCTGTTCGGTCATTCCTTCGATCAGGATTTGCCCCGGGGTGCCCGGGAATTTCTCGCGCATTTGGTCGCGCAGGAGCGCCGCGGTGCGGGCCATCGAACCGCTGATGCGAATTTCGTAGGTCGCGGTCGCGAGCGCGCTGTTGGTGATGTTGCCTGACGAGTCCACGCCCCGATCGAGAATTTGCAGGTATGGCAGATAAAGGAAGGGCGGCGCTTTCTCGCGCAAGCTCTGCGAAACCGTGTCCCTCACTACCCCCACGATCTGAAACGGTGGGTATGTCGGAATTGACGTGGAGACTTGTTGGCCGAGCGGGTGTCCATCGGGGATGAACTTCCGGACGAAGGCCTCGTTCACGATCGCCGATGGAGTGGTGTTGGGACCGTCATGCTCGTCAAAGTCGCGGCCTAGCACCAGAGGCGTGCCCATCGTCTCGAAGTAATGCGGCCCAATGATGTTGTTGTGAGCAGTCTCCTTGGTGAACGGCTGGCCGTTGATCGAAACGTAGCCCGACCAGATTCCGCCATTGAGGGGCGTGTTGTTGGAGATGCTGGCGGACACCACGCCGGGGAGGCGTTGAAATTGTCCGAGCAGTTCCTGATAGAGTGCGATGAGCCGAGTGCCGGTGTAGCCGCCGCGCCGCGCATCGAGGTTGACCAGGAGGACTCCTTCGCTGCGAAACCCGGGATCGATCTGCTCCAGGTTTTGGAGCGTGCGGACGAACAGCCCCGCGCCAAACAACAGCACCAGCGAGACAGCCACCTGGGAGACCACCAGGGTGGGAAGAAGGCGGGAGCGGGTGCGGGGCGTGATTCCGGCATCAGCTTTGAGTGCCGCACCCGGCCCCATCGCGGTGGCCTTCCATGCCGGTAGGAGCCCGAAGACGATGCCGGTGATCAACGCGATCGCCGTCGTAAACAGCAAAACGAGCGCATCCGGCCGGAGGTCGAGCATGACCGCCTGCCTCCCTGGCATGAGCGCCACGAGCATCCGGCTGCCAGCCATTGCGAGCCCGATACCGAAGACCGCGCCGGCCGAAGAAAGGGTGAGGCTTTCGGTGAGCAGTTGGCGGACAATCCGGCCGCGCCCCGCCCCAATCGCGAAACGCAGCGCGATTTCCTTGGATCGGGACGCGCCGCGAGCCAGCAGCAGATTGGCGAAATTTGCGCTCGCGATCAGCAGCACCAGCCCGGTGATGGCCATCAGGACGACGAGCGACTGCCGGAACCGATTGCGCAGGCCAGAATCTCCGGTGGCGCCGGGCGCCAGATCGATAGTGGATGTGAGGATCGCCTGACGCTGATCGCCTCGCATGCGCGGCGTGGTCGCCACTACAGCCATTTGCGGCCAGGCTACGGCCAGCCTTGCCTTCGCCTGGCTTACCGAAACGCCGGGGGCCAGCCTCGCCAGCACGCGAATCCATTGGGAGCCGGATTCCAGTTGCCGGGCTCGCTCCGGGAAAATCTGGGGCAAAGCCGAGAATGGGAGCGTGAAGTTCGCGGCTTCCCCCACAGTCGCGCCGGTGAAGCCGCGGGGGCTGATGCCAACGATCGTGACCGGCGTTCCATCGATCACGATAGGCCGGCCCACCACGGCGAAATCGCGCGCGAAACGATTTTCCCAGTAGCTGTAAGCGATCACGGCGACTGGAGGAGCGCCCGGGCGGTCATCCTCGAGGGTGAGCAGGCGGCCCGCGAAGGGCTCCAGGCCAAGCGTACGATAGAAGCCTCCGGTCACCCACGCGCCCGATACGCGCTCGACTCCCTCGGATGACACGACGTTCAGGCCAACACTCGTGAACCCTCCCACGCCCTCGAAGATGTCCGTCAGGCCGGCGAGAGCGACGATGGTGGGATATCCGAAACTCGTGCCGGGGCGGCCCAGTTGGATAATCTGCAGTTGCAGAAGTTCACCCGGATTGGGGACGGGCAGCGAGCGCAGCAGCAGCGCATCGATCAGGCTGAAGATGGCGGTGTTGGCGCCGATCCCCAGCGCCAGCGACAAGATGGCCGCGGCACTGAATACGGCGTTCTTGCGCAGCGATCGAAAGGCGTAGCGCAGGTCCTTGGCTATGGGATCGAATGCGGCCCACCTCCACATGGCGCGAGTTTCCTCCTTGATCCGCGTAGTGTTGCCGAGGGTGCGGCAGGCGGCGAAACGGGCGTCCTCTCCGGAGAGGCCGTCCTGCCGGCGCTCTTCGGCTTCCTGTTCCAGGTGCGCACGCAGTTCGCGTTCCAGATCTTCTTCGCGCTCTTGGCGCTTCCACCAGGTCATCGCGGTCATGAGGGTAGACGCTCTACCGAGGCATTGGTTAGCCGAGTAATCAGACTTTGTTCTTGTATTTACTTTACAGTGTAAAGTACTCTAAGATTAAAGCCGCGCCATGCTCGTCAAGTTCATCCTTCCGGCCCTCACCGAAGCCACCAGCCCGCTTTTCCGGCCCATCAAGTACTCGCTCTTTCCTCCCCTCGGACTGGCTACGCTGGCGGCGTATCTTCCACCCGAAGACCGTGCCGTCATCGCGGACGAACACGTCGAACGCGTGCGCCTGGACGACTCTCCAGGGCTCGTAGTGATCCAGGTCTACATCACCAGCGCGCGGCGCTCCTACGAGATCGCGGACCGCTACCGCCGGCGCGGGATCTTCGTGGCGATGGGCGGACTGCACGTCACTTCACTGCCCGAGGAGGCGGCGGCACACGCAGACGTCATCTTCCTAGGCCCGGGCGAGGACACCTGGCCGCAGTTCCTCGCGGACTTTCGCGCGGGCCGCCCGCAGCGGCGTTACGAGTCGCGGACCCGCACGCTGGAAGGCATCCCACCCATCCGCCGCGATCTGATCAAGCGCCATCTTTACCTGGTGCCCAATTCCATCGTGGTCTCGCGCGGATGCCCGCACGTCTGCGACTTCTGCTACAAGGAGGCGTTCTTTCAGGGTGGCCGGTCTTTCTATACGCAGACGGTAGACGACGCCCTGGCTGAGATCGCGCGACTGCCGGGGAAGCACCTCTACTTCCTGGACGATCACCTCTTCGGCGCACGCCGTTTCGCGGCGTCGCTATTCGACGGGATGCGAGGCATGGGGCGGGTCTGGCAGTCGGCCGGCACGGTGAACTCGATCCTGGAATCGCGAGTGGAGCCGCGCTTGCTGGAAAAGGCCGCGGCTTGCGGGCTGCGCAGTCTCTTCGTGGGCTTCGAGAGCATCAACACCGCGGCGCTGAAGGAGCAGCGCAAGTATCAAAATCTCAACCGAAATTACTCCGAGGCCATCCGGCGCCTGCACGGACTCGGCATCATGGTGAACGGCAGCTTCGTTTTCGGCATGGACGAGGACGATCCGGGCGTGTTCGACCGCACGGTGGAGTGGGCCATCCGGCAAGGGATCGAGACCGCGACCTTCCACATTCTGACGCCTTACCCTGGGACTGCCCTGCACGCGCGGATGGAAGCGCAGGGTCGGATCCTACATCGCGAGTGGGACTTGTACGACACGCGCCACACGGTCTTCCGTCCCGCCAGGATGACGCCGCAGCAACTGGAGGAGGGCTACTGGCGCGCTTACCGCGAGTTCTACCGTTGGCCCGCGATTCTGGAGGGCGCGATGACCAAGCCCGAGTGGCCCGGGCGGTTGCGCCACGTGGCGTATGCCGCAGGATGGAAGAAATTCGAGCCGCTCTGGGACTTCATTCTGCGGCCGAGGCGCGTGGCGCAGATGCGGCCGATGCTCGAAGCGGTGCTGCAGCGCGGCGCAGGGACTCCGGCCAGTCTGGACGAGTTCGCGGCTGTGCAATCCGACAGCGGGTTGAGGGTGCTGGTGCCGGTCGGTGCCGACCAACAAGCGCCAGGATGAGTCTGGTCCAGTTTCATGGTGTATTGGTTGGAGGTACTGCTAGTATGGAAAGTTTATGAGTTTCAATTGGCTTCAGATGAGAATCTCGGAAGAACAGGACCGCCGGGCGAAGGAGGCGCAGATACTCGAGAAGTTGCCGCGCGCACTGGCGGAATTGCACGATGTCCTGGCCGGTTGCCTGGCGGATTATACAGCCGCGTTCGGCGCCGAGTCCACGGAAATCACGCTCGATTCCAATAAGATCCACATCGCCGTCCGCGAGCAGGTGGACGATAAATGGCTGCAGAGCGCCAAATTGGACATCTCGATCGTGCCTAGCGTGCCGGGTTTCCAGATCGAACGGGGTACCGAACCGCTGGTGATCGAGGTGGGCCTGCTCCCTGGAGACAAGGCATTCTACAGGGACCGTGTTCTGGATAAGTACCTCACCATGGAGGAGCTCACGCGCCGGATCCTGGATCGCGCACTATTTCCGCGTCTCACCGAATGATCACTTCGCAGCCGTGTACTTGTCCCAGAGCCTCGCGATATTCGCGGACGCCGCGTCACCGGGGTGGATGATCACCCGGTAGCGGTATCGCAAGCTCTTGCCGGGATCCATTGTAATGGCCCCTTCGTGCGACTTGTCGCCGGTGATGAACGTCGAAAGACCGAACGGATTGGCGGCGAACAATCCGTAGGCGCGGACGTGCCATCGCGAAGCGCGAATCGGGTTGTCGGGGTGATCGAAAATCGCGACCCCGACCTTCTCTCCGTTGATCTCCCCCGAGTAGTCGCACCAGTGGGAGGGCTTGCCCCAGACTGCTTTCTCGGCCGATCCGCCGTCGGCATTGGTAATGTGGCCGGTGCCTTTGTCCTCCTGCAGAATCGGGCGCAAGCGGATGCCGAACACGCCGTCCTTCTCGTCGCCGAATGTCACTTTCGTCACCGCGGTCAGCGTGATGTCGATATCGATGATGCGGAGCGCAGGGTCGGCGTAGAAGGTCATCAGGCGCGACTCGGTGAGGATCGGTTTGCCCTCGTGATCGGTCCAATTGAAGGTGGAAGCGATGGAGCCCTTGTCTTTCCCGCTCCTGATGTCGCCCATTTTATTGAGGACGATCTTGCCGCGATCGGGCTGATTGTAGGGTTTCTTGTCGATGGGAGCGATGTTCCAGAAGTCGAGGTCGTTGACACTGGCATGCGCGAACCACAAGCCGCGCTGGTGCGGGTGATCCGGAACTTTGCCGGTGCTCTGGCCGTTCACAATGGCGAATCCGGTCTCGGAGTCGAACTCTTCCGGCACGTTCTCCATGGGCCACATGCGAGTGATGTAGGTGCCCGAGGCGGCGCGCAACGGCCACAGGTAGGGCTTGGCGACCTCCGGCCCCGAAACGTAGAAATCGGTGAACGCCTTGCCATTGATTTCGACGGGGATTTTCCCGGTTCCGGGCGTGATCTTGACTTGGCTTCGTGCCGGGACCGCCAGAAGGGCGGCGGAGAGCAGGACAGGAAAAACGGATTTCATTTGCTCATTATTCTATCGCTAACGGCGAGGGAAATTCCGTCCAGGGGCATCACGGCGAGGTTCAAAACGTATAGCTGACGCCGAACAGCGGCGTGAACTGCTGGAAGATGCCGCGCGCGGTATTGTGCGGAGCGGGAACGATCTGCTGCCGCGGAAACGTGGTGATGTAATCGCGGAATTCGCCGCGCAGCAGCACGTGCTTGCGCAGCAGAAAATCGACGCCCCCGCCCGCCGTGAACACCACTTTCCAGACATCGTTCGTGGTCAGAGAGGCGATTTCGGGAATCGGCTGCGGAAATGGCTCCGGGCCGGCGATCACATAATCCTTCGCCCCCAGGCCTCCCGACACGAACGGCCGCAATCGCTGCTCGCGAGGCTTGAGATGGAACAGCGCCTCGATCGTCAAAGCGTGCGACTGGCCCTGGATGTCGCTCTTCACACCCGGCGCTTCGAGGAACGGGTGCCCGTCATGATACAGGTAGCAGAACTGCGCGGAGATGTAGCTGGAGAACTCGTAGCCGAGATCGATTCCCGCCGCGAAGCGGTTGCGGATACCCGCCGTGGCCGATTCGGTGTTCGAAAAAATGGTGCCGTTGCGGTAAACGCCGTACCCGATGTCGGCGCCGATTTCATACTGCTGTCCGAAGGCTGCCGAAGCAAGGAGCAGCGATGCCAGAAGCTTCATGCAACACCTCATTCTTCACCCTAGCAAACGACTTCGCGGCGAGCGTTTCATTTTGTGCCCGCGCGTCCAAAAAAACGGATTCGGACCACGAAGTGCCGTCCTTCATCGCCCAGAAACTGCAGGTACTGTGGGGCCCCGATCACGTTGTTGACCGCCGTCGGGTTCCGCGAATCGGAAAGATTGTCCACGCCGCCGCGCAACGCGAAGCGATAGCCGTGAAAGGTCACCATCCGCTCGATCGCCAGGTTGAGGTCGAAGTTGAACGGGTAGCGGTGGGAGTTCACCGTGCCCGAAACCACGCCGGTCTGATCCTGAACCGAGAACGGGAAGCCGGTGCGCGCGTCGCCCAGCACCGCCACCGACCAATACTTCCAGGGAAGGGGCAGATAAGCCCGGCCGAGCACCCGATTGGGCGAGTCCCACGGCATCGGAACCAGAACCGGAAGGATTTGGAGCGGCTCGGTCGTGTTCATATCGAGGACGGCGTTGGACTGCGCGCGGCTGCGCGTGTAGGAGGCCATCCACTCGTACTGGCCGGAGAAGGTCTGCCGCACGATGAACTGCACGGAGTCGAAGTCATCGCGCCGCAAGTTGGCAAGTTGATAGAAGCCCGCCGCGGTGCCGTTCGGCAGGGGCAAGAGCGATGGCGGAGCGTCCGGCGCCAGCACGTTGAGGAAATCGAACCCGTCGGTACCGCGGCGCCGCAGATACTTCACGCTGGCGGAAAGGTGTGCGGAGATCTCATGGTCCACGCCGACGCTCCAATTGGCAGCGCGCGGCAGCTTCAGCGCTTCGTTCGATCGCTGGAAGACTGTAGGCACCGGGGGGCCGCTGGCAACGCCCGCGGCGGTGTATTCCGTCGTGAGCGCCGACTGATCCTGAAGGCGTCCGAACGGATCGAGCGGAACTGCATCATAGGTCACCGCGTACCCGCCAGCTACGCGCGTATGCCCGCCGGCAAATGGTGACCACGAAAAGGCGATGCGCGGCGCCCAGCCGATCTGCCGCACCAACTGGTCGCGGTCGCCGCGAACGCCCGCGTCGATTTGCAGGCGCGTGGCGATCCGCCAGGTATCGAGCAGCCACGCGGCCATCCGGGTGTCCCGTATCGTGAAGAGGCCGGAGCCGGTGAACGACGTCTGCGAGAGCACTTGTCCGGAGAGTCCCAGCAACTCGTAGCCGGTGCGCGCGAAGTTGCCGTCATAGCGCACCAGGTCGGCATCCACGCCCGCTTCCACCTGGTGCAAGCCCCGCCAGTGGAAGTGGGGCGCATAGGCGTGCACCAGCCATTGATCACGCGAGGCCGTCTGCGATCCGGTGACGAAGTAATTTCCGCTTCGCCCGGCAGGCGAAAACACGTAAATGTTCTGCCCCTGCGGTGTCTGCGAACTGGAGAACGCATTGTGGGCGTAGCCCATCTCGACAAGAGCGCCGCTGCCGAGAGAGATCAGGTCGCGCACGCCGCCCATGTACTGGTGTATGTGGACCGTCTGGGTAGTGGAGACGGGGTCGAGCGGGCTCAACCCGACGCGATTCTCGTAATCGAGGTTCACCAGAAACTCCGTGTAGAGGATGTTGCGCGGGGTGAGATTGAACTGCGTATGCAGCAGGTTGCTGCCGGCCCAACCACTCCGTGTGTTCTGGCCGCTGGGGAGGCCGGTCACGAGGGCGGTGTTGTACTCGGACTCGAGATTATCGGAGAACCACGCGTGCCCGCGGTCGATCGGGCCGGAGGCTCCCACGCGCGGATACCAGTTTCCCAGCCGCACTCCCTGTTGAAAGTTGAGGCCGGGTATGAAGTCGGTGGCGGTGTAGTGAAAGTTGTCGGAGCCGTTTTCCGTGCGGATGGCCAAAACACCCGCCGTGCCCTTGCCGAATTCCGGCGAATAGCGCTCGGAAAGATAGTCTACAGACCGGACGCCTTCCACCGCGAGGATGGTATGAAACTGTCCGGAGATCGGATCCGTAATGTCGAAGCCGTTCAACAGGTATTGCACCTGGTTCTCCGACGACCCGTTGAAGTGCATCCCGCCGGACACATCTTCCACCACCCCGGGCATCAGCTTCATGGCATTGCGGAAGCTGTGGCTGTTGGGATAGAGGATGTCGTTGACCTCGGTCCCGGTCAGACGCTCCTGGTTGTGCGTTTGACTGACATCCACGGGCGATGGCTGCTCGTTGACGTTTACAGATTGGAACACTTCGCGAACGGTGTGGATAGCGAGGGTGATTTCGGTCGGGCCCTCGATGTGAAGGGGCCGGCCCTTCAGTTCGTAATACCCTTCGCGTTCGACGTTGATGAGGTAGTCTCCCGCAGCGGGAATGTCGATCGAGAAAGCTCCGGCGGGATCGGCCTGGGTTCGGAGGGGCTCGGCCGGCGACGGCCCTGCCGGGCGCAGGGTGATGCGCGCTTCACCTACCGGCGCCTCGTTCTCATCGGTGACGCGGCCGCGCAGCGAGACATCGGCGGGCCGGACGGCGAGTGTCACCGTCACGCCGAACGCACAAAGGGTCCAAAACCTGGCCCACACCGAGGCACTCACGTTCCTTGCCGTTATTCTATCCTCACGCGTGCTGGGACGACGAGAGTGCCACGCTGCGAGTGTGAAAAGAAATGCAGCTTGCTTCCTAACGTTTTCTGGCATAGTCTGTCTATGTGATCAGGGAACGCGGCTCGCCAAAGCGCGAGTACGAAATCCCGCCGGGGACGCTCGACATGTTGATCTTGAAGACCCTGGCGCGAGGCGACGAGATGCACGGGTTTCAGATTGCCGACTTCATCCAGGAGACTTCCGATGACGTCCTCCAGGTGGAGGAAGGATCGCTCTATCCCGCCTTGCAGAGAATGCTGATCAAGGGATGGATCACGGGCGAATGGGGCAAGACCGAGGAGAACCGGAGAGCGCGGTACTATCGCCTCACCAAAGACGGACGAAGGCAGCTAGAGCAGGAAATGCAGCGCTACGAGCGCGTGGCGCAGGCCATCGCGCGCATCCTGCAGCCGGCGCGCATATGAGTTTTCAAGCCTTCCGCCGCCGACTGCGGTATCTGTTCGAGCGCGACGAGTTTGCGCAGGATCTGCGCGACGAGATGCGCCTGCACGTGGAATTGCGGGCGCGCAAACTGCACCGGCAGGGCGTGCCGGAAGAGGAGGCGCGACATATGTCGCAGCGCCGGTTCGGCAATCAGACTGTAGTCCATGACATGAGTTTCGAGGCGTGGGGGTGGACGTCCTGGGAGCGCCTGTTCCAGGATTTGCGCCTGGGAATGCGGACCCTGGGCAGAACTCCGGGCTTTACGGCCGTCGCGGTGTTGACCCTGGCGGTGGGGCTGGGCATCAACAGCGCGGTCTTCAGCGTGGTGAACGCGGTGATGATGCGCAGCCTGCCGTACCCCGAGCCGAACCGTCTGATCTCGCTGTGGGAAGAGACCAGCCAGCAGCGGCTGCGCCAGTTCAGCAGTTCCGGCGGCAATTTGGGGAAAAGCGGCGGGCCCCGGCGGACCACCGTTTCGGTGGCGAACCTGGTGGACTATCGCAGCCGCGGCCAGGCATTCACAGGCTTGGGCAATTTCGCCATCACTCCCATGAATCTGACCGGTACAGGCACTCCCGAGCGCATTCCTGGCGAGAGTGTTTCGGCGGAGTTCTTTGGCGTGCTGGGCGCCCCGGCGGCGAAGGGGCGCACATTCCTGGCCGAGGACGACCAACCGGATGCTCCGCCCGTGGTCATCCTTACCGATGGCTTCTGGCAACGCCGCTTGGGAGCGGACCCCGCGGTGCTCGATCGATCCGTGGTGCTTGATGGGAAGGCCCGCCGGGTGGTCGGCGTGCTGCCTCCCACCTTCCAATCACCCGCGCAGTTCGGATTCAGAGACCGGATCGAGTTCTACGTTCCCGCCACCTTTCCGCGGGAACTGCTGGGGTCGCACGGCGATCATGAAGTAGCCGTGGTGGGCCGCCTGAAACCTGGCGTGTCGATCCGCGCGGCACAGGACGAGCTCGACTCCATCTCCGCCGCGTTGGCGAAGCAGTATCCGAACTCGAACGACGGCGTGCGCGCGGTCATCGGACCGCTGCACGACGACCTGGTGCAGGACGTA
Organism: Bryobacteraceae bacterium; assembly: GCA_035501495.1. Lineage (GTDB taxonomy): Bacteria > Acidobacteriota > Terriglobia > Bryobacterales > Bryobacteraceae > JAIQFL01. The sequence continues at coordinate 38,940 of DATJWB010000079.1, read as the reverse complement.
AAGGCTTCCCTGTTCACGCTGCTGGGCGCTTCAGGATTGATCGTGTTGATCACCTGCGTCAACGTGGCCAGCCTGCTGCTGGTGCGCGCAGTGGCCCGGCGGCACGAGTCCAGTGTGCGGCTCGCGCTGGGGGCAAGCCGATTCCGCATGGTGCGGCAGTTCCTCGCCGAAAGTCTGCTGCTGGCGGCGGCGGGATGCGCCGCGGGAATTCTGCTGGGCCGGGTTCTGATGAGCGTGTTGATCGCGATCGCCCCGGCCGGCATTCCACAGATCCGGAGCGTGACGATGGATTGGCGAGTGTTCGCCGTGTGCACCGCCATCGCCACCATCACCGGTCTGGCATTCGGGATCGCTCCGGCGTGGCAGGCGTCACAGACCCAGCCGGTCGAGTCGCTCAAAACTACCGCGCGGAACACCGGCGGCAAGTCGCAGGTTCGGTGGCGGGCAGCCCTCACGGTGGCCGAGGTGGCATTATCGATGGTCCTGCTGGTGGGCGCCGGCCTCCTGCTCAAGAGCTTCGTGGTGCTGATGGGGGTGGACTTGGGCTTCCAGCCGGACCGCGTCCTGGTGATGAACATCACCTTGCCGGCACCGCGCTACAACACCCAGGACGAGCGGTTGCGGTTCTTCCAACAACTGGAAGAGCGCGTGAGACCGCTGCCCGGAGTGCGCTCGGCAGCCGTCTCGAACCGCATGCCTCTGCGCGGCGGGTGGGGCACGGGGATCAGTGTCGATATCGATCCCGCGACGTCGGCCGACGTGGATTCGCAAGCCGTGACCCCCGGCTACTTCGAGACCCTCGGGATTCCGCTGGTGCGGGGCCGTCTGCTGACACCGGACGACCGCAGCGGCGCCATGCCGGTAGCGGTGGTGAACGCGGCGTTCGCAAGGTTCCTATTGCCCGGTCAGGAGGCGATTGGCCATCGCGCGCGGCGGGGCAGCGGTCCGTGGATCACGATTGTCGGGGTGGTGAACGATATCCGGCGCGGCGGCAAGACGGACAACATCAAGCCCCAGATCTATCTGCCGGCGGCGGAAGTGGGGTTATATCCGGTGCGGCTGGGCGATCTCGCCGTGCGTACGGCGGGCGATCCGCGACAACTCGCGAATGCAATCCAGAGCCAGGTATGGGCGCTCGACAAAGATCAGCCGATCACAGACGTCCGCACCATGGAGGAGATCCTCGACGCCTCGGTGGCACAGCGGCGCTTCCAGACGCTGCTGCTGGCGATCTTCGCCTCGGTGGCCATGGGACTCGCGATGATCGGAATCTTCGGCGTGCTTTCGTACTCGGTGAGCCAGCGCACACCGGAACTCGGGCTGCGGATGGCGCTCGGCGCCGAGCCTGCCAGCATCCTGGGGTTGGTGCTGAAGCAGGCGGGCGGGCTGATCGGCGCGGGAGTGGCCATCGGTCTGCTCGGAGCGTTGGGACTGACTCGCTACCTGGAGAGCATGCTGTTCGGGATCCATCGGACCGATTGGAGCGCATACGTCCTGGCGGTTGGCTTATTGGCGATAGTTGCCTTGGCGGCTTCGCTGATTCCCGCGCGGCGCGGATCGCGCGTGGATCCCATCGTGGCGCTACGGTACGAGTGAATGATCCTGCTGCTTTCCACCCTATGGCGCACCCGCAAACCACCCCATCCTTCGCTATGCATCCACCTCATCTGCTAAACATTTTTTCCCTATTCTGTTTGGCCATGCATTCGTGTATCCTAGGAACTCAGGAGCACGGATATCGTTAAGTTCTGCGTTCTGGCGAGCGGCAGTTCGGGTAATGCAGCGCTGGTGGCCACCGGGAGGACCCGTATTCTCGTGGATGCCGGACTCAGCATGCGGGAACTGGGGAAACGTCTTGCAGAAATCGGCGAAGACCTGGCGCGGGTGGACGCCATCCTCGTCACCCACGAGCATTCCGACCACGCCGGTGGCTTGCCGGTCCTGGCACGGAACCGGAACGTGCGGGCGGCACTCTACCTGACGCGCCTCACCGCACAGGCAATCGACTGGGGCGAATCGCGGCCGCGCCTCGAGCCGTTCCAGGCCGGCGCCGGCTTTCAGGTGGGCGATATCGAGGTGCAGAGCTTCAGTATCCCGCACGACGCCATCGATCCGGTGGGTTTCTGCTTCGAGGCGGAAGGGGTGCGCATCGGGATCGCCACCGACCTCGGCTACATTCCTGAATCGATCAAATTCCATCTGCGGCGAACCAACCTGCTGCTGCTGGAGGCCAATCACGACCTTGATATGCTGAAGGTGGGGCCATACCCGTGGTCGGTCAAGCAGCGGGTGATGAGCCGGGTGGGACATCTTTCGAACCTGGTGGTATCGGATTACCTGCTACACGACCTGAACTCGTCCACGGCCAGACTGGTGCTGGGACATATCAGCAAGGAGAACAACCACCCCGAAATCGTCCGGCTGGTGGCATTACAGGCGCTGGAGCGGCGCGGGCTCGAAACGCAGCTCTCGCTTGCCCAGCAGCACCAGCCGTCGGAAGTTTTCCAGTTCTGACCATCAGGGCCTGCTTATGATTCCCCGATACACCCGCCGCGAAATGGGCCACGTCTGGAGCGACCGGAACAAGTTCCAGCAGTGGCTCGAAGTGGAACTGGCCGCCTCGGAAGCGCTGGCGGAACTGGGGGTGGTCCCGGTTGAGGCGGCGCGCCTGCTGCGCGCTCACGCCGGGTTCGATCCGGATCGAATCCAGGAAATCGAGAACGAGGTGAAGCACGACGTGATCGCGTTCACCACCGCGGTGGCCGAGACCATGGCGGGCGCGGGACACGCTGAAGCGTCGCGCTGGCTGCACTATGGCCTCACCTCGAACGACGTGGTGGACACGGCGCAGGCGCTGCTTCTGCAACAGGCGTCCGCCATATTGCTGCGCGAGCTGACGGCGCTGCGCGAGGTGTTGAAGCGGCGCGCGCTCGAATTCCGGCACACCGTGCAGATCGGGCGGACGCATGGCGTGCACGCCGAGCCCATCACCTTCGGTCTGAAGCTGGCCATCTGGTATGAGGAAGCCGGCCGCAACCTGGTTCGTATGGAAGCCGCCCGCGAGGATCTGCGAGTGGGCAAGACCTCGGGCGCGGTGGGCACTTTCGCGCACATCGGCCCGGAAGTCGAGGAGCTCATCTGCGCGCGCCTCGGGCTGCGCCCCGCTCCCGTGACCTCTCAGGTGATCCAGCGCGACCGGCACGCGCACTTTGCCGCCACGTTAGCGCTCGTTACGGCGCTGTGCGAGAAAATCGCGCTGGAGGTGCGCCATCTGCAGCGCACGGAGGTGCGCGAGGCCGAGGAATACTTCGCGCGTGGGCAGAAAGGCAGTTCGGCGATGCCGCACAAGCGGAACCCGGTAACCTGCGAGCAGATTTGCGGCCTTGCCCGGGTGGTGCGATCGAATGTCCAGGCCGCCTTCGAGGACGTCGCGTTATGGCACGAGCGCGACATCTCGCACTCCTCGGTGGAGCGCGTGATTCTGCCCGACTCGACGATCCTCACCGATTACCTGCTCGACAAGACTACGCGGCTGGTGGACAGGCTGCTGGTGTATCCGGATCGCATGCGCCGCAACCTGGAGATGACTCGCGGGCTGGTGTTCTCGGGCCAACTGTTGCTTGACCTGGCGGGCGCCGGGATGCTGCGCGAGCACGCCTATCGGTTGGTCCAGGCGCACGCCATGCGCGCCTGGGAAGAGGAATCGGACTTCCGCGCGGCGATCGAAGCCGACGCGGAGATCCGCGCGGTGCTGAGCGCGGAACAGATCGCCGAGGCGTTCTCGCTCCCGCGCCAGTTGCGCAATATCGACCGGATCTTCGCCAGGGTGTTTGGCGTTTAACGTGAGTTCTGGGCCGTCAAACGGCCTGAAACGCCGCAGTCACCCCACGAGCGAATACACATACAAAACGATCAGGGCTCCCACGAGCGCCATGAAAAAGCCCGCAGGGTGACCCTCGCTGTACATACCGGTGGCGCGGCCAATAAAGCCGCCGAGCCATGCGCCTACCAAGCCAAGAATCATGGTGAGAATCAGGCCCATATGCTGGCGGCCGGGCAGGACCGCTCGGGCCACGAGACCGATGATCAACCCGAAGATGCAGTGCCCAATCATGTGTATCATTAACCGTCCTCCTCTTCTTCCGATCCTTTTCAACGAAACCGTGACGGTGCCTGAGGAAATCCGGTCCGCGGCGCCAGACCCGGTCCCGATACTCAAGCCATGATAACCCCGGAAGCCGGCAATGCTGGCAATGCTAAGCCGAAAAAGCGGAAATCATGCGCCGGGGCCCGTAATCTTCCCGCCGATCGGAGGCGCGCCGGAAAGCGTACGTCCTGCCGAAGTGCCGTGCGCGGATTGGCTGGCGCTTGGCGGACGGCCTCACACCCAGTTGGTAGCGCCGCAGCGCGGGCAACTCTTCCAATGGGGTTCGCCGATTGCGCCGCATCCTCCACAGCGTACTGACTTGACCGTGGCAATCTCGGGCGGCGCCGCCGAGCCGAGTTTCCAGACCGCCACCCCACCAGCTACCAGTACCGCCAGCGTCGCCCACCACCACGCCACCGCCGCGCACAGGAGCACGGCCACCAGGGTGATCCAGACTGCCCTCCACTGCTTCCGATTGAGATTTCCCATATCCTGAATGCCTATAACTGCGGCCGCGGCAACCTGACCGGCTGCCATGGAAAGACGCCCTTTCGGCGCAACTGCCGCTTGAAGACTTTATCGCCGGCCGTCGCGTAGAGCGTCTTCAAGTCTGGCCCTCCAAATACCAGGTTAGACGGGCCGGCGCCCGGAGGGTTCCGAATGATCCCCACTACGCGCCCGGCCTGGTCGCAGATCTGGATGCCCAGCTTGGAGGTGATGTACAAGTGGCCCGTCTCGTCGAAGGTCATCCCGTCGGCGCCGCTGCGCAGCGGGCCGTTGGTTTCGTCGTCCGGTATCTCCAGGTGGTAGAACGGCTGGGCATCGGAGAGCGACCCATCGGGCTGAATGTGGAACGACCAGGCGCTGCGAGAGACGGTATCGGCCACCGCCAGCAGCGACTCGTCGGGGATCAGGCGCACGCCGTTGGGGAGCAGCAGGTTGCCGTCCTTCTTGCCGTCGAACACCACGCGCTTCACCCCGCGGGCATCGATGTGGTAGACCTTCTGTGCCGGCGAATCGGTGAAGTACACCTCGCCTTTGCTGGTAACGGCCAGGTCGTTGGGCGTGACGCCGGTCGCGAGCACCGACAGCTTGCCGTCCTTCCCGTAGGCCACCACACGCTTGCGCGCATTCTCGGCTGCATACAGCCGGCCGTCGGGACCGAACATCAATCCGGTGGCGCCGCCGCTGTTCGACTGGAAGAGGGTGACCTTGCCGTCCGCGCCCACCTTGTAGATTTTCTGGGCTCCGGCGTCGCAGAAAAAGACGTTGCCATCCTGGTCTACAGCCGGGCCTTCCGTCATCCGGTATCCTTCGCCGACGAGTTCCCAACCGTGATCCGGATCGAGGAATGCGGTAATGGTGCGCTGATCGCCGGGGATCGACCTGGCCGCAGCGATCGGCTTTGGGTAATCGTGCCACAGCCACCGCAAAGCATCCGGCAGGATCGCGGCGCCATGCCGCGAGTTGTGCCCTTCGGTGCCGACTTCGAACTTCACCTCGTAGCCGGAATACTCGAGCGACTTGGCCATGGCCTGGTTCGCCAGGTACCACGATCCTCCATAGATATTCTGGTCGTTCGATCCGTCCTGCAGGAATACACGCAGAGGCTTCGGCTCCATTTTGCGGATCAGGTTAGCGTAGACGTCGCCGCCGCGCAGGTTGGTGAAGCTTCCGATGAAGCTGAGCACGCGGTGGAAGGATTCCGGGCGTTCCCACGCCAGGGTGAAGGCGGCGATACCGCCGGAACTGGAACCAGCCACCGCGCGGTCGTTAGGGTTGGCGGAAATTCTGTACAGCTTCCCGACCTCCGGGAGAATCTCTTCCAGAAGAAACCGCGGATAGCGGTCGCCGAGCGCATCGTACTCGTAGCTGCGGTTGTACCGCGCGCCCTGGCTCGGAGAAGTGCCGGGCTCCACGCCGGGATTGATGAAGATGGCGATCGCAACCGGCATGGCGCCCTGGTGGATGAGATTGTCGAAAACGATGGGCGTTCGCCATGCGCCGCTCTCCGAGACAAAGCCGGAGCCGTCCTGAAAGACCATCACGCAGGCCGGCTTCGAGCCATCGTACTGTGCCGGGACGTACACCCAGTAATCGCGGGTAGAGCCTGGGTAAATCTTGGAGTGGTTCCAACTATACTTAGTCACTTTGCCCTTTGGGACGCCCTCATGCGGCTGAGAGTCTGGCCCGAGCGAATAATTCTGGGCTAAGGCATGGCCGATCGCCAGGAAAAAGATGGCAAGAGAAGTGCAGCGCATGGAGAAATGTCGAAGCCTACCAAACAATCTTACATGGGCAAGCGGAAGGCATTGACTTCGGCACCAAAATCAGCCAAGATCACAAGCACCAGGGAGGCAAGCATGGCAGCAATGCAGCCGGCCGAAGCGGTACTGAAGAGTCACGACCGGAAGTTATCCGGTATTGGCGCGACCGAGGATCAGATGGATCTCTACTTGACGATTCCTCAGCGGATCGACAAGCGGGGATCCAAAATCGAAGACCTCGCCGGAACCGGGGAACACGATTCCTCCGGAGGATAATGCGCGTCCTATAGTCTGGACCGCCTAGCGCTTCGCCGCACAATAATCGAACAGTAACTGCCATTCGGCCCGCTGGACTCTGAGCGCCAAGTCTTCTTGCGGTGAGCCGGGTCGGAGCCGTGCCTGCTCGCAAAGGTCGATAAACTCGATCGGGTCCCATCGGGAGCCGGGGTCGAGCCCTAACTCGATAGCTGTGGATCTCAGTGCCGGGAATATCGGGTGCGACCCCACGCGTCGGAACCAGTAGCCGGCATTCCCGGGATCGGGCTCCTGCCGGTGCACGATGCCGTGCCAGAAACTGCCTTCCGCAGTGTCGATGTTTTGCGCCACCTGGTGGGCCTCGTTGATGCAGGAAAAGTAGAGATAGAGACCGCTCAGTGCTGCCTCCGGCGCCCGTGCACCGGCAAACCACACCAGGGCGGATGAGGACTTCAACCGGCGGTGCGCCTCTTGGGAAGAACAGAGTCCCATCGCCAGCGGCATGAGGCGCTCGCCGTTCCCATCGAGAGCCAGAAGGTCCGCCACCTGGGCGCCGTATGCCGTGGGATCGAATCGCATGACCCATTATCGCGCGCAGTTCGAGGCCCCCCGGATGCCGCATTGCGCCGTTGCAATCTGTTAACCTGTTAACCTGATTCAGACCATGTACACGGTCGGCCGTGACCTGCAATACGGGGCCCGCCTGTTATGGAAAGCTCCGGGATTCTCCGCCATCGCCCTGTTGGCGCTGGCTCTCGGAATCGGGGCTACGACCGCGATCTTCAGCGCGGTAGACGCCGTGCTTCTGAAGCCTCTGCCGTGCCGCGAGCCGCAGCAACTGGTGGTGATTTGGGAAAAGAACCCCGCCCAGAATCGCTTCAAGCTGTTCGTCGCGCCCGCAAATTTCCGGGCGTGGCAGCAGCAGAGCCGCAGCTTCGAGTCGATGGCGGCGATCGCCGATATTCATTTCAACCTGACCGGCGGCCCAAACGGCTATATCGAACCGGAGGAAGTGCGGGCCGAGCGTGTCTCCTCGGAGTTGTTCCCGCTGCTGGGCGTCCAGCCGGAAATCGGCCGCGCTTTCCGGGCGGAGGAGGACCAGCCGGGGCACGCGAATTTCGCGGTTATCAGCCACAGCCTTTGGCAACGGCGGTTCGGCGGCGACCGCTCCATTCCCGGCAAGGCCATCCGGTTGCGCGATCAGAATTACACGGTGCTGGGAGTATTGCCCGCTTCTTTTGCGTCCCTGGGCAATGGGTCAACCCAGTACTTGATTCTGGATCCGCTCGCGGACGTTTATATTCCCTTGGCCCTCAACATCAGCAATCCCGCAGGGTCGGCGGCCCGGAGCCTCAAGGTAGTGGCACGCCTGAAGAACGGCGTCGCGATTGAGCAGGCCCGTAGCGAAATGGAGATCGTCGGGAACGGGTTGGAGAAGTCCAACCCGGCGCTGAACACCGGCTGGCGGCCTTCGATTTTTCCGTATCGCGACGAGCTGGTGGGCAACGCCCACGAGGCGCTTCTGGTGCTGCTTGGCGCGGTGGGTTTTTTGCTGCTGATGGCGTGCATCAATGTGGCCAACCTGCTGCTCGCGCGAGGCGCTGGAAGAAGCAAAGAGGTCGCGATCCGCAACGCCATGGGAGCAGGCAGGGCCAGGATCGCAATGCAACTGCTGGCGGAGAGTCTGCTGCTCGCCCTGGCGGGAGGCGCGCTCGGCCTCATGCTGGCGCGGGCCGCACTTGCGGTGCTGGCCCGTCTGGGAGCTGAAAGCCTTCCGCAATTGGCCGAGGCGCACCTGGACATCCGCCTCCTGCTGTTTGCGGTGGGAGTATCGGTTTTGACGGGCATTCTGTTCGGAATGTTTCCCGCCATCCAGGTATCCGGCACGAATCTCAACTCGGCGCTGACAGAGGGGGGCCGCGGCGGGACGACCGGCCGCCGGGGTCGCTCGATGCGCAGCATTCTGGTGGTGCTCGAACTGACGCTTTCGGTCGTGGTGCTGATCGGCGCCGGTCTGTTGATTCGCAGCTTCGTCCGGCTGCGCTCCACCGATCCGGGTTTCCAGCCCTCGGGCCTGCTGACCTTTCGACTGCTGCTTGGTGGAAACCGCAATTCATCTCCCGAGAGGAGAATCGCGTTCGTCCGCCAGGTCGGCGACCAGATGACCTTGCTCCCAGGAGTGCGGGCGGCCGGAGGCGTCAACTGGCTGCCGCTGACGGGGCTGTACGGGGGGACGACCTTCATCGTGGAAGGCCAGACTGCGCCATCTCCAGGGCAGCGGCCCGAAGCCATGATCCGCTCGGTCACGCCATCCTACTTCCGCACCATGGGCATTCCGCTGGTGGCGGGGCGCGAATTTACCGATGCCGATGGTGTCGATGGACCGCCGGTCATTGTCGTCAACCAGACACTGGCAAAGCGATTCTGGCCAAACAGCCAGGCGGTCGGCGGGCGGTTGACGCTCCTCGACGTAGCCAACCGCTCGGTCGCCGAGATCGTCGGAGTCGTCGGCGACGTGAAATCGGAGAGCATCGAGAAGGACGACCGGCCCACGATCTACGGTCCTTATCCGCAACTGCCGTACATCACGATGGTCTTCGTTTTGAGGACCGCGGGCGACCCCATTTCGCTGGCCTCGACCGTGGAGCGGGAGGTCCGGCGGCTCGACCCGGAGCAGCCCGTCGCGGACGTCCGTTCCATGGAGTCGCTGGTGGATCAATCGATCGCGGGGAGCCGGTTCAACACGGTGCTGCTGGGAGTGTTTGCCTCGCTGGCGTTCGTCATGGCGGCGGTGGGAATCTACGGCGTAGTCTCTTACGACGTGAGCCAGCGCACGCACGAGATCGGCCTGCGAATGGCGCTGGGCGCGCATTCGCGCGACATTTTCCGCCTGGTGATTGGCCAGGGAGCGAGACTGGCCGCGTTCGGCATTGCCGCCGGGCTCTCGGCAGCGATTGCGCTCACCCGGCTAATGACCAGCATGCTCTACGGAGTGCGGGCAACCGACGCCTACACGTTCGCGGCGATTTCGGTGTTGTTGGGAGCGGTAGCGCTGTTGGCGTGCTATCTGCCTTCGCGGAGAGCAGCCTCGCTCGATCCCAAGACGGCGCTGCGGCACGAGTGACTGATATCCATATAAGGCTGACGGGTACACACCAAAGAACGATTGCCCGGCCGGAAGGCTGAAAGCTGGAAAGATCGCCCCGAAACATTGGCGGGAGATTCTTCCGATTGCTCGATGCGCCTGGTGCCACAGCTCGACCGTCACCCGAAGTTAATTGCTTTGATCCAAGCACCCGCGGGTAAGATCGCCGCGGCGGTTCTCTTTGCGCTGCTCCTGTTCTTGAACGGAGAACCCCGTTTTCTCGAACTGGCCGCCTTTGTTCTGGCAATGAGCTTTCTACCAGAGCTTCGCCGGACACTCCTCAGCGCGCCGCCACACTTTGCTGGCTGATCCTGCACCCCAGTTGGATCCCGGTAGATCTCATCCGCCGGGTCGCTGCCGCCGAAGGTTTCGCCGCGGGATGGGGGCTCGTACTTGGCTGTGCCGCCATCCTGTGCGCGGTTTTCTGGATACTTGGCTGGTTCCTGCGATTTCTCGAAAAGTTCCCACGGCACGTCGTAGCACGCCGACCGGTCCTGTTCCTGGTTTCGTGTTTTCCCTGCTTATTGGTATGCGGCGGCACCCCCTCCTTACATGGCGCCCCTCGTCTGGCGCTTTGGATCCTTCTCGCGGTCTCCGGTCCCTACCTCTGGTTCTCGCTTATGCGCTGACCGATTACACATCCAAGTCTCACGACTCGTACCGCCTCCAGTTCGGAATATTCTTCCCGTTTTGGGTGGGATCGACGGCCTCCTATACCCCAATTGGCAAGGGCGCTGCCTATTTGCAAGGCCGAAGTGCGCACCTCCAAGGAACTGGCGGTGGTGCAATTGAAAGCCCTCAAGCTGCTGGTATGGATTTTCGTCCTGAGAAACGCCCTGCTGGTTTTTCGCGCGCTGGTTTACGCCCAGATTCCCCCGCCGCTCTGGACTTCCTTTCCGCGCACGGGCTGCATCTCTGGACCCTCCACGGCGTCCCTACCTTGGAAGCCGCGCTCGATCAAACCGCCGCCGGACAAGCGTTACCGCTGTGGATGGCATGGCCGGAGTGGCCGCTTCACTTTATAGGCGCGATGCTGAGTGTCTCCATCGTCGGCAACATGGTGGTAGCCTGTGTCCGCATGTCGGGTTTTATATCCTGCGCAACACCGACAGGCCGTTTTACGCCACTACCATCGCCGAGAAGCCGCTCCCTGGGATTCGATGCTTCGGTGTTCGATGACTCCTGCCACGCGCTCGGTCCCAATCAGGAAGGGGAACTCGTCTTGAGCGGACCGCAGGTGGCACTGGGCTATTTCCAGGATGGCCCACGGACCAGCGCCCGTTTTCCGGTCATCGACGGCCATACCGGCAAGAGTCCGGAATCTATCATCACCTGGGCCGCCTCGACCACCAGGTGAAGATTCTAGGCAACCGCGTCGAACCGGGAGAGATCGAAGCCAATCTCGCTGAAATCTGCGGTTCCGATTCTGTCGCAGCGGTAGCCTGGCCGGTGGATCACGGATCCGCCCGCGGCGTGGTGACGTTTCACTATGTTGAAGGACTCGCGGCCGAGAAGATTCGCGACGCCCTGAGGCAACGCGTTCCGCGTTACGCCGTCCCTCAGCAGGTGGTTCGACTGGCCGGTTTGCCTCTGACTGCCAACGGCAGAGTGAATCGGAATCTGCTGGTGGAGATGCTGGAACGCAAAGCTCCTGTCAGATGATTGGCGCCCCGGCAACACCCGGCTGGCGCCATGATCTCTACATCTGTGAAGCCGGCTCACAGCTTGCCTTCGGGTATGCCCATAGTCTACAGGCCTGCACTGATGGTCGTTCAATTGCCTTGCAGCGCGCATGGCCAAACTCCTCATTGCCTTGCTCGCACTCGCTACCTTTCCCTCAGGAGCGGAACAGACCGACGTGCGTAATAAGTTCGTCGGCACCTGGGAGGCACGGTGGCAGGAGAAGGTGATTTGCACCATCCGGCTGAGGTTCGGAGAACCGCTTTCTGGAGAGACCCGAGCCTGCAACATTTATGTTGGCGCGAGTGGTGACTTGGAGGAGCCCGAAACTACGGAGCGCTCCGATGGGCCGCCCGCACCGATCCTGAATCCAAAGCTGAATGGCGAAACGCTGACGTTCGAGGAACGCGACGATAGTGACGTAATACGATTTGAAATGAGGCTGATTGGGGACGGCAAAGCGGAGTTGAGTTTTCCGGGTGCGCCGGTTCGGATCAATCCGATTCCATTCACCCGCAAATAATCGGGGTGTCCGGAAGCCCACATCCTGGCCGGAACGGCGCCCCCAAGATCGGGGCGCGGTAGATAAGCTTGTTAGCGGTGCGGACAGGCCTCCTGGAGATCATCCGCCAGAATGCCATCGATCAATTCGATCACGCCCTCATCGTCGCTGCCTCGGGTGACGATGTCGGCGCGCTCCTTGAGGGCGGGCAGCGCATTGGCCACCGCGACGCCGCACCCGCAGAATCGGAGCAGCGGATGGTCGTTCTCCGCATCGCCCACGCCGACCACCTGCTGCGGCGGGAGCCCCAGGTGCTCCAACGCCGCCGCCAGGCCGGTTGCTTTGTTCACGCCTGAGGGCAAGACCATCACGGAGCCCTTGTTGTAGATCACCTGCAGGTCTAGTCCCAGTGAATGGATCGCCTCCAGAATCGCAGGCCCTTGCGACTCATTGGACGAAATAATGGAACGGCCGACATTCAGCGGCCACACTCCCCGCGCCCTGAGGGTCTTGAGAAATCGTACCGGAGGAGGCTCCGCCACCGACTCCTCCCGGCGCTCTTGCGGAAAGTAAAGCAACGCACCGTTTTCGGCTACGACGACATCGAACAAGTCCACTTCGGGAAAAATCCAAAGCAGTTCCGGTAACTCGCGCCCGGTCACGAGAATCGCCTTGCGTCCGGACTCCTGCAAACGGCGCAACGCCGCCACGGTGGCGGAATGTACCTCGCCATCCTGAGCCAGCGTTCCATCGTAATCCGTTGCCAATGCCAAGAATCGCATCTGATTCCATTATGGCCGAACACACAGATGCCGCATTTCTGATGCCGATGTTGTTTTGGGAACGGACTGCCGACTATTACTGCGGCCTAAGATCCTCGGGACCCGAGGTGCAAAGCCACAATGCCGTTAGTCCAATATTCGTAGCTTACGTTCTCGAATCCCGCGCGCTCCATGTCGCCGGCAAGTTCCCGGGCGGAGGGAAACTTGCGTACCGAATCCGGCAGATAACGGTAGGCATCGCGGCTTCCGGAGAGCGCGCCGCCTACCAACGGCAGAACCCTGCGGGAGTACCAGTTGTAAAAGGCATCGAACAGCGGGTTGGGAGGCTGGGAAAACTCCAGGATGGCAGCCGTACCGCCCGGACGCAGAGCACGGTGCATCTCGCGCAGCCCGGCTTCATAATTGGCCAGGTTTCGGAACCCGAACGCTACCGTGATGAGATCCAGAGAGGCATCCCGAACGGGAAGGCAGAGGGCGTCGGCCTCAAATAACAGAGCCCTTTCACCGCGCCTGGCCGCTTTCTCCCGGGCCGCCGTTAACATCGGATGGCAGAAGTCGGAACCCAGCACGAATTGGCCGTTGGGAGTTGCTTCCGCGAGTGCCAGCAGGAGGTCGCCGGTGCCGCAGCAAATGTCGAGGATGCGCGCTCCCGGCCGTTGCACAATATGACGGACGCGGCGAACGGAGCGGGCTCGCCAAAGGCGGTCGATGTTGAGCGAGAGCAGATGGTTCGCGAGATCGTAACGGTGCGCCACCCGGCCGAACATGCCGCGCACCCAGTTGGCGGCCTCCTGCTCAGTGTGCGCGCCGGGCGGAGTGGTTCCTTTCATACCAGCGACGACCGGATCGCCTCCTGCACCAGTTTGTCTTCGATGCCCGAAACCACCTTGACTTCACCGATCCGCACTGCCAGCACAAAGTGGACCCTGCCCGCCACCGTCTTCTTGTCGTGCACCAGGCGCGCGAGCAGATTCGCCGCCGGAATCCCGTCCAGTGGCGGGATGGGACCGTACAGCCGCAGGGTTTCGAGAATCTCGACCGAGTCTTCGGCGGAGAGATGGCCTGTCGACTGGCTTAGGTACACGGCGGCACGCATGCCCCAGGCGACCGCTTCACCGTGCAAAAAACGCGTGTATGCAGTTTCTGCCTCAAGCGCGTGACCGAACGTGTGGCCGAAATTCAGAATCCGGCGCAGGTCGCCTTCGCGCTCGTCGCTGGAGACTACTTCGACCTTCATGCGCACAGAGTCTTCAATAATCCGGTCGACGGCATGCGGCGTGCGCCGCAGCACATCCTCGCTGTGCTCCGTGAGGAATTGAAACAATCCTGGCTCCCGGATGACGCCGGCTTTGATGATTTCGTAAAGTCCGGAGCGATACTCGCGCTCCGGAAGCGTTTCGAGCACCGAGGGGTCGATCAGGACCGCGATGGGCTGGTGGAAGCTGCCAACCAGGTTCTTTCCGCTCACCAGGTTGACCCCGGTTTTCCCGCCGACCGCCGCGTCCACCTGTGCCAGCAGCGTGGTGGGAATCTGGATCACCGGAATGCCGCGCATGAAGATGGCCGCGAGGAAGCCCGCCATATCGTTGACGATGCCGCCGCCGAAGGCAAGCACTACGCTGGTGCGGTCGCCACCGCGGCGCACCATTTCGTCCGCCAGGCTCTCGAGAGGCCCAAGGCGCTTTTGATCCTCACCGCCTGGAAGAAAGAGCAGCTCGTGAGGGGATCCGTTGAGTCCACGAGCCAAGGCGTGTCCTTGATGGCGCCAGACGTCCTGCGTAGACACCACGAATATCTGGCTGCTGCGCGCCGGAAGATATTGCGCCACCTCCCCGATGATGCCTCGCTCCACGATGACGGAATAGCTATGCTGAGGCGTTTCCACGCGAAAGGAAGGCATACGCAATTTGTACCATGTTCCCGCACGTGGGCTAAGTCGCTGCAAAGCCCGGACGGCCCTGAAAAGTTCACATTTGCTTGCGAAGACCAATTCCGATTGGTTGTATCCTGGATTTCACAGAACTGAAACCGGACATTCACGCCGGTTTGGTACTTTCGCCAAAGGGGGATTTTCGGACAAGATGATACGTCTGCTTCTGCTGTTCCCGGTGTGCGCGCTTCTCGCGATTCCGGCATTCGCACAGTTTGACACCGCCGAAGTTCTGGGAACCGTGCGTGACCATAGCGGCGCGGTCGTGCCCAAAGTGGCGCTTACTCTCCGCAACGTCGAGACCGGCATAGAGGGCAAGACCACCGCCGACGAGAACGGCAACTACACCTTCTCCAACGTGAAGATCGGCACCTACGAGGTGACCGCGGAAGCCAAGGGGTTCTCGAAGGAAGTCGCGTCTAAGGTCGTGGTCAATGTGGGCGCGCGTCAGCGCGTCGATTTCACCCTGCAGGTGGGCGCGGTGAGCGAAACCGTGGAGGTGAGCGGGGCTGCAGCGACGCTCGAAACCGATTCGAGCGAGCACGGCCAGGTGGTCGCCAGTTCCGCCATTGTGGAACTCCCGCTCAACGGGCGCAATTACGCGGACCTGGCACTGCTCTCCGCCAATGTCGTGAAGTCGCCCATCGCGGTATCGTTCTCACCGAGCGGTACTCCCCGCGAGGGATCGTTCAACGTGAACGGCATGCGCAGCACGTATAACAACTTTCTGTTGGATGGCCTCGACAACAACTCCTACGGCACCAGCAATCAGAGCTACTCTTCGCAGGTCGTGCAGGCGTCTCCCGATGCCGTCGCCGAGTTCAAGGTGATTACCAGCAACTACAGCGCCGAGTACGGCCGTGTGGGCGGCGCCATCATCAATGCGGTGCTGAAATCGGGGACCAATCAGCTGCACGGCACGGCCTACGAATTCCTCCGCAATACCGACCTGAACGCCACCGGATTTCTCTTCAGTCCCGCCGTCTTTGTGAAGCCCACCTTGCAGCGTAACCAGTTCGGAGCCACCGTTGGCGGGCCGTTCATCAAGAACCGGCTGTTCTTCTTCGGCGACTACGAAGGCTTCCGCCAGTTGCAGCGGTATCTGAATTTCGATTCGCTCCCCACCGCTACCGACCGGCAGGGAATCCTGCCGGTACCGGTAGTCAATCCGCTCACAGGCGTGGTTTATCCGGCCAACACCCAAATTCCCATCGCCAGCCTCAATCCGTTCGCCGCCGCGCTTCTGGGCGGCCTGCCTACTCTGAACGGCCCTGGCCGCTCCAACAATTACGAGGCGCTGCTGCTGATCCGCGATTATAGCGACAAGTACGATGCCAAGATCGATGGTCAGATCAACGATCGCATGACTTCGTTCCTGCGTTTCAGCCAGCGCAAGGACATCCAGTTCTACCAGCCGTCGTTCCCCGGGCCGTCGGGCGGCGACGGCAACGGTTATATTCATTCCATCGATCAGAACGCCGCGTTCGGCTACACCTGGACCGTCACCCCGACTTCGATCGTCGAGGCCCGGCTGGGGTGGACCCACCTGATTGCCGGCAAGCAGCCCGCTCTGCTGGGCGGTCCCAGTTTGCAATCGCTGTTCGGGATTCAGGGCCTGCCCACCACTCCCAATCTGACCGGCGGATTCAACACGCAATCCATCAGCGGATTCACCGCCCTCGGCCGGCAAACCAGCAATCCGCAATTCCAGAACCCCACATCCTGGGACCCCAAGCTCAATTACTCCATCATCCTGGGACGCCATTCCATCAAGGCCGGCTACGAATTCCTGCACATCAACACCGAGATCCTGGATGTGAACCCCCTTTACGGGCAGGACGTTTATGCCGGGCAGTTCAGCAAGCCGACCTGCACGCAGCTCGGGCAGGCGGCAGGATGCACGATTGCCAACGACGCCACCAGTTATAACCTCGCCGACCTGATCTTCGGCCTGCCCAGCCAGATCAACCAGGGCAGCTATACTGTGGTCAACCTGCGCCAGTTCGTGCACTCGCTCTACGCGCAAGACGACTTCCACGTCTCTCCGAAACTGACCGTCAACGTGGGCCTGCGCTGGGAATTCGCCTCGCCCCTTTATGAGCGCGATAACAACTACTCGAACTTCGACCCGATTACCGTCAGCATGGTGAAGGCAACGGGCGGCAGCCTGTTCAACCGCAGCCTGGTCCACTCCGATTACAAGGACTTTGGCCCGCGCCTCGGCCTGGCTTACAGCATCGATACGAAAACCGTGGTGCGGGGCGGCTACGGCATCAGTTACACCTTTTTCAACCGTGTGGGCAGCGCGCTCGAAGGGATCAACGCGCCGCAGGCTCTCTTCGGCGTGCTGAATCAGACTATGCCGGGCGGAGGCCCGGTGCCGCCGGGATTCCTCACCACGCAGAACAGCTTTACCACCGGCATCGCCAACCCGGCAGCCTTCAATCCGGTGAACTCCAATGTGGTCTACGTTCCACCGGACAGCCCGTGGCCTTACATTCAGAACTGGTTCGTCTCCGTTGAGCGCGAAATCGTGAAGAACACGCTGATCGAGTTGGCCTACAACGGAAACCATAGCCTGCGGCTGCCGATCCTCGCGGACTACAACCAGGCGAACGTCAACGCGGTAACCGCGACCTGCAATCCGCCGGCGGTCACTTCCGGCTGCCTGGGCGTCCAGGCGCGCCGCCCAATTCCGTCCTTCGGCCCGATCACATGGGTCGATCCGGCGGGCGACAATCACTACAACGGCCTTTCAGCCCGAGTGGAACACCGCTTCGCGGGCGGCCTGTACTTCCTCAACTCCTTCACCTGGGGAAAAGCCATGGGCGACTCCGAGCAGGCCCTGGAATACTATGCCGGCTATTTCGAAGCCAACCCTCAGAACATCCACAACCTGGCGGCCGAGAAGGGCCCCTCGAGCTTCGACGTGAAGCTCAACAACGTCACCAGCGTGGTGTATGAACTGCCCTTCGGAAAGGGCCGCAAATTCGGATCGTCTTGGAACCCCGTGCTCAACGCAGTGGCCGGCGGATGGGAGGTCAACACCATCAACACCGCGCACACCGGAACGCCTCTCGACGTGATCTATGCCGCATCGACGATCAACGACAACACCGGCCTTTCAAACGACTATCGCGGGCAGGCGTTTCTGCGCCCCAACGTCTCCGGAAGCGCGCAGAGCCAGAGCCGGTCGCAGATGCTGAATACCTACTTCGCGGGCTACACCTTCGCGACTCCGCTGGCGACGTCGCCTTACGGCAATGTCGGCCGCAATGCGTTTCGTGCGCCCGGCTTCGAGCAGTGGGACTTCGCGGCGAACAAATTCTTCCCGATTCACGAGAGCATCCGGCTGCAGTTCCGCTCGGAGTTCTTCAATCTCCTGAATCACACCAATTTCGGGGTGCCCGATACCAAGACCACGGACGCCGCATTCGGCACCATCCGCGCAACATACCCCTCACGCCAGATACAATTTGCGCTGAAGTTGATGTTCTAAGTCGACCGGCGAGGTGGCTCAGGCACTCCTGCCTGCCGCGCCCCGACTCATCGGGGCGCTTGTCGGGCGTGTACAGTGCCGGTGGCGGCGATCCGTTGCAAGAATCCCGGCAACTCTTTTTCACCACAAAAGGGCCATCGAGTTTAATACAATGTCGGAATCACCATGCGCCCAGGAATCCTGCTCACCGTCTCCATCTGCATCTTTGGGAGCTTTGCGACCGCACAGACTCCTCCGCCCGAGAACGATCCGATCAAGTCACTGGTAGCCCGGCTCGATCTTGCCAAATACAAGGCCACGATTCGCGGTTTGACGAAATTCGGCGACCGGCGGCAGGGAACCGATCGGAACCGCGCCGCCATCGACTGGATCGAAGCACAATTGAAGAGCTACGGCTGCTCGAATACGGAGCGCATCCACTACGACTATCAGCCTCCTGCCCGCGGCGGCCGCGGCCGTGGCGCCGCTACCGGAGATGGCGCGGCGGCCGGAGATGCTGCCGCGGGCGGGGCCAGTGATGGGGCCGGCGGCGGAGGCCGTGGCGGGGCGGGTGAGGCGGGGCGCGCCGGACGAGGCGGATTCGCAAGGGCCGGCGGACGAATCCGGGGTGAACGTGGTCCTACGGCCGCGAACAACGACCCCGACCTGCAGCCCGATTCGCGGATTCGCGAGCTCGACTCGCAGCCTTCCACCCCAGGGCCGCGCGAGGAGGTCTTCTGCACCAAGATCGGCACTACGCATCCCGAGGAGATGTACATCGTGGGCGCTCATATGGACGGCATCGGCTACGGTGAAGCAGCCAACGACGACGGATCGGGAACAGCGCTGGTGATGGAAGTCGCGCGGGTGCTCAGCAGCCCGGACGTTACCACCGAGCGTACCGTTCGCTTCGCGCTCTGGAACAACGAAGAGACCGGCTTGAATGGCGCTCGCGCCTACGTGGACCAGCGAAAGGACCTTCAGGGAAAAGAGGATCCTCCAGGCTCCGGAAGATATCCCGAGCCCAAGTGGCTCGGTATGATCCAGCACGACATGCTGTTGTTCGATCACGGAATGCCGCTGAAGGACGGCGCCGTGAGCGATCACCAGAGGCCCGAGGCGGACGTGAATATCGAGTTCCAATCCAATTCGAAATTCGCGACTGGAGCGGCGGAGCTGGCGTGGGCATTCCTGGCCGCCAACGAACAGTACGCCACCGATTACCCGGCGGTGGTCGGGAATCACATGACGAACACGGACTCCGGGCCGTTTCAGGACCTGACACCATCGATCAGCCTGCGCGAATTGGAGCGCGTTTCGCAGATTGGCGGCGGCTGGGACCCGACCCACCATCAGCCCACCGATGTGTTTTCGCATTTCTCGGAGGGCGACTTCCGGCTCGGGCTGAATGCCACGCAGACGACCCTCGGCGCCATCGCACGCCTTGCCGGGGCGAAGCTGAAATAGGCCGCAATGCGATCCCATCCCTCTCACGCGAAGCTCGGGCGGCGCCGGTTTTTGGCGGGCCTGGCGATGGGGGCGGCTGCTGCGACCTCGCCCGCATTCGGAGCGGGCAAAGGACTGATCGGGACGGCCATCAATCACCTCTCTTATCAATCGGCCGATTACCGGAAGACGCGGGATTTCTACCGCGACGTGTTAGGCTTCCAGGTTTCCGACGAGGACGACCAGCAACTATATCTCTGGGCGGGAAACACGCTGATCAGCGCCAAGAACACGCCGCTGGTGAGGTCGCCCTGGATCGACCACTGGGGCGTCACGGTGGAGCCCTGGGACTTGAACACGATTGAGGCCGTACTGAAGGAGCGGTCGTTGCCGGCACGGATCAGCCGCAACGACCCGCACGATCCCTCGGGCAAGAGCGCCTTTACGCGTGATCCGAATGGCTATACGCTGCAGCTTTGCGCCAAGGATCTGGAAGCCAAACCCGCTCCGGCGGCCACACGGGCGCCCTTACGGGCGATCGGCCTCCACCACGTCGCGTATCAGTGCCCGGATTACAAGAAGCCGCGCGACTTCTATCGCGAGCTGGTGGGTGCTGCTGTCTCGAACGACGACGGCCAACAGGCGCACCTGGTCTTGGGCGACGCGTTCCTGGTGGTGCGGACCAACCCGGACAGCACCGCCGCGCGGCCAATCGAGCATATCGCCTGGACTCTCGCCGATTGGAATGTCAAGCGGGTCGCGGTCGAGTTGAAGCGGCATGGCCTCGATGTCCGTCCCGATGCCGCGGGCAAAAGCATTTTCAGCAAGGACGTCAATGGTTACCCGCTCGTGCTCTGCGACAGGAACTAGGCCACGGATGCGATCCGTGGCCTGATATTCCCCGATCCTGCTTTGGTCAGAACGTGAACTTGATCTGCGTCTGGATGACCCGTCCGGAAACGGCGGACCCCTGGAACGACCCGTACGCGCTGGTCGGAGGCCCTACCGTCGAGAGAATCTGCCCGAAGGTGCCGGTGGCGACGTTGTTGAAGGGCAGATCGAAGTTCGCGTGGTTCAGCACGTTGAAGAGATACGCGCCGAACAGCAGTTGGTATTTCTCGTGGATCGCGAACGTTTTGTTCACGTTGATGTCCGTATCGAAGTAACCGGGCCCGCGGAATGAGTTGCGCGGGACATTGCCGAAATCATGCTGCGCCGAAGCAGCGGCGAATTGCGACTTGGAATAGCAGAAGACGTTCGGCGTAGTGCAGCTCGGGTATCCGGGACCGCCCAGGTAGTCGGCGAGCACCACATCGCTGGCAATGCCGGTGGCGTTGCTGATTTGCCCGCTGCGAACCGAGGTGTTGACGATGCTGAAGGGATAGCCGGTGTGGAACAGGAAGGTGCCGGCAGCGGTCCAGCCTCCCAACACGTTGTTCAGGACGCCATTGTGGAAGCGGCGGGGAACCGTGTACACGTAGTTGGCGCTGATGGTGTGGCGCGCATCATAGTCGGAGCTGCTGTAGTTCAGCGAGCTGAGGCTGAGGGGGCTGAGCTGGTTGCGGATACTCGGGGCCGAAAGCAGGTTGAACGGTTCAATGCAGGCGTTCGAGCAGGTATCGAGCGAGTGGCCGAGCGTGTAATTGAACTGTCCGCTGAACTGCGAGCTCATGCGCCATCGGAACGATGCCACCATGCCTTCGTAGTTCGAATAGCTCTGGTTGTTCAACTCGCGGATCTGAGCGAAGCGCGGATCCGGAACTGTCGTGGGGAGTCCCAGGAACCCGTTTTTCGCATATGCATTGTCCAGCAGTGTCTGGTTGAACTCGTCGTACCCGTGATTGCCCACGTAATTCACCGACAGCAGCATTTTCTTGCCGATGGACTGCTCGACCTCGAGGTTCCATTCATAGTACTTGGGGTTGTAGAGTTCGTTGGGCACAGTGTTGAACGCCGGCGGCGTGAATCCTGGCACGCTGGCGGTCAACTGCGCGAGGGTCGCGCCGGAAAGGAAGCCGGTGTTGAACGCCGTAGCCGAATTCTGCACCTTCGCGAACGCGCTGTTGGAGTTGTTGAGAGCCACCAGCCCCGAAGTGGTCGTGAAGGTCGTAACAGCAGGACTGTTGGTGATCAGCCGGTCCGCCAGCACGGCCTGGTAGAGATCGGTGAAGATGCCCGCGCCGCCGCGGATGACCGTAGCGGGAGTCACACTGTAGGCGAACCCGATGCGCGGCTCCGGCACGATCGGCTCCACGTTCGGAAACGCGCTCGAGAGATTCGTGTGGATCACGCCATTGTAGGGCGTGGAAGCGGAATGGTTGATCTGTCCGAAGGTCGAGAGCAGCTCGTTAAAGCAGTCCCCATAACAGTGAATGTTGCTGTTCCGGTCGAGCCGCAACGTGAGCGTCAGGGTCAGGTTCGGGCGCACCTTCCACTCGTCCTGCGCGTAAAAGCCCAGACTGTAGAGGCTCAGCGGCTCGGCGCCGATATTGGAGAACGCCTGCGTATAAGTAGAGGCGCCGGCGTCCAGCGAACCATTCACGAAATCGGTCATGGAGTTGAAGGTAAACAGGCCGCTGGTGTTGGCGCCGTAGGCGTAGGTGCTCACCCAGTTGCGCCGCACGTTGACGCCGAACTTGAATACATGCTTGCCGCGAGTGAGCGAGAAATCGTCGATCAACTGGTTCTGGCGGACCTTCCTGCCCTGCGGGTATCGTTGGTCCTCGCCGCCGAGCGAAGTGCCGGTGGCGTTGTTCGAGGAGTAGATGCCGTCGGTAAACGCCCAGGTGGTCGGGAAGACGGCCAGCGCGGCGGCAATGTTGGGCGGGCCGAAAATCGCGGAGTAGTAAGACCCGGAGAGCAGCAACTGGTTCACCATGGTCGGGCCGAGTACGCGGGTGTAGCCGAATTGGCCGCCGTACGAGGGCTGCACGCTGTTGGCGTTGAAAGCCGGGTTGATCGGATCGGTGCCGGTGGCCTGAACTCCCCGGTCCATGTTGTAGCGGAAGTAAATGCGGTCTTTGTCGGTGATGTTGTAGTCCACCTTGGCCGCCAGCAGCCACTCCGTATTCAGGTTGTTGACGGTGCTGCGGAAGGTATTGGCACAGGGCAATGTCGTGCCGAAGCCGCCGCCTGTGAAATCGCCGCAGCCCAGCGCGGGGTCGATCGCCGCGGTCACCGGCACGGCGCGGGAAGAGCCCGAGGAATTGGCGTACAGGTTGAAGGCCGTGGTGTAGAACGGAACGGCCGCCGGGTTCGTGGCCTGCAGGTTATTCAGAACGTAGCTGGCAAACGCAGGCGAAGGGATGTAGATTGGACCGCCGCTTGGGAGCACATATCGCAGACCCTCATTGTCGAAGAAGAAGAAGAGTTTGTCTTTGATGATGCGGCCGCCCAGCGAGTCTTCCCATTCATTCGACACCGAGAAAGGACGCGGCGTGGCGGTGGCGTTGTTAAAGAAGTCGTTGGCATTCATCACCCGGCCGTTGTAAAACCATCCGGCATTGCCGTGGAAAGCATTGGTGCCGGACTTGGTCACGTAGTTAACCTGGGCGCCGGCCTGGCGTCCATACTGGCCCGTATAACCATTCAGCACGACCGCGGCTTCCTGGACCTCGTTTGCACCCAGCGTCAGGTTGCTGGCGCCGGAGTTGTTGAGGTTCAGGTAAGGGTCCATGTTATCGGTGCCGTTGATGGTAAACAGGTTCGAAACACCGGGCAAACCGAACGCGGTGAAGTTGCCGTAGCCGCCACCGGTACTTACCGTAATTCCGGGAGCTGTCAGCGCATAGGCCGTCATGTCGTTGCCGGGAGCCGGCAGATTGAGCAACTGGTGCTCGTCGAAGGTGGTCGCGAGGTTGGCGTTGTCGGTTTGCGCTAACGTTGCGGCCTCGGAGACTTCAACCGTGGTGCTGGCGGTTGAGATGTTCATTTGAAGATCGACGGAGATCGCCTGGCCAACCAAAACCTGGACGATCTTCTGAGCTGGGCTGAACCCGGTCACTTTGGCCTCTATCTGGTACTGTCCGGGCGCCAGGAGTGAGAAATGATACTGGCCCTGAGCATTCGTAGTGGTGGTCTGGGCAGCGCCAGTGGCTTTGTTACTCAGATTGATACTGGCATTCGGAATCGCCGCGGAACTCGGATCCGTAACAGTTCCGGAGATGTCGCCCGTGGTTAGCGTCTGGGCGAAGAGTGCCGGCGCGAGAAGCGCCAGGCAGATGAGCGAACACAAGAATCCCCTTTTGATCAACCATCCGATCATGTTGGAAAACCTCCCTCCGGCACTTGTAGGCCGGTCCGTCTTTAACGGAAAGCAAGACGTGCTTTACGTGAGGAGGTTAGCAACGGCGTGCCCAGGGTTCGATTGACAACTTATGGGGGTAAAGTTAGCGATGATTGACACAAAGAGTGTAAGGTTAAGGCCGATTTAAGGAGTTACAGCGTCCCATTGCTACGGAATCTGGAAGCGAGACTCTGCGCGCGATACCAAACCTGGGAAGGTAAGCGGCTTGGAGCACACTGACTGGTCTATTTAACCTCGATTGGGGCAACCGTTGTTCGGAAAGCCGCCCGCAAAGGGCGGGCCACCCGGTTATAACTTTACGGTAAATTCGGGGAGAAAAAAATGGGAGCCCGAAGGCTCCCCGATTCTTGCAGAGACTCGAACCTCAGAACATGAACTTCGCAGAGATGGTAAGACCCCGCGGGTTACTGGAAAACGCTTCCTGCGGGATATGGAAAACCGCAGTCGAAGGAATCGTGAAGTTGTGCACCTGGGTGCTCGTGAACCCGATCGGCGCCACGTCGCTGAGGTAGCCGCCCACGTATTGTGGATGGTTCAGGATGTTGAAGAACCGGCCCGCGATTTGCACCTTATACTTCGATTCCGGACCAAATCCAACCGACTTGGCGATCGTAGCATCGATATTGTCCGTCGGGTTGAGGCGCGCCGTATTGCGTCCGCCGGTGGAAAGACCACCCTTCGGGACCGTGACATACAGTGCCGACGGGTTGTTGATCAGGAAACCGACCGTATCGCCGGCGCTGTTCTTGAGAGCAGTCGTGCCGGAGCCGATGTTGGGGTTGCCGCCGGCATTGATGTAAGTGCGGTCGCCGGCCGAGTCGCCATTCAGGTTGGAATCGAGGCCGCTCTGGACGGTAAACCAGTTTCCGGTCTGATAGGTGTAGATGGGAGCGATTTCCCAGTTCCCGACAAGATTCCTGAGCGCCCAGTTCGACGACTTCTTGTAAAGCGGCACATCGTAGATCGCTTCGTAGGTAAAGCGATGGCGGTGATCGAGGGCCGAACTGGCACGGTCCGCCGCCAGATTGCGGATGTTCTGCGGCCGGCGCGGCGTGGTGTAGGTGCTGAACACTTCCGCCGTGGAATCGTCGATGTTGTGGCTGTAGGTGTATGCGCCGATGAATTGGAGACCGTTGGAGAAGCGCCGTGTCACCTGGTTGGCCCAACCCTGGTAAGTCGAGTTGCCCCAGGGTTGATACGAGGTGATGATGCCCGTAAAACCAGCAGCCTTGTACGCCGGATCAATGTAGCCGCCGGCGTTGTACGCCGCGGTGAGTGCCGACAGCGAAGTGGTTAACGAATTCAGGGTCGCCTGGCTGGGGGCGCTGGTAAAGAACGGAAGAGCGTTCGAAGCATTGACCACCGGAACGCGGTTCAACTGCGCCTGCACCGGCAGGTGGATGCCGCGCGTGCCGAGGTAGCGGGATTCGAACGTGTAGTTCTCGTGGAAGACGTGCTGCACGCCGATGTTCCATTGGAGCGACTCGGGACGCACCTGGTTGGGAACATATCCACCGGTACCTGCGCGAGCCTCTGCCTGAGTCAAAGCCGCCGACGAAGTGTTCGGCTTGATGCCGCCGTTCGCCAGAAAACCGCCCTGGTCCAGCCCCGTCACGTCCACCGTGGTGGTGGCCTGGGGAGGCAAGGTGAGGAGGCCGAAGTTGTCCACGAGGACGTCGAAGCTGCGTCCGAAGCCGCCTCGGATCGAAGTCTTGCCGCTGGTCCCAGGCGAGTAAGCGATGCCAACGCGCGGCATGAATGCGGTCTTCATGGGAGTAGGCTCCTGGAAGACGATCAGCCCCGGCACATTGGAAATCGCGTTTCGCGTCTGAAGCCGTTCGCTATAGGGAATCGTCTGGTATTCGTACCGCAGACCGAGGGTGACCGTCAGATGCGGCGTGACCTTCCAGTTGTCGTTGGCGTAGAAACCGGTGAAGACGCGGTCGCCGTAGTATTCGGAGTTGCCCAGGGACCGCTGCGCGATATAGTCGGGGTTGTAATCAAAGAGATAGTCGGAAAGGTAGCTCCATTCGTAATCGCCGCGCGAACGCTGGGTGAAAGACTGCGGTGAGATCTGCTTCCATCCATCAAAACCGAACTTCAGGCTGTGCTTTCCCTTCGTCCACGAGAGGTTCTCGGTGAGCTGGTATTGGTTTTGGATGCCATACTGCGGAGCGTTGCCGTCGGGGCCGAGTTGGGCGTTCAGTTCGAAGACGTTGATATTGGGGAACTGATCGAGCCCCGGCCACTTCTGATCGCCGACTGGATAGTTGTTGGAATAGCGATTGAACCCCAACCGGAACTCGTTGATCAACGAAGGTGAGAAACTGTGGAATTCGGTGATGGCCACCAGGTAGTTGTTCGAGGGCACGGTCTCGTAGAAAACCGGCAGACTGGCGGCCGTGTCGATGAAACCGCTGCGATTCAAAATCATGCGGCCCCGCAAACTGTCTTTGTCCGAGATCGTATAATCCACCGAAGCGATTCCCGTTTCCGCGTTCGAGAACGCCGGGGAACTGATGCCGAGAAGACCAATCTCCACCGGTTTGGCGGTAGCAGCAACTTGCTCAACAAGACTCGCGTTGCCTGGGCCAACCAGCGGATAACCGCCGACGCTGGCCGCGGAAACCGCTGTGGCCGCCGTGCCAAGGTACTGTTTCAACTGGTTGTAACTCGTCTGGTTAAAACCAGGAGACGAAGTGAAGGAAGCGATCGTGTTCCAACCCGCCGCGGTGGGAGCATAGAGCTGTCCGGCGGAGGAACTGTTGCCGACGGGATTGTACTCGTAGAGTCCGTAGAAGAACAGCTTGTTCTTCTTGATAGGTCCGCCCAACGATCCGCCAAAGCGGTTGTTGTCGTAGCGAGGATGCAAAGGATCGCCGTTCACGGCCGAGAGATTGTCCGCGGCGTTGAGGTTGCGATTCTGCAGGTACTCATACGCGGTGCCGTGGAATTGATTTCCGCCGCTCTTCACCACCGAGTTGAACTGGCCGCCCGAGGAGTGGCCAAACTCGGCGGAAACCTGGTTTTGCTGGACGCTGAATTCGGCTACCGCGTCGTTGGGCAGGCTCACCAGCGGACCGGTCACGCTGCCGCTGTTGTTGTCGATGCCTTCAATGGTGAAGTTGTTGTTGCGGGGGCGCTGTCCCCCGACCGACGGGCCGGAGCCCAGACCGATGGCGCCGCTGGTGCCCACGCCCGCGTTGAGCAGCGCGAGATTCAGGATCCCGCTGCCCCCCGAGGCAGTCGGCAGTTCCGACATCGCACTTGATTCGAACGCGTTCTGCACCGAAGCGGTGGTCGTGTCGATGGTGGCTGCCGCTGCGGATACTTCTACCGTTTCTACCGTGGCGCTGACCTCCATCTTTACATTGGTGGTGTTTGTCCCTGCCAATGTCACGACTATGCCCTTCACTTGCGACTTCGCAAAGCCGGCCATCGTCACCGTCACGGTGTAATTTCCGGGCGGCAGGTTGGTGATGTGATACTCACCCGCGCTCGTAGTCTTGGTGGTCGTCTCAATTCCGGTGGCTTCGTTCTGAGCCACAACCGTCGCGTTCGGGATCATGGCTCCCGAGGCGTCATAAACTCTGCCTACCAAGTCCCCGCTAATGGACTGCCCGTAGCAGCTAAAACTCGCCGCCAAAATCGCCAGAATCAGCATCAGGAATCGCACATCTTTTTGTTTCATTTTGTTCATAACCTCTCAGTCGATGATCATCGGTTCAACTTGCGTGTCTTTGGTCGTGGACTCACCCCAACACGCGCAAGGGTTTGTTGAGAAAATCACACAGCAACTGCGATACCAATTGATTACGCTGGTTAACTTGCCTTATTTACCATGACTTTACGGAAAGCCCGCCATCCCATTAACCGATGGAATCCGGGGGATTCGGGTCCACGAATCTGAATAGGGACCGCAAAGTCCTATAAGCAAGTCACTTACTCCCCCTATGGGTTTCCGTAGGGCGCTATACGGTTTCGAGGAGGGAGGTGCGTCCAAAGCCTGGACTTAACGTTAACAGGAGATAGGTAGTGTTTGATAACCCACACGCGCGGGTCAGTTCACCCAACCAGGCGCAGGTGGAATCCCCACACCCCCATCTTCGAGCGCTGCTCCGATTCGCAAGATGAGGGCTTCCGCGAATGCGGGACCAACGATCTGCAGGCCGACGGGCAGGCCGGAGGCGCTCAGCCCGCAGGGCATCGAGAGTGCGGGATAGCCCAAGGCGTTGATGCCGCGTACCAGCCGTGTGGTCGCCAAGCGGACCTCCTCTTCGAAGCCACCCAACTTCACGGTCCTGGCGCCGGTCTCGGGGGCGGTGTTGGGGGTCGCCGGGACCAACAGGCAGTCCACCTCCGACCAGACCTTTTCGAATTCGCGCCGCATCTTGCGCCGCAGCCGTTGGGCGTTAACGTAGTCGGGCGCCGGGAGCAATCTGCCTTGATCGAGCAACGCCAGCACATCGGCACCAATGCTCTGCCGCTGGTCTGCCCTGGGATCCAGCACCGCGGAGGCCTCCGCCAACAGGATCACGCGAGCCACGCTATTCAGTTCGCCGATATCCGGGACGCGAAGGGCTTTCACCACCGCACCGAGGGCGCCCGCTCGCGCAGCCGCGCCGCCCACCGCGGAATCCACGTCCCCATCCAGCCGTTCGAAGTAGAAGTTCTCCGGAAAGCCGATCCGCAGGCCGCGGATCGAGCAGTTTTCGTCGGGCACGTAATCGATCACCGGTCTCCGTGAGGAGGTATGGTCGCGGGGGTCGTGTCCGGCGATTGCGTTCAGCAGGATGGCCGCGTCGCGAACGGAACGGGTAAGCGGCCCCATGTGGTCGAGCGTGTAGCCCAGAGGCAGCACCCCATACCGGCTCACCCGGCCATACGTGGGCTTCAATCCGACCGTGCCGCAGAATGATGCCGGAATGCGGATCGACCCGCCCGTGTCGCTGCCCATGGCCGCAAACACCAACCCGGCGGCCACAGCCGCTCCGGATCCACCGCTCGATCCTCCGGGACTGTGGGCCAGTTTCCACGGATTGCGAACCGCACCGAAATGCGGGTTGGCGGAAGTAATCCCGTATGCCAACTCGTGCATGTTGAGCTTGCCGACCATCACGGCTCCCGCGGCCTCCAACTTCTCCACCACCGCGGCGTCATGGTGGGGGACGAAGTCTTCATAGAGCCTGGAGCCTGCCGTGGTTCGCACTCCGCGCGTCAGGAAGAGATCCTTGACCGCAATGGGGATGCCGTGCAGAGGCCCGCGATCGCGGCCCACGGCCAGTTCCGCGTCCGCCTGGCGTGCCTGCTGGAGAGCGATCTGGGCCGTTACCGTGATGAAGGCGCGCAGGGTCGCGTTGTGTCGCTCCACCCGCGCCAGTGCAGCGGCCGTCAATTCCGTGGAGGATACCCGGTGCGAGCGCAGGGCGTCGGAAGCTTCCCGAATGGTCATTCGCCCTCCTCGCCTTCGCAGATGCCCGTAGCCGGCTCCAGATCGGGCGGCAGGTCCTTCACCAGCGGTTGGAAGGATTCTTCCAGAGCGGCGAGCGGACCTACGATGCGGTCCAGTTCTTCGGCCGGCACGTCCAGCCCGCCGGCGCGTGCAATCGATTTCCAATCTTTCACGATCTCTCTACGATAGCGGATCCCGCTTGTCCCGTCGCGCGGTCCAGTGCGCGCCTGCCAGCACCACCATCGCCGACGCGAAGCTCCACAACAGAATGGTCACGGAGAATTGGAATGGCTCGTACTCATGCTTGAGCTTGGCGGTCAGCATCGGGGAAATCAGCAGGTTGACGTACTTGAGCCCCTCCAGCACAAGCCCCACGACGATAGCCACGGGCGCCACGCGGCGCGGTTCGATAGGACGGTTGGGGAGCAGCCAGTAGACCAGGAACAGCGCCAGCATCGAAACTGGCAGCGCCGCCAATTTGAAGGCCAGCGGCCCGATCCATCCCGCCAGCCAGGTGTGGGCACGACTCACGCCCGAGACCCAGCCGCTGTTCTTGGCCGTCAGCATGAGAGAGAGGAGGGCCAGCCCGCCGCAGGCGAAGATCAGCCCAAGGCTGACCATCTGGTTCTTGAGATAGGAGCGGTTTTTGGTGACGCCCCAGGCGCGATTGAGCGCCACTTCCAGTGGTTCGAAGATGCCGTTGGCGGTGAACAGGAGCAGGAACATGGACGTGAGATGCAGGGGCGGAACCATCCACGGCTGCAGATTGCGGACGAGGAAGCCGCCCGGTTCTCCCGCGTAGAAATCGCGAAGTCCGACGTAGATCGCCTGGATGGCGTCGGGCCAGTGGAGGATGTCCCGGCAAAACGAGAGCATCACCACCATGAAAGGATAGAAGGCCAGCAGGACACTGGCGGCGACCGCCAGCGCGTAAACGTGCGCTTCGGTCTCCATCAGGTAGTGGAGCGTGGGCCGCCAGCGAGACCACCACGGCTGCACCCGAGCCACGGGAATCGGAATCGGGATCAAACTACAGGTTAACGCCAGGCCGGCGAGCGTGGCTTTGAAGGGCGCCTCGGCTGTTCACCCACAAAGCCGGCTGCACGCGGTTACAATGGGTCATCACGTACATGAAGCGCTTTTTTGTGGTTTTTGCCGCGGCGTTCACCGCCGTCACACAGGTCTCGTGCAAACGAACCCCACCTCCCAACGTTGCGGCTGACGTGAACGGCGTGTCCATTACTTACTCGGAACTGGACAAGATCTTCCAGCAGAACCAGCAACCCGGCGACAGCGCCAACGAAGATCAGATTCGGGCAGCCCGCCTGGAACTGCTCAACAGCATGATTACCAGCGAGATCATCCGGCAGCGTGCCGAACGTCTCGGGCTGACGGCGGTGGACGCCGACGTGGACGCGGAATTCAATAAGATGAAGTCGCCTTACACGAAGGAACAGTTCGAGGCGCGACTGGCGGAACGCCACATGACCGCCGACGATCTGAAGACCCAGATTCGCCACGACCTGACCATCAACAAGCTGATCAACAAGGAAATCACCTCGCACGTCTCCATCACCGACGCCGATGTGGCCAATTTCTTCGCGGCCAACAAGGCGGCATTCAATCATCCCGAGCCACAGATCCGCATCGCCCAGATTCTGGTCACGCCCAACCCCGATCCCAACGTCCGCAACCTGAAAAACAGCAAGGCGCAGAACGAGAAACAGGCCAAGGAGAAGATCGAAGACATCGCCGCACGCCTGGCACGCGGAGAGGATTTCGGCATGTTGGCGCAGAACTACTCCGAGGACCCCAATAGCGCCGCCAACGGTGGAGACATGGGGCCGATCCCGGAATCCAATCTCGACAAGGTCAGCCCCGATTTGAAGCGCCTGGTGTTGTCGCTTCCGCCAGGAGTGCCTTCGCGTCCGATCCCCACCCAGTATGGCTACCAGATCCTGAAGGTGATCGCGCGCGAGCCCGCGGGCCAGCGCGAACTGAACGATCCGCGCGTACAGCAGGAGATCCGCGAAACGCTGATCAACCGCAAGACCCAGCTCCTGCAGGCGGCGTTTTACGAGGTGGCGCGCAACGAAGCCAAAGTGCAGAATTACCTGGCGCGCAGCATCTTTCAGGAAGCCAGCAAATAGCGTTGTTGTAAACAGGAGGGTTAGCTCCGTTTACGGCGAAATCGCGGAATTACAGTTCAGTTATCCGGCATCAGCCACATGGGTGATGGCGCAAGCTGCCCGGTTCGTGCACACCGTTTGCAATGCGCCTCAGACTTCGATATACCTGAAAACCAAATCCGGGTTCCGTAAGGCCAAGGTGAGGCCTTCCTTCAAAGGAGAGATCGGGCATGGCGAAGTCGATACGCCGCGCTTCAATCATTCTGTTTCTGTTTACGGCCCTTACGGGAGCGCAAACCGTGACCAGTTCTCTGCTGGGCACCGTCAACGACGCCTCAGGACTGGCCGTGCCGGGAGCCGAAGTCCGGCTTTCAAGCCAGACCACATCGGGTGTTCTCACAACCAATACCAACACGCTTGGGCTGTTCCGCTTTCCGGTCGTGCAGCCGGACACCTATCGGTTGACCATCGCCGCTTCGGGTTTCAAGAATCTGACGCTGTCGGACATCGAGTTGACCGCGAGCGAGACCTGGGACTGGTACACCGTACACGACTCGGAATGGAGCCGCAGCCTGATGGGCAACATCCCCAAGTGGTTCCCCATCAATAACAGCCTCGGGGACCAGGTCAACTACATTCCCGACCTTTCCTTCGGCGGTACTCCCGTGAACACACCGAGTGTGGCGCCTGACGATATGCCGTATTACAACGCGAACAACATCTACACCCTCACGGACAACCTGAGCAAAGTGATTGGCCGTCACAGCCTGAAGGCCGGTGTCTACTTCGAACCCAATCAGAAGATCGAGGACCAGGAATTGGCCACGTGGCTTGGCAACTACAGCTTCAGCACGGACGCGAACAACCCCTTCGACACCGGAAATTCTTTTGCCAATGCGCTGCTGGGCAACTCCGATACCTACACGGAGACGAACGACCGGCTGATCCAGCGCGTGTGGTTCACGGACCTGGAGTTTTACCTGCAGGACAACTGGAGGGTCTCGAAACGGCTGACGGTGGATATCGGAATCCGCTTCTACCATGTCACACCGCAGGCGGACCAACACAATGCTTTCGCGGCCATCAACCCGGCGCTCTACTCGGCGGCTCAGGCGCCGGTGCTCTATCAGCCCGCGAAGGTCGGCGGCACACGGGTGGCAATTGATCCCGTGACGGGCCAGACCTATCCGGCGGCGTACATCGGCCTCTTCGTGCCGGGCACCGGCAATCCGGCCGATGGAGCGGTTGTCGGTGGGCAGAACGGTGTGCCGCATGGGTTGTATGAAGATCGTCGATGAAGTCGTTGCCGACCCTGAGCGGCTACGCGGGCTTGATCTGAGCGTTCTCGGTTGAAGTTGTCGAGAAGCCTTCGCGGGCACAGGAGTTCGAGGCGACCAAAAGCGTCCCCATGAGCGGGGACGCGGCAGGCAGGAGTGCCCGCGCCACGCAGGGGCGAGCTATATCCGTCTTGATCGCCTGCCTTCGGCTGTGAGAACATTCGAACCAGGAGTTCCCGATGCCGTTTGTGGATACCAGTACCCTTCCTGTCATTGAGCGACTGCCCGGGTGGCGGGGACGCTATTTCCACTCGCCCAGCATGACCTTTGGCCACTACGATTTTTCGCGCGGCGCATCGATTCACGAGCACTTCCATCCGCAGGAGGAAGTCTGGGAGGTAGTCGAGGGCGAGCTGGAAGTCACCATCGACGGCGTTCCGCAAATCGCCCGGCCGGGTTCGGTCGCGATCGTTCCCTCGGGCGTTCGCCACTCCGCCAAGGCCCTCACGGACGGCAAGGCGATCGTCATCGATTATCCCGTGCGCGATTTCTCATGACCCAACCGATTGCGCAACCCGCAGCAAAAAGAACGAGGCCTGCCGGTGCGATCAGAGGGAGAGTCAAGGTGACGGTGGAGCTTTTGCCCGACTCGAATCTGGAGCGCACGTTCTCCATCCGTTAAGGCCAACCGGGTCAGGGATCGGGTGGGGTCGCGGCGATCCATTTCATCAGCCACCTCCTGAATTACGTCGCTCTTCCCCTCACGCAGACCCGCCCGGAAGCGCTTGTTCTCCGGCTTGGGAGGTGGCCGTGTCCTGCCGGATGCCGGGCGGGAGGTGGGGAAGAGTTCCTACGGATAGCCCTGAAGCCGAGGCTCGCCGTGCTTCCATTCCGGGGGAAGAGCGAAACCGGCGGCATTCGGCATTTTAACCTTCGGCAGAGTCTGCGCGTCCATCACTTCGTCTTCCTTGATGGTTCCGCTCTTGAACAGCAGGAAAGCAGTCAGCGCGTATACTTCGTCGGGCTTAAGCGACCCCTCGTTTCCCAGAGGCATGCCGCGATTGATGTAGTCCCAAATTGTCGTTGCAAAGGGAGAGTGAACAGACATCGTGTTGGAGTCGTTCACACAAGGAGCCAGACAAAAAACGGGTGACGCCGATTTCGGAACTTCTTTCCTGCTGATGAGTGTGGGAGCATGCATTCCTGATCCGACGGATCCATGGCATCCCGCACAGCCCTTCCGGACGAACAGCGTCGCACCTTCCTTCGCAGTTCCCTGTCCTCGCGGGAGCTCTTTTCCCGCTGGGCTGATCGCAATATCCCAGGCGCGTATTTCCTCCGGCGTCGGATTCCTGCCAAGCCCATAAGTCGGCGCCTGTGTCCAGGCAATCCGGCAAATTGCAAAGATGGCCGTTGCGAGCAAGAACCTAGGCGAGCCCATTGTGAACGCTCCCGTCGCTGGCGACTTTCCAAGGTTGAACCGTGTTGTCGGCCCCGCGCACGCGCACCTTGTCCACCGGTTCATTCCAATATTTGGCGACCTCGGCTCGCGTTGGTTGAACCGTGCCCAGTTCGTCCGTGGAACGCGACATCAATACGCGTTCTTTCCCATCCCATCTCCAGTGGTAACCGAACCGCGTATGTGCCATCGGATATGCGGGCGTCCGAAGCTCGGCCGCGCTCCAGCTTGCGCCGCCGTCGGTGGATACTTCCACCCCTCGAATGGCACCCCCACCAGACCACGCCAACCCCGTAATCTCGTAAAACCCAGGTCCCGATAGCTGCTGCCCACCGGAGGGAAAAGTGATGACCGATTTCGGTCCGATCTGGTGGGTCAGAGCCGCCACTTTCGGGTCCGGATTGATATGGCCGTAATCGTCGTAGGTCATATAGTAACGGTCCACCACCTTAATGCGCCTCAGATATTTGATCTGATAAATGCCTTCAAACCCGGGGACTACGAGACGCAGCGGAAACCCTTGCTGCGGGCGAATAGGCTCGCCGTTTTGTGCATAACACACCATACAATCATCCATCGCCTTGGCGAGTGGAATGCTAGAAGCGCCCTTCACCTCTTCGGCACCCTCCGCGACGATCCAGGAGGCCGAGTTTTGCACGCCGGCTTCTTTGAGCAACAAGGAAAGCGGCACGCCGGTCCACTCGGCGCAGCTCGTCAGTCCGTGCGTTTCCTGAACGGTTTTGTGCGTTGGCCTGGCACGGTTTCCGAGGCATTCGATGAAGTGAATACGGGTGACATACGGGAGACGCTTAAGTTCGTCCATGGTGAAGAGCAGCGGCCGGTCCACCATCCCGTGAATCATGAGACGATGCTCTCGGGGGTCAATATCGGGGACAAACGAACCGCGGTGGGTCGCTGTATAGAAAAGCGAGTTTGGCGTGATGATTCCGACCGAATCCTGAAGCGGAGCCAAAACGTGAAACGTGAGCCCGAACTCGTCCGGCGAATGCCTTTCGGCGACGGGCACACGGACCGAGGTCACAAAGCGGGAACGCTCGCCATAGGCGATCAATTCATCGATTTTCTTGGGAGGCGTCCCTTGTGTCTGGCCTTTCGCAACCTGTGCGCGTCCGGCCAAACCGGCCAAAGCCGCGCCACTCTTTAAGAATCCCCTTCGGTTTGACTTCCTGGAGTCCATGTATCTGTTCCTCGAGGTTGAACTTTCCTTTGTTTTGGCCTTCGGCTGTCGCGAGTATGCACCCCGGTTTAAATCCAAATCTGAGGGTGCATCATTTGGACGAACCTGAGACCGTTACGACGATATCGGCGCTTGTCGACAACTCTCCATCATTGGCGGTTGCGCGCAGGATATAGGTTCCGGCGCCCGCGAACCGGGCGGTCGTCGAAGCCCTGCCTGCAACCACGGGAATTGGGCCACCTGGGTCAAAGCTCACTTGAGCCGGTCCGCGATATTCGAACCAGGTGACTCTGAGTCCGCGCGGACCCGAAGCCGTAGCGCGGTTGCTCTGAGCCGTGGGAAATGTCCCTGGACCTGGCTGGGGAGCGATTCGGGGTTTCGGCAGGCCATCATCGACGACTTGGGCGGTCAACGAAACGGGCCGTCCGGCCGTTGCCACCGATGTTGCATCGATCGTGATCACGGGCGGCTTGTTCGGGTCGTCGTCGCCCGGATTGAGATTGCCGCGAGTCATAATGATGCGCTCGCTAATTTCTTCTTCGGGCGTCAGCGTCGCATAGGCCTTTTCGTTGCGCCCGTGCGCCGTCAGGGTCCAAACCAGCTCCTTGTTACCCCAATCGGCCGGCACTTGAACGCGAAATACCCACGACTGGCGCCGGGGCAGGAAATACGTGGGCTGGCCACGATCAGCGGGACCGGGTTCAAGCCTGTTGTCGACGCCGGCGGGAATGACCAGCTCTTCTTTCCAATTGCGGTTGAAGTAGCCAAAGACAAAGGTGAATGTGCCGTCGGAGTTCCTGAGCCACCCTTCGTAAACGGGAACAACA
This sequence comes from Bryobacteraceae bacterium, assembly GCA_035501495.1. GTDB lineage: Bacteria > Acidobacteriota > Terriglobia > Bryobacterales > Bryobacteraceae > JAIQFL01. The sequence continues at coordinate 2,660 of DATJWB010000079.1, read as the reverse complement.
TCCTGGCCGGTGTCGAATTTGGTTTGCGAAATGTAGGTAGGAGCGGGGGGTTGCGCCTTGACAGCAAAGCTGCCCGCCAACACCCACAACGCCAAAAACAGAGGCGGTCTCATCGCGACCCGGTCTTCGCGGTCCTGGCCAGGAGCCGCTGCTGGAAATCGCCCTCGTCAAGATAATACAGGCTCACCCAAGCGAAACTCATTTCGTCGATCGTGCGCTGGCCGTAGCCGACCCAGTTCTTCGGATTGGGGTTGAACTTGTTGTTGTCCGTGTTGTCGTGCCAGGTCGTAACGTGGATGACGGTGCCGGCGGGCAACAGCGGAGCCACGTCGTCGGCGTATGGATAAGTGATGCTCCACCCGAACTGGTAATCGCTCACACAGCTGAGAGTTTCCGTTTTGGCAGGACCGGGACGAGCCGAATCCGGGCGTACGTCCGGGTAGATCGCCTCCATGCACTGAGCCTTTCCGCGCGTGTGAAAGTGAGGCTGAAAGGCCGAGATCAGGGCCGGCTTCTGCAACCGGAAATAGCCGTCGCTGCGGACCACCTGGCCGGCCGGGATGTCGAGATCGTAGACCTCTCCCATGTGCTGCGTGAAAACTACGTACTTGGGCACAACGCTTTTGGGAAAGAACTTGAAGGCGACGGAGACTTGAACCGGCGTCTCCTCGCCGTCAGGATGGAGATGCAGATTGAAATGGATCCGGGAGCCGGCGCGAATCAGGCGGCCGGCATTCTCAGGAAAAAGGTCGGCGTTCTTGCCCACGGCATATTCATTCAGGAAGAGCCCGACTGGGTCGTCAGGGTCCTCGATCAAGTTGGTCGTTGCGTGATGCACCACTTTGAAACCCGAATCCGGCTTGGTTTCCACCGCCGAGATATAGCGATCTGCCGTGAATCCCGGATCAACATCAACGTCGTAGAACTCGTCGCCGCCCTTGGCTTTCAACCGGTAGGGCTTTGGCATTGAGATAATGAGATCCGGCTGGCCGATGTTCCACTTGTCGTGATCACCGAACTGGCGCGCTGGGGGCAAGTCGGCGGGGTTGCCTTCGGGCGCACCCTGGTCCACCCAGGCCGCGATCGTGGCGACCTCCTGGTCGGTGAGAGACGGGTCATCTTTGAATTTAGTTATGCCGACGTTGCGATCGATATGCCAAGGCGGCATCTGGCGCCGGATGACCTTTTCTTTGATCGAGCGCGCCCAGGGGCGTGCTTCTCTGTATGTCAGCAACGACATCGGCGCAATCGATCCCGGCCGGTGGCAGTTCTGGCACGACCGCTCCAGGATCGGCGCGACATCTTTGCTGAACGTGACTGCCCCTCCCAAATCCGCACCGTATGCGGTGACGGCCATGGGAACAATCAAGAGCTCAATCCGAACGAAATGGGTCATGCTCGCGTCCTCCCAATCCGAGCCGCATTCTGCATAATCAATTTGACCGCAAGTGTACAACAAGAGCAGGCCGGCATTCACCAGTGGTTTGGCGGCTTTCTCGACGTGCCTTTCCATACCGCTGCCTTGGATCCTATCATAGGCCGCGCTCGCAAGCCTTGCAGGCTGGTGGTGCGGTAAGCCGTACCGGCACCCGGACCGGTGCCTGCCAGTTGAGGCTGGACCACGGCGCGGTGTGCGCGTCATCCTCATAGGATATAATTCTGCCGGTGTGCGCAATGAAGCTTCTTTCTTATTTCACTGCGGGTCTTCTCACTGCCGGGGCGGTACTGCCAGCCGTGGCGCAAACCGGTGCCGCAGGCGGCGAGTGGCGCACCTACGGCGGCGATCTGGGCAATACACGCTATTCGCCCCTGGACCAGATCAACACCGGGAATTTCAATGAACTCGAAGTGGCGTGGCGATTCAAAACCGACTCGCTCGGGCCGCGGCCGGAGTATCTGTTCGAAGCTACGCCGCTCTTCGTCAATGGCGTAGTGTATTCGACCGCGGGATCGCGCCGCGCTGTCGTTGCGTTGGATGGATCGACCGGCGAACTGCTGTGGATGCACAGCGAGAATGAAGGTGCGCGTGGAACGGCGGCTCCCCGCCAGCTTTCCGGGCGCGGCGTGGCCTACTGGACCGATAGCAGGGAGGCCCGTGTTTTCTATGTTACGCCCGGATATCGCCTCATCGCCCTCAATGCCAAAACCGGGACCCCAGTCGCAGGATTCGGTAAGGACGGGATCGTCGATTTGAAGCTGGATGACGATCAGCAGATCGATCCGGTAACCGGCGAGGTGGGTCTTCACGCAGCCCCCACCGTGGCCGGCGACGTGGTTATCATCGGAGCGGCGCACAAGAGCGGCGGCGTGCCGGGGAGCAAGACCAACGTCAAAGGCTACGTCCGTGGATTCGATGCTCGCACCGGCAAGCGTCTCTGGATCTTCCATACCATCCCCAAGCCGGGGGAATTCGGAATCGACACCTGGCTGAACGACTCCTGGTCTTATACCGGCAACACCGGTGTGTGGGGCCAGATCTCGGTCGATCTGGAACTCGGCCTGGCTTATCTTCCAGTGGAACTCCCGACGGGCGATTATTACGGCGGACATCGTCCCGGAAACGGGCTGTTCGGGGAAACCCTGGTCGCGGTGGACCTGAAAACCGGCAAGCGAAAATGGCATTACCAACTGGTGCACCACGGCATCTGGGATTTCGATAT
>DATJWB010000078.1:0-61547 GCA_035501495.1 Bryobacteraceae bacterium | reverse complement strand
CTCGCCAATCTTGCCAAAAGCCGCTGATGAAGGGATCTTGAACTTCCGTTGCCACCGCAGGAAAGTGCATACCAGGCCCACGGTCTGCAACTTTGGAACGTAGGCCTGAAGAAAAATGCGGTCGATCGAACGACAGCGGAGCGTCACGTGATCCCGAAGCAGAGAGCCATAGTCGGTCATGACAAACGCCTCTGCTCTCAAAGTAACGCCGCTGGCTCAATTCTCTTTCTCCTCCTCGGCGGTATGAGGCTCCCTCGCGACGGCTAGGCGACTATCCGCAGGAGTATCGTCGACAAAACCTATCTGTGTACATCCTGTCGGGTGGCGCCAAACCGCCCGCATCAGCAGTTTCGGGTGAGGGCCCACCGGGTGATCGCGTCTTTGCCAACCAACCCATAGGGAACGCCCCAATAGACCCATCATAAGAGACGACAGCCCTTGACAGAAGGCTGAGTAAGCCACGGTTAGAAGACCGGCCAAGGGTGCGATTGGCAAAAGAAAGCGGACCACCCCTCGACCGGCAGGATGACGACGTTGATCCGGAATACGAGCGTTTCAGACGTCCGCCGTCCGGCGAAGTCCGAGCTGCGCTTGGGGATTTTGCAAAACGGCTGATGGATCCTGACCCGATCTTGAAAGGGTTGCTGGCACCCGATAGCGCGGAAGAACACATCAACGCTTTGGCCGAGGCTGAACGTCAGCAGCGAAGACCCCTCACCCTGACGGGCAACTGGCGGCGCGCTTTCCGACGCCTCTGCGAGATCGCCGGGGTAAAGGATGGCCACGCCCACCGCTTCCGCGACACGCTGGCGGTGCAGTTGTTGCTGGAGGGCGTCCCCATGGAACGGGTGTCCATACTTCTCGGGCACTCTTCGGTGAAGGTAACGGAGCGCCACTATGCACCGTGGGTACAGGCGCGCCAAGCGCAGCTCGAGGCTGACGTGGCGAGGGTGTGGAACAAAGATCCTATCCTGCAGGCAGAATTACTTCGCACCGAAACTGTGGCGCTGGACGGGCGGCCCCAGTGAATGGTAGCGACATAAACCGCGACACCAAAACGACACTGTCGCTAAATAGCTGAAAATACAAAGGATATACTGGTGAGCCGGGCGGGACTCGAACCCGCGACCCTGTGCTTAAAAGGCACATGCTCTACCACCTGAGCTACCGGCCCAACTGTGAAATCAACGGCCTTAGGGAGGATCGTCCACCCGGGCTGCGCCTACGAAGCAATGAACTGCGCTCGCCGCGACTACCAATTCATCATATCAGGCATCGCCGGCTCGATGCGTGACTACAGGATTCAACAGCCGGGCTCAGTTGTGGGAATTCGGAGGCGGCTCAGTCACGATCTTGGAATCCACCGAGAATCTCCGGTAATGGCTCCACTCGATCTCCTCGTCCTGGGCAAGCCGCTTGACGAGGCCGACGCGGCCGCTCCCGGTCAGAAGCAGACGCTTGGGAAACCACAGCTCCCCCGTTACTTCGGTCTGCTCGAAAACCATTTTCGCCCCCGGGTGAAGACGGGCCAAGAACAAACCCCACGAGATGGTGTCGGTCGTTTCGGCCTCTACCCGCGCCCATTGGTAAGTGGCCTGGTCGATCCACATCCGGCCGCGGACTTTCAGCAGCATTTTGGCGTCACCGCTCTTGGCCTTGGCCCCGGGGCGGGGCACGCCTGAAACCACCCACACCGGACGGCCGTCCACCGTGCTCACGCCCTCGTACTTGAGGTCGAACAGTTCGGGGATTTCCGACAGAAACGCAAACTCGCGCCGCCGCCGCTTCTCGGCCTCCTCGAGCCGCCGCTGCTTTTCGGCGGGTGTCTCCGAACTCAGCTTTTCGGTCTCACGATCGAGTTTCTTCTGTTCGCTGCGCTGCTCCTCCGGGCTCAGCAGTTTGCCATCGCGCTCCATGGTGCGCCTGTATGGCTGCCCGTTGAGCATTACGGTTTCCCAGGCTTCGCGTTTGATCGATTCCACGTTGCCATGCGAGTCCAGGCGCTTCTCTACAGAGCGCGCCTGCCACGTGTAGTCTTTCATGCGCACCCAGTCGAGCTGATCGTGCGAGATGGAACGACGCACCAGGTCGTAGGGATCCGGGTCTTGCGACCAGACGGGCGCCAGCGGCAGGATTGCCATCAGGATGTAGCAGCCCAGCCCCACATCCTCATGGTACCGTGGCCCGCATCGGCTGTCTGTGAGACCGATGCCCACCCAACCTTCCATAACCCGGAACACGCCGGTCGCAGCGCTCTTGGGGTGGGCCCGCCGACTTGCACCGCCCCGGCCGCCGAGGGCTGCTGCGGGCAGCCACGGGGCTCGGCAGTTGCAGCCGCAGCCCCCCGCAGGCGTTTTTCCGACGAGCGGACCGCGCGCCTGGATCCAGTGCAAGTGGTGAAGAGCGAAGGTCCTTCCATGTGTCTGTCGGGTATGTGTCGCGGCAGGGCGATCGCGAGAAACGATCCCCCAAAATGGCGAAAGCGGCCGGGGGAGGCATCGACTGCCGTCCCGGCCGCTTCGGATGGAAGGGATTTGGCTGGCTACCCTTTCTTGGGGGCGGGGTGTTCCACTTGCAGGTTGTTTGTGACGGGACCGAAACTCAATCCGGCGCCGGATGCCCGAACGCCAGCGACATTCTTTTCCAGATCGTTGTTGACCACGCCGGTGAGCGTGACATGGCCGTTGTCCACGATGATGTGGATCGGAGGAACTGCCTGGATCGCATACCGATTCAAAGCCGGGTCACGGTAGATGGCGCGCGCAACCTGGAGGCGCAGGCGATCGTCTTCGATCGAGTTGGGCAGCACTTTCAGGCCATTGGTGACGCCGTTCACGCCCGGGATCCGGAAGACCAGCCGTTCGATGTCCTTCTTCTTGAAGGGCTGGTTCACCGCGCCGATCAATTCGACCTGGCCCTTGGCCACGCGGAAATTGATGTCGTCGAAGATGCTGTAGTACGCATATGTTAAGACTTCGTGACGAATGCTCCTGGCGATCTGCTCATCGCCGGAAGGCAGGTTGTCGTTGGAGGCCGCGGCGGCGATTCCCGCTCCCAGCAGCAAGGCCGTCATCAGAATTCTTGTCGGGAAGTTTGCTCTCATGTTCTTAACTCCTTCTGCTCATTAGAACGAGACGGCCGGCAAAACGGTTTTACGGGTTTTGTAAAAGGATCGTAAACGTCTGCCGGATTCGAAGATAATGGCCCGGCCGGGGTTTTTGCCCAAAAAGGCGGGGCCTTTGCGCTAATCATGGGAGCTCCGAGAGCCGACGAATGCCTCGATCTTCTGGGCGAGCAGGCGCGGTGAAGCCATCAGCGGAAACAGCATCCAACGCACCGAAATCGGAAGCAGGATAGTGCGGGACGCGGTTCGAACCGTGTGTTCGTACTTCAGTTCCATGATCCGACCAATCTCGTCGCGGACCCGTTCCAGTCGATTGGCCCGAAATAGGAGCGCCGAGAGCACCGGACCAGTCCAGCGAAACAGCAGGTCTTCGGTGTGCAACTGTTGCTTCAGGAAGTCTGCGTAATACCGCATGACCTCATCGCCTACCTCATGACCGAACCTCGTGTTCAAAATCGGAATGCGATCGACCACCACAACCAGAACGAAGGCCGGCTCCTGTTTGCTGGCGGCCTGTGCGAAGGCGTCCTCAGCTTGCCTTCGTCCTGGCAGGCCGGTAACGGGGTCGGGCTCGGTGGAATCCGCTATTTGCTCAGCATGTTCCAATCCCCGCATCAGTTCCGCGGCGGTACGGGCAGCCTCGGTGCGCTGCCGTTCGGTTTCGAGCCGGATTCCGTCCAGGCATTCGGACAGCCTGTCCCGGATTTGCCGGACGTCATCGATTTTGGTGGCAGACTCTACCTGGCTTTCGATCTCCTTTAGTTGCCGAACATTGGTATCGCCCGACGCGGTAATCGCAGTGACCGTGGAGGTGAGCATCTTGACCATGGACTGGTACTCGACGCTTTGCAATCTGAGGTAGCGGTTGGTACGCCGGCGGTATTGTTCGAGCGACTCGAGTGCCGACTTCGACAGATCCAGGAGGTCGGCCGGCGAATTCGCCTGGTCGAGGCGTTGCTCGACGGCCGCGAGGCCCTCCCGCAGGTTCGCAAAGTCTTCCGGATCGCCCTCCAGGGAGTGCAGAACAATGCCGTTAAGCAGAAGTTTCACCATGCGCAGCAGCGCGGCTTCGGTTTCGCTGTCGGCGAGCAGCTTCTTCAGAGAGATCACATGCTTCCCAAATGTCTTATCGGCGCGGGAAGACAAATCGATTAGCCCCCACCAGGCCCTACAGGCGCGGTGGAATCAGCCGATAAGATCTGCAGGAACTATGGAGTTTCAATCATCCTCGCTTCTGGCGGACGGTTGTTCGTATGCCGAGAAGATTCTGGAAGTCCCCGAGCGTGAAGACCTCCTGCGCTTGACGGCTGCGGTTCAGCACCTGTTCCGTGTCCCGTCAGCCTATGTGGAGTTGGTCGATGGCGGCTCAGAGGTGGTCTCGCGGATCGGAAACCCGGCGTCCGGCCTCTCGGGAGCGCCCCACGGCGGACCAGAGTTTACGGCATCCGCCACGCTGATCGCCTCAAGCGAAGTCACCTTGGGTTCGCTGGTAATCGCTGACTGGAGGCCGCGGCCCGATTTCTCTCCCGAAGATGCCGGCGCGCTGCGCGAGCTCGCGAGCGCCCTGGCGGCCAAAATGGAGCTTCGCCTGATCGCCTCCCAACTACGGGATTCCGACCTGGCGCTGCGCGAAAGCGGGTGCCGCTTTCGCGCGATCGCCGACAGCGCACCGATCCCTATCATTTGCAGCGGCTTTGACGGGGTCTCCACGTTCGTCAACATTGCTTGGCTGGACTTCACTGGCAGGGCGATGAACGAAGAAATCGCCGATGGCGGGTTTGGCTGCGTGCATCCCGAGTCTCGCAGGATCGTGTATGAGGCGTATTGGCGGGCGTTTCAGGCGCGCGAGCCGGTGACAGTGGAGTTCCCGCTGCGCCGCCACGACGGTGAATACCGCTGGATGCGCTGTCGGGGGCTGCCGCGATTTCGGGAGGACGGCGTGTTCGCTGGATACGTGGGTACGCTCGTCGATTTGACCGAGGGCCGTAGGGACCTCCCCTGACGGCCCGAAGTCGTGGAGCCCCCGTGGCCCACGTGGCGCAGGCACCCCTGCCGGGCACCCCTGCCTGGTGCGTCCCGAACCATTCTACCTAGGGATGGTGCCGGGCGAGCGACGCAGCAATAGCGCTGCCCGCGGCCACAGCGGCGGCACCCGAAGAACATCACCCCGGCACTCGGCCGCATGACAGAATCGCCATCCTGGAACGACTTCCTCGTGTGGCGCCACGCGTCATCACAGGCGGGCGCTGTGCAACGGCACCGCTTCGTGGGGTTGCATCTCGAAAAGCATGAGCCTCGCCTTGCGGCTGCACGACTCCTGCCGCAGTTTACCTCTCCAAGCCAACCTGGCCGCCGTGACCGCCCATCCGGTAAAATAGTTTCAGATCTTTTATTTCGTAAAGGAGCCCGGCATGACGCGGACTGTCTCATTTCGCCTGAACGGAAAGGCGACAAGCGTCACCACTGACGACGAACGCATGCTCCTTTGGGTTTTGCGCTCGGACCTCGGCCTTACCGGAACCAAGTTCGGCTGCGGCGAAGGATTATGTGGTGCCTGTACCGTAGTGGTCGGCAACCAGGCGGTGCGGTCCTGTGCGACGCCCCTCAAAACCGTAGCCGGAAAGCACGTGCTGACCATCGAAGGGTTGGGCGGCGAGCGCCTGCACGCCATCCAGCAGGCCTTCGTCGACCACCACGCTTTTCAATGCGGCTACTGCACGCCCGGCATGATCATGAATGCCTACGCCTTGCTGCAAAAGACTCCGCACCCGTCGCGCGAGCAGATCCTTGCAGCCATGGACGACAACCTCTGCCGATGCGGGACGCATGTCCGCATCGTCTCCGCCATTCAACAGGCCGCCGGAGCCGGAAAGGCAGGTGTGTGATGGCGACCCTGGAACTCACGCGCCGCGAGTTCGCAAAGCTTGGCGGCGCCGGGCTGTTCATCTTCTTCCAGACCGAACTGGCTGGCGCACAGGAGCCGGCGCGAATCCCCGGGCGTGTCGCTACGCCGGCCGATTTTAATGCGTTTCTCAAGATCGGCGAAGACGGCCGCGTGCAGTGCCTGGTCGGCAAAGTGGAGTTGGGCCAGGGCGCGATGACCTCGCTCGCCCAGGTGCTGGCCGAAGAGTTGGACGTCGCGTTCGACTCAGTGGACGTGGTGATGGGCGACACCGATCTCTGTCCCTACGACATGGGAACCTTTGGTTCCATGACCAGTCCGCTGCTGGTCCCCGCCGTGCGCCGAGCCGGAGCCGAGGCGCGGGCGGTCTTGCTGGCGATGGCGGGCGAGCGTTTGGGCGTTCCCGTGGAACGGCTGCGAGTGAGAAATGGCGTGGTCGCAGATGCCACGGAAGACGGCGCCTCGCTGAGTTACGGCCGGCTGGTGGAGGGCAAGCGCATCGAGAAGCACCTCGCCAATGTCCCGGTCAAGCCGGTCACCCAATTTCAGGTGATCGGGCAGTCGCCGCAGCGCAAAGACGCACTCGAAAAGGTGACTGGCAAGGCCGTCTACGCAGGCGACCGGCTGCCGCCTGGCCTGCTGCACGCCCGCGTCCTCAGACCGCCGGCGCACGGTGCCGCGCTCAAGAGCCTGGACACCTCCGCCGCCGAAAGGCTGCCCGGCGTTCGAGTGGTGAAGGAAGGCGACTTCATAGCCATGCTGCACGAACGCCCCGACCTCGCCGCGGCCGCTCTCGCCAAGGTGAAGGCGGAGTTCGAGTCTTCGCCAAAGCTCCCGGACCAGGCCACCATCTTCGATCACCTCCGCAAGACCGCGCCCCAGGCGCGTGTGATCGGACAGAGCGGCGACCTTGTCGAAGGCGAGCGGGTCTCCAATAAAGTTGTCGAACAGACGTATCTTCACGCTTACGGCGCGCACGCCCCCGTCGAAACCCATAGCGCCACCGCCATCGTGGAGGATGGCAAGCTCACCGTTTGGGCCAGTACGCAAGCTCCGTTTCTGGTAAAGGACCAGGTGGCGCGCGGCGCCGGATTCGATCCGGACCACGTCCGCGTGATCTCGCGCTTCGTCGGCGGGGGCTTTGGCGGCAAGACCGAAGCCCTCCAGGCCGTGCAGGCGGCGCGTCTGGCGAGGATTACGAACCGTCCGGTCCAGGTCGTGTGGAACCGGGCCGACGAGTTCTACCATGACAACTTCCGCCCCGCGGCGGTGATCAAGGTTCGGGCCGGAATCAATGCTGCGGGCAAGATCACCCTGTGGGACGTGGTGACCATCGGAGCGGGAGAGCGGGAGGGGAAGCCGTTCTACGATATCCCGCATCAACGGACTGCCTCGGCAGGCGGCTGGCAGGGCGGCAATCCGCCAGACATGCACCCGTTCGCGGTCGGCCCCTGGCGCGCGCCATCCGCCAACAGCAACACCTTCGCTCGCGAGTCGCACATCGACGTGCTGGCGGCCAAGGGCGGCTTCGATCCGCTGGAGTTCCGTCTTACCAACCTGACGGACCCGCGCCTGCGGCGGGTTCTGGAAACCGCCGCGAAGCAGTTCGGTTGGAGGGCCGGCAAGACGCCCAGCGGCCGCGGCGCGGGAGTCGCCTGCGGCGTCTATTCCAACGCCTGCAATGCGACTATGGCCGAGGTGGCAGTCGGCACCGACGGGCAGGTGCAGGTGCAGCGGGTCGTGATGGCGCTCGATGTCGGCGTCGTGTTGAATCCCGATGGACTGCGCCAGCAAGCCGAGGGCGCGGTCATGATGGGACTGAGTTCCGCGCTCTACGAAGAACTCCGCTTCCAGGGCGGCAAGGTGCTCACCACGAACTTCGACGATTACCAGATGGGCCGGTTCTCTTCGCTCCCGAAGATCGAGATCGTGCTGCTGGAGAATGAGCAGACCGCCGCGCTCGGTGGAGGCGAACCGCCCATTATCGCCATGGGTGCCGCTCTGGCAAATGCGATCTACGACGCCACCGGTAAGCGTCTCGTCGAATTACCGATGACGTCGCAGAAAATCAAAACGGCGCTGGGGTAGCGCAGGCACTCCTGCCTGGCGCTACTGCCCGTACCCATGGACCCGGCGGCCACCGAGATTCATGAAAGCCCGTGCCGGCGATGTGGCGCGGGCACTCGTGCGTGCCGCGTCCTGCTCATGGGGACGCTTGTCGGGCGTGGGCGGCTAGACCCACTCGAACAGTATTCGACAACCTACCTTTAACGCGGCCCGATGTTCGCCGCACGCGTACGCCACAGCGGTGCGTACAATGGTGTTTCATGCCCGAATTCGACGTGGTGGGCGTGGGGCTGAACGCCACCGATACGCTGCTCATCGTGCCCCATTTCCCGGCCTATGCCGGCAAGGTGCCGTTCCATGAGGAGATTCTCAGTCCCGGCGGCCAGGTGGCCAGCGCGATCGCGGCATGCGCCCGCCTGGGACTGCGTTCCAAATACATCGGCGCGATCGGCGACGATGAACGAGGACGCATTCAGATCGAGAGCCTGCGGTCTACGGGAATCAACCTGGACGATGTGCAGCACTGCCGCAACTGTCCCAACCAATCCGCCTACATCATCATCGACCGCTCCACCGGAGAGCGCACGGTGCTGTGGCGGCATCACGATTGTCTGCGCATCGACCCGGAGCGCATCGCGCCCGAACAGATCGCCAACGCGCGGCTGCTGCATGTCGATGGATTCGACACCCGCGCGGCGGCGCGCGCCGCGTCGATTGCGCGTAATCACGGCATCCCGGTGACGGTGGATGTGGACACCATTTATCACGGTTTCGACCGGGTGCTGCCGCAGGTGGACTACCTGGTGGCGAGCTCGGAATTTCCGGCGGCGTGGACCGGTGTGAACGACCCGTTCGAGGCGCTGGAGACGATCCAGAACGAATACGGCATGAAGGTGGCGGCCATGACGCTGGGTGCGCACGGAGCCCTGGCTCGGGAGGATGGATGCTTCTATTACTCGCCGGCCTACGTGGTGAACTGTGTGGATACCACCGGCGCCGGCGACGTGTTTCACGGGGCGTTCTGCTATTCTGTGTTGCAGGGCATGCCGATGCGCGACGCTCTCGAATTCTCGAATGCCATGGCGGCCCTGAACTGCACGGCGATCGGCGCGCGGGGCGGCTTGCGCGGGCTGGACGAGATCCGCGCCCTGATGGCGCGCGGCGAGAGAAGATCGCACCAGGAGATCGCCGAGCGAGCGGCTTTCCGAACCTGAATGTTTCCCTTACGCGATACGCAACCGAGCTACTCGAAGCCTGTCGTCACGGTGCTGATCATCGTGGTCAACATCCTGGTGTTTCTCTACGAGTTTTCGCTGGACGCGTATTCGCAGAACGAATTCATCGCCACCTACGGGCTGGTGCCGGAGCATTTCTCGTTCGCCAACATTCTGACCTCGATGTTCCTTCACGGGGGCTGGATGCACGTTCTGGGGAACATGTGGTTTCTGTGGATCTTCGGCGACAACATAGAAGACATCCTGGGACACGGCAAGTACCTGGCGTTCTATCTGCTCTGCGGGGTGGCCGCCGCGCTGACGCAGGTGCTGTTCAATTTCAACTCGCGAGTCCCCATGGTGGGGGCGAGCGGCGCGATTGCGGGTGTGATGGGCGCCTACCTGGTGAAGTTTCCGCACTCGCGCATCCGGACCGCGGTGTTCATCATCTTCATCCTGTTCCTGGATATTCCGGCGTGGGTGATGCTGATTTACTGGTTCGCCATCCAGTTCATCAGCGGGGTGGGAAGCCTCACCGAAACGCAGATCAGCCAGGGCGGCACGGCGTTCTTCGCCCACGTGGGCGGATTCGTGGCGGGGATTGTGCTGGTGAACGTGATGGGCGCCCGGGAGCGGTATTACCGGCGGCGCGATCTGTATTGGCGATGAAGCCCAAGGTGACCTTTTACACACGGGCGGCCTGCTGCCTCTGCGAGGACGCCAAACGCGTGCTGCAGGCGGCGCTGCGCAGCGCGGATTTCGACTATGAAGAGGTCGATATCGATAAGGACCCGGATCTGCTGCGCCTCTACAACGACCAGGTGCCGGTGATTGCGATCAACGGGCGCAAGGCCTTCAAGTACCGCGTGGAGATCAAAGAATTTCTCAGGAAACTGGCGGCGCGCGCATGAACCTCGATGTGCTGGCGATCGCGGCGCACCCCGACGATGTGGAGCAGACCTGCGGCGGGACCCTCATCCGCATGGCGGAGATGGGCTATCGCACCGGGGTTCTGGATCTGACGGCGGGGGACATGGGCACCCGAGGAACGCCGGAACAGCGGGTGGCGGAATCGGAGGTGGCGGCGCGCCACATGCTCCTGGCGTGGCGCGGCAACCAGTACATGCCCGATGCCCGCCTTGAAAACACCATCACGGCGCGCATGACGCTGGCGGTGCGGATCCGCGAGCTGAAGCCGCGAGTGGTCATTCTGCCCTACTGGGAGGCTCGCCATCCCGACCACTACCGCTGCGGCGAGATCGCCTTCGAAGCCTGCTTCCTGGCGGGGTTGAAGAAGCTGGACGAATATAGCGAGCCGCACCGTCCGTCCAAGATCCTCTACTCCAGCCTGTACGCCGATGTGAGGCCGTCGTTCATTGTAGATATCAGCGCGCAATTCGAGCGGCGCATGGCGGCGCTGCTGAGCTACGTCTCGCAATACGGCGAAACCACCGAGGGCGGCGCGCTGTTTCCCAACGAACAGGAGATCCGCGGCCGTTTGGGTGCCATTGCGCGGTTTTACGGGAACCAGATCGGGGTGAAGTACGGAGAGCCGTTCGTCGTGAAAGAGGCCATCCAGATCGACGACATTGTGACGATGCCGGTGCGGTCGATGTGACGGGCTGAAGCCTGCGTTACGATGAAACTTACGTTCCGCCCGCCGCGCGGACCATCATCATCATGCCTGCTACCGCTGCCGCCACGTCCCGCTACGCCAAACGCCGGCCGGCTTTTCTCGAGGCCGGCTTTTACCGGAACATTTTCGATCTCACGGTTTCCAGCCTGGGAATCGGCACGTATCTGGGACCCGTCAACGAAGCCGCGGACCGGTATTATACCGACGCGCTGATGGCCGCGGGCCAGGGCGGCATCAACTTCTTCGATTGCGCCATCAATTACCGGAATCAGCACTCCGAGCGGTGTATCGGCGCGGCGCTCCAGCAACTTCGGCGGGAGGAGATCGTGGTCTGCACCAAGGCGGGGTTCCTCACGCCCGGCGCGGTGCCTCCGCTGGAGGCTGACGACGTGGTTGGGGGCATGCACTCCCTGGCGCCGGCGTTTATCGTGGACCAGATCGAGCGAAGCCGCGCCAACCTGGGGGTTGACACGATCGACCTGTTTTACATCCACAACCCCGAAACCCAGCTCAGTTTCCGCTCCCGCGCCGATTTCGAAGCGCGCATCCGCCGGGCCTTCACACAACTGGAAATCCTGGTGGACCGGAGGAAGATTCGCTGGTACGGAATTGCCACCTGGGACGGCTTCCGGCGCAAGGAAGCGCTCGACCTGAAGCGCCTGGTGGAAATCGCCACCGAAGAGGGGGGCGCCGAGCACCACTTCCACTTCATCCAGCTTCCCTTCAACCTGGGGATGGTGGACGCCTTCGTGGAGCGGCCGGAGAGCGTGTTGGAAGCCGCGGCGCGTCTGAAAATCGTGGCCGTGGCCAGCGCTACGCTGTTGCAGGCCCGGGTTTTGTCGCAGATGCCCCCGGCGGTTCAGGATCTCTTGCCGGGACTCGAAAGCGACGCGCAGCGGGCCATTCAGTTCACGCGATCGACTCCGGGAATCGCGGTGGCGCTGGTGGGGATGGGGCGGCGCGAGCACGTGCTGCACAATCTCGGGGTCGCCAAGGTGCCTCCCGCGCCGCGCGAGCAGTATCTGCAGCTCTACCGGTGATGACCGCGATCGAAGTGGACGACCTGGCGCGGCTGGATGCCGCGGTCGAGGCCCTGCCTAACGATCCCGCGGTTTTCGTCTTGTGGCCGCAGGAAGGCGACCCGTACGTCTCCAAAACCGGGCTGCTGCGCCGCCGCTTGCTGCGCCTGCTCAAGGAGCGGGAGCGGCCCTCCCGGCTCCTTAATCTGCGGCACACGGTGAAGCGGATCGAGTACCAGCTCACCGGTTCGCCATTCGAATCGAGCGTGGTGCAGTACGAACAGGCGCGGAGGCATTTTCCGGAGCGCTACCTGGAAGTCCTCAAACTGCGGATGCCGCCATACGTGAAGATCATCCTGGGGAACGAATTTCCGCGCAGCCACATCACCACCCACCTGACGCGCACGGCGGGCCTGTACTTCGGGCCGTTCCGTTCGCGCGCCTCGGCCGAGAAGTTCGAAGCTCAGTTCCTGGATCTGTTTCAGATGCGGCGTTGCCAGGAGGACCTGGTTCCTTCGCCCGATCATCCGGGATGCATCTACGGCGAGATGGGCATGTGCCTGCGGCCCTGCCAGGAGGTGGTTGGGCCGGCGGAGTACGCCCACGAGATCACACGGGTGGTGGATTTCCTGCGGACGGACGGCCGGTCGCTGCTCGAAGCGATCGCGCACTCCCGGGACCGGCTGAGCGAGGAGATGCTGTTCGAGGAAGCCGCGCGGCAGCACAAGCGCTACGAGAGGGTGCAGGACGTGCTCAAGCTGCGTGACGATCTGGCGCGCGAGGTCGATCGTCTGAACGGCGTCGCGATTACGCGATCGCGGGCGCCGGCGGCGGTGGAGATGTGGTTCGTGCGGGATGGCAATTGGCAGGAGCCCCAGCGCTTTGGCTTTGAGGTGCAGGAGGGCAAGCCGGTGTCGCTCGATCGCAAGCTGCGGGAGACGTTCGCGGCGGTGAAGCCGCGCAGGCTGACGGTTCGGGAGCGGCAGGAATACCTGGCCCTGCTGGCGCGGTGGAGTTATTCGACGTGGCGGGAAGGCGAGTGGATCGCGTTCGACAGCTACGCGGAAATTCCCTACCGGAAACTGGTGAATGCGGTGTCGCGGGTGGCGAGGTAGACTGGAACTGATCGCAAGGAAGCCGATCCGATGCCGATCGCCGCTCACAAATCGCCGCCGCTGTTGCGCGATGGCGATCACCTGTCGCGCGACGAGTTCATGCGCCGCTAACTCCAGGATGTGGTTTAGGCGCGGTCGGCACTTAGCTGATGTCGGCAGATAGCGCTCCCCAGCCCGACTTGGCGTTGAAGATCCTTCCCGAGTTCGGCGGCCAATCCACGCTGGAAGGAGAGTATGCCGCCGGGGCTCCCGAGCTGATAGTCGAAGTCAGCCACACCACGAGCACCTGGGACACCGGCGCTAAGTTGCGCCTGTACGAGCGAAGCGGGGTGCAGGAATATATCATCGTGCAGCCGGGCAAGCGGAAACTGTCGTGGAACGTATTGCGCAAGGGCAAATATCGCGATCTGGAACCGGTCGAGGGGTTGTTTCGTTCCGGCGTATTTCCCGGCCTTTGGCTGAATCCCACGCAGCTTTGGAATTGCGATTATTCGGGCATGGCGGCGACGATTCAGCAGGCTGCCGCGACACCGGAACACGCAGCGTTCGTCGAGCGGCTGGCCCCGCGCGAAGCGATAACCCCGCGTTCCAGAGGTGCCGGGAGGATTCCGGGCACCATCACGCCCCCTTCGGATAACAGCCCAGAACTCGCATCATATCGGCGATCTCGCGCAGATGATTGAGCGCGTTCTGCACGTTAGGCGAGTCTACCTGCCCCAGAAAATCCAGATAAAAGAGGTACTCCCATGGTTTCCCCCGGAGCGGCCGCGACTCGATTTTGGTCAGGTTGAGATCGCGCAGGGCAAAGGCGCTCAGCGCGCGGAACAAAGCTCCCGGTACATTGTGGGTGCTGAAGACCAGAGACGTTTTCCAGGGAACATGACCGCTGGCGCGATACGGGTTGCGGCGGGCATATTCCGGGGTGCGGAGCAGAAAAAATCGCGTGAAATTCCGGCGGTCGCTCTCGATCGATTTGCGGAGAATTCTCCCTCCATAAATCGCCGCCGCGACCGAGGAAGCAATTGCCGCGGCGTCGGTGAGGCCTTCCTCCATCACCATTTTGACGCTGCCGGCGGTGTCGTAGAACGGAATTCGCTCGATTTGCGGGTTCTCCGCAAAGAAATCGAGGCACTGATTGAGCGCCACCGGATGGGAAAATACGCGTTTGATTCGGGAAAAGGTCACGCCTTTGGGAGCGATCAGGTTGTGGACAATGCGGACGCTGGTTTCGGCCACTATAGGCAATTCATAATTCTGAAGATGGTCGTAATTCTCGTGAACCGACCCTGCAAGGGTGTTCTCGATGGGGATTACGGCGCCCTCCGAGCGCCCTTCCTTGAGACTGCGGAAGACCTCTTCGAAGCGTTCGAACGGCAACACCTGTACCTTTGGACCCAGCAGCTTACGGGCGGCCTCCTGGCTGAACGCGCCGACCGCGCCCTGGAAGGATACCGGGTTCTGAAGCGATTTCCTCTTCATTCGGATTCTCCCTGCCACCGGCGCACGTGGGGGTCGGGCCTTCCGATCAGGTCCAGGACGCGATCGACGCTGTGGTCTACGACTTCCATTACCGTTTGGGGGCGATTGTAAAAACCGGGAATCGGCGGGGCGATAATGGCGCCCATTTCCGCGAGGGTGAGCATGGTTTTCAAATGTCCGGCGTGGAAAGGGGTCTCCCGGACCATGAGGATCAGCCTGCGCTTTTCCTTCAGCGTGACATCGGCGGCGCGGATCAGGAGGTTGGAACTGATGCCGTAGGCGATGGCGGACATGGTGTGGATGGAGCAGGGAGCGATGACCATGGCATCCGTGGGGTAGGATCCACTGGCCAGCCGACCCGAAATATTCCCTACTGGATAGGAAAAGTCTGCCAGGTTCTGGATGTCGCCTGCGAGTTTGCCGGTTTCCAGGTACAGGGTTTTCTGACCCGAGGTAGTCAAAATCAGATGAGTCTCGACATCCTTCTGATTCCGAAGGCGTTCCAGCAGGCGCCATCCGTAGATGGCACCGCTTGCGCCCGAGATTCCCACAATAATTCTCACGCCGCCTGCCTTCCGTGCTGTTCTGGTTTCAGAACAAAAAGCTCTGATTTGAGCTTGCCCACATCTCCACTCGCGGGATATAATCTCCTTCGTTCCAGCAGCTGTCCGCCTGCCGCGGAGGTGCCCGCGGAAGCAGTACAGCGAGGATCATAGCATGGACCGTGCCGGGGAGAGGCTCAAGCGGGCTCGGGAGCGTCTGAAACTGACGTTCCGCGATGTGGAACAGGCCAGTCAGGAGATCGCGGCCCGGCACAAAAATGAAGAATTTATTATTGCATTAAGCCGCCTCGCCGACATTGAAAATAAGGGCACCCTGCCCAGCATTTATCGGCTATTTAGCCTATGTCTCATTTACCGGCTCGACTGGGACGAAGTATTGAGCTGGTATGGCATTCCGCGCAACCAGATGGTGGCCGAAGCGCTTGAAATCGGCCTCGAACAGACTCACCTGATCCAGTTTCCCGTGAAAATCGGCAGCGAGAATTCGGGGGCACCCGAGGTTGAAATCGACCCCCGCCAAACCAATTATTTGAGCCAACTCCTGCGGCGATGGGCAAAATTGCCGATGGCTTTTCTGGATGGCTACGATTCACGCTATCATCGCTACGGTCTGATCGGCCTCGAGGACTGGTCGATGTACCCGATTTTGAACCCGGGATCGCTGGTGCTGCTGGACGACCGCCGGCGCAGAATTGTGTCGGAGGGGTGGACCAACGAGTTGGAACGGCCGATTTATTTCCTCGAGAGGCGGGACGGATACGAATGTGGCTGGTGCACGGTGGCGGGCGACCGGCTGCTGGTACAGCCGCATCCGTCATCGCCGGCGAAGGTACGGGTATACGCCTATCCCGGGGATGTGGACGTAATCGGCCAAGTGGTGGGCGTAGCTATGCTCCTGACCCCCCGTTTGCGGCGCCGCCATACCGGAGCAACTCCAAAAGAGTCTCCAGATCAGTGAGATAGAGCTGGCGTTCCACATCGCGGGCGGCCGGGGGGACCAGGTTCCGATAGACGTGGAAGACCTGTGCCCGTCCTCCCGAAGTCCTAATGTATTCGTCCAGATCGGCCTTTTGTTCAGCCAGCCGGAAGCTTATCCACTCAGAGAATACCTGATGGTGGCTGTGGCGCAGGGTTCGGTCGGCGCCTTCCGGGCCCAGCAGGGATGTCAGGGAACTGTGGGCGTAATGGTTGGAGGCGTTATCTCGCAGGGATGCCAGATACACCAGCCGTCCGAACACAGTAGGAATCTGTGAAAGCGTCCTGCGCCACAGTTCGGCGGCCGGCTCCCTAGCCGACAGCGATTTGGAATCGAACTCCAAACTGCGAATTCCCTTCGATGCGCCGCGACCCGCCAACCCGGTGGATTCCCCATATCGGTTCTCCTGGTACTGTCTAGGCCCCGGCAATTCATAATTCTATACCACTCGGGACGGAGCGGTTTCCAAGCCCGAATTTCCTTCGAATTGTGAGGGTCCGTCCATAAGGGTTTGTTCCACTTTCAGAATATTTGTGAGGAAATTGCCTTATGACGGTACGGTTCCATCTAGTATAGTACTCAGTTTTCCAGAGTTATGAGAGAGGAAGGACATTCAATGAAGAAGCTCGTGTTGTTGGCCATGCTTGCGATTTCATTCTTAGCCGCCCGGCCCCCCAAGGCGGACGCTCCCCTGCCGCAGTGCGATCCCTGCCCCTGGATCCGCTAACTTCGGTTGGGTGAACAGTTAAAAAGCGCGCGCCTGGTGTTAGAATCCTCGCAGTAAGGGTTTTTCGATGCCAGGCGCACCGCTGGTTTCCTATATTGAATGGCTCGCTCTGATAGGGTCATGTCTGACTGCGGCGAAGCTCTATAGGTCGGGACTTTACCATCGGTATCGTGTTTTCTTCGCGTACTTTCTCATCCGCGTTCCCAACGCTTTATTTCCGTTGTTTCTGAACCATAAATCCCCCGCATACTTCCGATATTGGGTCTTGTCCGAACCGCTGGTCTGGATGTTTTACATCTGGGTGGTTTTGGAGTTGTGCGGCCTGGTATTAGAGCGTCACAAGGGCCTTTACACCCTTGGAAAGTGGGCCATGTTCGCGGGAATGACAGTGTCGGTGGCGATAGCGCTCCTGAGCGTCTTCGCCAAAATCAAGGCCGCCCCTCCGCAACATTCTTTTTCTCAGAGAGTTTCGATCGTCGGCTATTTTTACGCCGCCGACCGGGCGATTACTCTGTGTCTGGCGGTTTTCCTGCTCCTGATGCTGTTGTTGCTGAGCCGGTATCCCGTGGCGTTGAGCCGGAACGTGGTAGTCCACACCTCGCTCTACACCGTATTCTTCCTGAGCAACACCCTCAGCCTGATTCTGGCGACGGTGTTGGGGGTAAAATCTTTTGCCAGTCTCGAAGCCGCGACTACTTTGGTTTCTGCGCTTTGCGTGCTAGCCTGGTTCGTCTTTCTTACCCCGGAAGGCGAGGCCGTACGAGTCAACATCCCGCATTTTACTCCCGAGCACGAAGAGAGAATCCTTTACCACCTGGACTCCATCAATACCGTCCTGCTCCGAGTGGCCCATAAATAGGCCCTTTTCCTTCGCTCCAGTACTCAATAGTACTAACATTACCTCCCGTCACTTGAATTCGTACGTAGTTCTACGTATTCTCGTAAAGACGAGGTTAAATCTCCTCGAAGAGGCGAAGCACGCGATGGAATTAACGATTGGGATTTCGGTTGTGATCTTCCTGGCTCTGGCCATGACATTGCCCGTCTTACTTCGAAAGATCGGCGGGGGTTGCGCCAGCCTTCCCGTAACTGCTGAATGGATCGATGAATTATCAGTCGAGCGTTACCGTCCGATGATGCGATTGTTGGACGGGGAGGATCTCGATTTCATGCGGTCGCAGCCCGGCTTCACGCCCAAAATGGCAACCCGCCTCCGGGTCCAGCGCTGCAAGATATTTCTCGGATATTTACGCTGTCTCAACGAAGATTTCAGGCGCGTTTCCACCGCCATCAAAATCCTGCTGGTGCAATCCAGAAACGACCGCCCCGACTTGGCGACGGCGCTGCTTCGCTACCAGGCCTCCTTTGCCGCGGGCATGACGATGGTCTATTTCCGCCTTGCATTGTTCCGGTTCGGTCTTTGTTCGGTGGATGTGACCAGTGTAGTTCAAGTGTTTGACCGCGTCAGCCTGGAACTGCGGACCCTGGTGCCCGTGGCCCAGCCGATGGGCGCCTGATTGGATTCGAACCCCGCCGAGGATTCTGCTCTTACCGCAACGGTCAAAGCTTTTTCAGTAATTCCTTCGCTTCTTTTAACTGCGGAAATTTCTTTTCGGCCTCGCGGAATTCCCGGGTGTGCACCCTGCGGCGGCAACCGCCATGCTCCACCGGATATCGCAGATGCAACATCTCGTGGAACATGACATATTCCAGCGCCAGGGGCGGAGTGCGTTCCTGGTCGAAAATCCGGCTGATGATGATGGCGTTATGGCAAGGGTCGAAATGGCCCAGCATGCTCCGTGACGCTTGACGACTCCACCCGAGCTGCGGCCGCCCCATCAAACCGTCGAAGAACCGGCCATTCAGGGACTCGAAGATCTCCTCCAGGTTGCGGCACCGCCCTTGCGGGCCGGAAATGAACTTGCGTCCCCGGATCCGGCGCACCAGTTCTGCCTGGCGGCGCACGTCGCGGCGATTCAGAAACAGCCGGTAGCGGTGCGAATGGCGGGGCGCGACCGGCTTGCGGTAGAGCTTGCAAATCAGGATGTAGGCCAGAGCTTCCATTACGGGAGCGGGGGCGCCGGCCAGCAGATCCGAAATGCGCACCTCCAGCCGTCCGTTCTCGAGGCGGATGAAACTGTCGGCATTGGCGAATTTGCAGAACTCTACGCGCAGATCGGGCAGCGGGGTTCGGGGCTTGACCACGTGGAAAACCCGGGCGTAGATCTCCTCGGGGGTCTCGAAGAAGAGCGATGTCTGGACGGCCTCGAGCCCCTGCCAACCGTCGGTGGCGGACATGCTACCACTTTAGCTCGCTTGCCGCGCCTGAAGCCGGGTTTGAGCGCAGGTTTGAGCGCAGGCAGCAAAAGATGAGTTACTCTGATTCCTTAGAGGAAAAGGAAGACATTGCTCAACGCCAAAATTACCGCGCTCGGCTGCTATACCCCGCCCGGAGTGCTCACCAACCAGGACCTGGAACGGCTTGTCAATACCAACGACGAGTGGATCATGGAACGGGTCGGTATCCGGGAACGGCACATTGCGGATGCCTCCACCGCCACTTCCGACATGGCCGTCGCGGCGGCCCGGTGCGCTCTTGCCCAGCGCGCAGTGGAGCCGTCCGAAGTGGACATGATCATCGTTTGCACCGTCACGCCGGATATGCTGTTTCCCTCTACCGCGTGCCTCGTCCAGAACGCGCTCGGAGCGCGCGGAGCGTGGGGCTTCGACCTGATTGCGGCCTGCTCGGGATTTGTTTACGGTCTGACCACCGGGGCCCACCTCGTGGCCGGCGGCACGCATCGAAAAGTGCTGGTGATCGGGGCCGATACCATGAGCCGGATCATCGACTACACCGATCGCGCGACCTGCGTCCTGTTCGGAGATGGCGCCGGGGCCATGCTGCTGGAGCCGGCGGCCGATGGAGACGGTGAATACGGCTTCATCGATTTTCTCGGCGAGGTGGACGGCTCGGGCGGCGACTTCCTGAAGATGCCGGCCGGGGGAAGCCGATTGCCGGCCAGCCACGACACCGTGGAGCGCCGCCTGCACTACGTCCACCAGGAAGGGCAGCAGGTGTTCAAATATGCCGTGCGCAAGATGTACGAAGTGTGCCGCGACCTGCTGCAGCGCAACGGCCTCACCGCCAATGATGTGGCTGTCATGATTCCGCACCAGGCCAACATCCGCATCATCAACGGGGCGGCCGACCGGCTCGGAATGCCCGCGGAAAAAGTGCTGATCAACATCGACCGCTACGGAAACACGACCTGTGGCACCATCCCGCTGGCCACCCGCGATGCCATTGCGCAGGGAAAACTCAAGCGCGGCGACCTGGTGCTGTTCGCCGCGGTGGGAGCCGGGTACACCGTCGGTGCGAGCCTGTGGCGCTGGGCTTTTTGAGTCTCACCCCTTGACGCAGACTACCTGACGCAGCGTGTGCACGATCTCGACCAGATCGGCCTGTGCCGCCATTACCGCCTCGATCGGCTTGTACGCCGCCGGTGTTTCGTCGATGACTTCCTCATCCTTGCGGCATTCCACGCCCTCGGTCATCCGGATGTGGTCTGCGACCGTAAAGCGGCGCCTGGCTTCGTTGCGCGACATGGCCCGCCCCGCTCCGTGGCTGCAGCTCGAGAAGCTCTCCGGATTGCCCCTGCCGCGTACGATGTACGAGCGGGCGCCCATGCTGCCCGGAATGATTCCGAGATCGCCCGCGCGCGCCCGCACCGCGCCCTTGCGGGTGATCAGGACGTTCTCGCCGTAGTGGTTCTCGCGAGCCACATAGTTGTGATGGCAGTTGATGGCCTTCAGCTCCGGCTGGAACGGCGGCACGCCGCCTGAATCGCGGACCCCCGCGAGGATCTGTTCCATCATCAGGTGGCGGTTCCAGCGAGCGTAGTCCTGAGCCCATTCCACCGCTTCGACGTAATCACCAAAGTGATCGGTGTGCTCCGGAAAGTAGGCGAGGTCGATGTCCGGCAGGTTGATGAAGAACTTCTTCATGTCCTGGCGCGCGAGATCGATGAAGTAGTTGCCCATGCGGTTGCCGACGCCGCGCGATCCGCTGTGCAGCATGAACCAGACCGCGTCCGACTCGTCCAGGCAGACCTCGATGAAGTGATTTCCCGTTCCGAGCGTGCCCAGGTGGTTGGCGTGATTGCCACGATCCAGCTTGGGATGCCTGGCCAGGATCGCGTCGTAGCGCGTCTTCAACTCGCCCGCCCAGACCGCCTGGTTGCGCGGCGGAATGTCGTGCCAGGCGCCGCGGTCGCCCGGCCCGCCGTGGCTGGTGCGTCCGTGCGGCACGGCACGCTCAATGGCAGCGCGAATGCCCTTCAGGCTGTCGGGGAGGTGGCGCGCTTGGAGGCTGGTCTGGACGGCCATCATGCCGCAGCCAATGTCCACGCCCACAGCGGCAGGAATAATCGCGCCCCTGGTGGGAATCACGCTCCCGACGGTCGCGCCTATGCCCCAATGGACGTCGGGCATCGCGGCGATCCACTTGAAGATGAAAGGAAGCTGCGCGGCATTGAGAAGTTGCCGGCGCGCCTCGTCTTCGAGGGGGACGCCCCTGGTCCACGCCTTGACAGGCACGCCGTGCTCCGGCGCAATCACGTTGTAAGTGGTCTCCGGCATTCCTCGCTCCTTCTCAGACTCAGGGCACCGCCTTTTCCGCCGGCGACAAAATCGGCGAGAGCTTCCAGACCTTTCGGCCCGGAACGGGCTTTCGACGCCCGCTTTACCATGTACTCCCGCACGGCATTCGCCGGCGATTCCGTGCCGGCGGCAGGCCACCCGGAGCAAGAGAGCGTTACCGCTCCGAGCGGGTTACGAAACCCCGCCGAGATTTGCGCTCCCGCGGCGTGACGCGAGCCCGGCACTGCAGGGGCCGACAAGAATTTCGGTCGAGACAAGGTGTGGTAAGAATGTAGTCCCGCCGGCATTCGGCCCCAACAGCTTCCATACAACCACCATTTTGATCCGTTACCGGCGACAAGAGTTGGCGAGAGTTCTCCGGACCCGGATCGGGTCCCGGACGCACCCAAAGCGATGTACTCCCACCGGCATTCGCCGGCTGGATTCCAGAAAAGGCCGACAAGAAACGGTCGAGACATTGGCATTGTGTCAAAATGTAGTCCCGCCTGCATTCGGCCCCGGTCATCCCGGGGCAGGCCGTTGACCTGCCCCTCGCTTACAGTTCCACTGCTTCGATGCGATCGATCCAGTGCTTCGGCTCGAGTTGCCCCGCTGCGAAAGCCGAGATCACCTCGAACACCTGGTCGGAGAAGCCGCCGATGTTCAGGATGTCCACCCGTTCCGAGGCCTGCGTCGTGCGGTTCGGCTGGACATCCAGGCAAACCAGCCTAGCCTTCGGATTCCGCTGCCGGAACTCCGCCCACTCGGCCATCAACGCAGTGCCCAGCCCGCGCCCCTGATCCACCCACGACTCGTTATCCGAGACGAAGACCACCAGGTCCGCCTTTGCCTTCCGTCGATTCAGAAGGCGAACGGGCGCGCTGCAGTTCGTGCCGCCGCCGCCGATGGAGGCGAGGCGCCCGGCGTTCGTCATCACGCTGTCGCGCGAATTCAGATCCACCCGAACCACCTCCTGCTCGAACGGCAACACCGTCGCGGACGGGTTCTTGCGAACCAGCGATGCCGCCACCAGCGCCGCCACATCCACGCAGCGGACGCTGGTGGATGCGCCGGCCCGATGACCGGTCACCGGGCTGCGCATGGAGCCCGAAACGTCCGGGCACACCACCACAGCCCCCTCCACCGGCGGTACATTTGCGATGGCCAACTCCATCGCATCCTGTAGCGCATCCCGCACCTCCTGCGGAACGGCCGCGTCGCAGTGCAGCCAGGCCGTCAACAGTTGGTACGGAAAAATCCGCGCCCGCCCGATCTCAGCCGGATCGCGAAGGCGCGCCGCGATGCGGCCGGCCATTGCGGCATCCGTGAATACGCCGTGCCGCGCGAACGTGTTCAGGTTCATGCGCGTGGTCTGCCACGAGGCGTTCCGGGCGATATCGGCCCAATCCCTTTGCGAGAGCGGCAACGCCGACAGCAGCATGAAGGGGAGGTCCGGGACCTCCCGCGCCGACCCCGAATCGCCGGGGCCGGCCTTGAATTGCTCGTACTGGACCACCAGCCTGGGCAGGACATTGGCATCGTGGGGCCGGCCCAGCATGTAGCCGTAAAATGCCTCCCGCCGCGCGCTGCCCGGCTTGGGGTGAACCATCTTCAGGATATCGGCCAGCGAAGGGCTCTGGCCCGCGCTCGAGCTGAAGAGCAGGTCCTCGCCCCGGCTCTCGAGCCACTCGCGCACCAGCCTTTTGGGGGCGGTGCCCAGCGACTTCCGCCCGGCTACACCGGAGCGCAGGATCTGAACGTACGCCCGCAGCATGCGGGCGTTGTCGATTACGCGGCCGAAGACCGCCTCGTGAAGGCGCCGGTCGCGCGCCGAGAGCCATGCGCACAGCAACGCCGGCATATCCTTCAGGAAGGACTGCGTACGGCTGTAAACCGCCACTTGCGCGATGAAGCGGAGGCCGCCGTCCCGCGCAATCGCGCCGCAGAGTTCGAGGACGCGCGCCAGTTGCTCACCGGCCGTGGCATAGAAGGTCCGGCCGAAGCAGCCGGTAGCGGCATACTGGGCCAGCGCCTGCCTGGGCGCCAGCGCGTACGCGGGCGCGTTCTCCGAGTTCACCGCGTCGGCCGGCAGGATCACCCCGCCTCGCAGGCTCGCGAACAAAGTCCTGTTTGCCATACTCATCCTCACTTTCTTCAAACTGCAGTTGGTGGGAGCGGACAGAATTGAACTGTCGTCATCCGACTTAAAAGGACGGCGCTCTACCGTCTAAGCTACGCTCCCCGATGGTTCGTGAGCTGGCTGGCAGGAGAGGAGTCGAACCTCTATCGGCTGGTTAACGGCCAGCTGCATTACCGTTTTGCTACCTGCCACTAAATGTGATGAAGGGCGCCCGTCTCCACGACTGTAACTTCTGGTTGGACCGGCGGGAATCGAACCCGCGTGGAAAGAGCCACAATCTTTCGATCTGCCACTGATCTACGGTCCACATGATTACTGGTGCCTGGAAACCGAGTCGAACGGTCTTTACAGCTTTTCGGACTGTCTCTGTCACCCGACCAGATCCATCCAGGCAACTGACTCACTTGGTTCATCAACTGGTAGCGGCGCCGGGAGTCGAACCCGGTACGGTTCCGGCTTATGAGGCCAAACTGGTACCGACCTCACCGCAAGAAACAAACTCTGGAGCGGATGCGGAGAATCGAACTCCGTTACCCGGGCTGGCGGCCCGATGCCCAGCCAATAGGCCACACCCGCGATATGCTGGAACCACAACCTCACTTGTCAAAGACCGTTGCGCTGAGACACACGGGTGGCCACTTACTTCCCGCGGGAAGTAACTCAGTCAAGCTTCGGAAAACGGCCGCAACAACGCGAAAAGGGGCGGCCACTTTCGGTGGCCGCCCCTTTCCAGGAACCGGTATGTGATTCCAAGACGGAGGTCAGGTCACCGTGGACGACTCATGGTTACCCATGGAGCGCCCGCTAGCTTTGACTTCGGTTCCGGGTTGGAATGGCTTTATCACGCAGCTTAAATCCTAGACTACTTTTTCCCGGGAGTCAAGAGGTTCGTGTAACTCAATTGACTTTGGGAAATGTCGTCTTCCCTAGTAGAGACGTTACTCGATCGAAATAGTTACATCCCATGTTCGGCTATGGTTCGCGAACGGCGCGGAAACCGATCATCCGGTGCCCTTGAAACGAAGGCCACGCAGCCGAACGCGCGTAAGACCGCAGCTCGAGTTGCTCCATGAAGAACGTGCCGCCGCGGACCACCCGATAGGCGCCTTCGGCGGGACCCTTGGGATTCCGCCGCGGCGATACGGTGTAGTAGTCGCGGCTGTACCAATCCGAGCACCACTCCATCACATTGCCGGCCATGTCGAAGGCGCCATAGGGCGATGCGTTGCTGTGTGTCTCGAGCTCGCCGCGCCTGCTGCCATCGTAGAAGCCCACCAGCCGCCCCGTGTCGAAGGCCTGCGCGCCCACGTAATTCGCATAGGAGCGGTCGATATTGTTACCCCAGGGGTAGCGCCGCTGGTCGGTGCCGCGGGCGGCTTTTTCCCATTCGGCCTCGGTGGGCAAGCGATACTTCCTGCCTGTCTTGCCGCTCAGCCAGTTGCAATAGGCAACCGCCGAATCCCAATTCACGCCGAGCACGGGGTAATCGTCGGTGCCGGGTGTGCCGCCTCCGT
This sequence comes from Bryobacteraceae bacterium, assembly GCA_035501495.1. GTDB lineage: Bacteria > Acidobacteriota > Terriglobia > Bryobacterales > Bryobacteraceae > JAIQFL01. The sequence continues at coordinate 36,433 of DATJWB010000078.1, read as the reverse complement.
GATTGCGGGCATCCGTCCAGTAGGGCACCTGGTTTTTCGGCACGACCCATCCGTTGGGCCAGAGCTTCGCGTCGTCATAGCCCGTGTCGTCGCGGAATTTCTTCCACTCGCCGTTGGTCATTTCGAATTTGGCGATGTAGAAAGCATCGAGTTCGACGGTGTGGACGGGCCGCTCCCGCGGGTCGCCGTCGCCAAAGTTGTCGCCCATGCGGAACGCGCCGGCGGGCACGTAGACGTAGTCGCCATGTCCGTCGTTGACCACGGCAGGCGCGGGAGGCGCCGAGAGCAGGGCGGACGCCAAAGCCAACAGGGTCACCAGGGTGACGGAAACGAAGGTGGACCGGAGCATCTAGTTGGCCTCCGGAAGGAAACCGCCGAGTTTGAGGAACAGTTCCAGCCGGCCCATCCAGTCTGAGAACTCCGGGCTGCCGAAGCCGCTGCCGAACCCGTGCCGGCCCTTCTGGTAGACGTGAATTTCGGCCGTCGCGCCGGCGCGGACGAGGTCCATGAACAACTGGGCATTGCCAAGCGCTGGTCCGGTATCGGCGGCCGCGGAGACCAGGAAGGTCGGCGGAAAATCCTTCAGCGATTCACCAGGAGTGGCGCGGCCCGCGCCGTACACCAAAACGTCGTAATCGGGGCGGGAACTCAGGCGGTCGATCGGGTCGGGCGCGTTAGGATCGCCCGGACCGGAGGTGGCCACCACAGAGCGGGCGGTATTCGATCCCGCGGAGAATCCGATATAGCCGACCTTGTGCGGGTCCAGCTTGAATTCGGTGGCCCGGGATCGGACCAGTTGTACGGCGCGCTTGCCCTCCATGACGCGGACATTCTCGCCGTAGCGCGGCGACAGCCGGTACGTCAGCACGAACGCCGTGACGCCCCAACTGTTGTAACGTTCGGCGACGTCCATCCCTTCGACGCCGTACATCAGCATGATGTTGGAGCCGCCCGGGGCGACAATCACGGAAGCGCCGTTGCGTTTGCCTTCGGGCGGAAGGAAGACCGTGAGGAACGGGCAGTCGAGAGGACCGTTGCCCGAGGCGAGCGGCACTTTGCCCGCCTCCCAAAGTGGAAGGTTGTAGTTCACGGATGCCTTGTCGCCAGGCTTGTCGGGACGTTTGTTGTCCGCCGCGAGCAGACATCCCGCGACCGCGCCGACAACCGCCAGGAAACGCCACTGGGAACGCACGGTGAGTGCCATATGGAGAACAGTGTGCGTCCCAGCCATCGACGGCGTCAAGCGGATGGGGCCGGACGGAGTCGCCGGCATTGCTTAACCATGGGCATCGTAACATCGTGAACTATCGATAACGGGAAAAACCATTACGGACGGGAACATTTAAAACCCTCGGAAAACCGACTATTCTGAGCACTCATAGAGCCTGGTGGGTTCTCTGCCAGTCGTGGAATCGCATGATGCGTAAAGTCGCTGATCCTGACCTAAGAAAGGCAGCCATCGTCCTCGCGATGGCGGCCCTTTGCATGGCGGTGGGTTGTTCGTCTGATCCCGATCCGCCCCAGCAACCCGACGATCTCAGCCCGATGGTGGCAAGCGCCCTCATCACGCAGAAGTGGTCTCATGACGAGCTGAATCACTTCACGGTGACCTTCCACTCCGACACGCTCATCGCCTGCGGCATGCAAAACGATCTCTGGAAGAAGGTCGAGATTCCTCATCAAGGATTCATCATCAACACCTATCAACTGACGGATGCAGGGCGTAAGGCCCTGTTCGCGATCGATCTGAAGGAATCCGGAAAATTCCATGACGTTACCCTACAGGGGCCCTACCTCCTGGAAGTAAACGGCATCACTCCGGGAAGCCAGCCGGACATGCGCCAGGCCGCGGTTCGTTGGGAAATCGACTGGGAGAAGGCGCCCGCCGGATTGAAGGCCTGCCTCCCGAGATTCGAATTGTCAGGATCGCAGGTGGCGCTCTTCAAGATCAACGGTACGGAGTGGACTTTTGTTTCGTTCCTCAAGCCCCAGGATGTGGCCACGCCGCCGCAACCAACCGCCAGCACGGGAGGAGTCATCCCCTGACGTAGAGGGCTGGCCTTGAACCGGTGCGTTCGTAGTAGGATTCGATGGCCGCCTGTCCCGTGTAGTTCGGCCCTGCCCGGTCGTCTGCACCCAAATACCGATACAGCAGAGGATGACGGTTTCGCCCGTTACAGATCAGCAGGTGCCGCCACGGAACATACCGGAAACCAGCACGCCGGAGATCCTTTCCGATCTGCCCGGCAGAGGATGCCCGGCCTCTGATCCGCATGTTCCGGTAGTCCACGTGCATCATCATGAGACCGCCATCCTTGAGCCAGCCAGAGGCTTTCTGTATCAAACCAAGCTTGTGACCAATGTAGTGCAAGCCGTGCCCGCAGGTTATCAAGTCGAACCGTTCTGTGGTCTCCCACCTCTCGACCGATGCCGCGGCCAGATCCATACAGTCGCGACCGGTCCGAATGGAACCGAACATCGGAACCAGATCTACGCCCGCCAGCCTGACGCTGCCGTCCAGTCCGGACCCGCACCAGGTCTCCGCTGCTTCAATTACCGCGCGGCCGGTTCCACAGCAGAGATCCAGCCAGGCAACTCCGTGCTGGTTTGCCAGTCTCCGCTTCAGGAAATCCAGTGGGGCGAAACCGAGATCCTTTTCGTAACTGTTCGCCCCGCCAGGCTTCGCTCGCGATTCATACACGCATTGGCAACCACCTCGGATTTCTCGAGGGCCGCCGTACCAGAAGCATCGGAGGGAGAGCGCCACACCTTGCGCGAATCTCCAGATGGCGTTGCATTCCTGGCATCGGGTGCGTTTCTTATTGTAGGATCGTTCCGGCTGCGCCATTACGCGAACGCCGGCGAAACCTTCTGCCAAACGTGCTCCGCCGCGCGCACGGGATCGTACCCGGGTTGTCCGAAGACGTCCACGCTGACTTCCACTATGACCGGCCCCCGATATCCCAGTTCGATCAGAGTCCGGTCATACGCGCGGAAATCGACCGGGCCATCGCCGGGAAGCACAAAGTGATGGTCGGGAGCCGTTCCAATGGTGTCCTTGAGGTGCACAAACACCGCCTGCGGAACCACCTGTTCCATCGTCCTTCGCATGTCCAGGCCGAACGCGGCGTAGTGCGAGTAGTCGTAGACCAACTTCAGGTGCGGGCTCTTCGCCTGATCGAAAAGCCACAGCAAACGTTCCGGGCGGGTCACCGCCGTCTTCGAGTGCGCCTTGATCGCCAGCGTAACCTTCAGTTCTTCGACGCGTCGCGCCCAGGCTCGAAGTTCGTCCGCCATGGCGTCTTTCGACGCGTCCCATGAGTCCGGACGGCCGCCCAGGGTGGTCTCAATCAGCGCCGGGCTGCCCGGCGAACACGCATAGCAGATCTCCGCCGCTGCGGCGAGCCGATTGAGGTTGTCCTCGCGGCTGCCCCCGGGCCGCGCCAGGGCGACGTTCTCCATCACAGAAGCGAGCGACAAGCCGCGATCCGCGAGACGGCTGCGGATCTCCGCGCGGTCGGCTTTGGTCAGCAGCTTGGGTTCGGTGTCCCAGCCCGAGCGCAGACACAGTTCGGTGGAACGGTAGCCGATCCTCGCCACATGATCGATCCCATCTTTCCAGGAAAACGTCTTCATGCCATAAAGGCTGAATCCGAACGTGAGCTTAGGAGGCTCCGCCCCGCCCAACGCCGCGGCGGCCATGGCCCCAAACCACGAACGACGGCTGATCTGCATAACGTCAGAACTCCAGGTTCACCCGGAACTCCAGCGGCCCCGTGGGCCCTCCGGTAGTCTGGCCGAAGCTGAGGCTCTGCACGCCGGCGGTCGGCGGTCCCGTGGTGACCAGCCCCGTACAGAAACGGATGATATTCGAACTGCCCCGCCGTGCTCTCGGGCGCGATGGCGTTGAAATTCGCCTGCCCGTTGGAGGCGATGGATTTCGGATTGATGAAACAGGCCCACGGACTTCCCGTGTGATACACCCCATCGACGACTGCACCTCGGCCGTGGTAAGTCCGTTCTCGAAGACCACGCCCGGGTCCGTCTCGTTGAGCGTCAGATAACCGCCGTTCAACACCACCGGAGTGCCCGTCTGGAAGGTCGTGATGGTGCCGAGCGCCCATCCGCCGATCACTTCACCCGCGAGTTTGTTGTTTGGCAAGGGCCGGACACTTCTGAACCACTGCGACAGCGTCGTCTGGCTCACCACGGCGAGCGGGGTGGCGGAGAATCCCGGTATGGTAAATGCCAGGTTCAAGGCGCTGCGCCCCTGAATCGGCAGGTTCACGACCTGCTGCGTATCGATGGTAGTGGCGATGACGCTCGATGCGGTCTCCATCAGAGGGGCTGCGCCGCTCACCTCCACAGTCTCCGTTGTCCCACCCAGGCGAAGCGCCGCGTTGATTTCCGTGGCGCGCGCCGTTTGCACCTGGACGGAGTCGGAGATTTCCCGCTGGAAGCCTTTCGCGGAAGTCGATAACTGGTAAAGGCCGAACGGCAGGTTGGCGAAAGTGTAGGCGCCACTCTGGGTTGTCACGCCCTTGCGGATGCTGTTGGTTCCCAAATCGCGGAGCTCGAGCACCACGTCCGGGGCAACCGCGCCCGTGGGGTCTTCGACGGTCACGCTGATACTTCCTGTGTTTCCGGTCTGCCCGGCCAAACGTGGCGCCAGGCAAATGACGGCCAAAACGAAGATCCCCATCGCAACCTTCTTCGCAAGATTCGGCATACGATCCCACTCACCTTGACACGTTGAGGTTGATCCGGCGAGTGATCCGGATGGGGCCGATGGCACGCCCCTGGGAATGCCGTCCGCACCCAACTCACCCTCAGCGCTGCACACACCCTGGTTCGTCGCGGATTCTATCACCAGCTTTTCGCCGGCGTCAATGAGGTGACATGAGGTGAGAGGAAGTGTCGGTGTGCTTCCCGGGAGCGTGGAATCGCGGATGCGGTCGGCTTCGAACAGGAAAGGAGTTTAGGACCAGCCGTCGCGAACTGCGTTGCGGCGGAATCGCGCGGCGGGCCCCTGGCCCCACTCGAGCACGCTGACTTCCACGTGCCTGCGGCCGAAGGTCAGGGCTTCCCGGACGCTGGGCATGTAGATGTCAATGTGGCGCCCTATCACCTTCGATCCCGTATCAGCCACTGTGTAAGTGCCGGAATAACGCCCGGCATTTTTTACGAGGATCTCAGTTCCCAACGGCAGCACATTCAGGTCGGCAGCCACGAGGCCGCGTCGTGTCAGTTTGCCGGAGCGGGTGATGCCACTTTGCGCGAAAGCAGTTGCGATAAATGGCCGTTTCGCCGCCACAGCTTCCGTGCGAGCCTCCGCGGCTGTGCCGGCAAGGAGCGCCAGGAATGCGAGATGGGCGATTTGCTTCATACGCCAACAGCATTCCTGAAATGCACGTTCCCGGCCTTTGTGCGGCGCTGTTTCGCCGGCTTATGGAAGGGTTCGCACACGCATGCAAATTCAGCGGCTTTTCAAGGCGTACGCACACAAGCCGGAGGCGGGACATTCGTGACAGAGAGGTTCACTGGTGCGGCACACTGTCTTGCCGTGTTCGCGCAGTAAGAGGTGAGCACGCGCCAGAGACTCCGCATCCTTCGGGAGTTGTCCGGTGAGAGACTGTTGCACGGAACGGTATTCCGCACCATAGCTCTTTTGGGCCCTCCCATAACCTACACGAAGGAGCACGCGCAAACCATTCGACTCGAGCGGCAGGCCCGATTGGAGTCCACAGAAGAGCAGAATTTTCCCGGCTCCCGGATCACCAATGGTGGGGAACTGTTGGAGCGCTCTCTTGGCCGTGTCGTAAGGCTCGTGCAGGATCTGGTTCAAGTCGCCATCAAACTGAGTGAGTGTGATACGGGCGATCTCGCGCCAGCGAAAGACTCGGGTCTCGGGGCGCATCCCGCCCATTCGGGCGAGTGGGAGCAGGACCTCCTGACTGGCATTCGAAATTGCCTGGGCAGTCAGTCCGACCTGCGTTCGAAGAGCTTCGAAGACGGCGGCGCGGCGTTCGTCGGGCAGAAGGTAACAGGCATTCTCCCACATGACTAACTCGAAAGGCCCGCTAGCGGGAGGAAGCTTGGGTTCGCCGTAATGGCGTTTGAGACGGGAGATGAGTTTCACGAACTCAGTCATGATGGACAGCCGGAGATTCCAGTTTACGACCAAGCGTCCCCATGAGTGGGACGCGGCAGGCGGGAGTGCCCGCGCCACAGGATTTGGTTATCGCTGAATGCGGGCGGAGCCGCCTTTGGCGAAGGCGCGAACCTGGTCCGCACTCGCCATGGTGGTATCTCCGGGAAAAGTCGTCAACAGGGCGCCGTGGGCCCATCCTAACTTGACGGCTTCTTCCGGCGGCTCGTTCGTCATCAGGCCGTAGAAGAAGCCGGACGCGAAGCCGTCGCCCCCGCCCACGCGGTCGTAGATATGCAGGTCGGCTGCCGGAGCGACATGCGTCTGCCCGTTGATCCAGGCGACCGCGCTCCAGTGATGCCGGTTCGTCGAAATAACTTCGCGTAAGGTTGTGGCGACGATCTTGATTTGCGGGTGCTTGTCGAGCACCTTGCCGATCATCCCGAAAAACGCGCCCGGGTCGAGTTTGGAAGTGGCCGCCACCTCCGGCCCGGGGATTCCCAAGCCCTTCTGCAAATCCTCCTCGTTCCCCACCAGGACATCCACGTTTTTGACGATACGGTCGAGCACCGCGACCGCGCGCTCTTCACCACCCGAGATATTCCAGAGCTTGGCGCGGTAATTCAGATCGAAGGAGACCACCGCGCCCGCGGCCTTGGCGGCCTGCATCCCTTCGACGATCACTTCGGCGGTGGTCGGGGAGAGCGCCGCGAAGATTCCTCCGCTGTGAAACCAGCGAACGCCGCCCGCGAAGATTCCGCTCCAGTCGAAGTCGCCGGGCTTGAGGCGCGCCGCCGCTTCGTTCGACCGGTTGTAGAACACCACCGGTCCGCGCACGCCGAAGCCGCGGTCGCTGTAGACCGTCGCCATGTTGGGCCCGGTGACCCCATCATGTTTGAAGCGCTTGTAGAAGGGCTTCACGCCCATGGCGCGCACGCGCTCGGCAATCAGGTCCCCGATGGGGTAATCGACCATCGCGGTGGCGATGCCGGTGCGCAAACCGAAGCAGTCCGCCAGGTTCGCCGCGCAGTTGAACTCACCGCCGCTGACGTGGATCTGGCATGCCGTTGCCTTGCGGAATGGAATGATTCCCGGGTCCAGCCGATGGATCAGGGCGCCGAGCGAGACAAAGTCCAGCGCGCCTTCGGGCCGAATCTCGAGACCATATTTGGTTGGTTTATCCATATAAATCAAATACACACTTCGTAGTGCCGCAGGATTTCCGTCCACTTACCCTGCGCCTGCAGCAGCAGTTCAATGACTTCGCGCACCGCGCCCTGGCCGCCGGGGACGCGGGTTACATAGTGGGCGATGGCCCTCACCTCCGGACGGGCGTTGGCGGTGGCCACCGCCAGGCCGACGCGCCGCATCACTACCACATCCGTGAGGTCGTCGCCGATGTAGGCCACTTCTCCGGCTTCCACCTTGGCATCCGCGAGGATCTCCTGAAGGATCGGGATCTTCTCGGTGTGGCCCTGGTAGACGTACTTCATCTTGCACTGTCTGGCGCGCTCGACGGTGGCGGGCGAGACGCGCCCGCTGATCAGCCCGGTGGGAATGCCGAGACGCGCCATCCACTGCAGGGCGATACCGTCCTGGGAGTCGAACCCCTTCGTTTCGGCCATATTGCCGTCGGGCCCCGGCACGTTGTAAAGCTTGCCGTCGGTGAGGACACCATCTACGTCCATCACCAGCAGACGGATTTTCGATGCGAGTTGGGTAACGTCGGCGGTCAAGCGATCTCCTCGGCTCGGTGCGGGCGGTCAAACCGAGTAAGTGCCGGCCGAAACGCTGCCGCCCTTACCGGTCCAGTTGGTGTGGAAGAACTTGCCGCGCGGCTGATCCACGCGCTCGTAGGTGTGGGCGCCGAAATAATCGCGCTGCGCTTGCAGAAGGTTGGCGGGGAGGCGCTCGCTGCGGTATCCATCATAGAAAGCCAGAGCGGTGGTGAAGGCCGGCGCGGCTACGCCCGCCTGTACGGCTTGCGCAACAACGCGCCGCCAGGATGGCTGGCACCGGGCGATCACTTCCTGGAAATAAGGATCCAGCAGCAGGCTGCTCAGGTTCGCATTGTTGTCGAAGGCTTCTTTGATCTTGCCCAGGAAGGCGGAGCGGATGATGCAGCCCGCTCGCCACACCAGCGCCATGCTGCCGTAGTTGAGATTCCAGTGATATTCCCTGGCGGCCTCGCGCAGCAGCATGAAACCCTGCGCATAGGAGACGATCTTGGAGGCCAGCAGCGCCTGCCGGATATCTTCGACGAAAGCCGTCTTGTCGCCCTGGAACTGGAATTTCGGTCCGTGCAGAATCTTGGAGGCCTCGACGCGAGCATCCTTCATGGCGCTTAGGCATCGCGCATAGACGGCCTCTCCGATCAGGGTGAGGGGCATGCCGAGATCGAGCGAGTTGACGCTGGTCCATTTGCCGGTGCCTTTCTGCCCGGCGGTGTCCAGAATGCGATCGACGGTGTATCCCTGCTCGTCCTTGTGGCCGAGAATCTCGCTGGTGATCTGGATGAGGTAGCTGTCCAACTCGCCGCGGTTCCACCCGGAGAAGACCTCGTGCATCTGGTCGTTGGACATGCCGAGTCCTTCTTTGAGAAGCTGGTAGGCCTCGCAGATGAGCTGCATGTCGCCGTATTCGATGCCGTTGTGCACCATCTTCACGTAGTGGCCGGCGCCATCTTCGCCCATCCAGTCGCAGCAGGGGGAGCCATCCGGGGTTTTGGCGGCGATCGCCTGAAAAATATCTTTCACCAGCGGCCACGCCTTGGGACTGCCGCCGGGCATCATCGACGGGCCGAAGCGAGCGCCTTCCTCGCCACCCGAAACGCCGCTTCCGCAGAAGAGCATGCCTTTGCTCTCCAGGTACTTGGTGCGTCGGATGGAATCCGGAAAGTGGGAATTGCCGCCATCGATGATCAGATCGCCGGGCTCCAGGTGCGGCAGGAGCATCTCGATGAAATCGTCAACCGCCGCACCGGCCTTCACCATCAACATCACTTTGCGGGGGCGCTTGAGCAGACCGGCCATCTCTTCAATGGAGCGGGCGCCGATGATGGTTTTCCTGCCCTTGGCGGCGTCATTCAGAAACTCGTCAACTTTGGAAACCGTGCGATTGTAGGCCACGACCGTGTATCCGTGGTCGTTCATGTTCAGGATAAGGTTCTGGCCCATGACTGCCAGACCAATCAGAGCGATGTCTGCGGTTTGTTCCATGTTTGATTTTCCTGCCGGATCCGAAACCTTTTATAACATCTGGCAACCTTGGGCGCCACCAGAGACGGGCGCGCGGCAGGCCCCAGTGCCTGCGCCACGTCGTCGCCACTACAATGAGAGCGGTGAGGCTGCTGGATCGCGTCAGACAGACGGTCGGCCGGTATCGGATGTTTACCCGTGGACAGGCGGTCGGAGCCGCGGTCTCCGGCGGGGCAGACTCCGTGTGCCTGCTCCACGTCCTCCTGGACTTGGCGGCCGAGTGGGACCTGCGCATTAAGGTAGTGCACATCGATCACGGCCTGCGCGGCATCGAGTCGCAAGGGGATGCCGAATTTGTGGCAGACCTGGCGCGCCGACTCGGTCTTCCTTTCCAACTTCAGAAGGTGGACCTCTCCCAATGCCGCAACCTGGAGCAGGCGGCACGCAACGCGCGGATGGCCTTCTTTCGCGAACTGATCGACAGCCGCGAAGTGGATGGTGTGGCGTTGGGACATACGCGCTCGGACCAGGCGGAGACCGTGCTCTTTCGCTTTCTGCGGGGATCGGGAAGCGCCGGTCTGGCGGCCATCCGACCGGTGACGGCCGACGGCATCGTCCGGCCGCTGCTGGAAGTGGAGCGAGGGCTGGTGGAGCAGTTTCTGCGGGAGCGTGCAATTTCGTGGCGCGAGGACTCTTCCAACCACAGCCGCCAGTTCGCGAGGAACCGGATTCGCCACGACCTGTTGCCCCAACTGGCGTCCCAGTGGAATCCGAAGATCCGCGAAACCCTGGCCCACACCGCCGACTGGGCCCAGGCGGAGGAAGCCTATTGGGCTGCAGAAATCGACCGTCTGTCCGCGGGCCGTCTCGCGCAACGCGACGGCGCCATTGTGGTTCGCGTGGAGGATCTCACGGGTCTGCCGTTGGCGGCCGGCCGCAGGTTGGTGCGGCGTGCCATCGAGATGGCGAAAAGCGACACCCGCGCGGTTGACTTCCATCACATTGCGGCGGTTCTGGCGATGGCCGGATCGCGGCAGGGCAGCGGCTGCGTGGAGGTTCCGGGGCTTCGCGTGATCCGGTCGTTCGAGTGGCTGCGCTTTGGCAGGGCCGGTGCAGACACGGCAGGGGCAGGTTACCAGATTCCGGCGGCCGTTCCAGGGATCGTCCCCATACCTGGGACGGAGCTCGCGATCCGGTTGGAACTGATTGAAAAATCGGGAACATTCGAGGAGTCCGATTGCGTATATAATAACGGAGTGGGCTATTTAGACTGGGGTAGTCTGTCCTGTCCTCTGGAATTGCGGAGTTGGCGGCCGGGCGACCAGTACCAACCCATGGGAAGCACCGGCAAGGAAAAGATCAAGACTCTCTTTCAGCGGGCACGTATTCCAATATGGGAGCGGGGCCGCTGGCCGATCCTGGTGAACGGGGCCTCGATCGTGTGGGCGCGGCAATTTGGTGTATCCGCCGGCTTGACCCCGGATCGCAGCAGCAGGATGGTCCTGCGGGTCCGGGAAATCTCGGTTTGAAGGGAATTCGGAATCGGGATCAAGCGGCGCGGCGTCTATACAAATAGACCGGTTACGGAGGTTTCGTGAACTCGAACATCAAAACGTTGGTTTTCTGGTTGGTGTTGCTCGCCGTTGTGGTGATGCTGATCCTCGTGGTGAAGACCGGTCAGGGCCCCAAAGAAGAGAACATCAGCTTCAGTCAATTCCTGGACAAAGTGAAGAACAAAGAGGTGCACAGCGTTGTCATTACAGGCAACGAGGTGCATGGGCTGTATAACCCCAATCAGGGCCTCCACACGTTCATCCCTACGAATTACCCCGATGTGTACAACTTGCTGCGCGATAACCACGTGGACATGACCATCAAGGAAAATACGTCCGGAACGTGGATTTCCATGCTGGTGAATTTCTCTCCGTTCATCGTGCTGTTTGCCTTCTGGATTTTCATGATGCGGCAGATGCAGAGCGGGGGCAACAAGGCGCTGAGCTTCGGCAAGAGCCGCGCACGCCTGCATTCCACCCAGCAGAAGAAGGTGACCTTTAAAGACGTAGCGGGGGTGGAAGAGGCCAAAGAGGAGTTGCAGGAAATCATCGAGTTCCTGCGCGAGCCGCAGAAGTTTCAGAAACTGGGCGGACGCATACCCAAGGGCGTGCTGCTGATCGGTCCTCCCGGAACTGGAAAGACTTTGTTGGCGCGCGCCATCGCGGGCGAGGCCAGTGTGCCTTTCTTCTCGATCTCGGGCTCCGACTTCGTGGAGATGTTCGTAGGCGTGGGCGCCAGCCGCGTCCGCGATCTGTTCGAGCAGGGCAAGAAAAACGCCCCGTGCATCATCTTTATTGATGAAATTGACGCGGTGGGACGGCATCGGGGGGCGGGTTTGGGCGGCGGGCACGACGAACGTGAACAGACCCTCAACCAGTTGCTGGTGGAGATGGACGGGTTCGAATCCAACGAAGGCGTGATCCTGGTGGCCGCCACCAACCGCCCGGATGTCCTCGATCCGGCGTTGCTGCGGCCCGGGCGATTCGACCGCCGCGTGGTGGTAGGCCGCCCCGATGTGCAAGGACGCGAGGCGATCCTGCGGGTTCACACCAAGAAGATTCCGCTGGGCGACAACGTGGAACTCTCCGTGCTCGCTCGCGGTACGCCTGGGCTGGCGGGTGCGGACCTCGCCAATCTGGTGAACGAGGCTGCCTTGAACGCCGCCCGGCACAATCGCAAGGTGGTGATGATGTTCGACTTCGAGACCGCCAAAGACAAGATTCTGATGGGGGCGGAGCGGAAGTCGCTGATCCTGAGCGATGCCGAGAAGAAGAACACGGCTTATCACGAGGCGGGGCATGCCCTGGTGGCGGCTGTTCTTCCCAACGCCGATCCTCTCCACAAGGTGACGATTATTCCCCGCGGAATGGCGTTGGGCGTTACCATGCAACTGCCGGTAGATGACAAGCACTCCTACGACCGCGACTACCTGCAGGCGCAACTCGCGATTCTGATGGGCGGGCGCATTGCCGAAGAGAAGTACATGCATCATATGACCACGGGCGCGGGCAACGACATCGAGCGGGCGACGGACTTGGCGCGCAAGATGGTCTGCGAGTGGGGCATGAGCGAACTCGGCCCGCTGAGCTTCGGAAAGAAAGAGGAGCAGATCTTCCTCGGGCGCGAGATCGCGCAGCATCGGGACTACAGCGAGGAGACTGCGATTCGCATTGACGAGCAGGTGAGGAAGCTGGTGCAGGGCGGTTACGACACCTCCTCAAAGATCCTCGACGAACATTCCGACGCGCTGGTGAAGATTGCCGAGAATCTGCTGGAGCGCGAGATTCTGGACGGCACGGAAGTCCTGCAAATCATCAAGGGGGACACGCTGCCGCCGATGGGCAAACCGAAGGATTCGGAAGATCACACGCAGCAGGTACTGCGGCCGGAGAGCGGGCGCCGCATTCCGGGGCTCTCGGAAGGGGAGCGCCCGCAGCCGGCGTGATCCCTGCGTTTCCCGTTTACATTTTCGACGTGGACGGTACTCTGCTGGACTCCGCCCAGGATATCTGCGGCGCGGTCCAGCAGGTCCTGTCCGCCACCGATTGCTCTCCGGTCACGTACGACTACTTGAGGAGTTTCATCGGCCGGCACCTGATCGACCTCTTTCAGGATATCTTTCCGCGCTACACCTCCCAGCAGATCGATGGTCTTATCGCGCAGTACCGCTCGCTGTATCTCGCCCGCGGGCATCAGCTCACGAGTGTCTATCCGGGTGTGTCCGAGGCTCTCGCATCGTTGGGCGGGCGGAAGGCGACTGCGACCACCAAGGGGACTCCCACGACACGCGCCGTACTCACGCAGTTCGGCCTGATCGGATACTTCGACCATGTTCAGGGCACTGACGGGATCCCCTGTAAGCCGGCGCCGGATGTCATTCTGGCGGCGGTCGCCGGGCTGGGCGCGAACCTCTGCGATTGCCTGATGGTAGGGGATTCGGCGGCGGACATGGAGGCCGGGAAACGAGCAGGCGTCAAGACTTGTGCCGTGCGGTACGGGTACGGACAGCCGAACCAACTCGCTCAATTCGAGCCCGACTATTGGATAGACGATCTGCGCGCGCTGGCGGCGGGCAACCCAAATCCCTGAAAACCTGTTCAGTCTTCGGGCGCAACGTGGCGCGGGCACTCTTGCCTGCCGTGTCGGCACTCTTGCCGACGCTTTTTCGGGCACGTGTAAAGGACTTGGTTAAATCGTCATACTCGCTTTGATGTTCGGTTTTCCAGCACCGCTGTGGTTCGCGCCACTTTCGGGCAGCTTGGATCGGCTAAGACCTCGCACCGCCCCGGAGCACCCCGACCATGACAACGAATAGAGTGCCGAACCAGAGCGGCGGTAAGACGCCAGATAGAAGTAATTTGAGTGGAACGGCCGGATGTGCGCCCGGCTATCGTTGTGTCGTTAGCGACATCGTGCAAAAATGACAGCCGCAAAAGGGCCGGGATCAACACCAGTTTCGCGCCTGAATTCCATCTTTCCAATCGGTTGTGCTGTCGCTGGGCGCCTTCCGGCCGTGAAAGGGGCGTTGCCCGAGAGTGCGGCAACGTCAGTGTTCACAGGTCAAAGTGCCACGATTAGTCGGGCGCGGTAGCCTCGCCCCCCAGCAGCGGATTGGGTGGCGGAAAAGAACGCGTCGGCACGAGTGCCCGCGCCACGATTCGCGGCTAAACGCACACTCTAAGTCCTGGTACCACAGTCTCATAACCGAAGATAGTTTGATCGAAAGCCCGGGGTTAGTGTATGTTTCGGTTGTGTGAATTGCGAATGAGCTTTCGAGTTCACCATGAGCACTGCTCACTGCTCACTGCTCTTCCCGCCAATTCGGGGTTCATCATCATGCTCATCAGAGGGGGAAACATGAGGATCACAAACAAGAACAATCAAACTCGCGAGGTAGTCATTCTTTCGGAGCGCGACGGCTGCATGCGCGTAGCCGTCCAGGGTAGCGAGGACGTTGCCCGATTTATGATTGCAGGCGACCATGCCTGGATCTCGGAAGACGGCGAAACCGTCCGCGTGGAATACGCTTGGGAGCGTCACGCCACGAACAGCCGGCAGGTCTTGGAGGCCGACTTCATTTGTCCGCCGGAGCTGGCGTCGTCGCTGGTCGAGTGGCTGTATGACGATAGCGCCCTTGAAGAAGAGGCCGAAGTGGAAAGCGCCAAAGCACTCGCAGTGGGTGCCTATCACTGCTGAGGCAGCCGCGGCTTAGTAGTCGTAAACATGTTCGAGTCTTACGCTCCGGTCCGCCAGCCCGTTCAGCACACTGTGCAGCGACGAGACTGGCGACCGGAGCGCCCACCGCTCCTGGGCAGAGTCAGTCAATAATCCCATCGAGAACAGCTTTTCACTCCCCGGAATCTCGAGTGTCCCATCCCGCGGCGCGAGGAGCGTCATGGCCACCTGCTCGTTGCCCGCGATTTGTACGAAGCGGACGCCCTGTTGTGCGAGGCGGGTCACGATCTCGGTGAACTCCTGGTAGCGGGGAATCATCACGATGTATGCCTGAGGGCCCACGTCTTTGACCTTTCGGACGCGGGGATTGTCAACGAAGAGTTGGTCGGGAACGTTCTCGACCCAGGCGTAGGTCTGATCGTCCTCCACGCCATAGACGCCATGGCTGGCCTTCTCAATCAGCCCGCAGTAAATGGCCTCGACGCCATAATCCAGTCCCAGCCATAGCTTCCTTTCCCATTTCCGGACGGGATGCCGCCCCCAGAGGCTGGTGTTTTTCCAAAGTCCCGCGAAGCTGTGGCCGAAGTGAAACTCGTAGAACGGCCGGATATGGACGAAGTCGGCGTACTCGCGCGCCACCCGGTATGCGTAGGTGTCCTCTTCGACGGGATCGTGACCGCTCAGCCACTCGGTGAATCGGCCCACGGTCTCTTCATAGATGCCCTTCAGCCCATATTCCACCGAGAAACTGCTCCCGATCACAGCGAGCATCAGGTGGTCGCCGGTATTGAACGGGTATCGGCCGCGGACCACCCGGTTGGCGCAGCAGTAGCCGCGCCAGTACTGCACGATCGACCCGAAGAAAGGGAAGCCCGAGGGCAGATGATTCTGCTGATAGTCGGCCTTCTCCTGGTAGCTCCAGACGATGAACCACTCGGGGTAGGTGAGAAAGGTGTCATCCTCGGGCCGGAAGTAGCCGGGGATGCCCTGGGTTTCGGGCCGATGCCGCGATGCCTCCGGCGTGGGCTGGAACGCCACGCGAACGGCGGTGCATTTCGCCGCGAAGATCGTGGCGCCCACGACGAAGAGGCCGATTGCCACGACCACCACGGCGAACAGCCGCCGGACGAACTTACGCAGTGACGGAAGCCGCATCGCGAGTCGGTGTTTCGTCGCGGTCTACCTTGGCCGCGACGAGGAACGCGGAGATGAAGATGACCGTGTGCGGCAGGTTCACCAGAAAATTGGTCATCGGGCTGATGGTGTGCAGGTGGGAGAAGACATAGGTCACGACATCGATCCCGTAGGCGACTCCCAGGAAGTAGAAATAGATGCGGGCGGCCCTCGCGGAAAGGAAGCCGCTGATCAACGCCAGTGCCCCCAGCACCAGGTGGCCGATGTCCACGATGGGCGTCATGCTGAAGAGGCCGAACATCTTCCCGGTGGCCGGATCCATCGCGCCAGGCACGTAGTCCATCAAATAAACGCCCAGGAAGATCGCCGCGTAGCCCCAAGCGCATTTTTGAATCTTGCGGATTGGCCTGGCCATCGCAACATCGTATCGCAAACGGGGGCGAGCCGGTACAATCAGGGAATGCGCCTGGCCCTTGTCCTCGCCGCTCTGGCCTCGATCGCCTGCCGTCAGGCAGGTATACCGCAGGGCGCCCCGGGTGCGGACCCGCTTCGGGCCACGCACGATGCGCTGTATGCTTCGTTTCTCCCGGTCGCGGAGGTTCGGCAGGATCCTCAACTCTCCAAGATGTTCGCGGCGGCGAGCGATGGCATCTGGTCGGCAGCGGGGCAGGCGCCGGAGTATCGCGAACTTCTCAAGCCTTTCGCCGATCTGCGGGGCTTCGGCCCGGCGTGCGGGATGGCCGACTACCTGAAGACGGCGAGCAGCGCCGCATTCTCCGGGCTGGCGCCGCCGCAGCGCCAACACGTGCTCTTCCTCCTGCAGAGTTGTTCCGAGAACGATCCGCGCCGGCTCGCGGCGACGGTCCGCAATTTCTACGTGGTGAAGGCCTACGGAATTGTGCAGGAGGCCCTAACCGGCGTCAAAATCGATCTCTACGCTAGCCGGGAATTCATCGAACAGAATCGCCCCAAGCTTCCACCTTCGCGTTTGCGCTACGACCGCGAGTATAAGCAGATCGTCTCCTCGGACGGTTCGATCGACTACCTGGTGGTGGGCAGCGGACCCGCCGGGTCGGTTCTGGCACACGAACTCCGCCGCGGCGGCAAGCGCGTGGTGCTGGTGGAGCGAGGCTCGTTCGTGGTGCCCGGTTCCATGGAGACGCGCCTGATCGATGACCTGATCGACACGCGAACTTCCACAGACGGCGCCATCCGCATTCGGAACGGGATGGGGGTGGGAGGCGGCTCGCAGGTGAATGTGGATCTGTGTTTCGCGCCCACGTTGCCGAGTATTCAGGCGAAGATCGCCGGCTGGCGGCGGGATGGACGCATCGGCGAGGGCGATTTCACCAAGGCCCAGCTGGCGGAGGCTTACGAGTGGGTGAAGTCGGCCATCGGCACGCGCGTGCTCTCGGAAAGCGAGATCAATCCCAACAACCGGACGCTATGGGACGGGGCGAAGCTCGCGGGTCTGCATCCCAAGCTCTACGACCTCAACACCTATCCGCCGGGCCACTCGCCATACCCGGTGACTGACAAGCGGTCGGCCGAAAGCCAGTTGGTGATTCAGGCGCTTCAGGATGATCGCAACCCGCTCAGCCTGATCCCCGATGCCGACGTGCGGCGCGTGATCTTCGAGGAGGGCAGCGGCGCGAAGAAGGCCGTGGGCGTCGAAATGCGAATGCGTGCCCCGATCGCAGAGGCTGGTGTGATTGCCGATCCGAGCGCGCTCGGCCTGGCTGCCGGCGATACGGCGGCGATTCACGCCCAGAACGTGATCCTGTCCGCCGGCGCGCTCGGATCGGCCACCATCCTGTTGCGGTCTCAGGTGGCGAACGATCAGATCGGGCGCGGCATCGTGCTGCACACCTCCATGCCGATCATGGGCAGATTCGATCACACCATCGACGCGCTCTCGGGAACGCAGGCTTCGGTATTTGTGGACGACCGCCTGATCTCGGACGGCTACGCGCTGGAATCCATGTCCGACCAGCCGCTCTATGCCGGGCTGATGTCTCCCGGTCCCGCCATGCACACATTCGAGATGGTGAAGTCGTATCGCAACCTGGCCGGGTTTGGAGTGATGCTGATCGATACGCCATCGCCCGCGAATCGCATCACGCTCGATTCCGCCGGCGAGCCACTGGTCGAGTACACGCTTTCCGATGCCGACAAGCAGCGATTCCGGCGGGGAGTTGCGGAGGCGATTCGGATCATGTTCCTGGCGGGCGCGAAAGAGGTCTTCCTGCCGACTACCGAAGATATCCTGGGCAACGCCAAGGGCGACGAACTGCAGCCCACGGTCCTCACCGACAAAAAGCAGGCAGACGCGGTGGAGCAGCGGCTGCAATTCGTTCCGAACCGCACCATCGTGACATCCGCGCACATGCAGGGAAGCAACAAAATGGGGTCGAACGCAGGAAACAGCGTCGTCTCGCGCGAGTTCCGCGTGTGGGGCACTGACCATCTCTACGTGGTGGACGGCAGCGTGTTTCCGACATCGATCGGCGCCAATCCGATGCAGACCATCTACACATTTGCGAAGATCTTCGCGGACCGGATGGCGTCCCGGCGCTAGCCATGGACTCACCGCGGTGGCGCAAGCTGGCGGTCGCGTTTCTCCTCCTTGCTTATTTCCTGTACTTCAATTGGGACAGCCTGCAGGTGCATTTCTCGTCCGACGAGCTGTTCGCCATGTGGACGTACTGGCACGATCCCGGGCGGTTGCTGTTGGCGCAGATCAAGCTCTGGGAGTTCTATTTTCGACCAATGGCGGGGATTTTCTACGTCCCGATCTATCTCGCGTTCGGATTAGATCCGCTGCCGTATCACGTCGTCTTTCTGCTGCTGCATATGGTGGGCGCGTACCTGGTGTATCGTTTCGGGCGTGTGCTGGGCGCGGGGGAGTTGGCAAGCGGGATCGCGGCCCTGATCGCCTGCTATCACGCGGGCCTGAATCATCAGTACTTCGACACCGTCTTCGTCGGCGACTGCCTCTGCGGTCTCTTCTACCTTTCTGCCTTCATTTGCTACGCTCGCATTCGTTCGGCAAGCGTCGTGCCTAACACCTGGCAGACGGCGGCCGTGCTGGGGCTTTATGTCGGCGCGTTGAATTCCAAGGAGACGTCCGCCACATTTCCGGCGGTCTTGCTGGCCTATGAGTGCGTCTATTACGGGGCGCCTCGATTGCCGTGGCGGAAACTCGCCGGCTGGATCCGCGGTCCGGGCCGGGTCGTATTCTTCGCCGGGCTGTTGAATCTCCTTTATGTGTATTCCCGCGCCATCTCTCCCAATGCCCTGAGCCGCAATCCGGCGTATCGCATGGTCTTTTCGCGGGCGCGGATACTCGATTTTCAGATCAAGTCGCTGGGCGATCTGCTGCTCACGTACAACGTGTTCGACTGGCGGTGGGTGTTGGGGATTTGGGCCGTGCTGACGTACCTAGCATTTCGGCGCAGGCGCGCCGTGCTGCGTTTTTGCTGGCTCTACATGCTGCTGTCGCCTCTGACTATTGAATTCGTAGACGACCGGCACGGGCCGTATCTCTACACGATACTGGCCGGGTGGGCGGTATTCACGTCGGTGGTTACGGAGGATTTGATTCGTGCGGCGGCGGCGTTCCTGGCGGGCGAGCCCGGTTTCCGGAGACTCGGCCGCTCAGGTACGGCGGCGTTGCTGGTGGTCAGCGGCGTGTATTTGTGGGGGCGGCAGAATCATCGTTTGAAGGAGTTGCTCCTTCGGCCGGAGATGGAGAATCTGAGTCCGCAGACGTTTGATGCGATCGAGCAGCTTCGACAGATGCATCCGCGGGTCCAGCCGGGCAGCCAGGTGGTGTTCCTCGACGATCCGTTCCACAACTTCGATATGGCCTTCATCGCCGAACTGACCTTCCGCGATCGCAGCGTCACGGTCCGCCTGAATCAGGCCACACCGCTCTCGCCTCAGGAAATCGCGAAGGCTGACTCCGTCTTCACATTCGAGGCTGGAAGACTGATTCGAGTGCGGTAGTGCTTGTGGCGCGGACACTCGTGTCTGCCGCGCCCCGACTCATCGGGGCGCTTTTTGGGCCCTACCAAGCGGTGAGGACGTTCAGCATCGGAGTGCCTGCGCCACATGGCAGCCAGAACAAGGGACAGACAGGCTGTTAACCCCTTCCCTGCTCCAGCCGTTATAACTGTGAAAACGCGAATATGAGGCACATCAACAATACCGAGGCCGCGTGGCTGGCATTTGCCGCGCTCGTACCCTTCCTTCTCCATTACCTCTTCGCTGCTCACCAAACCCGGCAGAGGGCGGCGGTCCGCAAGGCGGTGGTCGACAAGTTCAGCAGCGCCGCCGATTTCGCCGCGTTTCTCCAAACGCCCGCAGGACAAGCCTTCATCACTGACCTGTCGGGCCTGGAGAACCCCGTCCGGGCCGTAATGGAGGCCATTCAAAAAGGAATTATCCTGACCCTCCTTGGCGGTGGTCTCTGTTGGGTCGGCGTCGTCCTGGTAGCAGAGGCCGAAGTCGCCGGCATCGGCGTCTTGTTGGTCTGCCTGGGAGCCGGCATGCTGATCTCCGCCGGAATCTCGTACCGACTGTCGAAAAACTGGGGCCTGCTGAACAGGCCGTGATGGTCGAGCCGTTCAGCCCCGAGCCGTTCGCCCGATTCTATGCGGCCACGATGCCCGCACTGCGGTCGTATGTCGGCCGGGTGGGCGGCCCGTCAATCGCCGACGACATTTTGCAGGAGAGCTACATCCGTATGTTAAAAGCGCCGCCGATTCCGGAAGACAAACGAAAGAGCTACCTCTACCGCGTCGCGACGAATCTCATCATGGACCACCAGCGGGCTCTCGCCCGGCAACGGCGGTGGTGGCATTGGGGGGTTCGCCCCTCCGAGTCGGTTGAGCCCGGATTGGATGTCTCCTCGGACGTGCAGCGCCTCTTCGCTCTGCTGGGCCCCAAGGAGCGCGCGCTCCTGTGGCTGGCGTATGTGGAGGGTGCGGAGCACCGGGAAATCGCGGAGATTCTGAAGGTGCGGGAGGGCAGCGTGAAAGTGATGCTGTTTCGCGCGCGACGAAGGATGGAGGGCATCCTGCGCGACCACGGATATGAGGCAGGCCATGAATGACGCACAGTTTCAGGATTGGATGAAGCAGCTTGCGGAGCCCGCTGCGTCCGAGCCGCCCACCGCGAGCGCCATCTGGTGGCGGGCGCAACTGCGCGGCCGGCTGGAGACCCGGGCACAAAGTACTCGCCCGATCCGGGTCGCCGAGCTTGCCGTAGCAATCGCGTGCTGGCTTGCGGCGGCCGTGGTCTCGGCCGGACTGGGGCCGTCCGGACTGGCCGCCTTCATCGCGATCAGTGTGGCAATTGGTGGCGGATTTGCCGCCATCGCACTCAAGGAGGTATGACGATCATGAAGACGATCCTGATGCTGTGTACGGGCGCGCTGGCACTCGCCGCGCAGACTCCGGCGTTCGAAGTCGCATCCATCAAGCCGAGCCGCTCCGAAGGGGGATTCAGTTCCATCCGCGGGTCTGCTGGGCGAATCACGATGGAAAACGTATCGCTGCGGAAAGTCACCCTCTGGTCGTACGGGATTCCGGACGATCGCGAGTACGCCCTGGTGGGACCGGACTGGCTGGCAAGCGAGCGCTTCGATATTCAGGCGACCTTCGCTGCCGACGCCAGGCCCGAAGATGTCCGGCAGATGGCCCAAAGACTCCTGGCGGAGCGCTTCCTTTTGCAGTTGCACCCGGAGAGCCGCGAGCGCTCGGTCTATGCCCTGGTGGTGGCCAGGAATGGCCCGAAGATCCACCCCGTGGAAGACGGACAGAGCCGCACTTCGAACAGCCCGGGGAGGTTTGAGGCGACCAGGATTTCGATGGCGAAATTCGCGGAACTCCTGGGACGTTTCACCGGCCAGCCGGTTATGGACGCAACCAACCTCAAGGGCGTGTTCGATTTCACCTTGCAGTGGTCGCCGGAGGACTCCCGAAGAATGCCGGACGATGCCGTCGCCGAGGGAGATTCGGGGCCTTCGTTCTCCACGGCTCTACAGGAGCAACTGGGTCTCAAGCTGGAAGGCCGCAAAGGACCAGTCGAAATCCTCGTGGTGGATCACATCGAGAAATCGCCGACGGCGAACTGACTCACCGGCCGCCGCGCAACCTGGCCGGCTGCTCCACGCCGATTTCGCCGAGGTGCGTGATATGCGCGGCGAGAGCGTTCTTCCGCACGTCCCCAAGCACCGATTCGACCACCGCAGTTGGACGTTGCTTCACCTCCTGCAGCAGGACGCCCAGATATTCGCCGATGATACCGATCGAGGTGAAGAGGATGCTGAAGACCAGGGCGAGAAAGCACAGGACGCTGGTCACGCCGGCATTCTGGCCGACCCAATATCCCAGGACGGTGAAGCGCGGGAAGAACCGGTTGATCACTACCAGGATGCCGAAGATCACCGAGAACACTCCCATGCACAGGCCGATGATGCTGGCCATGCGCAGCGGGATGTTGCTGAACGCCACGATGCCCTGCGCGGCCAGCGCCCAAAGCCTTCGCAGGTTGTATTTGCTCGACCCGTGCAGCCGCGCGGGCCGGTCGTAGGGGAACCCAGCCTGCTTGAAACCGACCCACGACCTGAGCCCGCGGATCATGCGCGAATGCTCCGGAAGCGAGACCAGCACCTGGTGGCAGCGAGCGCTCATCACGCAGAAATCGCCGGCATCCCGCGGCCAATGGTGGTCCGCCATGTGCTCCGCAAAGCTGTAGAAGGCGCTATAGCACATCCGCAGGAACAGCGGAGCGTCTCGCGAGGCGCGAATGCCGTAACAGACGTCAAGGTGTTCTTCGCGGGCCTTTTCATAGAGCTGGACGAGGACGTCCACGGGATCCTGGAGATCGCAATCGATGACCCCCACGTAATCGCCGGCGGCGAATGCCAGGCCTACGGAGACCGCGGCCTGGTGTCCGAAGTTCCGGCTCAGGCGGATGCCGGTGATCCGGTGGTCGGCCAGGTGCTCGCGCGCAATGATGGAGAACGTTTCGTCGCGGCTGCCATCGTCCACGCAGACGATGCGCCAACTGCTACCCATCGCGGCAGACAATCGGGGCACCACCGCGGCGAAGAACGCAGGCAGCATCTCTTCCTCGTTGTAGCAGGGCACCACGAGGCAGAAGGAGACGCTCTCACCCGATCGATCGCTCATGCTTGAGTCTTATTAAAGCACGCGGCGGCGAGCTCGCGATGGCGGTTAGAATGAGTGGCACGGGAGCTTCTCTCGCCGCGAAAGGACCGCCGCATGTTCCGCACGACCCAACCCACGCTGGCCCGCCGCAGTTTTCTGAAGGGAGCCGTGCAGGGCTGGCTGGCAGCGTCAGCAGCCTCGGCATTCGTTCCCGGTGCCGCTGCCCAGACGTCCGCCTCGTCCCCCGCCGCAGCCAGGCTCGCGCTGAATGTCCGCGATTTCGGCGCTACCGGCGGCGGCGCCACCAAAGACACAGCGGCCATTCAGCAGGCACTCGATCGCTGCTCGGTGCTCGGGGGCGGTGAAGTGCTGGTCCCTCCCGGGAACTATCTCACCGGCGCACTCGCTCTGCGCTCCAACACCATCCTCCGCCTCTCCAAGGACGCCGCCATTCTCGGTACCCCCGATTTCGCAGACTATCCGGTCACTCAGGTCCGTTGGGAGGGCAAATGGATTTCCGGGCATGTCGGGCTGATCTACGCCATCAGCGCCGGCCACATTGGCGTCATCGGCCCAGGGAAGATTGTCGGCAACCCGGCACTCGGCGGCCGGCCCACTGCCGAGAAGCCGCTGCGCCATCCGGCCCTGATCGAACCGATCGGCTGCAGCGACGTGCGCTTCGAAGACTTCTCCACCGAATACCGCCTGATGTGGTGCCTGCATGCCACGTACTGCGAGAACGTCTCCATCCGCAACCTGACCATCCGCAGTACAGGCGGAAACGGCGACGGCATCGATATCGACTCCTGCAAGCACGTGCGCATCGATGGCTGCGACATCGCAACCGGCGACGACTGCATCTCGCTCAAGTCCGGACGTGGCATGGAAGCCTACAAACTCCTCCGGACGACCGAGGATGTCCGCATCACGAACTGCACGTTTGCGGACTCGATCTTCGCCTGCATCGGCATCGGCAGCGAAACATCCGGCGGCATCCGGAACGTGCGGATCGAGCACTGCAAGTTCACCCGCGCCCGCACCTTCGCGCTGTACATCAAAAGCCGCCCTGGCCGCGGCGCGTTCATCGAAGACATCATCGCCGACGACCTGGATGTGGGCGGCACCGACGGCGGCTTCCTGCGCTTCAACATTCTCAATAGCGGAATCCAGGACCAGGCGCCCGTGCCCGGCGACGAAGGCATTCCCACCGTGAAGAACTTCCGGTTCTCCAACGTGCGGGTGAACGGCTGCCCGGTGCTGGTGGACGGCACCGGCATCCATCCCAGCAAGCCGCTCGACGGGTTCTCGCTGGTCAACGTCACAGGCACGTGCGCCAAAGGGATCGCGCTGGCGAATGTTCGAAATGCCGACGTGCGGGACATTCGCGTCACCGGCTTTGCGGGCCCGCTGATTGGCATTCACAATGTCACCGGCAAGGGCCTGGAAGGAGCCGCCACCATCGAGGGGCCCAAGGTGCCCGACCCCATCCCCGTGCCGGAGAAGCCTTACGAATTGAAGTGACACGAAGGGCAAATCGAAAGCACGCAAGCGAAACCGCGTGCGCCACCATAAGGTTCCGCCTGCCGAAAAGAGGTCGCTCAGTACACCGTTTTGTCGCTCTTACTCAGCCACTCCTCGAACGGGCGGCGGGTATATTCATCGGCGACATGCACCATGGGGATGCTGCGGCCGGAAAGCGGTGCCTGGATTTCGTGGTAAATGAAGGAGTCGTCGAAACCGGCTTCGGCCGCTTCGTCTTTGGTAGCTGCAAAAAAGACGCGCGCGGGGCGCGCCCAGTACAGCGCTCCGAGGCACATGGGACACGGCTCGCAGGACGAGTAGACTTCGCATCCGGAAAGCTGGAAGCTGCCCAGCACCCGGCAAGCCTCGCGGATGGCCACGATTTCGGCATGGGCGGTCGGGTCGCTGGTGCGGGTCACCTGGTTGGCGCCCGCCGCGATGACCACGCCATCCTTCACTACCAGCGCACCGAACGGTCCCCCGCCACGGCGGACGTTCTCGATCGCCATCTCAATCGCCTGCCGCAGAAATGAGTGGTCCATGAGTCTCGGGCAAAAGTGCCTCTAATAGACTACACGATCAGCCGAGGGGCTGTGCCTGTGTCATACTGCCTTTTGGATAGTCAACAGCGGATAACTTCCGCCGAATGCCGGGCTATATCGGGGGTGAAACTTGCAGGCTACCCTTCCATCGGCAACCACCACGCCAGGGTCCGTCCGCGTGACACCGGCCGTAACACGCAACCTCGCGATAGACACTTACCGCGGGTTGGTCATGCTGCTCATGATGGCCGAAGTACTGCAATTGTCGCGGGTAGCCCACGCCTTCCCCGGCAACTGGTTCTGGGGTTTCCTGGCCTATCACCAGACTCACGTTGACTGGGCGGGCTGCTCCTTGCATGACACCATTCAGCCCGGCTTTTCGTTCCTGGTGGGAGTGGCGCTGCCTTATTCCATCGCCAGCCGCCTGGCGAAGGGCGCGACCTTCGGGCGGATGTTCGGACACGCGCTCTGGCGCTCGCTCCTGCTGATCGCACTGGGCATCTTTCTGCGGTCGTTGCACAGCACACAGACTTACTTCACGTTCGAAGACACACTTACGCAGATTGGCTTGGGCTACCCGTTCCTGTTTCTTCTGGGTTTTCGTCCCGCGCGCTGGCAATGGTGGGCTCTGGGCGCGATTCTGACGGGCTACTGGCTGGCGTGGGCGCTCTACCCGGCGCCCGGACCGGGATTCGATTACCAGTCGGTGGGGGTGCCGGCGAACTGGGCGCATCACTACACCGGGTTCGCCGCCCACTGGAACAAGAACAGCAATCTGGGCAACGCCTTCGACCAGTGGTTTCTCAACCTGTTTCCGCGCACCTCGCCGTTTGTGTTCAACTCCGGCGGATATCTGACCTCGAGCTTCATTCCCACGCTCGGCACCATGATTCTGGGACTGGTTGCGGGCCGCTGGCTGCGGGCTTCGGCGCCGCAGATTCCCATGCGGCGGCTGCTGATTGCCGGCGCGATCGGAATCGCTTCGGGTCTTCTGCTGCACTTCAGCGGAATCTGCCCGGTAGTGAAGCGCATCTGGACGCCCAGTTGGACGCTCTTCAGCGGCGGCATCTGCTTCCTCTTCCTGGCGGGATTCTGCTGGCTGATCGAGGTGAAGGGTCATCGCAAATGGGCCTTCCCGCTGTTGGTAATCGGCATGAACTCGATTGCCGCCTACCTGATGGCGCATCTCTTCGAGCACTTCATCATGGATTCCTTCCGTATTCACCTGGGTGCGCATGCGTTCCAGATGTTCGGCACGGGCGTGGAGCCGTTGGTTCGTGGAATGGCCGTGCTGTTGGTCTACTGGTTGATGCTTTTCTGGATGTACCGCCGGAAGCTGTTCCTGCGGATTTAGGCCGCCCGTTTGGGCACCTGGGCGTATTTCGGCTCGAACGATTGCAGTCCGGACGGGGGAACGCGCGTCGCGGCGGGCGCTGTGTCCTTAAAGCGGCAGAAGTTCACGCAGCCTTTGTTCTTGCAGGTGAGACAGACACGCTTCTGAGTCATTTGTTTTCAGCGTAACCGAACATCCTGGGACCTCCAAGAGGTCTTATGCGGGCTGGGGAACGGTACCCCCAACGGAGGGTATCCGCTCGGTGCTTCACCTGGCAGACGCTTCAAATCCCAGGCGCCAGCCCAGTTCATCGGGATCGAACCACGAGATGTCGGTACCGAACCAACGCGTTTTCGACGCGGCATGGTATCGCCCGGGCTGGCTGGCTCCGAGAATAAACGCGCAGGGGGCCTCGCCGAACTTGTCGAGGCGCTCGGCGAGCCAGGAATCCTGCGTCAACGGCTGGGCCAGCACCACCGGCAGGCCGCCCAGCAGAGCCAGGTATGCGCCGAAGGTTTTGTCCACCTGCTTGATCGGCGGCGGCACGCCGTAAGCCTGCCGGTAGCGCCGGATCCCATCGTCGAGACTGCGCACCGCAATCACCACCTTGGCGATGCTGTTGAAGTCGCGTGTCACCGGTTTGCCCTGCGGAAACGCGCGCTGTTCCCGCGGGGTGAAGTCGTGGATCAGGAACGGAAAGAAAGTTCCACGCGTTCCGCCGCCCACGTCCGAGGTCTCCCAATCCAGCCGCACGCCGTCAGGCCGCTGGCGGCCGCTTTTTGCCGGCGCCGCGACGGCGATACCTGCCGCGCGCAGTCGCTGGACTTCGGCTTCCATATCCTTTTCGCGAGCCGCCCACGCGCACGGGCCGGCGTTGGCTTTCAGGAACTTGCCCCACTCGTGCTGATCGACGCGCTGGGGATCGGCGCCGGCCTGCACTCCCATCAACTCGAGGTACGACCCGTCCGCAAGACTGACCAGCGCCATCTCGGTGGTCTGGTTGGTGTGCGGACCGCCATACACGCTGGGAATTCCTTCGCCAGCGAGGGCCGACTGCAAGGCCTTGACGTCCATCGCGGCGACCGTGACGTGGTCGATCTTCAAGTCCGCGGCAGCGAGGAGCACCGGAATCCACAGGGCCAACAGTGCGTAGCGCATGACCTCGATTGTAATCTGGTGCGACGGTTTCAGGTCGCAACCAAAACTGAGAGCCTCTTCCCACCGCGGAGCCGGCGAGGTGCGGAGGTCGCGGGGGGAGCGGGGCATCAGTACGACCATCGCATTCACTGGCTTCGAGGGCACGAGTGCCCGCGCCACGTCGCCGAGCGCCGTTTACACTGGAGCGTATGGCAAGAGATTTCAGCGCGGAGCTGGTGGCGTGCCTGGGCGACCCGGTGCGCGAGAACCCAACCGGCGTCATGATCGAAGCTGCCTTCGCCGCGCTCGGGCTCAATTGGCGATACCTCACGATCGAGGTTCCCGCTGCGAAACTGCGCGACGCCGTCACCGGGATCCGCGCCTTGGGGATGCAAGGCGCGAACCTGACCATCCCGCACAAGGTCGCGGTGATTGAACATCTCGATGAGATTGCGCCGGACGCCGCGATGATCGGCGCCGTCAACACCGTGCGGCGTGAAGGCGGCCGCTTGATCGGCGAGAACACCGACGGCAAGGGGTTTCTGCGCGGCCTGCGGCTGGACGCGCGGATTGAGCCAGCGGGCAAACGGGCCGTTGTTCTCGGCGCCGGGGGCGCCTCCCGCGCAATCGTCACCGAGTTGGCACTGGCCGGCGTGTGCGAAATTGTGGTGGTCAACCGGTCGGTAGAGCGCGGCGAGCCGATGGTTGCGGAGTTGGCCCGGAAAACCAAGGCGGCGATCCGATTCGAGCCTTGGCGCGGCGCGTACCGGGTGTCGCCCGGCGTCGATCTGCTGGTGAACGCCACGTCCATCGGGCTTTTCCCAGACGTGCAGGCCATGCCGCCTGTGGATTGGAGCAGCGCATCGCCTGGCATGCTGGTGAGCGATGCCGTGCCCAATCCGCCCGAGACCCGCCTGCTGCGAGAGGCGCGAAGTCACGGCTTCGCTGTACTCGATGGTCTCTCGATGCTGGTACACCAGGGCGCCATCGGATTGCGGATGTGGACCGGCCAGGATGCCCCGGTCGCGGTGATGAAGGGAGCGCTGCGCCGGGTATTTGCCGAGGCGTAGGTTTCGCCGCCTAAGCTGACTTTTTCGTCCAATCGTTCACGACGCGTTCCAGCAGGGCGAGCGGAATCGATCCGCTGCCCAGGACGACGTTGTGATACTCCTTGATCGAGAATTTCGCACCGAGCGCCGACTTCGCCCGCTCCCGGAGTTCGAGGATCTTCATCTGACCGATCTTGTAGGAGCATGCCTGGCCCGGCATCACAACGTACCGGTCGGTCTCGCTCTGCGCGATGCCGTAAGCGATGGTCTGCTCGCGCGTCCAGTGCTTGGCGTGGATGCCGGTATCGGCCACGAGGCGCTTGGCGCGGAAGTATTCGCCGTTGAGATGGCCGATATCGCTCACAGGGTCGTCCTGGTACCAGCCCATCTCGCCGCCGAGCCGTTCGGCGTACAGTCCCCAGCCCTCCGAGTATGCCGACAATCCGCCCAAAGCGCGGAGCCGGCGGAATGCGGGAAGCGAGGTCATTTCGACCTGCAGCGCGATCTGGAAGTGGTGCCCCGGAATGCCTTCATGCGTCATCAGATTGCGCATGCCGGGCTTGGGGAACTTAGGACCGCGCAGCGGCACGCGTACGATTCCCGGGCGTGAGCCATCCTGCGCCGGAGCCTGATAGTTGGCCGCGGCGTTGGCCTCCTGAAACTCCGGAATTCGCTGCACGATGCACTTGGTTTTCGGGCGCCGGTCGAACACCGCGAGCGACCGCTCGTTGTTCTGGTCGAGAAACTTCTGATAGTCCGCGAGAACCTGCGTGCGCACGTCGGGAGCGTCGGGATAGACGTGGTCGTCCTGCAGTTTCTGCCATTTCTGCATCACCGACCCTTGGTTGTAGCCGAGCTTCCGGAAGAGCTTCTCCATTTCATCGCCGATGCGCGCCACTTCCTCGAGACCTTTCTGGTGGATCTCGTCCGCGGTCAGGTTGGTGGTGGTGTAGCGGCGCAGGAAAAACGCGTAGGCTTCGGCCCCGTCCGGAAAGCGCCACAATCCGGCGTCCTCGGTGGCTTTGGCGTTTTCGGTGGCGAGGCCGTCGATAGCGCGCCGATAGGCCGGATAGACCGAACTGCGCACGATCTGCTGCGCGCGCGAGATCATGTCGGCCTGCTGCTTGGGATCGATCGAATCGATCAGCTTCACCCGGCGGGCGAACGAAGTCACCAGGATGTTGTCGCCGGGATCGGGAGCCGTGAACCGCTTCATCTGCCCCATGGTCTCGACCGCGAGGAAGCCCGGAAGCCGTACGCCTTGCCGGGCGCGGTCCCGCGAAAGAGCCAGCGCCTGGTCAATCTTGGATCCGGCGGCCTGGAGGCGCGAGAGGTAATTCTCGGCATCCAGGCGCGTGCGCATGGGGTGGATGTCGGTGAGCAGGGTTGGCAGCCGCGCCTGAACGCCGCCCATCTGGTTCAGGGGGAAGTTGTAGACCAGGTAGGGCGCCTCATTGACGATGTCGGTGAGCTGATACTCGAACATCTCGGCGGAAAGGCGCTGCTCGGGAGTGAGCTTGGAGCGATCGAACTGCCTGAGTCCTGCCAGTCCCTCCTTGGCCCGGGCGATGCGTGCGTGCGCGGCCTCATCGCTGATTTCGCTGAGTTGGCCGTCGAGATGTTCCTGCTCGGCGCCCGAAAAGATGCGCAATTGGCTGGCCTGCTCGGGATCGGCCATCACCCACTTGCGCAGAAAGTCGTCGAAGAAGCGATCGATCGAAGGAGCCTCGGCGGCGGAAAGGGGCGCCGCGGCAGCAAGAGCGAGCCATTCGCGTCGGGTCATTGGGACATTCTAACCAATCCGCCCGTTCGGCTGTCTTGGCATCCGAGTTCAGGCATCGTCAGCTATGCCCAGTCCTGACCGATCTCTGTTAACAGCGCATTGACGGCCTTCCACGGCAGCCGGATTCCCCGTTTTCGGAGGGACTCGAAGCAACTCCGAAGCGCGGCTCCAAATTGCGAAGCTTGAACCACGGCTTCAACTTCGCCTCGATCCTGCGCGCCCTCTCGGAGCCGTTCTGCGAGAAGGAAACTTACAGTGCCTTGCTCATATCCATCACAGCGCTGCAAGAATGAGAAATCCTCAAATAGAGCCTGTAATCGATCCTTTGTAGCCCGGCGTTTGAAGAGACCCGCCCGGACGGCTTTCGGCACGAGAACGATCGGGAAAAGGAAACTCAATTGGGGAGCCAAATTGAGATGATCGAGAGCTATGATGCACGAGCTATCGATTGTACATCTGCGAACATGCATTTCCGGATTGCCGCGGTCACCGGTTGTGAGGATGAGCAGCCCCAACGCTGGGGTCCCTAATGCCAGAAGGGCTGTCTTCGAGCTCGGTTGCGCATCCAGCGTCTCGAGATGCAGCACCATCCCGATCTATGCCTCCTCCGGTTGGAGCGGATCGATGATCAGCAGACTCGATCCAGAATATGGTCGAAGCTGAAGTGCGAACGTGGGTAAGACATTACGATCATGCTCTTGCGAAGTGCCATGCCCGTATTAAGTTCCTGACGGCACGACTCCGCCAACCCTTCTCCAACAACGCCCAAGACCACTCCCGCTTCGTTGAGCTTTTGAGCAGCCTCTGGATCCAGCAGGCCCACCCCGTGGCGCGTGGGTGCGGGTGGCACGTATACGGTCAATCCGTTTACGGCCCCTGGCGCCTGCGGCGCGAACCGCCGATTCAGAGTTCCTTCGCCGGACGGCCATTCGAGCGGTTTGGCAGGCCGCGACTCACACACTTACCGGCGCCTGTGTCACCATAGAATCAAGCCCGAAAATGTGGATTGTCCAACTCGCGCTTCGGAGGCCATATACTTTCGTAATCATGGCGATGCTGATCGCCATCATGGGTGGGCTGGCCATCTTCCGGATGCCCACCGACATCTTCCCGGAGATCGACATCCCGATCGTCAGCGTGATCTGGAACTATGCGGGCGTCTCCCCGGAGGAGATGGCCGAGATCATCACCGTCCGCTCGGAGCGCGCCTTCACCACCAGCGTGAATGACATCGAGCACATGGAGTCGGAGTCGCTGCCAGGACTCGCGGTCATCAAGGTGTTCTTCCACCCCAAGGCGCGGATCGACGCCGCGGTGGCGCAGTTGGCGGCCGCCTCGCAATCGGTGCTGAAGTCGCTGCCGACCGGCATCACGCCGCCCGCCGTTCTTCGCTTCAACGCTTCCGCCGTGCCCATTCTGCAACTCGGGATCTCCAGCGATACCCTGCCGGAGCAGCAACTCTACGACTTGGGATACAACTTCATTCGCACCCAGATGGCCAACGTGCAGGGCGCGAGCTTTCCGCTGCCTTATGGGGGGCGGCCGCGCCAGATCTCGGTGGACCTCAATCCGCAGGCCCTCTACGCCCAAGGGCTCTCGGCATCCGATGTCTCGAACGCCATCAACAACCAGAGCCTGATTCTGCCTTCGGGAACCGTCAAGATCGGCGCCCAGGAGTACACGGTGCGGCTCAACAGCTCGCCGGACCTGGCGGCGGCCTTCAACCGGCTGCCCATCCGCCAGACCAACGGCACCACGGTCTACGTCGGCGACGTGGCGCACGTCCGCGACGGGTATGCCGTCCAGACCAATATCGTGCGGCACAATGGCGCGCGTGCGGCGCTGCTGACGGTGCTGAAGAACGGCGGCTCCTCGACGCTCGACATCGTGTCGCAGATCAAGCAGATGCTGCCGCGGATCCGCTCGACGCTGCCGCCCTCGCTCAATCTGAAACAGATGTTCGATCAGTCGCTGTTTGTCCGGGCGGCGATCGAGGGCGTGATTCGCGAAGCCATCATCGCGGCGGTGCTCACGGGGTTGATGATCCTCCTGTTTCTGGGAAGCTGGCGCAGCACGATTATCGTCTGCATCTCGATCCCTCTTTCGATCCTGACTTCGCTCGCGATACTGAACCTGCTCGGCGAGACCATCAACGTGATGACGCTGGGAGGTCTGGCGCTGGCGGTAGGCATCCTGGTGGACGACGCCACTGTCGAGATCGAGAACATCCACCGCAATTTCGGGCTGGGCAAACCCATTCTGCGGGCGATCCTGGAAGGGGCCATGCAGATCGCGACCCCGGCTTTCGTTTCCACGCTGTGCATCTGCATCGTGTTCGTGCCGGTGATCTTTTTGACCGGCGCCGCGCGCTACCTCTTTACACCCCTGGCGCTGGCGGTGGTGCTGGCGATGATGGCGTCGTACCTGCTTTCGCGGACGTTGGTGCCAACCATGGTGCGCTACCTGCTGGCGGGTGAGGCGGAGCGGTATCACGGCGATGCCGGCGTGATCGAGGAGTCGGGTCGCGGCTTCTTTACGGCCATCCACAACGGCTTCCAGCGGCGCTTCGACGCCATGCGGAACGGCTACCGCAATCTGCTGACCTCGGCACTGGCGCACCGTGGGCTCGTCGCCTCGTGCTTCCTGTTGATTTGCGGATCCTGCCTGGCGCTCACGCCGTTTCTGGGGCAGGATTTCTTTCCTCAGGTAGATGCCGGACAGATCCGGCTCCACGTTCGGGCGCCGGCGGGGACGAGAATCGAAGAGACGGAGCATTACTTTGCGCAGGTGGAAAACGCCATTAAAGGCGTGATCCCCGCGGGCGAGTTGACCGACATCGTGGACAATATCGGGCTGCCGTATTCCGGTTTGAACCTGGCCATGAGCGACACGGCGACCATCGGACCGTTCGACGGCGAGATCCTGGTGTCGCTGCGCGCCGGCGACCATGCCCCCACGGCCGACTACATGCGCGAACTGCGCGTCCGCCTGAATCACGAGTTTCCCGGCCTGACGTTCTTCTTCCAGCCCGCCGACATCGTCGGCCAGATTCTGAATTTCGGTCTGCCCGCGCCCATCGACATTCAGGTGGTCGGGCCGCTATCCAACGCCAAGGCGAATTATGCGCTGGCGCGGCAGATCGAGCGGCGCTTGGCCGGCATCCCCGGCGCCGCGGACGTCCACACTCACCAGGTAGTGGACGTGCCGGAGTTCCGCTTCGACGTGAACCGCACGCGCGCCGACCAGTTGGGCTTCACGCAGAAAGATGTCGCCGACAGTTTGCTGATCTCCCTGGCCTCGAGTACGCAGATCGCCCCGAACTACTGGATCGATCCGCGCAATAGCGTGGACTACCCGGTCTCGGTGCAGACGCCGCAGTATCGCGTGGACTCCACCGCAGAATTGCTGCGCACGCCGGTACACGCCGGCGCGCGATCGTCATCGCAACTGCTCACCAACGTGGGACAGTTGGGGCGCGACACCACCGCGTCGGTGGTCAGTCATTACAACGTGCAGCCGCTCTACGATGTCTACGCCAACGTGCAGGATCGCGACCTTGGGGCGGTTGCGAAAGACGTGGACCACGTGCTGGCGGAGTATACGCCCAGGATTCCCAAGGGCAGTTTCATCGAAACCCGCGGGCAGGTGGCCACCATGCGCAGTTCGTTCGTGGGGCTGGGTGTGGGAATGGTATTCGCGGTGGTGCTGGTGTACTTCGTGATGGTGGTGAACTTCCAGTCGTGGCTCGACCCGTTCATTATCCTCATGGCCTTGCCCGGAGCGCTGGGCGGCATCGTGCTGATGCTGTACGTCACCCAGACCACTCTCAACGTGCCTTCCCTGATGGGCGCCATCATGAGCATCGGGGTGGCGACCGCGAACAGCATCCTGCTGGTGAACTTTGCCAACGACCTGCGGGAAACCGGGTCGGATGCCGTTTCCGCCGCTCTCGAAGCTGGCTTTACGCGGCTGCGTCCGGTGGTGATGACGGCGCTGGCGATGATCGTCGGCATGCTGCCCATGGCGCTGGGTTACGGGGAGGGTGGAGAACAGAACGCGCCGCTCGGTCGCGCGGTGATTGGCGGTTTGTTGCTGGCCACGGTGGCTACGTTGTTCTTCGTGCCCGTGGTTTATAGTGTGCTCCGGCGCAAGGCGCCGCGCTACGGAAGGAATCCGGAGATCGATCTATGATTGCACAGGAACCCGGCGTCAAACCGGCCCAACGTGTCAGGCCTGGTCGCGGCCCTGTGGTGGCGTTTTTTCTTTTGCTGGCGGTGATCGTGGCAGGTGCCGTCGTGGGCGGCCTGCTTCCGCGCCTTTCGCGTCAGAAAGTCCTGCTGGCGGCCTCGCAGCAGGAGCAGGAGCGGACGCCGGTCGTGATCGCCTCGCCGGCGCACTTCGCTTCGTCGCAGGGCTCCATCGATCTTCCAGGCGATCTGACGGCGCAAATCGAGTCGCCCATCTTCGCCCGCGCCGACGGCTACCTGAAAACCCGCTACTCGGAGTTGGGCGATCACGTGAAGGCCGGCCAGGTGATGGCCGAACTGGAAACCCCGGAACTCGATCAGCAGATCAGCCAGGCACACGCCACCGTCTCGCAGGTGCAGTCCACGCTGAAGGAATTACAGGCGGACCTGGATCTGGCGCGCGCCAATCGCGACCTCGCCAAGGTGACGCGCGATCGCTGGCAGAGTCTCCTGCAGAAGGGCGTGGTTTCGCGGCAGGAAGGCGATGAAAAGCAGGCGGACCTCTCGGTGAAAGAGGCGCAGGTGGCCAGGGCCGAAGCCACTCTGAGCACTGCCCAGGACACGATCCACGCCGCGCAGGCCAACCTCGCCCGCCTGGAACAGATGAAGAGTTTCGCACGCGTGACCGCTCCGTTCGATGGGCTGGTGACGGCACGCCTGGTGGACGTCGGGGTGCTCATCAATGCCGGTAACGGCGGATCGAGCAAGGAGATGTTCCGGGTGGCGCAGATCACGCCGATGCGCATCTTCGTGAATGTTCCGCAGACCTACGTGGCGCTGATTCACGCCGGCCAGGACGGCGAATTGCGCGTGGAGGAGCGGCCGGGGCAGGTATTCCCGGCGCGCGTCAAGAGCATCTCCACATCGCTGGACACCGCTTCCCGCGCCATGCTCGCCATTCTCGTCACCCCGAATGCGGACGGATCGCTGTATCCCGGAATGTACGCCCAGGTGCGATTTACGGGCGCGGGCGTCAGGTCGAATCTACGGATTCCGGGTGATGCGGTGATTCTGGGGACGGCCGGGCCGCGCGTGGCGACAGTCGGTTCGGACCATGTAGTGCATTTACGGAACATCACCATCGGCCAGGATTTGGGTAACGAGGTGGAAGTGACCTCGGGACTCGCGGCCGGCACCATGGTGATCTCGAATCCAACCGACGCTGTGCAGGAGAATGCGGTGGTAGAGGTGCGGAACAAGTAGTTTTTCGCGTTTCTCGCGGGTCTTAGAGGTGTGAGGCTGGTTTGGACGGCGCTCGTGGCACTTCTGCCCGCTGCCGGCGCGACGCAGCAGTTCCAATTCGGAATCGAGGCCGGGGTCCCCGTCACACAGTTCCTGTCGGCCTTTCCGCCGAATCGGTTCGACACTTATGTCCCGCATACCGGCCGTTACATCGCCGGGGTCACGACCGAGGCCCGTCTCACGCGCAGAGTGAGCGTGGGAGTAGAGGCTCTTTTCCGGCATGGGAGCTATGACAATGGCGGATTCCAGCCGTGCTGTGCGGACTTCGCCAGCCATACGAATGTGAGGGACTGGGAGTTTCCGGTGCTGGCCCGCTATCATCTGCGCGCGGAAAGGAGAGTCTCGGTGTTTGTGACCGCGGGAGCCGCCGTGGACTGGCTGCAACATATGAAACAGGTCACCGTCGTGAGCTACTATTACGGCGGCTCTTCGGTTTCCGACAATTCGCAGCCGGTGGAGTTGTCGCAGCGAGTCGTTGCGGGCATCGTGGCCGGCGGAGGCGTGGATGCGCATCTGCACCGCGTTCACCTGGAGCCGGAATTCCGCTACACATTTTGGACGCAGCGGCATTTTGGCGCGTCTGAAAGTTCGAACTATGGCCTGTTCAGCAATCGCAATCAGGCGGAAGTGCTGCTGGAAATCAAGTTCTGAGGATTTCTTGAAACCGTCGGAGTCCGACGTTTTTGACTTGTA
>DATJWB010000077.1:0-37431 GCA_035501495.1 Bryobacteraceae bacterium | reverse complement strand
TCATGCCGATGCTTTTTGGCCGGGGACCCCAAAGGCGCCCCGATGAGCCGGGGCGCGGCAGACAAGAGTGTCTGCGCCACATCGAGGTGGCTCGTGGCTAATCGCCAGACTCGCATCTCGCTGCGTAACGTCTCGCGGAGTTTCGTGTCTCCCACGGGGGAGCGCATTCAGGCAATCCACGACATCAATTTCGATGTGGAGGACCAGTACAGCCCGGACGGGCGCGATGTCGGCGAATTTCGCGTCCTGCTGGGGCCGTCGGGGTGCGGCAAATCGACGATCCTGCGACTGATCGCGGGGCTCGACCACCCCGACACCGGCGAGGTTCTGGTGAAGGGGCAGCCCGTCACACGCCCTGGCCGCGACCGCGGCATGGTCTTCCAGAAATACACGTCCTTTCCCTGGTTGACCGTCGCCGAAAACGTGGGTTACGGGCTCAAGATCAACGGCGTGCCTCAGGCCGAACGCGATCAAACCGTCGCCAAACTGATCGAGCAGGTGGGATTGGCAGGCTTCGAGAAGTCGTACCCCGACACGCTGTCCGGAGGCATGCAGCAGCGCGTCGCCATCGCGCGCACGCTGGCTCTCCGGCCTGGCGTAATTCTCATGGACGAGCCCTTCGGCGCGCTGGACGCCCAGACCCGCAGCGACATGCAGGAACTGCTGCTCAAAATCTGGGACGAGTCCGCCAGCACCATCCTGTTCGTGACGCATGATGTGGATGAAGCCCTATATTTGGCGGACCGGATCTTTGTCCTTTGCTCCCGTCCCGGTACAATAATTGAGGATGTCCCCGTGCCCTTTGGAAGGCCGCGCGACCCCTCGGTGAAGCAGAGAACCGAGTTTCGCGATTTGCAGCAGCACGTGCTAGCCTGTCTGCGCCGCGCGCCTGGCCAGGGCCAGGTCCGAGTGAGTGTATAAATGGCTGAGGACAACCAGGACGGTATCAATTACCTCAAAGAGGCTTTCGGCTGGCAATATAACAAGATTGCGCTGATCGGGGCGGTCGCCTTCGCTGCCGTGTTGGGGAGCGGGCTGCCCCTGTTGCTGGCGGCGGGCTTTGAAATGATGTACCTGAGCACGGTCCCCAACAACAAGCGGTTCCAGCGCCTGGTGCGCTCCTGGAAGTTCGACGAGGACAAGCGCCAGCGGGAGCGCAGCCTGAGTGCGATGTTTTACGAATTGCCGCCGGAGATGCGCGCGCGCTACGGCAACCTCGATGTCATCTGCCGCGGGATTCGCCAGAATTATACCCGCCTGACCTCCACCTCCCAGATGTTCGTCGATCAGATGGAATCCAAGCTCGAGGGGCTGTCCCAGTCGTACATCCGCCTGCTCAACTCGGCATTCCAGCACCGGGAGTATCTGCGCGTCACGAATCCCGACCAGATCAAGCGCGAATGCGCACAGTTGGAGAAGAACCTGGAGGCCGACCCGCCCAAGGTGCAGGAGATCAATCGCAAGCGCGTCGAGATCCTGAAAAAGCGCATCGATAAGTACGGTAAAGTCCGGGAGAACTGCCAGGTGATCGACGCACAATGCGCGGCCATCGAAGACGTCCTGCAGTTGATCCGCGACCAATCCGTCACCATGCAGGATCCGCAGCAGATCAGCGATCACCTCGACAGCCTGGTGAAAGACGTGGAGCAGACCGAGGAGACCGTTCGCGAAGTGGAATCGATCTTCGAACTTTCGCCCCTGGCCACCGCGGATTTCGAGCAGCCGTCCGAGACCCGCACGCGCATGCGCAATTGACGTGTACCATCGATCATGGCATCCACTACCGCTCAACTAGAAGCGCTCCCCGCCTGGGGTCGCGAGTTGTCCGAGAAGTATTATTCGGGCGTCACTTCGATGTTCATTCTGCACGGCAACGTGCGCGACCTGGCGCCCTGGAAGCGGCCTGCGCCGGGAGCGGCCACCAATGGCGCTACGCTCGAGTTTTTGCCGCTGCAGCGCTTCCTGCGCGAGGCCCTGTTCGGCGGGCGCGACCTGGTGCTCTTCTACGACCGCGGCGGCGGCCTGAGCTTCGGCAACCCCGACATGAAGACCGATTTCGAGCGCGCGCTCGCGGGCTACGACAGTTTTCATGGAACCAACTTCGCCAAGGGCCTGCCGCGCAATCCCGATGGCGTGCTCAACATCCTGGACAACTACCTGCGGCTGCGCCTGGTGGACAATCGCAAGATCGCGGTGGTGATCGATTTCGCGGAAACCATCGTGCCGGCGGGCGACAGCTCGGGGATGCCGGCCGAGGACCGCAATTCGCTGGTGATCCTGAAGCGCTGGGCGCAGAACCCCATTTTTCTGCAAGCCGACGTGACGTTCTGCCTGATTGCCGAGAACCTGATCGACGTCAACCTGGGGCTGGTGCAGAATCCGGGAGTTGCCACCATCCAGGTGCCGCTTCCTTCGGAGGAGGACCGGCTCGATTTTATTCGGACACAGGTGAGCGCGCGGCCGCTGCCTGCCGGCTCGGATATCACTCCGGAAGCGCTGGCCACTCTGACCGCGGGTCTCAAGCGGGTGCAACTGCAGGGCATGTTGTCGGATGCCATCGAGAATCAGCGCCCGCTCACCATGAAGTTCCTGGTGAAGCGCAAGAAGGACCTGATCGAAGCCGAGTCCGGCGGGCTGCTGGAATTCGTGCAGAG
Organism: Bryobacteraceae bacterium; assembly: GCA_035501495.1. Taxonomy (GTDB): domain Bacteria; phylum Acidobacteriota; class Terriglobia; order Bryobacterales; family Bryobacteraceae; genus JAIQFL01. Next base: position 34,777 of record DATJWB010000077.1, on the reverse strand, counting down.
CCGGTTCGACCTCTCGATGGTGGCGGGGCACGAACCGGCCAAGAAGAAGCTCTACGATGCGGCGCGCGCCATCCGGGCGGGGAAGACCGACGTGGTGCCGATGGGCTACGTGATTTGCGGCCCGGTGGGCACCGGCAAGACGTTCCTGACCACCTGTTTCGCGGGGGAAATCGGGATTCCCGCAGTCACCCTGAAGAACTTTCGGAGCATGTGGCAGGGCGTGACTGAGGGAAATCTGGAGCGAATTCTGAATCTGCTGAAGGCCATGAGCCCGATTGCGGTGATCGTAGACGAGGCCGACGCGCAGCTCGGCAATCGCTCGGCATCGGGCGACAGCGGTGTCTCCAATCGCGTCTTCGCGCAGATCGCGCAGTTCATGGGCAACACGGAGCTGCGAGGCAGAGTGGTTTGGTTCCTTCTGACGTGCCGTCCCGATTTGCTGCCCGTGGATTTGAAGCGGCAGGGGCGTGCCGAGGAGCACATTGCGCTCTTCTACCCGCATACCGACGAGGAGCGCCTGGCCATGCTGCGCGCCATGCAAAAAAAGACCGGAATGCATGTTGCGTCGCCCGAGGCGGAGCAGGTTTTCCTGAAAAATGCCGCAGGACTCTCCGGCGCGGACGTGGAGGCGATTCTCACCCGCGCCCGCATGAAGAGCGCGCTGCAGAATGGCACTGCGCTCGGAGTCGACGACCTGCAAGCCGCCATCGAGGATTTCATACCTCCGTCATACCCCACCGAGATCGAACTACAGACGCTCTATGCCGTGCTGGAATGCACCAGCAAGAGCCTGCTTCCCGAGCCCTACCGCACGATGGACCGCGGCGAACTGGTCCGCCGGACGAATGAATTGTCGGCGCTGATCAAAGCATCTTAGCGACGGCGGAGCCTGTCGGAACTAGTAGCGCCAGTTGCGCCACCGTGGGGAGCGAAGAGTTGCTCGCGGGGGCTGCCGCGGCCCGATCCCCGATTTTGGCGAGCCCGAAAACCAAAAGCATGGCCCCGGCGGCGGTGAGCATGACATTGGCACGCTTGAGATCGCGATGAATCACACCCCTTGCGATGCGCCGTGTCGAGGGCGCCGGCGATCTCTATCGCGATCTCGAGCGCACCGGCGACCGGCAACACTCCAGTGCGCAGGCGGGTTTCGAGGGTTTCGCCTTCCAGGTGCTCCATCACCAGGAATCCCAGCGAACTCTCGCGGCCAATGTCATAAAGCGAACAGATGTGCGGGTGATTCAGGCTGGAGACAGGCGCGCGCTTCGCGCTGGAACCGTTCCGTGAATCGGCCGGTGCAGATTTTGATCGCTACCGTGCGGTCCAGACGCGTGTCGCGGGCTTTGTAGACTTCGCCCATGCCCCCGGACCCCAGAGGGCCGACGATTTCATGGGGCACCAATAACGTCTTCGGGGTTAGCGCCATACCCCGCTATGATACCTGACGTCGGGAGATGGAACTGCCCGCTCTTACGGAATCGCAAGGATGAAGCCGATCACATCGGAACTGCGATTGCATCGGGGAGGCTGGTGATTCTCGATAGGTGAGCTTGCCTGTCCCGGAGGTGACCGTTTCTGCTGCTTCCGGAACATCCTTGACCGGGTCGAAGAAGAGCAGCGTCAAACCCGGTACGGGACAGGGTTTTTTCGACCAGGAAGCAAATCGCATGAGACGACCACCAGGACCTGAACCCGAACCGAAGCTGCCGGATCCCGACCCCGATCCTTCCAGACCGGAGCCGGAGCCGGATTATCCGCTGCCGAATCCCGACGAACCAGGGCCGGATGTAATCGATCCGGGCGGACCGAACGCACCAGGCTACTCGACGGTCGCGCGCTCGATGCGATCCAGCTTCGGATAATTGCGATCCAGCCAGGCGTTGCCCTCTTCGAAGATCGGCCCCTGCCTTCCGGCTCGGATGCCACCGCCGGACGTCTCGCCGTATTCCGAGTTCAACCGGTCTACCACATCCATGCCCTGGATGACTTTGCCGATCGGTACGAACGGCTCGGCATCGTGGGTCGCCCGATTGTCGCGGGTGTTGATGAAGATTTGGGTGGTACGGCCGTTGGGGACCGCAAAGGCATAAGCGATCGTGCCGCGCACATTAGATTCATGGCGCGGCTCGTCGGGAAGGGTACGAGTTCGCCACACTTTCGCTATCCGCGGGTCGCCGTTGATGCCGAACTGCGCCCACTTGTCTTTGATCACGCGATAGAAGCGGGTGTCGTCGTAGTAGCCTGCGCGGATGAGGTTGTAGAAGTGATCCACTCCGAGCGGGGCCCAGTCGCGATGCAGTTCGAAGACGATATCGCCTCTGCTGGTGGCGAATCGCGCGCGGAAGACTGCCGGCGCCTGGCGATTCATCTCGGGCGAGTCTGGTTTCAAGAGCAGCGCGCGATTCTCTGCGCTCAAGACGGGCTTCGGCAGGGACAGCACACGTTTTTCAGGCAGCCGCGCGAGATCGACCGTTTTTCCGCTCTGGATTACGGAGCGGACCTTGCGGATGTTGTGGATATCGGCCAGCGGGTCGGCGTCGAGGATCACGAGATCGGCGATTTTGCCCTTTTCGAGCGTGCCCAGATCGTTCAGCTTGCGGCAGGCGATGGCACCATTCTTCGTTCCGGCCACGATTGCCTGCGCCGGCGTCATGCCAAGCTCCACGAGGCCTTCAATCGCCATGATGGTGCCGATGCCATGGCTCTGGTTGTCGGGCTTCGGATCGATGGCGAACTCGGGCGCGGCGGCCCAGTAGCTGTCGGTGCCCACGGTTACGGTCGCGCCTGCACGGATCAGCTTCTGCGCGTTCGAGCGGCGCGTGTCGAGATCGAGGCCGAGCTCAGTGGCGCGGCGCCGCTCTTCCACGAACGTGCGCGGGCGGGCCGGCCCCTTCTGGTCGGCCTCCTGCTGCTTCTTCTCGGCTTCGGCCTTGGTCTTGAGGTGTTTCTCCCACGCCTCGCCGGTGATGGTGCTCACCAGCATCGAGCAGATGATGTTGCGCTGCCGAATTAACAGGGCCAGGTCGTCGGGCATCTCGCGAGGCGACAAGACTTCAGGATGTTGGATCAAGTCGATGCCCGCCGCGATGGAAAGGCGCAGTCCTTCAATGGTGGTGGAATGCGTCTCGGCGGCGCGTCCGCGCTTGTGGGTCTCCTCCACCATTACTTTCTGCGCTTCCGGGGAGAAGCCGATATAGGTGGGCTGTCCGAAGTGGCTGGTGCCGCCGTACTTCAGGAAGTCGGGGCCTTTATCGAGGTACCTGTTGATGGCGACTCGCAGTTCGGCGGGAGTCATGTCGGCCAGGTCCTCGCCGGCGCCTTGCGAGATGGCGTCGTTCATCTCCTCCTGGAAGCGTGTGAGGTCTTTTTGCGGGGTGAGGCTGAAGGTGATGGAGTACGGTCCTCCCCACCCCACGATGTTGCCGGCCGCCTGGATTCGCGAGCCGAGGGCTTCGCCGCGCAGGATCGCGTCGCGCACCTGCACGAGCGGCAGCAGCATGCCGTAGCTGTCGCGGACGGTCGTCACGCCGCAGCGCAGATCGATCTGCGCGGCCTCGAGCACGATCTCGCTCTCGCGCGGGAAATATTTCGCGAGCGTTTCGTAGCGGTCGCGGGCGCCGCCGTAGAGCGAGAGGTGGACGTTGGTGTCGATGAAGCCGGGGACGATGTATCGCCCCGTAGCATCGATGGTCGTGGCGCCGGAGGGAATCTGCACGGAAGTTCGCGGTCCGACGGCGGTGATGCGCTGCCCGGAAAGGAGAACGACGGCGTTGGGAAGCGGCGGACCGCCGTTGCCATCGATAACGGTGCCGCCCACGATCGCGAGATTCTGCGCGGAAAGGGGGAGGGAGAGAGCGATAAGGAGCGGGATGTGGCGCAGGCACTCCTGCCGACGCTTTTGGCGGCAGCCAGCGTTGGCAGCGGTACGGCAGGCAGGAGTGCCTGCGCCACAGCGTTTAAAGAGCACTAAACAGCGTACTACAACCGCTCCAGTCGCGTGTCGGCGTCGCCGAAGCGCTCCAGCTTGACGCCCATGCGATCCATGATCGAGAGGTACAGGCTGCACATCTTGCGCTTGTCTTCGCCTTCGTCGAGGTAGCTGAGCGTTCGACCCGTTTCGAGTGTGCCGCCCAGTCCGCCCGCGAGCACCAGGGGCAGCCGGAAGTTGTCGTGCTTGCGGCCGGCCCACATATTCGAGAGGAACATCAGGCAGGAGTTGTCGAGCACCGTGCCGTTACCTTCCGGCATGCTGTCGAGCTTGCCGGCGAGATACGCGAGTTGGCTCAAGTGGAAGCGCGCGATGCGCTCATACCCATCCGAGAGGTTGTTGTGCGAGGCGCCGTGGTGCCCTTCGCGGACATCCAGGAACGGGTAGATCATCGCCGAGAGGTCGCGCACCAGGATGAGCGAGGCCACGCGCGTGCGGTCCGTCTGGAATGCCAGTGCGATGATGTCGCACATCAGCCGCGTGTGCTCCCGCAGGTCCTCGGGCAGGCCGTTGGCGGGGCGCTCCATGCTGAAGGCCGGGCGATTCCGCTGCTTCGCATCGTCTTCCGCCTGGTCTTTGGTCTTGCGCATGCTCTCCACGCGCTTCTCGACATCGCGCACGCTGGTGAGGTATTCATCCAGCTTGCTCTTGTCGGTGGAGCTGATCTTGCGGGTGAGCGCTTCCGCCGAATCCCTGACGCGGTCGAGAATGCTCATGTTGCGCAGGCTGCCGCGATTTTCGAAAACGCTGTCGAACGCGAGCGATGGGTAGACTTCGACCGGCACCGGCGAGTCCGGCGTTTGCCACGAGACGTGCGAGCTGTAGGCCAGTGAAAAATTCGTCTCGTGATAGCCGGTCATCGGGATGTCGCAGGCCAGCACCAGGCTGGACTGCAAGGTGTCCTGCCCGACGCGATTGGCGATCATCTGGTCGATGGAAATCCCGGAATGGATGATGGCGCCCTTGGTGATGTGCGCGCCCGAGAGCAGGCTGCCGGTCTGGGCGGGGTGAATGCCCTGGCCCGTCGAAGCCTTGTTAAACAGACCGTCGATCACCACAATCTTGCGCTTCAGAGGCTCGAGCACGGACAGGGTCTTGCTGAGCTTCATGGCATCGCCCGTGCCTTCGGCGCTCCAGTGGTCCTCGTTGATGCCGCACCCCATGAACATCACCGCGAAGCGTTTCGGAAAGGCGCCGGGCGAGGCGGTATCGGCGAATGCGGAGAGCGATTGCAGCCATGGCAGGGCCATCGTCACACCGGCACCGCGCAGGACCGTGCGGCGGGAAATGCGGCGGGCGGAGTTCTCGGTCGTTTGGGGCATGTCAGTCACCTTTCCTAAGTCGGGAGTCGGGCTGTTGGTGCGCATCGGCATTACGCCGGTTGAGGAACTGTGGGCTCGTGATGATGGTTTCCACGAGGGTATCGAACTTGTAGCCGGTAGCGGCCATCCTGGTCTTCATGCGATCGACCAACAGGTCGTCGGAGAGTTGCAGCGAGCGGCCCAGACCGTAGGCCAACAGTTTGCGGCTGATGTTGTCGAGGTAGTCGGCCTGGCGATGCTCGCGGATGTAGTCCACCACGCCCGCGAATCCCTCGCCATCGACGCCACCGGGGAAGGTCGCCTTGTCATCGACGGGCCGTCCCGCGAGGTCCTTAGTCCGCGATTCGCCAATCGGTCCGTAGCCTTCGAATGCCAGGCCGAAGACGTCGAAGCGGGCATGACACGATGCGCAGACCTTGTTTTCGCGATGCCTGGCCAGCATGTCGCGCAGCGGCAGGTCCATCTTGGTTTCGTCGTTCGGCAGTTCCGGCACGACGGCGGGCGGAGGAGGAATCACCTCGCCCAGCACCTTTTTCACCAGCCATGCTCCACGCTTGACCGGGCTGGTCCGCAGACCAGGGGAGTTCTCGGTGAGAAAGACGGCCATCGGGATCAGGCCGCCCCGGCCCCACTTGGAAGCGCCATCGACGCGGATCCAATGATCGTCGCCGCCCTCGACATCGGGCATGCCGTAGTGGCGGGCGAGCACCGGATTCACGAACGTGTAGTTGCCGTAGATCATGTCGAGGACGGAACGGTTGTGCTGGACGGCGTCCTCGATGAGCCGGACCGGCTCTTGGAACATGGCCTCGCGCAGTTCGTTGGTGAAGCTCGGGAAGCGATCGCGGTCCACGGAGTTCTGGGTTTCGAAATGGCGGAAGTCCAGCCAATTGCCGCCGAACTCGGTGGCCAGCCCGCGGGCCTTTTCGTCTTTCAGCATGCGGCGGGCTTCCGCGATCAAAACGTCCGGACGGTGCAGATCGCCGGATGCGGCGTGAGCCAGCAACTCCTGGTCGGGCATGCTGGACCAGAGGAAATAACTCAGGCGGCTGGCGAGGGCGTAGCCGGAGAGCGGCCGAACGGAGGCGGCGCCCCCGGAAGTTGAAGCCAGGCGGATGTCTCCGCGCCCGTGAGCCGCACTGTCGCCGGTATCCAGCATGTCGACGCGGTAGCAGAAGTACGGCGACATCAGCACGCTGACCAACGACTCGCGGACAGCTTCTTCGTGCGACAGCCCGTCTTTGTCGCGAAGCTGGTGGTAGTAGGCGAGGATGTCGTCATGTTCGGCCTTCGAAAGCGGCCGGCGGTACGCGCGCGCGGCAAACCGCTCCAGTGCCTCCAGGTGAAGAGGTTCCGCGTCGGCATGCATGCGCTCCATGCGCCGGAGAATGTCGTTGACCCACTGGAAGTGATAGCGGAAGGCCTCGACGGCAACCGGATTGTTGGCCGCCTGCGCCTTGGCCACGTAGGCATCGCGCAGTCCGAAGATCACCTCGCTGTCGGTCACTTTGTGATCGAGCGGACGCGGCCTTCCGGACTCGGCCCCTTTGCCATCCACCTCGCCGCTCTGATTGAAGTAGTACTGGTCCCAGGTGCGTTCGGTGTGGGCGGCGATGAAGTCGAACTCGTCCCACAGGCGGTTGAGTTCCTTCTGGCCCTTGTCGTCGAGGATCAATTCCATCAGCGGCGTGTCGTCGCGCCAGTAGCCCATCACGTTGTGGTAGCCGGCGCTGAGCAGACGGCCCTTGTCCTCGGAGTCGTCCGGGAAGTAGCGGCCGCGCTCCTTCACGTAGAAGGCATCGGGAAAGACGTTGGCGAAGCGGGCAAAAGAGGCTTCGTAGCGGGGCCGCTCGGCAGCGGGAACGATCAGGTCGGGATCGGCGGCACGAGCCTTCGCACTCACTGCGGCCCAGCGCGGTGCGGCCTCCTGGTGCAGGCCGGGAAATCGGGGGATGGCCGGGAGAATCGGCTCGGGGTCGGTATCGTTGCGCAGATCGGCGCGATCGAAATCCCGCCGGTGCGAGTTGAATTGCCGGTACTTCGCGTTCAGCAGCGGCTGCGACCCAGCGGGAATTCGCGGCACCACGGGAGCGGCGAACTGCATCGCGGTGTGGGCTCGAATGCGGACCACAAAATCGCGCATCTCGACGCACTTCGCGCGGAGCGTTCCCTCATGGTCCGGCGGCGCGGGAAGAGCATGCCACATCGCCTGCAACCTGGCAACTGGCCCGACCTCTTTCTTCGCAGCTTCGGCAGGCTCTTCCAGGATCTGCCAGACCATCGGGAGGTATTTCGGGCTGACCTTCGACTCGGCGGCGATCGCGGCAAGTGTAGCTCCGGGCTTGCCGAGAGCGCCGCGGTGCTTGTAGCGCCAGGCGGCCTGAAAATAGTCGGCAAAGTCGGTGGGCTGGCTCTCGTAGAAATCCACGATCCGCTTGATGGCGTACTTGTCGCGGTCGGTCTCCACCAGCATCGGGTGGGTGGCGAAATCAATACTGTCAGGGGTAAGGACCATGTGGTCGGCGACGCCCCGGGCCGCCTGCAGGTACTTGTTGAGCAATGCGGGCGACATGGTCAAGGACTCACCGCTGTTATCGAAGCCCGCCTGGTTGGCGGGGTCGACGGGAAACTCACGTGCGGGGCGAATGTCCACGCCGGTGAGGTCGCGAATGGTGTAGTCGTACTCCGCGTTGCTGAGGCGGCGGGCGAGCACGATCCCGGGGTCGCCGGCGTTCTTACGGGCCTCGGCGAGGCGCATGGCCTTGATCCAGTCGATGATTTGCTGGCGGGCTTCCGCGGGTGGTTGGGGCATGGCCGCGGGCGGCATCTGTTTGGCCGTGAGCTTATCGGATACCAGCGCCCAGCGGGGATGGTCGCGAACCACCATCTCCATGCTGGTATACGATTTGAGATCGAATTGCGCGGCCGCTGCGGCGCCGCTGTGACATGCGGCGCAATAGCGGTCTACGAACGGCCGGACGGTCTGTGTGAATTGCTGCTCGAGGGAAGTTGCGGCTGGGGCGGGGATCGCGGCGAGCGCGACCATTCCGGGCGTCAGACGGAGAATCCACAGGAATGCGCTACGTTGCATCTCTCCAAGTGTCCAGACAGTGTACTGTGTTGATTATACAGGGGCGTGGCGCCGGCTGCAAAGGTTACGTGAACGGTAACGAAAACCGCGGCCGCCGGGATGTCACGGATCGCCCAGGCGCGGCGTTTTGCGCGAATCGGACCATTGCGGCCAAGCCGTCCAGGCCGGGCGTTGGAGGCTACGCGATCCAGTCCTCGAAGGACGAAGGCGACCCGTACGTCCGATTGTTCCAACGAAGACAGATAACGGCCCAAAGGGCTGAAATTTCGCTGCTGATCGAAACGCTCTCGGAATTGCTCGGCCGTCCGGTGATTGACAAGACGGGACTCGCGGGCAAGTACGCCTTCAAGCGCGCGTGGAGGCCGGACGCGGCACAAGTGCGGTCGAGCGCTACGCCGGTTGACGATGACGAATACATACCGTCACTGACCGGCGTCATTCAGGAGCAACTCGGGCTGCGACTGCTGCCGCAAAAAGGGCCCACGGAGCGGTTGCTGACGTTATCCCACGACAGGCGCCAACAACCTCAGCCTGAATACCGTTTGAAGATCTGCGGCATGTTCTGGGAGAAAGCCGAGCGCGCCAGCACCATGTCGCATCCCGCTTCCTGGGCCTGCTGCTTCAAGCCGGCTTGTACGTGCGAGAGGTAGCCGATCAGACTGATGCGCTTCGTGTCAGTGTCGCCCTTGAGCTTGGTGATCAGATTCACCGGGTTCACCGCCTCGAAGTTCAGATCGAAGATAATCAGCGACGGCTGAGTCTTGGCCTTCTCCAGAATCTCCTTCGATTCCTTCACAAACTCGAGCGACAACCCGGCTCTTTTGGCCGCCTCGGTCAGTTTGACGGAAAAGAAAAGATCGGTCACCACCGCCAGGACTCTTCTCGGTTCCTGCTTTTGCATATAGAGATGTCGACTTGAACTGAATCAACCTTATTCAGAATTAGGAGGACGGGTCGGTTTGATCTTACCATGGAACGCATGGATGTACATTCGTGGTCACGCCCCGCCGAGACGAAGGTGCGCCACCTCGATCTCGATCTCGATGTGCGGTTCGAAACGAAGTCCCTGGAGGGCTCCGCCAGGCTGCTTTTCGACCGCACCACATCCGGCGAACTGATCCTCGATACTCGCGATCTGGCGATCCATTCGGTGGAGAATGCCGAGGGCTTCGAACTCGGCGAGGCACATCCGTTCCTCGGCGCGCCTCTACGGATCCGGCTGAAACCTTCGAGCGGCGCGGCGGCGGACGATTGGGTTCGAGTGACCTATTCCACGGCGCCCGGCGCATCGGGGTTGCAGTGGCTCGATCCGCCCCAGACTGCCGGAAAGCAGCACCCGTTCCTGTATACGCAATCACAGGCGATTCACGCCCGGAGCTGGATCCCGCTGCAGGATACTCCGGCGGTCCGGGTGACGTACGCGGCCCGGGTCCGCACGCCCGCCGGGCTGCGCGCGGTCATGGGCGCGGAGATGCAGGGGAACGGCTGCTTCCGCATGGAGCAGGCGATTCCCTCGTACCTGATTGCGCTGGCGGCCGGGGATCTGGCCTTTCGGCCGCTCGGTCCCCGATCGGGAGTTTATGCGGAACCGTTGCTGGTGGAAGCCGCGGGCTTTGAGTTCGCTGACACCGAAGCGATGATCCGGGCGGTGGAGGAGATGTACGGCCCCTACCGGTGGGGACGCTACGACCTGCTGGTGCTCCCGCCGAGCTTTCCCTTCGGCGGCATGGAGAATCCGCGGCTCACTTTCACCACACCCACGATCCTGGCGGGGGACAAGAGCCTGGTTTCGCTGGTGGCGCATGAACTGGCGCACTCGTGGTCGGGCAACCTGGTGACCAATGCGACGTGGAGCGATTTCTGGCTGAACGAGGGATTCACGGTTTACGTGGAGCGCCGCATTCTGGAGAAGGTTTACGGCCCGCAGCGGGAAGAGATGGAAGCGGTGCTGGGCCGGCGTGAACTCGACCGCGAGATGGCCGGTCTGCCCGAAGGCGATCGCGTGCTGCACATCGACCTCGACGGCCGCGACCCGGATGATGGATGCACGCTGGTGCCGTACGAGAAGGGAGCGCTCCTGCTGCGCACCATCGAGCACGCCGTGGGTCGCGACCGCTTCGACCGCTTCCTGCGGTCTTACTTCGACCACTTCGCGTTCCAGAGCATCACCACGGCGGACTTCCTGACGTACCTGTCGGCCGAGTTGCCGGAAGCGAAGGCGGTCGAACTGAACGCATGGATCTACCAGCCCGGCGTTCCGCCCGGCGCCGCGGATCCGCACTCGGACGTGTTTGCGCGAATCGAGGCGGGTTGGCCGGCCGACACCGCCGCCTGGAGCACGCAGGAGTGGCTGCACTTCCTGCGGTTCCAGAAGGAGCCCGACATGGCGCGGATGGACGGCGAGTTTCGTCTGACCGATTCGCGGAACTCCGAGATCCTGCACCAATGGCTGCTCATGGCGGTGAAGGCGAATTACGAGCCAGCGCTCGGCAGGATCGAGCCGTTCCTTTGCTCCGTGGGGCGGCGCAAGTTTCTGAAGCCCATTTACACGGAGCTAATGAAGACGGACGAGGGGAAGGTGCGCGCCCAGGCGATTTACGCCAAGGCGCGGCCCGGGTATCATCCGATTGCGCAAACGACGATCGATGGAATTGTCGGCAAGCCGTAGGCTCCGGTAGAAGAGGAAGCACCGAAGACGGTTGGCTGGTTTGGAACAGGATCACATAGCGGAGCAGGCTCGAAAAGTTTCGCCTCTGGCGACAGTGTACACCCCCGACAAGCGCCACGGTGCAGGACGAGTGGCCGCGGCTTGGCTCCCGCGTGTTCCACGACTTCAGGAGCAGCCCGTTTAGAACTCGATCCTTGCCACGAGCTGCACGAATCGCGCCGCCCGCGCGGCCGTGATGATCCCAAATCCCGGCGAGTTGAAGATGGCTTGGCCCGCCGCGTTGGTGGTGGCCGTAAGCGAAACGCTGGGCGTCTGCAGGTTGGTGTGGTTCAGGAGATTGAATGCTTCGACGCGGATTCGCAACCGGAGCCTCTCATGAATCGGGAATTCTCGGCCCACGGCTGCATCCAGGTCGAGTTCTCCCGGAGTTTCAATGGCGTTGCGCCCCAACGAGCCGATACCGGCCGGCAGCACCAGGACGCGGCTCGATCCGGTCCCTGCGAAAAGCGGTCCCACCGGTCCCAGCGGAAATCCGGCGGCGATGGTGGGCAGCAGATACTGAATCCCGGTCCCGTTCGGATAGGGGTTCGCAACGTAAATGCTGTTTCCGTTGATAACATTCGGCCGCAAGGAACTGGCCGCGGCACTCAGGTTGTTCTGCGTAATGCTGTTGGGCAGCCCATTGCGCGCGGTGAGAATCGGATCGAACTCAATGTTGCGGATCCATCGGGGCCCATGGGTGATGCGGTACTGAATGGCGCCGGTGAATTGGTTCGGCCGGTTAAAGGCGCTCAGACCGCGGTCGAAGTTGCGGAAGTTCGAGGGGAACTGACCGGAGTCGAAACTCTCCGGCTGCGAGAAGCTGAAGAGCCCGCTTCCGTCGTCGATCGACTTGGACCGGGTGTAGTTGGCCACGAAGGCCAGGCTCTCGCTGTACTGGCGTCGAGCCGTCAATTGCAGCGCGTCATAGGAAGAATGGCCCGCGAAGCTCACGGCGCTGAAGCGGCCGATATTCGGGTAGGGGCGGAGGCTCTGGGTGAACGACGAGGTGTTCACTTGCGCCGCCAGAGTGGCCGCATCCACCGGGATATTGTTATACGGCAGGTTCAGCGGCAGGTGGATTCCGCTCGAACCGACGTAATTGGCTTCCACGATCAGGCCCCGCGCGACTTCCCGCTGCACGCCGAAGTTCCACTCCAGTGCGTTGGGCAGGGGCTTGGCCTGCGCGAACTCCGCCGTCCCCGCCAGCGGGTTGCTGGGGGAAAACTGCGTGAGCGTGGATTGCGGGTTGGAGAGATTCTGCACGGCCGTCAGCGGCATCCCTTGCGAGAGTTTGAAGGGCTGCGGAATGCCGGTGCCGAGCGAGTTGAAGCTCTGGCTGATGGTGTAGCCCGGGAACAGCACCTGCGCCCCCAGGTCGGAGAAGATCTGGCTGTAGAACCGGCCGAAACCCGTTCGGATCACGGTCTTCGAGTCGATGCTGTAGGCCGCGCCCACGCGCGGCGCGAAGTTGAGCTTGCCGGGCGTCAGGTTCAGCGACGGCGACGCATTCACGCCGGCGAACAGCACTTGTCCCGTGGTCTCGTCGATCCGCGAGTAGATGTTGTTCGAGCTGGTCATCGCCGATTCGAGCTCGTAGCGCAGCCCCAGGTTGAGGGTCAGCTTGTGGGTCACCTTCCAGTCGTCCTGCAGATAGATGCCGAGGTTGTAGTTGCGCCTTCCGGCGGGAGGCTGCGGCAGCGCGTAGCCGCTGGTGGCGATGTCACCGAGGAGGAAGTCCGCCAGAGAATTCACGGGCCCGCCGCTGACGCTCTTGGCGGAAGTGATGGACCCGTTGAACGTGTAATTTCCGGTGTACCATCCGCTCACGTTGGTGCTGCCGGGATTGTAGATGTTGAACTGGTCCTTGCGCAGGTCCGCGCCGAATTTGACAAGGTGGTTGCCCCATACTTTGGTGGCGGAACCGGTGGGCTGGAAGTTGTTGTCGATCTGGCTGCGGAGCGTGTTGCTGTTCAGTCCGTACTGGCTCCAGCCGCTGATGTTAAAGGTCGGGGAAGCCGGACCGATGGAGCGCGCGATGCCAAACACCTGCTGGACGTTGATGCCTTCGCTGGGCGGGGTGATTTCGGCGTTGTTGCGCCAATAGCTCATCCGGCCATCGATAAAGAGCGTTGGCGAGAAGGTGTGGGTGTACCCGATGGTGGCCTGGTAGCCTGTGGTGACGCTCGGGCCGGTGGTGTTCTCCAACGGGCCCGGGATCACCGGCTGGGTCGGCGACTGGCTGTTGTAGTGCGTCAGGCTGCCGAAGAGCCGGTCCTTTTCCGAGATGTTCTCGTCGATCCGGGTGGTGAAGTTGTTGCTCCCCGGCTTGGTGGATCCGATCTCGACCAGGTCATTCACGGCGAGGCCGTTGGTCGCGTCGAAGGTGCCCGGCGAATTCGGCGAGGGCAGCACGCCGAGGATCTTGGCGGCGGCGGGATCGATCTGGCTGGCGGGAATCTGGTTCCCGGGGAAGGGTGTCGCCGTTCCCGGCTGGTAAATGGGCACCGGCGAGGCGGAGAAGTCCCCGGACCGGAACGTCGCGCCCGGCACCGACGAAGTGTTGAAGTAAGGCGACGATTGTCGCAGCCCTTCGTAGTTGAAGAAGAAGAACGTCCGCTCCTTGCCCTTATACACCTTCGGAATCCAAACCGGGCCTCCCAATTTGACCCCGAACAGGTTGTAGCGGTCTTGCGAGCGTGGTTTGCCAAGAACGTTGTTAAAGAAGTTGTTGGCGTTCAGGTCCTCGTTCCGGAAATACTCGTACGCTCCGCCGTGGTAGAGATCGGTGCCCGAGGCAGTCACCATGGTGACGATCCCACCGGAGGTGCGGCCATACTCGGCGGAGTAGGCGGACGTCAGCACCTTCACCTCGCGGATCGCGTCGGAGGGCGGCAGCGTCTGCACGCCACCCGTCGAACCAGACACCACCGATACACCGTCCACGGTGAATTCGCTGTTCACGGTCCGGCTGCCGTTGAAGGAGAGTTGGCTGGAGTTGATGCTCGTGGCATCGCCTCCCGAGGAGATCCCGGGTGTGAGGGACAGCAGGTTCAGAATATTGCGGTTCGGCAAGGGAAGATTGGTCACCTGCGATGTGGTGATGACGTTCCCGAGTGACGAGGTGTCGGTAGCAAGCTGTCCGGCCGTATCGCCGACCACGGTTACCGTTTCGGTTGTCCCGCCCGGTTGCAACGTGACGTTGATGCTGGCGCGTTGATCCACCGCCAGGTTGACACCCCTCACGGTGGCGGGTTGGAATCCCTCGAATTTCACACTCACGTCGTAGCGTCCGACAGAAAGATCGGGAGCGCGATACACTCCCGATTCGTTGGTCTGGCCGCGCCACACGGTCACGCCGGTGTCGGCATTGACGATGGAGACGCGGGCGTTGGGTATCGCCCCCTGCGAGGAATCGGTAACCGTCCCTGAGATAACCCCGGTGTTCTGGCTCCACGCTGTGCCGGTGCAGACAACGAGCGCCGCGAAGAATAACAGTTGTTTCATATACCCTCCTCCAAAGACCGCGAATGATCCAATTTTATCGCTATAGGCGGGGCCGGCGGAGCCTCGCAGGGAGAAGGGATTCACCAAGTTGTGAGGCTTGATGCAGATCGGGGTAGCTGTTTCGGTCGAGATGGGGGCGCGAGCGGGACCACGAAGCGCCTTCTGTCACGGATCTAAGGATGGAGATTGTGGCTTTGGCGCAACTCGTGCAGGAGACGGCTGTCCCACCACACGACTGGCGGGACCGGGACGCCGCGGCGCTAAAGGGCGGAGGCGGCGATTTCAGGCGGCTGGCGTGGGATTGACCACCAACGCACTTCCCACCATTTCGATCAGCGAATCTCCGGGAATCCAGTCAACTGCCATGCAAGCGCGAGACGGCGCTTTGCCAGGACTGAAATACGTGCCGTAGATTTTGTTCAATGCGTCGTATTGGGCCTTGTGGGCATCGAATCGCGCCTTGCCGGTTGGCCCCGCTTCAATATCGGCGAGAGGCAGACAGATAAAGACCTCGAGGTGCAGGATGCTGTCCATAGTGCATCCATTGCGCTCGAGCGATCGTTTCAGCGCATCCATAGTCCGCGTGACGTGCTTCTCAAACGGGTCCGTGACACGGATATGGTCTTCCCGGCCGTAACCGTCGTTGGAACCGGTACCGGAAAAATAATAGATCCCGTTATGGATGTGGTTGGCGCGCCGGGCGCCTCCGGCCGCGGCTGGTGTGCCCGCGGCTGGAGAAGCCTGCTGCTGAGCGAAGAGAACGGGCGCGCTGCTGACGGCTGCGGCGATGCCGGCAAATTTCTGGAAAAACCTGCGGCGAAGTTCGATCGGCATGAAACCTCCATCTGGAACCCTCTTCCCTTCCACACCGGGTCCCTGGGTTTAGTGTGTCACCCGTCGCGCGAGTGACGTATGCAATATGTTTACCACATGCGCGATCCGAACGAAGCTCGGCGGCCTCGGCAAATATCGGAGGCCCTCAAGAGACGGCGGCCCCGGCCCTCCGACAACATGAGCGGACGATCGGGATCTGGAACTAACCGGGGCCGCTACCTACGAAGGGTGATTCATTTCCCCGTGAAAGAGAAGTCAGGTTAGTACTGGATAGGTACCAAAGTGCCGGTCTCGTGGCCGTGCTTCCATCCGGAGGGTCAGCGCCGTCAAGCCCGCGGCAAGCTGGTCCGAAGGGCGCCATGGAAAATGCCCTGATGGCTTGATGGCAATCCTGATGGCGGAGGCACGCTTGCATCAACAGACGAAGTCAACCATCGATGCGGAGGTGCGATGAAAAAGTTCGGATGGTTCCCGCTGGGTGCCGCTTCCCTGGTGGTGGTGCAGGCCTTCGGCGTCTGCGGCGTGATCATGGGTAAGCATCTGTATCCGCCAGGGAATGCGCGATTTTATCTTTGCTGCCCTCCGGCACATCCACCACCACTCTGGTTCCCGGCTGCAGATCGGCCACCGGCCGACTTCCGGTTGTTTTTGGTGATCCCGGTCTTGTCGTTCAGCCGGACTATCACCACAAGCACGGGCCTGCGGCTTCTGGCACTTTGGATGATCTGCTGTTTCGGATTCGCGGTCCGACCTTTCGCTCCACGATGCCGCGCAGCGCCGGTGCTTCGGCCCCCGGTGCCACCTTCGCACGACGCACACAAATAGCGCTCCCTGAAACGACAATAGGGGTGAGGGGTGCCAACCGGCCACTGCTACGGCTACTTTTCCGCGGCAATGTCTCTTCGCTCATTCCCCTCTACATACTGCCGGAACCAGCGCAATTCCTGATCGTACCGGTGCACCATGTCCCAGGGCGGCCAGCCGCCATGATAATTGCCTGGATAGCGCACCAGCCTGGCCGGCACGCGCAGTTTTTTCAGCGCCGTGTACATCTGCTCGGCCTCCTCGATGGGCACCCGCATGTCCGACTCCCCGTCCAGAAACAGGGTCGGCGTCCGCACCTTCGCGGCATACGTGATCGGTGAATACCGGCGCATCCGCTCGTTGGCCTCGGGCTCCCACGGCGAGCCGTAGAATTCGCTCTCCTTCGTGCGCGGGATGTCCGCGGTGCCGTAGTCGCTCAACCAGTTCGAGATTCCCGCGCCCGAAACCGCGGCGCGAAACCGGTCCGTCTGGGTGATGATCCAGTTCGTCAGAAACCCGCCGTACGAGTAGCCGGTCACCGCCAGCTTCTGCCGGTCCACCGGGAAGTGCGCCAGCGCATAATCCACTCCCGCCATCACGTCCTCGTAGTCCAGCTTCCCCCATCCGCCCCACGTGGCCCACAGAAACTTCTCGCCATACCCGGTGGACCCCCGCGGGTTGGTATATACCACCGCGTACCCGTTGGCCGCCAGCCACTGGAACTCGTAATCGAACGCGCTGCCGTAAGCTCCGTGAGGGCCGCCGTGGATTGCCAGTACGAGCGGATACGGCTGCTTCGCCCCGCGCGGCAGCAGCACCCACCCTTCCACCGGCGTGCCGTCCTTGCTCGGAAAGTGAATGCTCTTCGCCGGGCTGAGATCCACGTCCTTCAGCCACTTTTCGTTCAGAGCGCTGAGGCGGTGCTCGCCGCTGCCATCGACGTTGGCGGCGAATGCCTCGGCCGGATGGGTGGAGTCGCCGGCAGTGTACGCCATGCGGTCGAACTTCTGCGAGAAGGAGAAGCCGCCCAGATTCCGCTCGCTGCGAGTAACCGGTTGGACCCGCCCGCCCTCCGCGGTCAGCCGGAACAACTGCGTATCGCCGCCGGCCGCGGCCGCAAAATAGATGAACTCGCCGTTCGAGCTGACGGTGGGCGGATCCGGAATCAGGTCCCAGTCCGAGGTGAGGTTGGTCAGGGCGCCGCCTTCCGCCGCGATGCGATACAAGTCCACCGCCGCACCGTGATTCTGCCTGGATTGGATCACCTGGCTCAATCCCTGCCGCCGCCGGAACACCAGCCAGCGACCGTCAGGCGACCACGCCGGCGAGTCATGTTCGTAACCGTCGTCAGTCAGGCGCTTGATGTTGCCCTGGAGATCCACGGTCCACAGATCGGCGCGCTCGTAGGAGTATTCGTCGCGCTGATGCGAATCGGCGGCCAGCGCGAGCGCGCCGCTGTCGGGCCGCCACACCGGCGCTATCGCGTCCACCCCGAGATGCGTCAATTGCTTCGGCACTCCGCCCTCCCGCGCCACGAGGTACAACTCCATCGGCGGTGTGGCCGCGGGATCGCGCGGGTCGGGCAGGTAGCCGCGCCCGTCGGAACGGACGTTCATCCAGTCGTACATCCGCCCTTTGAAGCGCTGCTCCAGTTGACGCTCCAAGGGGGTCAGCTCGCGCGGTTTGGCCGCGGGCGGCGTTCTCCTGGTGAAAGCGATCCAGCGGTTGTCCGGGCTGAACACCGGCGTGCCGCCGACACCCGCAATCTGGAATGCCTCGCCCCCCGGTCCGTCCATGCGCAGGAACCAGACATCGCCCTCGCTGCCCGGTGCCTTGCGCGTGGACCGGAAGACCAGCAGCTTGCCGTCGGGACTCCATCGCGGCGCCGACGAGCTGAAGGCCGGGCTGGTCAGCCGCACGGCGGGAGAGGATCCGTCCGCCGGGCTCAGCCAGATCTCACTGTGCCGCTGGTTCTCCGCCTCGATAGTGCTGTTGCGTACGAAGGCCACCCACCGGCCGTCGGGCGACATCGCGGGCGCCGCCGCGGTCTCGATGCGGTAGTAGTCATCGAGTGCGATGGGCCGCGTGGCGGCGTTGGTCCGCGCAAGGAACATGGACAGAATCACGAGAGCGCCGAGTCTTCGCATGGCCGGATTATATCGCGCCGCTTCGGGGTGCGCGCCTGGTTCCCCGATGGAGCATAGCCGCTGGCCGTTGTTCATGTATATTTATACTTTCAGGATTTTCTGAAGGGTAGTCGCGGGAAGAGCTTGTCTTTTCAGGAAATCCTGAACTATAGTAACCATGTGGACGTTTTACGACTTCCGAGAGGACCGGGGCGTCAACACGATTCGAAAATGGCTCGACGGGCTACCCGCCAAAGCTGCTGCCAAAATCAACACGAGACTTCTATACATGATGGCGATGCCTGTCTGGCCGGAACAGTACGTGAGTTCGCTCGTAGGATGGCCGGATCTGGTCGAACTTCGCATTGTTCACTCTGGCGTTCAATATCGGCCCCTGGGGTTCTACGGTCCCGAACGCCGGGAGTTCACGATAGTCCTTGGAACGGTCGAGAAGGGGTCTATACCCACAAGAGACTTGGAGACGGCGGATGCTAACCGAAAATGCGTCCTTGCAACAGGCAGAAGCAGGATTTGCGAGCATCAGTTCCATTAAGCAGCAGATGCTTGAGGCTCTGCAGTCTAGCAAAGAGTATCGGCACGGATTTATCGAAGAGTCGATTCGGTCGCGACTCACAGCACAAATCAACAGCCTGCGAAAAGAGCAAGGATGGGATCTCAAAATATTCTCTGAAAAGCTTGGCAAAAAGCTTTCGTGGGCGTATCGGCTAGAGGATCCTAATGCTCCCATTCCGACAATTCCTACACTGCTAGAAGTCGCCGAAGCGCTCGACATCGGGCTTGATGTTCGATTCCGAAGGTTCTCGGAGCTTTGGTACGACGCTGTGCACCTGACATCAGAATCGTTCTCGGTGCCCTCATTTGAAGCTGAACTAAAGGCCGGAGCGTTTTCGGGGACTCGCAGGAAGCGCCCACATCGTCGCAATCGATCACGCTTGGAGCAAAATGTAATTCCATTTCAGAAGCGTCCAAAGTGGAGGCGGGTCGGATCTGAAGTCATACCTGAAACCTTGAAGGAGGGGCAATATGGAATCGGAAATCAAAAAATCAGCTGACCCCGAACTTCCGCTCGAAGTGCCGGAGGATGGAATTTTCGAAGCCTATGCGAACATCGTTGATGCCGACTGGTCGTTAACTGATGTGACACTCCGCTTTATGCTGTTGGCGTATGGTCCGAGGGAGGACGGATCGACAACCAAGAACCGAGAATTGATCGTTCTGGAAAAAGCCAATATAACCATACCCTGGTGGCACACCAAGGTTCTCGCCAATATGCTCACCAATCTCATTCAGTCCTATGAGGCTACGAATGGGGAGCTAAAAGAGCCCAAACTCACGCCGCGACCAGAGCTCAGAACGCAGCGGTGATCCGCCATCGCCCGCACTAAGACCCCAGTGCCCCGATCGGGCGGCACTGGTAAAAAGTCACGTGTCGCGGTACCTTTAGGAATCGAGGAAAGAGCGATGTCGTGGCAAGGCATGAAGCAGTCGTTGACTGCATATAATCGCCGGGACCTGTTCCGGCAGGGCAGTTTTCTGGCCGCCCTCCAGGTGGCCGGGGGCGGCATCCGCAAGGCCGCCGCGGCGCCGTTCCAGGCGGCTATGAACGTTTACCGCGCAATCGGCGTTCGCCCGATTATCAACGCGCACGGCACCTACACCATCATCACGGGGTCCACCACGCTTCCCGAAGTGAAGCACGCCATGGACGAGGCGTCGCGCAGCTACGTGCAGATGGACGAGCTGATGGACGGGGTCGGCAAGCGGCTCGCCGAGATCACCGGCGCCGAGTGGGGCATCGTGACCGCCGGCTGCTGCGCCGCGCTCACCCATTGCACGGCCGCCGCCATCGCCGGCAACAATCCCGAGCGCATGCAGCGCCTGCCCGATCTGACCGGCCTCAAGAACGAAGTCATCATCCCCAGCTACTCGCGCAACGTCTACGACCACGCCATTCGCATGCTGGGCGTCAAGATCATCGAGGTGAAGACCTTCGCCGAACTCGAGCCCGCCTTTAACGACCGCACCGCCCTGGTGTACATCCTGGGCGGCCCCGGAGACGATGGCCCGCTCGGCACGCGCGCGGTGTCCGAAGTCGCGCGCCGCAAGAACGTGCCCGTCATCGTCGATGCCGCAGCCGAAGTCCTGACGCTGAAGCCCAATGTCCACCTGGAGCGCGGCGCCAGCGCGGTTGCCTACAGCGGCGGCAAATGCATTCGCGGGCCGCAGGCCGCCGGTCTCCTGCTGGGCGAAAAGAACTGGCTGCAGGCCGCCTGGGCCAACAGTTCGCCGCACCACGCTTTCGGCCGCTCCCTGAAGGTAGGCAAGGAAGAGATCATGGGCATGCTGACTGCGGTGGAAATGTGGACGAAGCGCGACCACAAGGCCGAGTGGAGCATGTGGGAGTCGTGGCTCGGCTCCATCTCCGAGCGTGTGAAGCAGGTGAATGGCGTCACCACGCGCATCGGCCAGCCGGGTGCAGACCTCTCCAACCGCACCCCCAACCTCACCATCCAGTGGGACGGCGCCAAGCTCGGCATCACGGGGCAGGAGGTGGCCAAGCTGCTGCTCGATAACGAGCCGCGCATCGTGGTGGACCGGAGCAGCGGCAGTCGAGCCGGCAACCTCAACAGCTCGGTCGCGATCATTCCGTATATGCTCTCCCCCGACGACGTGAAGGTGGTCGCCGACCGGCTCTACGGCGCCCTGTCCAAGCCGCCGAAGTTCGAGAGCCCCGCGCCGCCTTCCGGAGGCAAGCCGGCAACCATGGCGGGCGTGTGGGAGGCGCGGCTGGAGTTCGGCCGAGGCTCGGCCAATCACACCTTCCTGTTCGAACAGGAGGCCGCCAAACTCGTGGGCACCCACCATAGCGAGTTCTACACGTCCGAGTTGAACGGCACCGTCGCCGCCAACCAGGTGCGCTTCCAGTCGTCGTTCCAGATCCAGGGCCAGCGGGTCTCTTACACGTTCACCGGCGCCGTCGAGGGCGACAAGCTTTCCGGCAAAGTGAACATGGGCGAGTACGGCGAAACCACCTGGACGGCCGAAAGGCACAAGTACCGTCCCGCGGGCCAACGCCGCAACGGGTGATCCGATCGCCAGGAGATTCTATGAGCACCAGCAATCGCCGGAGTTTCATCACGCGGGGAGGGGCCGCGGCAGCCGCCGTCGCCGCCACAGCAGCGCCCGCCGCGGCGCAGTACCAACCCGTCCGAAAAGTGATTTACGCCAACGGCAAGAAGCCGGCCGGAACTCCCCTGTTCAACAATATCGTGCAGTACGGAAACCTGATCTTCATCGCGGGCGTGGGAGCGCACGAAGGCCCGAAAGAGATCAAGGCGCATACCAGGATCGTCCTCGACCAGATCCAGAAACAACTGGAGACCGCCGGCTCTTCGATGAACAAAGTCCTGAAGTGCAACGTGTACCTGAGCGACATCAAGGACTGGGCGGCCATGAACGAGGTTTTCCAGGGCCGCTTCGGCGAGGAGCCCCCCGTTCGCACCACGATTGCCGCCGCCGGCATCCCCGGCGATTCGATGGTGGAAATCGACGTTATCGCCTACGTGTAACCGCACCTCATCTGAACTCATTTCCGCACTGACGTGGCGCCGGGCCCACATGGCCCGCAAATTGCACCAGTACGCCAAGTCGCGTTTTTGGACGGGACGGAGGGGCATTTTGAGCCTTTTCACTCGATTTCAGTGGGGCATATGACACCAGGACCAGTTCAGGCTCTCAGCCGGCACAGCTTTGTGGCCGGCCTCTCGGAGGCCCAGATCGCCACCCTTGCGTTGATCGCCGGCGAGGCCGCGTTTCGCGAGAACGAAGTCATTTTAAAGGACGGCGAGCGCTCGTCCTCCTTCTACCTGGTGATCGATGGAAGCGTATCGGTAGAATTGCGGACCGCTCGTTACGCCGTATGCGTGCAGGCGCTGGGACCGGGCCAAGTCTTCGGCTGGTCGTCGCTGCTCGATCATCAGGACACCCTGTTCCAGGTGCGGGCGCGGGAGTACACGACCACTCTGCGCCTCGACGGCGCGGCCCTCAAGAGGCTCTGTAAAGCGGAGCCGGAACTTGGCGCAGAAATCCTCCAGCGCACCCTCCAGGTGGTGGCCGGGCGGGTGAAAGCCACGGAAATCCGCTTTGCCGAGATGTGCGGGATTCGGGTTTAGGGGCGCCGTGCGCGCTGTGCGGAACAACCCGGCTGCGACTCACGTACCTCTCTTCTGAAGGAGTTCCCATGGTTGCCACACGCGCGATGCTGCTCGCTCCGCTGGTTTTCTTGTGCGGTTGTGTGATCGAGACGGCCGGGCCCACCCAGCACGATTTTCGCTCGATTGAACTGGACAAGTCGGAGGCCATCAGCGTGGACTTCCAGATGGGCATGGGCAATCTGCGCGTCGATGCGGGCACTCAGAAACTCATGCGCGCCGACTTCACCTACAATGTGCCGTCGTGGAAACCTTACGTACGCTACGACAGCGGACCGTTGCGGAGCCACTTGAGCATCGAACAGCCGTCGCAGCACGAGGCCCGCATCGGCGGGTCGAAATATGAGTGGGATGTCCGCCTGAATCGCGAAGTGCCCATGGATGTCAATGTGCACTTTGGGGCGGGCCATGCCCAACTGAACCTGGGCAGCCTGACGCTGCGCGCAGTGGAAGTGAATATGGGGTTGGGGCGGCTCGAAATGGACCTGCGCGGAAATCCGAAGCACAACTACGATGTCCACATCAAGGGCGGCGTCGGGGAGGTGACGGTCCGGTTGCCGGGCGGCGTGGGAGTCGAGGCGGAAGCCCAGGGAGGCATCGGTGCCATCACCGCCCCGGGCATGCGCCGCGAGGGTCACCGCTATCTCAACGCCTCGTACGACCGGTCAAAAGTCCGGATCCGGCTCGAGATTCAAGGCGGTGTGGGGGCCATCCAACTGATCTCCGATTAATTAACTGCCGTTTTTTGGATTAATCAAACCGGCTTCGACCCGCGCCGGCACGATCCCAGCACCAATCCCAACAGAAAGCCAGCCGCAGCGGCTGCAGCCAGCAAGGCGGTCTCGCGATAGTAGACAAATCTCGCGCCGTCGGCCGTCACTTCGACCACGCCGCAGGGTTTGGCCACTATCACGCCGCCTCCTCCACCGCCGCCTTTTCGAGGCTGCTCGCCTTCGCCTCGCGAGCCTGCCCCGCCGCCACCGCCGAATGAGCAGCGGATCTGCGCTACGGGCAGGACCACCCGCTGGCCCGAGGTCACTGGCTCGCCAAACACGCTTTTCACAGTCGCCGTGGTGCCGATGGTTTGCCCGAGCAGACGTACGATTTCTGCGATGTCCATGCTTTCATTAACCCACGATCGGACTGCGCGCTGGAACCGCGTCCTAAGGCACGCCGAGTTGCTCAAAGAGCGTCCGAAATCGCGGATTTCCGCGCAACGATTCCCACCGCGGATCGACCCGGAGGCAGATCAGTTCGAAGCAGCGGTCCTGGAAGGCTTTCGCCAGCCATTGAAAGCCTTCGTCGGTCTGCCCGAGCGCGAAGTGTATGGCGGCAAGTTCGAACGGCGAAACATACCGCTTTCCCGCAAGCTCGTGCAATTCACGAAGGATGCGGATCGCCTCGTTCTGCTTGCCGGACAGCGCAAAGGTGCGGCCCAGGGCGGCTTTCATCAGCGGGCTGCCGGGCGACAGTTGAATCGCCCGCTGGAAGGCCGCCGCGGACTCGTCGAAATCGCCTCGCTGCTCCTGCACCAGGCCGAGCATCCAGTACGCCGGAGAAAAATGCGGATTCAACTCGATGTTGTGATCGCATTGCTCCAGGGCCGCGTCGTAGTCCTGCTTGTAATAGTAGATTCTCGCGAGATCGCGGCCAATGATCGACGAGACCGGGTCCAGTGCCTGGGCCAGCATCATCTCTTCACAGGCCTGGTCCAACCTCGCAAGCGCCGTGAGGCAGGACATGGCATACCAGTGATGGGCCGTCGGATAGCGCGGGTCCAGGGCGATGGCGCGCTGGAATTCCTGCTCGGCTCCCGTCCAGTCCCAATCCTGAGTGGACTTGACGTGGGCAAGAGAGGTGTGAGCCTCCGCCGAATTCTCATCCAGGTGGACCGCCCACGCCGCGTTGGCCGCGGCTTTCGTCCAAACCTCCGCGGGCGCCAGGACCCCATAATGGCCGAGGAGGCCGTAAGCATCCGACAGCCCCGAATACGCCTGGGCATACTGCGCGTTCTCCACAATCGCCTTCTCGAAAAAATCCACGGCCCGGCGCAGACCTTCCTCGGTCCGCTGGTTCACGTGATAGCGGCCCTGCAGGTAGAGATTATACGCGGCCAGGTTTTCCGGTCGGCGGGCGTGGCCCGATGGTGCTCCGCCAATCAGCTCATGCTTCAATTGTCCGGCGACCAGCCGGGCTACCTCCTCCTGCACGGCGAAGACATGATCCAGGGTGCGCTCGACCGCGCCGGACCAGACATAGCAACCGCTGGCCGCGTCGATTACACTGGCCGTGATGCGCGCCAGCGGGCCAGCCTTCCGCACGCTTCCGCTGACGATCAGAGCGGCGTTGGGTCCCTCCCCGGCGACCTTGATCCCCCGGTGCGGGTCCATCGGATCGCTCCCAGTCCAGGCTACCAGGCGAATTCCCTCGGTTCCGGTGAGGGTGTGAATGATCTCCTGGGTCAGCCCTTCGCAAAAGTAATCCCGGCCGCCTGACGGGTTGTGGTCGGCGAACGGAATCACCACAACGGTGTTCCGGCTGACCAGCGGAGGGCGGGCCGGCCGCCGCGCAGGCGCGCTCCGGAACTGCCGGAATACCGGGGCATAGCCGCCTTTGGGAAGCTCGACGATGATCTCGCTGTCTGGCGCCTCTTCGCGGTAATAACGGGCCAACTGCGCTCTCAGGCGCCTTGCCTGGACGCGCACAATGGGATCGTTTCGGGGGTCGAACGATTCGGGCTTGCCGAAGACTTCCACCCCGACGACGTACTCCTTCAGGCGTTCGCCGCGGGCGGCGACGGTCTCTTCCACGATGAAAGACAGGAAGCGTTTCAGGCGGTCGGCCTGACGGAACGCTTTGCTGGCGAGGATGCGAGTGACCTGGTCCGCAATCTTCGCCTCGGCATCCTTGTCGAGCTCGATCGTGGAGCTCTGTTGCGCCATAGAGCTATCATAGGCCACCGGGCGGTGTGTCGCGGGCACTCGAGTCCAGGCTCAATGGCCTGCCCACGATGCATCCCAGTCTACCCGCCCGCAGCGTCTCGACCGGATCCACTGCCTCCGCCCGCCGGGCAGGCAAATAGCTGGCCACCACCGTAGCCGCAACCAAGACCATCGGCACCACGACATACATCAGCGGGTCGAGCGGGCTGATCCCGGAACAGCAGCGACTTCAGGAGACGCGTCAGAGCGACGGAGACCGCCATCCCAAGCGCCACACCGATGCCGGCGAGCCGCAGCGCCTGAGGCACAAACATGCCGCGCAGCGCGGGTTCTTCGGCCCCAGCGCCAGACGAATCCCGATTTCCCGGCGGCGCTAGGAAACCGCGTAGGAGATCACGCCGTAGATCCCGATCATCCCGAGGAGCAAGGCCATCGAGCCGGCGATCGCCAGCATCACCAGAGTGAAGGAGGTACGGGACAGCGATTCATCGTACACCCGGTCTCGATCTGGACGTAGGACTCGATTTCCGCGGATCGCTCACGATCCCAGTCCGCCCGGGTTAAGCTTCAGAAGTTCTCAAATTGAGGAGGCCATGATATTTCCTTAAAAGGTCATCGGCTAGGTGACAGAAAGGAAAGGGACCATGGCCCGAAAGCAGTGTACGCCAGGACGCGAGGAATGGAAAGCGGCTTTGGTGGAACTGGTGAAAGAAGGCGACCACCTGCGCACGGTAGTCGAGGAGGTAGTGCAGCAGATCCTCGAGGCGGAGATGGACGAAACCCTGGGGGCGGAGAGGGGGAGCGGACAGCTTCAGTAGTTCCATCTCAGCCTTTTGCGGCCATGCACCTCTCGTCGATCTCCTTGAGTCTGGAGAGGGCGGTCTCAAAGTCGAATTCGTCCAGAGCGCTCCGAATCGCATCGAGGGCTGTTTTCTCGACCACCGCCCCCACGGCGCGCTCCACGTCCGCCAGGGCGTTGACTGCATCGCCGTCACTGGCCTCGATCAGCGATTTCACTCGGGACAAGGCCTCCGCGGCTGCCTTGGGGTCAAACTCCCTTGGGCTTTCGGGCGGCGGGGCTGGAGGCTTGGTATCGGTAAGTGCGCTTATGATGCGGTCCGCCATGCTGGCCAGCGCCGATTCGAACTCCGGCAGCAAGCCGCTGACCGACTGGTCCTTTGCCCGAATGCCCCGCTCGATTCTCTCGGCAACTGCCTGAATCGGCTCTATGCCGAGATTGCCTGCCACCCCTTTGACGGTGTGGGCAATGCGGCCCGCCAGTTCATAGTCGGCGTTGGAAAGCGCGCCGGCTATCTGCGCGGCGGCTCCCACCTGCTTCTGAGCGAACTGCTCCAGCAGACTGCGATACAGCCGTTTGTTCCCGGCAACCCTCCTCAATCCACCCGGAACGTCGATGCCTTCGACCTGCGGAAGGCGCTCCTCCGCCGCTATTGGTAGGGGTTTCGCCGGAGTCGCCGGTTCCGGTTTGGCGCCCTGGTCCGTCCTCGGTTTTCCCCATCGCTGCAGAGCCGCGAATAGAGCGTCGGGTTCGATCGGCTTGGTCACGTGATCGTTCATGCCAGCTTCCAGGCAGCGTTGCCGCTCTTCTACCAGTGCGTGCGCGGTCATCGCGATGATGGGGAGATTCCGGAACCGTGAATCGGCCCGCAGGAGCCTGGTTGCCGTGTGGCCGTCCATCACCGGCATCTGCAGGTCCATCAAGACGATGTCGAAAGCGGGCGGGTCAGGCCCCTCCTTCAGCTTCTGTACGGCTTCTCCGCCATGATTGGCCACAGTGACGATGGCGCCGGCGCTCTCCAGGAGTTCCGTCGCGACCTGCTGGTTCATCTCGTTGTCTTCCACCAGCAGGACGCGTAATCCGCTCGCCAGTTGGGCGGGGGACTCCTCTCTCGTGACCCGGCCGCCATCCAATTCCGCCTCGCCGAACAGATTCATCAGCGTGTCGTAAAGCAACGACGAGTTGACGGGCTTCAGAAGGTATCCTTCGATGCCAATCTCCTCCGCGTGAACGCGTACATCCTCGCGGCCGAAGGCCGTGATCATTATGATGCGGGGGATCTTTTTAAGACGACCCTCGCGCTTGATGATGCGGCTTGCCTCCAGCCCGTCCATACCGGGCATGTGCCAGTCCATCAGGACCAGGGAGTACGGATCGGTCGAGTCCGCGGCACTTAGTTCCCGGATAGCGTCAACACCGGAAGAAACGGCCTCCGTGCGCAATGCAAACCCTCGCAGGGCGTCGGTCAGAATCTCGCGAGCCTGGGCATTATCGTCCACCACGAGCACTCGAATGCCGGCCAGGTCCGGAAGAAAGCGCTTGGATTCCGCAACCGCCGACCCGATACCGAAGGAGGCCGTGAAGTAGAAGGTGCTGCCCGCACCCGCGGCACTCTCCACCCAGATGCTGCCTCCCATCAACTCCACCAGCCGTTTGCTGATGGAAAGGCCCAGTCCGGTGCCGCCGAACTTGCGGGTAGTCGAAGTGTCCGCCTGGGTGAACGCCTGAAAGAGGCGCGCACTCTGCTCGGGCGTCATCCCAATACCCGTATCGCGAACCGCAAATTTCAGGGTTACCCGGCTGGAGGTCCGGCTTTCGATCGCCGCTGTCACCAGGACTTCGCCCTTCTCTGTGAACTTTACGGCGTTATTGACCAGGTTGATGAGAATCTGACCCAGGCGCAACGGATCGCCCACCAGGTTGGCGGGGATGTCCGGCTGGGCAGCGATCAGGAACTCCAGGTTCTTATCGTTGGCCTTCTGTCCGACCACTGTAGAGAGGTTGTTGAGGACATCCTCAAAGCGGAAATCGGCTTCCTCGATGTCCAACTTGCCGGCCTCAATCTTCGAGAAGTCCAGGATGTCGTTGATAATCCCCAGCAGTGCCCCTGCCGCAATCTTGACTTTCGAAAGGTAATCGCGCTGTTTGGCGCTGAGATCCGTCTTCAACGCCAGGTGCGTCATGCCGATAATGGCGTTCATCGGAGTGCGGATCTCGTGGCTCATGTTGGCCAGGAACATCGATTTGGCGGCGGTCGCTTCTTCCGCCTTGACTTTGGCGGCTTCCAGCTCTACTTCAGTCTGCCGGCGCTGGATGCCGAGGCTGATCCGCGCGGACGCCTGTCTCAGTGCCTGGAAGTCTTCCTCCGACATGATGTGGCGGGCGAAAGTCACTATGACGCCCACGAGCCGGTCGCCAACTATCAAGGGATACCCTCCGAATGAGACGATCCCGCTCAGCCGCACCCATTCCGGATCGACACCAGGTTCGCTCCCGATGGCATTGGTCTCCAACGCTTGCTGGGTAGCGGCAATCCGTCCGATCTTGCGCTCTCCGATCTTCAATCTTGCCCGCGACCCATTTAGGGCCGTGTACAGTCCGGCGCTGGCGCACAACACCAGCGTGTCGGTCCCCGGCTCCAGCATCCAGATTCGAGAGAAGACGCCGTCCACACCGCGCAAGACCGACTCCGCGCAGGATTGCATCATGTTCGGAAAGTCGTTCGATTGAACCAGCGCCGCTCCGATATCGGAATGCATCGCATCGTACCGGGCGCGCCTGGTGGCCGCCTGCGACTGCAACTCCAATTGGCACGCCTGCTCCTGGGTCTGCACCAGCAGTTCCTGCGTCGCCAGATTGTGCAATAGCACCGCCAGACTCATGGCGACCAGAGGGGCGAGTTCCATCACCAGAGTCTGTTCATTCGCGTTCAACGCGCGGAACGACGCGAATTCGAACACGCCGAGCAGCGTTGGGCCCGAGAGCACCGGGAAGGCCGAGACTCGGGCCGGTTCAGCACCGCCCAGCCCGGAGGAGATCCGCAGGTAACCCGGCGGCAGATCGGTGAGGTCAATCCGGCAATGATCGCGCGCGCACTGGCCGGACAGTCCCTCGCCCAGTTGCACCCATTCCGCGCCGGCGCCTTCCGCCAAGCCATAGCTGGCCGCACGCTGCAGGCGATTCTGCTCTTTGTCGAAGATATAGAATGCGGCCACGCCTCCGCCCAGCGCGGGCACAAGGCCAGATATCAGCCGCATCGCGAACTCTTCTCGCGACGCCGCCCCCTGCAGCACGCCGGTGATCTTGGCGAGATTCGCCTTAACCCACCGCTCTTCCGCAAGGGCCGCAGCACCGTGCCTCAATACCTCCACCGAGCGTGCCAGTGCCCCGGTCTCATCCGCGGATTCCGTAAATGGAACCGCATGCACATAATCCCCCTGTGCAATGGCCTCGACCGCCTGTTGCAGGCCGCGAATCGGATGTACGATGCGTCGGAAAGTAACGATCCCTCCGATCCCCGAGATCATCAGAACCAGGCCCACGACAATCAGCAGGTTCCGCCGGGCGTTCACGAGGGCCGCCAGGCTGGAGTTTCCGGCACCGTTTGCCAACCGTTCGTTATGTTCTACCCATTGTTCGAAAATGTTTCCCGCACGCAGCCCCAGATCCGGGAAGGTTCCGTTGAACATTCGCTCAATCGCATCCGCCCGCCGCCCCTCCGCGTTGAGGGAGATGAGTTTATCCGCTTCAGCGGACCACCGGCGGTGCAAGTCGACAAACTGGTTCAACAGCCTCCGGTCCTCTTCGTCGGACACAAATTTCTGTTCGTACAGGGTCAGCAATTGACCAAGCCGCGTCTGGCTGTCGTGGAACGCCTCTTCCGATCGCACTCGGTCTGCCGGGTCTGTGGCCATCAGACAGTTGCGGACGATCACTCGCGCGTCGTCGAGGTGCCGGAGCATTTTCCCCAGAGTTGCAACGCTCTCCACCTGTATGTCGATGACGAACCGGCTCAGTCCTTCGACACGGCCAATCTGTAGTTCCACGAAAACGCCGAACGCAACCAGGGCAAGCAGAGGTACGGCGAGCAGGACGGTCAATCGTCTCGAGATGGTCATACGGCCTCTCTGAGTTCGGCAGGATTTTGGGCTTCACTCGCCGGCCAGGAAATGAACGGGCAGCAGAGTGACATCATCGTCCGGTTCCCCGCCCGAGTCCTGGCCGCTCCATACGGACAGATGCTTGAGCAGGCCGGCGGCGAAATCGGCCGCGGGAGGCGCCGCATTTTCTTTCAGGTATTGCTCCAGGCGAGCCCCCCCGAATTGTTCTGCGGACTCGTTCATCATCTCGGGAATCCCATCCGTATAGAGGAGTAGCCAGTCCCCCTTACGGAAGGGAACCTCGACGGCAGAATAGGTGGGGTCAGGAAAGTATCCTAGAAAAAGGCCATTCTCCAACACGCGCCGGACAACTCCAGAATCGCTGTCCCTCAGCAGGAGCGGTGGGTGTCCGGCCCCCGCATAGCAAAGCGTTTGGTTCCTGGTGTCGATGACGGCGTAGGCTGCCGTCACGTAGTGGCCCTGAAATTTCCCGTACAAGGCCTGGTTCAGTCCCGTCAATACCCGGATCGGATCGCCGGCGTGATCGGACTCCGCCGCAAAAGCGATCTTGAGCATCGACGCGATGAGCGCCGCGGGCATGCCGTGTCCGGACACGTCCGCCACCAGAATCCCGATCTTGTGGTCGTTAATGACGGCAAAATCGTAGAAATCTCCGGCCACCGAGGTCATTGGGATATAGCTTGCGGCGATATCGAGGCCACCGATCACCGGGATCGTTTGCGGGAGAATCGACATCTGGATTTCCCGGGCGGTCTCCAACTCCTGCCGAATGGTGAGCAACTGCCGCTCCAGCAGTTCCCGGGTTTCGCGCAGCGCCAGGTGGGTCTGAACCCTGGCCGCGACGATAGCCGGAGAGAACGGTTTACGGATATAGTCCACTGCCCCGACTTCGAACCCCCGGGTCTCGTCGCTGGTTTCCGTCTGTCCCGTTAGAAAGATAACCGGGATGTCGCGCGTGAAAGAACTGGCCTTCAGCCTGGAACAGACCTCGTAGCCGTCCATACCCGGCATGACCACATCCAGCAGGATCAGGTCAGGATGCGGGGTTCCGGCTGCAAGTTCAATGCCCTTTGCCCCGTTCGTCGCGACCCGCACCTTGTAGGTATCGCGCAGAATCTCGTTGACGATGCGAACGTTGGCTGGAGCATCGTCCACTACCAGCACCGTCTTTTTCTCCCCATGGATGGCCGTGCTCATTGTGTTTGCGCCTCCTTCTTCCGGGGCCGAGGGTCAGCTCTTTCCCGGAGGGTTCGCCGTCAAATATTTGTTCAACTCATCGACAACTTCATTGAGTCCGCGATCCAGATTGTGGTCGATCGCTTGAACAACAGCCGTCACTGCCTTGGTCGTTACGGGTTCGGATTGGGAGTAGAAATGCGTCCAGACGACCTTGGAAGAACTCTGGTTGTACAATTCAAATTCCATCGTCACGAGTCCCTGAACCGAGTCGCCGTCCACTTCGGAGAACTCGTAGAGCCTGCCGCGCAGCACCAGACCGTCACCCTTGGCTGTGCCGCCGGTTTTGCTTTCGGACCCGACGACCGACCGGAATTCTCCGGACCTCCGCAGCAGGCGGATCAACTTTTCCTGGACCATTTCGGTCGGGGCCCCCGTCCAGTGGTGATAGGAATAGGTGCCGATTTCGTGTGTGCCCATCTTATAAACGATCGGCGACGCCTCCAGCAGATCCGATCCCGAGACGCGGCTCACCACCAGGTCAATCGCACTGTTATGAACGGAACTCGCCGGCGCCGCCGGTATCTGCAGAGTGTAGTACTTGACCGGCTTGGGCGAGCCACATCCGGCCAGTCCCCAACCGATCATTGAAATCGAAATTGTCAGAAATGCTCGATGCATAATTCACCTCTGTCGAATGTGCTGTCTACTTGGTGGTACCTGGCGCCCGGT
Source organism: Bryobacteraceae bacterium (assembly GCA_035501495.1). GTDB lineage: Bacteria > Acidobacteriota > Terriglobia > Bryobacterales > Bryobacteraceae > JAIQFL01. Next base: position 2,399 of record DATJWB010000077.1, on the reverse strand, counting down.
CCTTGCCCGTCTCTCCCCGGATCAGCATCGAAGGCTTGCGATTGAGTGTGTCCGTCATTTGCTTTATGTATTCGGTTGCCGCGCGGATGTTGGCCAGGGTTTCGTCCATGTTGTCCGAGTTTCGGTCCGCGGTGTTCTTCACAATCTCCACAAGGTCGGATGCGCCGCTCAGCATTTTGCGTGTCTTCTCGATGGATGCCCGGATGTCCGGACGGTTCTCCACCACAATGGAATCCACGTGGGCCAACGCGTCCGTCGCCTGCTTGATGGTTCCCTTCAGATCGTCCAGCACGGGCGTGAGCTTATCGCTCGCCGTCTGCACGTTCGCCATTACGGGAGTCAGTTTGTCCGTAGCTGTCTGGAAATTTGTCAGGGAGGCCGAAATCTTGGGCTTCGAATCGGCCACAATTGTGCTGAGGTTCGAGAGACTGTCGGCGATGCTCTTGCGGTTTGGCTCGCCCACGACATCGTTCACGCCCGCGATCGTGACCTTCAATTCGCCCAGCCGGTCATTCAGGCTATGCATGACGGTGTCCGCACTGGGGACAATTCCGGCGATGACGTCGCCAAGATCGCCGAGCCCCACCGTTTCCTTCGATTTGATGACACTCCCCGGCGGCGCGAGCGGAGCCTCTTTGGTACCCGTGCTGATCTCGAGATAGCTGGAGCCCAGGGCGCCAAGGGACGTGAGCCTGACCAGGCTGTCTGTCTTTACCGGAATCTCCGGATACACCATGAGCGTGATCTCGATCTGCGTGGTGTCCGATGGGTCTATGCGCAGACTTTCGATCTTGCCGGCTGGAAAGCCGCCATAGCGGACCGGCGCCCCAGGCTCAAGACCGCCGGAGTACTTAAAGTAGGCCCGGTGTTCAATGCCCTTTTTCGCGAAGGCACCGGACACGGAGAGCGTCACCCCGATCAGTATGGCGGTCGCGATCACCACGAATACGCCGACCCACACCTGTTCCCGCTTGCTATTCATAAAATCCTCTCAGGCAGATAACGATCATCTCGCTACCTCTTCTTTCGATCCCCGGTTAACATCTCCAACGCGTCCGCCTCTTGGCCGACATCCGCCTCCGGCACCCGGTCCAGAAACTGCCTGACGCGCGGGTTAGTGCTGGCTTGTAACTCCTGCGGAGTTCCGTCCGCAATGATGTACCCGCGGTCCACCAACACCATCCGATCCGCAATCAGAAAGGCGCTCGCCAATTCGTGCGTCACCACCACCATCGATATGGAGTAGGCTTTCTTCAGGTTGAGGATCAGGTGATCGAGGCCGGCGGCCACGATGGGATCCAGTCCCGCCGAGGGTTCGTCAAAAAAGAGAATCTCCGGATCCATCGCCAGAGCACGCGCCACCGCGGCACGCTTTTTCATGCCGCCGCTCAGTTCAGAGGGCATGAAGTCTTCAAACTTCTCGAGGCCTACCTGGCTCAGCTTGATCCGAACCATGATTTCGATCGTGGATGCTTCCAGCTTGGTGTGCTCCTGCAGGGGCAGGGAGACGTTTTCACCCACGGTCATCGATCCGAACAGGGCGCCCGATTGGAAGGACATCCCAATCTTCGCCCGAATCGCGTCCATCTCACGTTCCGAAAGCTTGCTGGTGGCGATTCCATTAATGTGAATGTCACCCGCCGTAGGCTTCTGCAGGCCGACCATGGTCCTCAACAACGTGCTCTTGCCAGATCCCGAGCCACCCAGAATCACCAGCGTTTCGCCCTTCAGCACTTCAAACGAAATTCCATGGAGGATCTCGCGCGTCCCATAGCTCACACGCAGATTGTCGACTTTGATTGCCACGGCTCTTGGTTGTGGTTCGGCCATATGTGCTCCGTATGCCTGTTAGCCTCATGCGCCCTTCGTCACATAGAAAATCGTGGTGAAAATCACATCCACCAGGATCACTCCGAAGATCGCGGTCACCACGGCGGATGTGGTCGAACGTCCAACCTCCTCGGGGCCGCCTCCCGTGTTAAAACCTTCCTGGCAGCCGACAGCCGTGATCACCACCGAGAACACTACGCTCTTGATCCAGCCGGTGACTACGTCCCCGACGACGATTGCACTCAGCGTCTCCTTGAAGTAGCCCAGAAACGTGAAACCGCCGCCGGTCACACCGAAGATGCTCCCGCCCACCGCACCCATCAAGTTCCCCCAAGTGGTCAACGTGGGGAGCATGATGAGCATCGCCACAAACTTGGGCGCCACCAGGAAACCCACCGGATCGAACGACATGGTGCGCAGCGCGTCCACTTCTTCGGTCACATTTTTGGTGCCGATTTCGGCCGCGAACGCCGAGCCCGAACGGCCGATCACCACAATCGCCGTAACCAAAGGTCCCAGTTCGCGGATCATCGACACGATCACGACGTCCGGCACGATTGACATCATGC
>DATJWB010000076.1:0-10421 GCA_035501495.1 Bryobacteraceae bacterium | reverse complement strand
GGAATCTTGCATTGCTCTTAATAATGGTGTTGAGTGCGATAGCAGCCGAACAAGAGGTTCGCCGGACGGCACCCGGCAAAACCGACCTCGAATGGGCGGTTGCGCTGGCCGGGCGATTCCCAAAGGCGGACGACTACGTGGCCGATTATGCCGACAAACTTCGCGAGGCCTTGCCCCAGATCACGGAACTGGCAGGTTCGGGGGCCGGCCAGGTGCGATCGGCGTTCACCGGGGCGCAGGGCGCCGACCCCGGGGCGGTGAAGCGGCTCACGTGCCCGACCGGCTGGTGACGAAGGTGCCCGCCCTGGCGGGAGCGAAGCAGTTCTCCGAGGCGCGCGACCTGCTTCATGGAGTGGACGACCAGGGCGTGAGCGGGCAGGTTCGAACGCTGGTGGATTATGCGGAGGCGGCAGGCGCCTTGGAAAGAAGAGATCCGCGGTGGGCGTTCACGCTCTCCAACACGATTCGTGGCGGCGTGAAGCGCGCGCTGCTCTATGCGGGCACAGCGGCCGCGACTCAAGACCGTGACGAAGCCCTGCCCTATTTCCAGTTGGGCGTTCGCGACACGGAATTGCTGTCTGCCGAACAGCGAATGGTGACGACCGCCGCATTGTCGAGCGTGATGCTGCCAAAAGATGCGGAGAGCGGCTTTCTGGCTCTCAGTCTGCTGGTGAAGGCAATGACGCGTACACCAGTCCGCACAGGGTCCGATTCGAGCCTCAGGTGGTTCGCAAGATCTACTCGGCCAACGCGAGTACTTTTACCGACGGCTCTCTGATTCTGGCCAACGGCCGCTGCCTCTGTGAGGTGGTAGATACGGGCCGCGGCCGCCACACATTCGGGCTCAAGATACTTCGAATCGCGGGATTCGACTTAACCGGACTGGTCAAGCCAAAGAGCAGGTCGTAATCCTGGTGCATCCCTTGGGTACAGCCCACTGATGTCACCTCGCATTTTCCAGCACCGGGTCCCGTTCCAACCGCCTGATCATCGCGGAAGCTGATTGGAGAGAATCTTGGGAAAGATCTATTCCCGAGACTCCCGAGACACTTTCGGCCGTGACGCTCATCCAGAATAAATCGGAAGGGTACAAAAATGGCCACACCAAAGGGTGATTTTTCTGGTGAGCGCGGAAGGAATCGAACCTTCAACCTAGTGATTAAGAGTCACTTGCTCTGCCAATTGAGCTACGCGCCCGCTCGGAGTGATTCTGGCTGGAAGCGCGGCGCGATTTCCATCGGCGCCACCATCGAATTATAGCACCTTACGCCCTGCTTCCGCCGGAATCGACGCCGCCGCCAACTGCGCGATGTCGAGCAGTTTTGGGGGGGTCTGCGTGACCACGCCGAGCGCGTCGCGGAACATCGTCTGGCAGAACGGACACGCCGTGCCGATCACGGCTGCTCCCGTTCCCACCAGATCTTCGACCCGCGTCACGTTGACGCGCTTTCCCTTTTCCTCGCCGAGGAACATCTGCCCGCCTCCCGCGCCGCAACAGAACGACCTCTCCCGCGCGCGCGCCGGGTCGATCACATCCGCCGTGCGGGCAAGCACCTCGCGCGGCGCCTCGTAGATGTTGCGGTAGCGGCCCAGGTAGCAGGGATCGTGAAATACAACCGTTTCCCTCGCTCCGTTCGCTCCGGGCAGCCTGGATTGCAGCCGCGCCAGCAGCTCGCTGTGATGCTCGATCTCGAACGTAGCGCCGGCCTCCCGCCAGTCGGTGCCGATCGTCCGAACGCAGTGCGGGCAGATCGAAACCATCTTGCCCACCTTCGCGGATTTCAGCATTTCGATATTCGCCTCGGCGACCTGCGAAAAAGCCAGGTCGTTACCCAGGCGCCGCGCCGGATCGCCGGTGCACTTCTCCTTGCGCAGCACGCCGAACGTCACTTCCAGGTGCCGCAGGACGCGCGCCAGCGCGAGCACGATCTCCCTGCCCTGCGGATCGTACGCCCCCATGCAGCCAAGCCACAGGCAGTATTCCTGGGTGCCGTCGTAGATCGGCAGTTCGTTCTTCTCGATGAACCTGGTCCGTTCACTCGCGGCGAACCCCAAGGCGTTGCCATTACGCTCCAGGTTCAGGAACAGTTTCGTGCCGTAGTCGTCCTCCCACTTGCCGGTGTTCACCGCGCCCCGGCGCAGTCCAATGATCATCGGCAGATGTTGGATACCCACAGGACATTGGAACTCGCAACCTCCGCACGTGGTGCATTGGAAGGCAGCTTCTTCGGAAAGGTGCTTGCCCAACAGGGGCGCCTCCCCTGCGGCGCCGAACTCGTTCAGATAGCCCCGCAACCCTAAAATGATTTCCTTGGGATTGAGCACCTTTCCGGTGTTGTAGGCGGGACAGTGTTCGGTGCAGCGCCCGCATTCCACACAGGAGAAGGCCTGCAGGGCCTCGATCCGGGTGATGTCCTTGCCGGTGTCGAGACCGAAATCTTCATCTCCCTGGAGCGGCGGAATGTGGCTGAAGCCGTCGCGGCGCAGAAACACCGTGATCGGGCTGAGCACCAGGTGTAAATGCTTGGTATGCGGGATCAAAGGCAGGAACGTAGCGAGCGCCAGGGTATGAGCCCACCACATCAGCTTACCCGCCGGGCTCGATTCCGGGAACCAGAGGCCTCCCAGGTAGGTCACCATCAACGCGAAGATGAGGAATGCGATGAAGCCGGACTCAGGCGAGACCTCGCCGAGCCATTTCGGGCGGACCAGGAACCTCCGCACAAACAGTCCGGCGATCGAAACCGCCACGGCAACCGCCCACACGGCTACGAATCCGAAGTAGAATCTGCCGAAGGCGCTCTGCGGCGAAAGCAGACTTCCACCGAAACCCCGCGCGATGTGGTTGATGGTGATCAGCCCGAACGCACAAAAGCCCCAGAAGACGAATGCATGGGCCAGTCCGGGCAGCGGCCGCTGGCGGATCACCTTGCCCTGTGCCATGACCTCCCAGAGAAACTGCCGGATGCGCGGGCCGACCGGCGCAACTTCGAATTCGGGAGTGGCTCGGGAGTGGCGGATGATGTCCAGAACTCTGCGAAAACGCCACCAGAAGAGCGTGAGCGACGCGACGATCAACACGAGCAGAACCGCTCGTTCCGTCCACGATGGGTCTGTCATATCGTTCCGCTTTGAATTTAGCACGCGAGCGGCTTTCCGGCTTCGTTAGAATGGGAATTCGGAGGGAGCTTTGCGGATCGTCGTTTCCGGCGCCGCCGGCTTTATCGGCTCGCACTTTTGCGACCGTTTGCTGGCGGATGGCCACACCGTGGTAGGTCTCGACAATTATCTGACTGGCAGTCCGCGTAACCTGGCGCACCTTGTCGGCAAACCACACTTTTCGTTTGAGCAGCGCGATATCACACGGCCGTTCGTGGTCGAAGGCGCCGTCGATTGCGTCGTGAATCTCGCCTCACCCGCCAGTCCCAAAGACTACCTCGAACATCCCATCGAGACATTGGACGTTGGTTCGGCGGGCACGCGACGGATGCTCGAACTGGCACTCGAGAAGTGCGCCCGCTTCCTCCTCAGTTCAACTTCGGAGTGCTATGGCGACCCGTTGGTCCACCCGCAGGTGGAAACCTATTGGGGTAATGTCAATCCGGTGGGGCCGCGCTCCTGCTACGACGAGAGCAAACGCTTCGCCGAAGCGATTACCATGGCGTATCACCGCAAGCACGGTGTAAGGACCAACATTGCCCGCATCTTCAACACCTACGGCCCGCGCATGAAACTGAACGACGGGCGCGTGGTGCCGACCTTTCTCGACTGCGCCTTGCGCGGCGACCCAATCACGGTCTTCGGCGATGGATCCCAGACCCGCAGTTTCTGCTATGTCAGCGACCTGGTGGACGGCCTCTGCCGCCTGATGCAGTCCGACGAGCGGTACCCCGTCAATCTCGGAAATCCCCACGAGATGACCATCCTCGAGTTCGCGGAGTACACCCGCCGTTTGACGGGGACGAAGTCGGAAATTGTGTTCCACCCCCTGCCGCAAGACGACCCGCAGCAGCGGAAACCCGACATTGGCAAGGCCCGCGCGCTCCTGGGCTGGGAACCGGCCGTCGCCCTGGAACAGGGAATGCGGCTGACCGTCGAGTATTTCCGCGGCCTGCAGGTGGCGGTCGTCTAAAAATGCCGCTGTGAAATTTCGCTTGCTGGCGCCAATAATCGTCCGCACTCTCCGTCAGTATCAGGAGAGAAACTGTCGTGATACGAAAATCCTCGAAGCGCCACCATAGAGACGAGAGCAACGAACGGCTGCTCGCCGTCGCCATGGATGAGGCATTTGCGCGCATACTTCTGACAGGTCGGGCACTCGAACCGGATGAGACCCCCATTTACCGCGAGCAGACCGCGGCGTTCCGACGGAAATTCGGACGGGAAATGGGTCCCGACGATCCCTTCTTCTTCGACCCCGACGCCGACACGCCGCAGTTCCGAAGCCCGACGGACGCGGATTACGCCATCGATTTTCTGGCGCGACTGATGGCCGAAGCCGGTGTGGATGCCGCTGCCATCTATGCGTTCAAGCGGACAGGCGGACTGTTTCCATCGGGGGCCATGCCCCTGGACGACCGCGACCTGCTCGAGTGGAACGCCGCCGTCTACGAATACCAGAAAAAGCTCGAGGAAACCAGGAATCAGTAGGGGGCCGTTCCCCCTTTTGACTGACTGGCGGAAAGAACGCGAGTTGCGCGAGGCGGTGAGCCGCATGGCGGAACCCGGCAGCCGATCCTAACGTGCTAACTTAAGGCAGCGAGCAGCTTATCGACATCGCCCTGATCGTTATAAACGGAGGGCGAGATACGCATGCGGTGAGGATAGACCGCGATATCAACCTGGGCACGCTTGAGCCGCGCCGCGACTTCCCGCATGTCTTCCTTGGCGAAGGTGACGATCGGGGAGGTGCTGTCGGCCGGCGTCATCGGTTGAAAACCGAGACGCGGCAGTTCGGTTTGCAGGCGGCGCAGGAGCGGTTGCCGGTGCGCCTGAATCTTCTCGACACCCACCTCCAGGATGTAACCGAGCGAATGCTTCAGGCAGGCAGCGGTAGTGTTCGAAATGGTGCCGACCTCGAAATGGCCGGCCGCCGTGGGCGAAGCCGTCCAGTCCATGACGGCGGCGCCGGGCGGGTCGTACGGAAAGACGTGGTATTCGACGCGCGTCAGTTGCCGGAATCCGTACTGGCTGCGGCGCACGCGATCGAGCAGATCCTCGCGCACGTACAGGAACCCGAGGCCCATGTCGCCCATGAGCCATTTGTAACTGGAGCAGGCCAGGAAATCGACGCCGCTCGCGCGCACGTCCACGGGCACCGCGCCGACGGCCTGCACGGCGTCGGCATACACCAGCGCGCCGCGGGAGTGTGCGAGGTCGCAAACGGCCTTCAGGTCGGGCTGGTAGCCGTTGATCATGGAGACAGCCGAGAGAGCGACGAGTTTGGTCTTGGAGTCGATCAGGCGGTCGAGGTCCTTCAAGTCGATGCGCCACTCGCGCGGCCGGGCGATGCGCAGTTCGAGGCCCTGCTTCGCCAGTTCGCCGTACTGGTAGAGCGAGCCTTCGAAGTGGAGGGCGTCGGTCACCACGCTGCCGCCGCTGCGCGGCAGATCGATTGCCGACGCAACCAGGTTTTCGCCGACGGTCGTGCTCGGAACGAAACTTACCTCCGCGGGCTTGGCATTGATCAGCTTCGCAAACTGCTGCCTGGCGGAATTCTGCAGTTCACTGCCGTAGTCGGCTGCCGCTCCGCCGCCGGTGGCTTTGTACTCGAGATACTGCTGCACCGCGCGCGTGGCCCCCGCGCTGATGGGGTGCCAACGCGCGTTGTTGAGGCAGACCTCTGATTTCACTACCGGAAATTCGGCCCTGTCGGGCAAACCCGGGACGGCCGCGCTCGCCCGGGAAACGGCGGCGGCGACTCCGGCGGCGGCAATCCAGTTACGACGGGTAACCTCCATCTCTCACCTCGCTTTCTCGGCCGCGTTCCGGATGAAGGCCGCGGCGTCTCGCTTCAGCATGTAGCGGGCTTCTTTAGTGTCGTACATCATGTGGCCGCCGGGATAGCAGCCCTGCGTGATGTTGCGGCCGAACTCGGCCGGCTGAAGGTGCGCCACCAGGTAGCGGTTATCGGCGCAACTGTTGAGTGAGTCATACTGGCCCGCCACCAGGAACACCTTCAGCGCGGGGTCGATGACCATGGCGCGGCGAAGCCACGGCTGCGCGGGCGGCGGGCCATCGCCCGACCCCACATTGGCGACCGCTGTAGGCGCTCCCTTTTCGAGGTGGTCCCAGGCCCACCGCGATCCGATTCCGCGAGGCGGCGTCGCGGAGGGAGAATAGCCTTCCTCGATTCCCTGATAGGCGAGGCCGGTCTTGAACTGCAGTTCCTGGCGCAGGTAACGGACCACGAGCGTGTTCCGGGCCGCGGTATCGCCGGCGGGAGCCGGACCTTTCACTCGCATGTCGTAGCGCCCGAGCGCCAGTTTCTGATCGCGCAGCAGCGCTGCCGTAAACTGCGGCGAGGTCATCATGAGAGTCTTACGATCGATCCAGGAGGGATCGACGCCTGTGTAGCGCGCGAGGGCTGCGATGATCCTGTCACGCTCCGCATCGCTGAGCCGGTCCCGATGCTCCCATGCCGGCGCATAGGTGTTCAACGCCCACGACTCGGCCTCCTGCAGGGTTGCCTTCTGATCGCGCATCAACTCGGGCGCGAGCTTGTGATGGTAGAACGCGGCGGCTGTCCGGCTGGGCACGAAAAGTGCGACGCGCACGGGGTCGGGAGAGACCGGCCCCATCTGGATGCCGCCCGAAATCAGGATGACGCCGGCGACGTGCTGGCCGCGCTTCTCCAGTTGTTCCGCTACGCCCGACGCGCGCCAGGTGCCGTAGCTCTCACCGGCCAGAAAGACGGGCGCGTCGAAGAGATCGTAGCGCGTGCGGTATACGCGGATGAACTCGGCGACTGACGCGATGTCGCCCAAGGTGCTGTAGAATTCCGGCTCGTACTCGGCCTTTACGGGACGGCTGAAGCCCGTGCCCACGGGGTCCACGAACACCAGGTCTGTGAATTCGAGCCAGGTCGCGTCGTTGTCCTCGATGACGGGCGGCACGGCGGCGGAAGTGGCCGGGGCGTCGGAACTCTTGATGCGGCGCGGGCCGAAGCCCGACAGGTGTACCAGTGCCGAATTGGCGCCCGGACCTCCATTCCAGAGGAATGTCACGGGCCGCGCAGGCTGGCCGGGAGTCACGTCCAGCGAGTAGGCGACGAAGAAGACGCTGGCGTGGAGATCGCCGGCATCGTTATTGCGAATGGGAATGAGCCCGGCACGCGCGGTGTAGTGAAGGACCTGCCCGTTGGCGCGAACCTGGTGATGCGTGGTGGCCAGTTGCGGCTCCTCTCCGAGGCACGCCATCACCGTCAAGGCGAATACTGCCAGCCCTCTCATTTCGGCCCTTTCGCGTAGAACGGCTCCGCATCCAGCCGGAACTGGTGGCGCACGCCGTCGTCTGTGTAAATCGCATGGCCGCCGGCGTACGTACGCACGACGACTCGCGCTTTGACATCCGCCGGCAACTGGGCTGCCGCCTGTTCGATGGCGAAATAGCTGGACACCAGGTCGTAGATCCCGCTGACCACCATCACGCGCAGCGCCGGGTTCGACGCCATCGCCTTGCGAAAGGCGTCGGTTGGCGAGGGTTGCGGCCCGCTTCGATTCCAGCGCACCGACATCCAATCGCCGCGAAAGCTGGTGGGAGGCGGATAGGCACCCCCGAAAGGCCCTTGGTAATTCAGATCGCTCTGGTAGCCGAGTTCCCGCCGCAGATAGCGCAGCACGGAGACGTTATCCAGGATATCCTTCAAGCTTGGATCGGTGGTGGGATCGTACTGCGGCGCGGGGTCGCGCGGGCCCACGAGGCGGCTGTCGTAGTGGCCCACCATCAGGTTCTTCTCCGCCAGTAGTCCGTTGGAGAACTGCTCCATGGTCACGGCGAGTTTGGCGCGATCGATCTGCCCCGCCGGCATTCCCGTGAAGCGCGCCAGTTGCGCAGCGACCGACTCGCGCTGGTCTGCGCTTAAGCTCTCGGCCTTCGCAAGCGCCGGGGCGTAATCGCCTTTCGCATATGCCTCCGAGGCCCGCAGCACGCTCCGCAGGTCCTGCGACTGCAAGTCCGGCGGCAGCTTTTGGTTGTACCAGGCGGCTGCGGTGAGGGTCGGGAGATTCAGCGTGGTGCGCTGGCCAGGCCCGATGTCGGCCAGCGGAAAACCGCCCGAGAGCATGACCACGCCAGTCAGGTTGGTGTGGCGGCGCTCCAGGGCTTCGGCCACCAGGGCGCATCGCGTTACGCCATAACTCTCGCCCACGATGTACAGTGGGGCATCGTACGCGTCCGCTCGGACACGATACACGCGGATGAATTCCGCCACCGATTCGGCATCGCCACGGCCTTGGTAAAACTCCGCGCCGTATTCGGGTTTGGCCGGCCGGCTGTAGCCGGTGCCGACCGGATCGACGAAGACCAGATCGGTGAACGTGAGCCAGGTATCCTGGTTGTCCACCAGCGTTGTGCCCGCGGGCGACCAGCGCGTCATCGAGCCCGTCGCAAGGGCGATCCGTTTCGGTCCGAAGCCCAGCAGGTGCACGAGGCCCGAGTTCGACCCGGGTCCGCCGTTCCACAGAAAAGTGAGTGGACGCGGCGGCAATCCGGTGGGCCGATCGAGGGTGTACGAGATGAAAAACATGTTCCCGTGCACGTCCCCGGTCTCGTTGTCGCGGATCGGGATCATGCCTGCGCGCGCGGTGTAGGCCAGGGTCTTGCCGCCAATGGCGGCCTGGTGATGCGTAGTAACTTCTCCCTGGCTGTCCACGGACTGCGCCCAGGCAGGGAAGCAGGCCAGCACAAGGAAGAGCGCGAAGCAACGTGGCGCAGGCACTCCTGCCTGCCGCGTCCCCACTCTTGCTTTTGGGGGGCCTGGTGCGAGCCGGTAAAGCGTCGGCATGAGTGCCTGCGCCACGCCGTTCCGCATTAGAAGACCACCTTAAGCGCCAACTGTATCAGACGGGGGCTGACCGATGTCGCGGTAACCTGGCCAAATGCCGCGTCGGTGAACGTGGTGTCCGGACTCGCGAATTGCGGCGTATTGAACGTATTGAAGAACTCTGCGCGGAATTGCAGGGCGACCCGGTCGCGGTACATCGGAAACTGCTTGGCCAGCGAGATGTCGAAATTGTTCTGTGCGGGCCCGCGAACGATTCCCACGCCGCTGTTGCCGAAGCCCGTTCCCACACCATCGCTGCCGATCACCGGCGCCTTAGTGAAGCACCCCGTGTTGAAGTAGCTCAGAATCCGCGACGTGACGCTGCCCGCCGTCCCGATCTGGGGGTAGGTGCAACCCGGTGCGAGCTGCGCGCGATCGCCGGATGTGCTGGTGATTCCGTAAACATTGTTCGTGTTCGTGGACAGAATCGTAAGCGGCTGTCCCGACTGGAAGGTCGTGACTCCCGCCACGCTCCAACCCGCCAGAGCCGTGTGCACCAGACCCTTGCTCGCCTTCAGCCAGGGCAGTTCGTAGACGTAACTCACGATGAATCGTTGCGGGCGGCTGAAACTCGCCGGGCCATAGCGCTGGCGGTCGTTATTCTGCTCTCCGATGGCCGTTCCGGCGCCCGAATTCTGCACCACGTTGGCGCCATCGGTATCGAGCGTCTTCGACCACGTGTAGGAGGCCAGGAACTGCAGGCCCGAGCTGAAGCGCTTGGTGAGGCTCACCTCCAGGCCGTTGTACCACATGGCCCCCGCCGACTCCACCTGTTGCAGCGAGGCCGCGCTCCAGCCCTGGTACGGAACTCGCGACTGCACATTACCCACCGTGTTGGTCGTGACGCCGCGAATCGGATCTGAAACGCTGGCCAGCATCGCTTCGTTCACCGAACGGATCCGCAGCAGACGCGTGCCACGGGTGCCGACGAACCCGGTCTCGAGCAGGAAATCGCGTCCCAACTGCGTCTGAATGTTCATCGAGTACTCCTCGACGAACCCCGGCCTCAGGCTGGGATCCACCGCGTTCTGGCTCGCCGTCGAGCTGGGCGTGTATGGGAAGAACGCGGGATACGTGGCGGGAGTCGGGACCGGCGGACGGAAAGGACTCGCCCACGTGGCTGTGGAATCCGAGGGACCGGAGATGATGCGCAACTGGCCGAAGGGCTGGGTGGTGGTGGTCTGCGACTGCGCCTGTCCGGTGTAGCGTGAATAGTAGACGCCGTAGCCGCCGCGCAGCACAATCCGGTCGGAATTCGGGAGCGCCTTCCAGGCGAATCCCACACGCGGCGCGATCCCGCTGTCGGCGGTCCCGTTCAGGGTGGATTCGTTGGACGCCTGGGTGACGCCCGCGGGGATGGTACCGGAAAAATTGCTGG
>DATJWB010000075.1:0-41585 GCA_035501495.1 Bryobacteraceae bacterium | reverse complement strand
CGGCCGCCCAGGAACTAATGGTGGACTACTACCAGCGCCTGCTCCAGGGCGAGGGTCGCTCGGGGGCGCTGCGCGCAGCGCAGCAGGTGATGATGGCCAATCCAGCGCGTCAGCACTCGTGCTATTGGGCCGCCTTCATCCTCATCGGGGACTGGACACCATTGCGGATAGGCAATACGCAGGACTCACACTGAAGCGGCGTCTTGCTGGCGGCGGTTCAATAGAGCGCAACTCCGTTCAGCAGCAAAGCGCTTCGTGCAGCGCGGAGATCTTTGAGTCTTTACAGAATAGCTCAATCCCAAGAGTCGCAGGACAGACGGAACTCTGCGACGTTTCCGGCAACTACGGAGGCCGGTTGTCGGGCGAGGCACGGCGTTTCTGAGTAACCCAAATTCGCCGATGGCCTCCACTCCATTTCCACTCCATTAAGGGACGGTTTTGATGGGGAATTTCGGAAGTGGCTGATTTCCTTGTACCTGAGCCCGTGAGCGGCTTGGTTCTTTATTTTCAATCGAAACGGAGATTCCCAAGCTGGCCATCACTGATATCCTCCGCGTACACCTTCCCGGAAGGTCCCAGGAAGCGGGCCAGGGGAATCGTATAAACCCATCGCCGGATCCCACATCCGCCGCCGTATCGCCGCTGTTCAGCCCGAGCAGCGCGATCACGGGGCTCTTCGTCTCGGCGACACGCTCCTCTTCGGAAGAAGGGAGTTGACCGACGACCAGAGAATACCAGCTGGCCTCAGGGATCTGCGCGAACCTTTCTCGCTGTTCCAGGATGGTGAATCCGGCCTGGGCCATTTCCTCTGCCACGAATTTCGAGCTGATGTGATGCCGCGCGATTTGCTCCGCGCGCGTCTGTTCCGCGGGAAGCGCTCCCGGTTCCGCGATCAAGAGGCGGCCGCCGGGCTTCAATGACTGGCTGATGTGCAGAAGGACTTCACGGAACCGTGGCATCTCGTGATAGGAGTTCAGGATGATCACGGCGTCGGGTTGACCGGCCGGAAGTCGAGGGTCGCCCCCATCGCCCTTCACGATCTCCACATTGGCGAAATGCGCGTCCGCCACGCGCTGCTTCAGACTCTGCAGTTTGGCGTCGGAGATGTCGACTGCGAACACATGTCCGTTCCGGCCGACGATGGGCGCAATCCGCAGCGTCAGAAAGCCGTCGCCCGCGCCCACGTCAGCCACCGAACTGCCGCCGGCAATGCCCGCCGCTTTGAAGATCTCGTCGACGTTCTGCCATCGTTCTCGCGCTGGTTCAGTGGCGTGCTCTGGGCAGCTACCGCAACAGTAGTCAACAAACCGATCCGAATCAGACGGTAGAGCATCCGTTATTCCACCTTGCAGCACCAATTCTACACGACCCCTTGACATCTATTCAAGCATTCGGTTGAATAGATGTATGGCAGGTTCCCGAAAGCGCCACTTCAAGAACGAGCTTTACGATCAGTTCGCTCGCCTTGCCAAAGCGATGGCGAGCGGGCGGCGTCTTGAATTGATCGATTTGCTCGCGCAGGGCCCGCGAACTGTTGAAGCGCTCGCCAAAGAGACCGATCAATCAGTTGCGAACACATCACAGCATCTCCAAGTGCTCCGGCAAGCCCGACTGGTTGAGACATCCCGCCGGGGGAACTACATTCATTACCGGCTCGCGGACGATCAGGTTCTGCGGCTATGGACCGCGCTGCGCACTGCCGGTGAACTGCGCCTGGCAGAGGTGGGACCGCTGGTACAGACCTACATGAGCGACCGTGGCGCACTTCAGGCCGTCTCACAAGACGAACTTCAACAGCGTCTGGAACATCGGGAAGTCATCATCCTGGACGTGCGGCCCGTGCCCGAATACAACGCGGGCCACATAGCTGGCGCTCGATCGATTCCGATCGATGAATTGAATTCACGCTTGCGGGAACTGCCGAAGTCGCGCAGGATCGTAGCTTATTGTCGCGGCCCGTATTGCGTATTCGCCGACGAAGCTGTCATGCGTCTTCGCGCTCATGGCTACAAGGCTTTTCCATTGGAAGGTGGATTTCCCGAGTGGAAGCTGCGGGGTTTCCCCGTGACCACCGATCCCTCACTCAGTTTGACGAATTGAGGTTCAGATGATTTTACGTCAGTTGCTCCATCGGGAGCCCGTCGTCGCCGCTTCCTATGTTTTCGGTTGAGGGGGCCGATCTCAGGGCGCCGTGTGCGACCCCATTGATGATCCCGACCTGTACATTCGTGTGGCCCGGGAAAACCATCTGAATATTCGATACGTGATCGACACGCATTTGCACGCGGATCACGTCTCGGGTGGGCGAAGACTCGCGGAGATTTCAGGCGCCGAATATGTGCTGCACGAAAGCGCTGACACGCAGTACCCATTTCGCCACGTGCGAGACGGCGAAATGCTGGACCTCGGGAACGTGAAAATCGAGGCGCTTCATACTCCGGGACACACGCCGGAGCACATTTCGTTGCTCGTAACCGATGCGACCCGCGGACCGGAACCGTGGTTCCTCTTGACGGGGCACACGCTGATGGTCGGCGATGTCGGTCGAACCGAACTGGCCACACAACCCGAGATCGGCGCCCGACAACTATTCGGAACGATTCAGCGGTTGAAGGAGTACCCGGAATATATTGAGATTTTGCCAGGCGCTTACGCAGGCTCGGTTTGTGGCCGAGCGCTCAGCGGCAAGGCCGTTTCGACGATTGGTTTTGAGCGGCGCTTTAACCGGGCATTCCAGATCGATGCCGTTGAACATTTTGTCGCATTCATGTTGGAAAGTATTCCCGCCCCACCGCCGGACGCCGCGGCCGTGCGCGCTCGGAACCAAGGCCGGACTGAATGAGCGATCGCGCCGACTCGGCGGATGAAGCGCCCAGGCTTGGAATACGGCAGAATCTAGGGCAGTTCTCGCTCCTTGTACTGATCAACGCGTTTGTTGGCGGGATGGTCGGCCTCGAAAGAACGATCGTTCCTCTTCTCGGCAGTGAAGAGTTTCGACTCGCATCGACGTCCGCTATCACAGCCTTCATCGTGAGCTTCGGAGTGACGAAAGCATTGGTGGATCTGGTTTCCGGACCGATAGCCGATCGGTGGGGCCGTAAACCAGTGCTCGTTTTAGGATGGCTGTTGGGGATACCGGTTCCGTTTCTCATTATTTGGGCTCCGACCTGGTCCTGGATCATTGCCGCCAATGTGCTTCTCGGCGCCAATCAAGGGTTCGCATGGTCGATGACGGTCCTGATGAAGATCGATTTGGCCGGACCGGCGCGACGCGGTCTGGCAATGGGATTGAACGAATTCGGCGGTTACGGAGCGGTTGGGCTAACTGCGCTTGTGACCGGATATATCGCGGCATCCGCTGGACTGCGGCCAAAGCCGTTCTATTTGGGCATCGGTTACGCATTCGAAGGATTCCTGCTCAGCGCCTGCCTCGTACGTGAGACCGGCGGCCATGTCGAACATGAAGCACGATCCACTCGTCATGACAACGTTCATCCTTCGCATGGCGGCCCTGAACAGGCGACGTTTTGGAACATTTTTGCTTATACCAGTTGGCGTAACCGCACTCTTTTCGGCGTTTGTCAGGCAGGGCTCGTCAACAACTTGAACGACGGAATGGCCTGGGGAATTTTCCCCCTGTTTTTCGCGGCACATGGCTTGGCTGTGGCCGACATCGGAGTCATCAAGGCGGTGTATCCGTTCGTCTGGGCGCTCGGCCAACTTGTGACCGGCCCACTGTCGGACCGGTGGGGCCGAAAGGGTCTCATCGTCTGGGGCATGTGGCTACAGGCACTTGCCCACCCGCTGATTGCTTTCGGCGCGCACTTGAATGTCTGGGCGTCGGGCGTGAGTGGCTCAATCCTGCTGGGGCTAGGAACGTCCATGGTCTATCCTTCACTTCTTGCCGCTGTCAGCGATGTCGTACATCCCGTGTGGCGAGCGCGGTCTCTCAGTCTTTATCGCGCATGGCGCGATTTGGGATACGCCGTCGGCGCGGCGATCGCGGGTTTGGTTGCCGGTGCGCTCAGCCTGGCGTGGTCTATCCATGTGGCCGGCCTGCTGACGTTTGTTTCGGGGCTGATCGCGTGGCTCTCGGTTCGCGAAACCAGACAAAGGAAATCTGCGTAAGATCGCGATGACATCCGTATGAATCGCGCCTAGCGCGAAAGACCCTCGTCGAGATCTTCAGACAAGTCATGTGCAAGAACTCTCAGCGGGAATCACGACATAAATTGAAAGATGTGGACCTCCCCATTTCGGGAGCACGTCAAGCCGCCGTGGTTGCGAGGGCCGGAGCTCCCGCCCGCATCAAGCCACTTGGCTGGGAAACGTGCGTTTCGCTATCCGACGCAGATGGTTGTCTGATCGCAGGTCAAGATCGGTGGGCGCATAACCGGCCAACCTAGGGACGCTCAGGAGGATCGAAGACGCCAACAGGATCGTCATGATCGTCGCCGGGTTGTACCCGGCTCTCTCGGGTTCCCGTAGTCAGTTATCAGAGGGCTCTTCGGCATGTTCGATCGTGTAAAAAGCAACCAGCCCCTTCTTCGCCTCCAATTTCAGCCCAAGTTGTTCTTGAATCGCAGTGAAAATTGATGGTCCATCAGACGGAGCAGGCGCGGATTCACCGTCCCGAAGGGGGAGTTTGCGCGTCTGGCGCGCTAGGTAGGCGTGCCGAACGGGAATCAGGGTTCCAATTCAACTCAAAATCGTAATTACCGTTCAGACCGGTTTCATCAATCACAGTACGGTCGACTTGGCGCGACAAGTGTACGCACAGGAAACGCATGTCAACATGAGTCCCCTTAAGCGACCGGTACCCCACTTCATCCGCCCCGGACCGGAGCATCATCCTCCCTCAGCTTCGAGCCGTTTTTTCCAACGACCAAAGCATACGACGAGAATAGCTTTATTTCACTATGAAGCTTGAGGTGGAATCGGTCAGCCAATAGCGCCTGGAGCCTGAGCCGTATCGGATCCGTAACTGAGGTCCCCTTTTCCGGTGCCGTCGTTTTAGAAGCAGTTTCGGATTCGAGACTATTCTTTGCGGTTTTGGCCATGACTTCGAATCTATCGCTGACCGTCCATCCTGGTCCGCCCGAAAGTTGAAAGTCCCGAATGTCATAGGCCCATAGGATCATCAGACGAAGAGAAACTGCCCGGAAGTCAAGAGTTCCCCCAGGGTTTACTTGAAATTGTCCGCGGCCCATGGGATCGCGGGTTTGATGGCAGCGACTTCGAATTGCAATTGTGGCCCAGCGGGCTGTGCTATGACAGCCGTCGACAACAAAAGAGCGAGCCTGCCCATGACACGGCTTGGTGCCATGATCTTTCCTTTCCGGGATGCCGTCGATAGGATCGCGGTCGGCCCTGGCTTCCCCATCGAGAACTTCTTATGCTTGCTGGGAGCCAATTCCAAAATCCGGTAGCAGTGCAGTGCCTTGCACACGTGTCGCCATCTCTACTCGATTGGTGGGATCATATCGGCAATTGCGCCATGCTGCAAAACTCCCTTAACCCGGTTTTCCGTTGATCTCCAACACCCACCTCCGGCCCCGAGCACTACGACGCCGCGACCGCTCCTCACGGGAATGTGGTGTGCCGCGCGGCGTCTACACTTCGAGCACGATGCCACGGACCGCGAGGCCGCTGGCGCGCTCCAGCGCCAGGCCGTAGATCCGCACTTGCGCTAAGTTGCGCTGCTCGCGTCGATCGGTCTTATAGTCCACCACCGTCCACTGCTTGCCATCCGACCAGGCAAGATCGATCCGGCCGTCTACCAGCGTGCCGTCCTCCAGCCGCACCATCACCGGCAGCTCGCGATGACGATCGGCGCCCGAGGGCATGGCCCGCACCGTATATTCCAGCGCCTGGCGCGCGGCCTCGGCGGCGGCCGCGCACTCCAGTTCACTCGCTCCGTGGCGCCGTCCCCAAACGTCCGCCAAGGCGAGCGCGTCCTCCGGCGTCGAAGCGTGCTGCAGGATGTCGTGCACCACGCGCCCGAATCGCCGCCCCATCGGACGGCCAGGGGCGGCGGGGAGGGTGATCGTCTCTACGGGAATATGCGCCGCTTCGGCGGCGGTGCCCAGAGTTTCGGCGTTGGCCACGCGGTGTCGGGGAACGGCGCCGCGCTCCAGGCGTTCGGCGCGCTCCGATTGCCAGTGGCGATAACGCTGCAATCCCTCCTCTTTTTGCGCGGCGGTCCCGCTGAACACCTGCTCGTTCTCCACCCCTTCGGCTTTGGCGACTCGCAGCGCCAACACCGAGGGGTCGAACCACACCACCGCGTGGCTGCCCGTCTTGGGATAGTGCAGCCCCGGCTTTACGGACAATTCGTCGCGCTGCTCCGGTGGGCGGTTCAACACCGTGGCATCCCCGAACGGCGGGCAGCCGGGCGCGTTTGCAGACTTGCGCCAGCGTTCTTTGGGCGGATACAGCGCTTCGTGCAAGGGGCTCAACCAGCCGCCCGGCCGATCCTCTTCGCCGATCGTCGAGACCACCAACAGGTCGCGCGCCCGCGTCGCGGCCACGTAGGCGACGCGCAGCGCTTCCTCCTCGTCCGCCTTGGCCTCTTCCGCGGCGGCATCCATCAGTTCCCACGGCGCACACCACAACAGCCGCTGAGCGCAGAGGCGCCGGTCGGGATCGCTGTAGCGGTCGGCGCCCTGCGGTCCGATGAGCTTCGCGGTCAGGTCGGCGAGAATGACCACGGGAAACTCCAGGCCTTTGGCCTTGTGCACCGTCATCAGCTTCACGCCGCCGCCTTCCTGCTCCAGCACCGGCGCTTCGCCCGCATCGCCGCTTTCGTACTCGGACTCCAGATATTCCACGAAGGCTCGAAACGAGCTGGCCGCGCCGCCGGCCTCGAAGCTCCGCGCCAGGTCCGTCAACCGGAAGACGTTGGCCAGGACGCGCTCACCGCCCTTGCGGAACGCGAATCCGGCATGCGCGCGTGTGGCTTCCAGCAGTGCGTTGATGGTGTCGGCGATGGGCCGGTAATTGCGCCTCCGATGCAGCTCACGCAGCACCAGGAACGCATCGCGAATCGGGTGGAAGTCGCGGTCGAGATCCTCCGGGAGTTCGCGCATGGGGCGAAATGGCCCGTGGGTGCTGCGAAACTTCAGCAACGTATCGTCGGGCACGGCGTACAGGCTGCCGCGAAGCACGGCGAACACGCTGAGCTCGTCGTCGGGCCACTCGATGGCGCGCAGAGCAGTGCGCAGCGTGCCCACTTCCTCGCGGCGATGGAATGATTTCGACCCCACCAGCAGGTGCGCCAGGCCGCGGGCCTCGAGCGCGCGAACATATTCCTGGGTGAGGTCCGTGCCGAAGTTCGTAAAGCGGCGGAAAAGGATGCAGACGTGCTCCGGCCGGATGGGCACGCGTTTTCCGCTGGTGCGGTCGCGGACGGTCCAGCCGCTCTCGTCGGAAAGCCACTCGATGAAGGCCGCCACCGTGCCGGGCGAACACTCCTCGATCTTGGCATTCGACAGATTGCGCGATCCGTAAGGAGTAGGCATGGGCAACGCGACGACCGCGGGTTGCTCCGCAGGGTCCTCGACACCTCCCTCGAGCGGCAGGTAATCAGGAATGGTGGCGGCAAACGCCGCATTGACGAACGACTGGATGGTCCGGGTGCTTCGCGTACTGCTCACCAGTTCGTGCGAGGCGACGCCGGCCGCGGTGAGGTCGCGGCACACACGCCGGAAGAGATGCGAATCGGCGCGGCGGAAGCGGTAGATGGACTGCTTGGGGTCGCCCACCACGTACAGCTTGCCGTGCGCCGGTGTGGCTTTGCGCCAATCGCGTTCTGCCGGGTCGGCCGCGGCGAGCAGCAGCAGGATCTCGGTCTGCAGAGGGTCGGTGTCCTGAAACTCGTCCACGAAGATGCGCCGGTAATCGCGCTGCAGTTGGGCGCGCGCCTCGTCATGCCGCAGCAGGTCGCGGGCATAGAGCAGCAGGTCCATGAAATCGAGTTGCCCCGCCAGCTTCTTCTGCTGCTGGTACCGTCCCACCACTTCCCACAACTCGTCGCGCAGGTGGGCGGCGAGGTCGGCATCGGCCTGGCGGCCGAACTGCTCGATGGCGGCCTTCAGATTCTCCCAGGATGCCAGGACGGCTTCGCGCGATACTCCGTCGCCGTACTGTCCGAAGCCCTTCTTGAGCCAACGGAGGTCGCGCGGCAGCCGGATGATCTCGTTCTCCACCAGATTGGCGTCGAAGCGGCCCGCGTCGCGCGAACGCCCGACTCGCTCCAGCAATTCGGCCAGGGGCGCCAGGCCGTCGTACAAGGAATCCTGCTGCCGCCTGCAGCGGTTGCGCAAGGCCAGTGTGCCGGCGGCCTTGTGCAAGAGGGTTTCGAGGTGGGCGTCACGTTCGAAGCCGCGCTTGTCCCAGGGGGCGTCGAAATCGCGCCATTCGGCCAGCGACCACGCCGCCTGGCGCAGCGCGTCGAGCGGTTCCGGGCCGTCGCGCTCTACCCGCCAGGAAAGGCGCGCGAGCGCGCGCACCAGCGCCGGAGATGGCGCGGCGAGCCGCCGTTCGATCCAGCCTTGGAACACCCGGGCGAAGACGCCCATCGCCTCCGGCTGGGCCAGTTCCTGAAATACGGGATCGACCCCCGCCTCCACCGGACGCCGCCGCAGCAGTTGCGCACAGAAGGCGTGGATCGTGCCGATGAAGGCGCGGTCGAGCGATCGTGCCGCGTTCGCCAGGTGCTCCCGCACTACCAGATCGAGTTCGCCCGCGCGCCGCCGTTCCAGTTCGTGACGCACCCGGAGTTTCATGTTGCCCGCGGCCGCGTGGGTGAAGGTCACCGCCACGATGGACTCGACGGGCGTCCCGGCCGCGATCACTTCGACGATCCGGTTCACCAGTGCCGTGGTCTTGCCCGTGCCCGCGGAGGCTTCCACTACCCAGCTCTGGTCGAGCCCGGAGGCCGGCGCAGCGCTCCTCAACGCCATGCTCGCAGCTCCTTCAGGGATTTCAGCCTGGTCTGGTCTTTCCCGGCGATGCGCTCCTCTTCATAGGGGCCGCAGACCGGAAGATACTCGCAACAGCGGCAGCCGTCCTTGCGTGGCGCCGCGGGCAGGAAGGCGGATTCGATCGCGCCGTCGATCACACGCAGCGCAGCGCCCGCCCGCTGGCGTGCCCAATCGTGCATGGGGACATCAATCGTGCGGTAATTCTGCGCGATGGTGGAGTAGTAAAGGCGTCCTAATTCCGGCCGCTCGCCGAGCATCCGTTCCGCCGCCATGGCATAGAGCACGGGCTGCAAAGTCTCGCCGCCGCCCACGACCTGCGGCAGCGGGTCGGGGACGCGCCCGGTCTTGTGGTCCACAACCCGCAGCGCTCCGCTGGAATGCCGTTCGACGAGGTCGATCGAACCCCGCAGGCGGAAACCGCCTTCGACTTCCACGGCGTCCGCCAGACTCCGCGGGTCGCGCCCCACGGGATCGCGCAGACCGAAGCTCAGCTCACAGAACAGCGGTGTCCAATCGGGCTCGAACCTGGCCTTCTGCTGGAGCCAGCCGCGCAGGTCGGCACGCAGGGCTTGCACTTCCGCCCGCCAGATCTGCGGAATAGCGGGCGCCAGGTCGGCTTCGAAGCGCTCCGCGACTTCCGCCAGAACCACGTCGAGCCGGGCGAGAGTCGCGGCAAGGTTCTCCGGATTTACAGCCGCGCTGCGCCGCCCCATCTCGCTGAGGATTTCGAATTGGACCGCGTGGAAGATCTCGCCGCGTGTCGCAGGGTCCATGCGCTCGATGCCGGACGGACGCTCGGCGGGGCGAAGCCCGTAGATGCCGTGAAGGGCGAACCGATACGGGCAGCGGGCGTATTGCTGAAGGGCCGACGGGGACCAGGCGCGGCTCGAGAGCCGGTAGGGAGTCAGCGCGTCGTTCCCGACTTCCTCGACGTACAAGCCGTCGGCGCTCTTCCAGGACTTGTGCCAGCGCGCCCAACGTGCCCGCAACGATTGCACGGAGCGTCCCGGAAGGTCCTTCAAATACTGGCCGGAACCCTGGGTGAGCGGAGCGAGGGTAGCCAGGTCGAACTCGGCATCATCGATCGCGTCGGCCGCGTCGGACGGCGCGGGCCAGTTGGTGTGCAGACCTCGTGTCCGAGTGGTGGGCCAACTGCCGACCGTGGTGGCGGCGGAGCGCGCCCGCGACTCAAATTCGCGGACGGGCATTTCCCGTCCGCCCGCAGCGCGATGGGCTTCGAAGGCGTAGAACGAGGGAACACGTTCCCGCCCGGTCAGGAGGTCGAGGCGCGAGAACGAAAACGTCAGGCGCTCTGACGCGCAGGCCGCCGCGATGCGCAGCAACCCGGTATCGTCCGAGAGGTCGATTTTCAAGGCGCGCCGCCGCGCCTCGCCGATCAGCGGATCCTCGGGGGCGGGGCGCGGGAACAGGCCTTCATTCACGCCGGGAACGAAAACGCGGCGGAAAGTCATTCCGCGCGACTCTTCGATGCTGCCGATCCAGACACGGCCGAACCGCGACTCCCTGGCCGGAGCGACCAGCGAATTCAGCCGCGCTCCCAGCACCAGGAGAACTTCTTCCAGAGACACAGGGCCGATCTCGGCCATCGGCTCGAGTTCTTCCAGCAGTTCGACGACGCGGGCCGGATCCCGCAGACAGAAGTCCGCCAGGGCCGCCAACGCTTCGATCCAATCGCCCCACAGCGCCCGCGCCGGAAGAGCCGCCAGGCGCTCGATGACCGGCAGGGCGAGACGCCTCAGATTGTCGAGTGCGTCCATGCGGCGGGCGATCGACTCGCGCGTAGCCTCGTCCGGTTCCGCCGCGTGGCGCCGATGGAGCTCCTCGCGCAGGCCGGCCAGTCGCGTTTGCCAGCGCCCCAGCCCGCCGATCACCGCTGCATCCACCAGCATCCGCTCCCAGAGCGCCGGCGTCGGGGGCTCGTCCTCATCGGGCACCTGGCCCAAAGAGAGGTATTCGGCAAACCGCGAGGCGGAAAGCCGTTCCGCGGCGCAGTTGAGCAGCGCTACGAAGGCACGCCCCGCGACATCCGGCCGGCGGGCGGCCAGCGTCGAGAACCACGGAATGCCGGCGCGCCGCAGAACCTCGAGCACCAGCGGCTGGTGCCGCTCCGGCGAGCGCAGGAGAATCGCCATTTGATCGAAGGCCACGCCGTCGGCGGCCGCCTTGTGAATCGCGCGGGCAATCTCCACGCACTCGAGCGATTCCCCGGAGGTTGAGAAGATCGCGACGCTCCCGTCCTCATCGCGGGGCGGCACCGCCTCGGTGGAGAAGAGATACCGCTGCAGCGAGGCGAGAGAACTCCCGCGGCTTTCGGCCTCGGTTGCGTCTAGCCGCAGCTCCAACGTCACCCGTGCGGCGCTCATTACCGAGGAAATCAGCCCGCGCTCCAGGCGATTCGTCGGGGCGAGATCGATCGTGACGACTGCCATTTGCCGGAGGCTGTTGTAGCCGGCCGAGAAGGCATCCGTCGCGAGGGTCACACGGGCCGCATGGTCGGCGAAGCGCCGTTTGGAAAGTTCCTGCGCGTAAGCTTCGAGAAGATGTGCAAGGTCAGGCCCCGATCCGCCCGAGGATCGCAGGGTCTCCGCATCGATCGCGTTGAGCCGCAGATCTTCCAGGGTTTCAGTGAGAGCGCGCGGAAAGCCCGGGAAGGCAGCCACAGGCCGCAGGTAAGTCAGCTCATCGAGCGCGTCGTGCGCCACACGCGCCGCCAGCGCTTCCCGCACGAACCGCCCCACCGGCACGAGCTGCCGGCGATTCAACTCGGGCGCGGCCAACTCCGCCACCAGGTCGCGCAGGCCGAACCGGCGCAAGCCGATCAACGCAGCGCCGCAAGCCTCGATGGCCACCTCGTCCGCCGCCGCGCGCACGGGGGCCAAAACGAGCACCGGACCGCTGCTGGCGAACTGCCGGATGAACTCCAGTGCGCGGGCGCGCAACTGATGGTAGGAAGTCATTTCCTGTCTCCAGACTAGCTTCGCGGCATGGATCAAGGCAAGAATGTCTTACAAGCAGCCTCAAAAAGACTGCGCCGCGAGGCCCCTGTACACGCCCGACAAGCGTCCCCATGAGTGGGGACGCGGCAGCCTCGAAAACCCCTTCGCGGGCACCGGCACCGGAGGCGGCCAAAAGCGTCCCCAAGAGTCGGGACGCGGCAGGCCGGAGGGCCTGCGCCACATCGATGGCGCAGGGGTTTTCATGGAGTTCTGTGGGCCGGCGGGGGCCCATGGGCACAGGCACGAGTGCCAAGGCACGAGTGCCCGCGCCACATTGCGGCCGGGATTCTTCAGGGAGCCCGGCGAGGCGCGCGTATCGTCGGGCCGCCCGCGTACGTCATTAGTCCATGCGCCGACGTTTCCTCTGTGTGGTCCTCCTCGCGCTGGCGTGTCTGCTGATTCGCGCCGCGCGCATCGGCGCCGCGGGCGACTATCTCGACGGGATCGCCCGGATCTCCGCGCAGGATGAGGTCTTTTACATCCACACCGCCATCACGATGGTGAACCAGGGCGACTGGCTCACTCCACGATTCATGGGGCGCTACTCCTTCTACAAGCCACCGCTCTTCCTGTGGATGGCTGCAGCGTCGGCGCGTCTGTTCGGGATCTCGCGCGTGGCTCTTCGTTTTCCGCTGGCGTTGATTTGTGCGGCGTCGGTCGGCCTGGTCTTTCTGGCAGGGGCGCGGATTCGCTCGTGGCAGGCAGGCTGCGCCGCGGCTCTGTTGGTGATCTCCAATCACCTGTGGAACGTGAGCGCCGCGATGGTTTTGACAGACGGTCTGTTGGCGGCGCTCGACGTCTCCGCGATGTATTGCCTGCTGACAGATCCCAAGCTGGAGTCGGCGTTGTCCTTCTGGGGGTTCGCAGGCTCGATTGCTGCTGCGATCCTGACCAAGACGGTGGCCGGATTCGTGCCGATGGCCAGCTTCGCTCTGTTTTGGGTGATGTCACCTCGTGAATTCCGCGCCAGTGTTCCGCGTGCGTGCGGGGCCATCATCGCGGCACTGGCGATGGCGTCGCCGTGGTACCTGTACCAGCTCACGGTTCATCACCGCTGGTTCTGGACCGAACACGTGCTTCAGGAGATTTTGGGATTCGGCCGCGGCGGAGCGCCGCAAACCACCGGCGAGAGCCACCTCGTGTTTTACCTCAAGCGCCTCCTCCTGGTGGACCCGGTTCTTCTCATCCTGCTGCTGATCGCCCTGCCGCTGCTGGCGCGCAGTTTGAAGCAGCGATCGGGCAGCGCCCTCCTGATGGCCTGTTGGCTGGCGCCGGTGCTGCTCGCGCCGTTCGCCTGGCACTATCGCAGCATGACCTACCTGATTCCGGCCATCGCACCGGCCGCGCTGGTAGGAAGTTGCTATTCGCCGCTGGGCCGGGGTTCCAGCTATTCGTTGTTGAGCGTAGCCGGTGTTGCGCTGGCATGCAAGCTGGTATTTGCATCGCAGCCTTGGGGCCTCTCGTTCGCCAGCGGGACCATTCAGGCCGCGTCCGGACCACTTCAGGACTATTGCCGTATGAATCGCGGCAATGAACTTTTCGTCGTGGACCTGGCGGATGACCTTTATGCTTCGGTTCTGCCTCTGGCTGGGCTGCGCTATGCGACCGTGAGTCCCAGCATGACGGCAGGGATGTTTTCGGTGCTGGATCTGGCGGGCATGGGAGTCGCAGTGACCACCGAGCAGTTCAGTCACCTGGATCGTTGGAGACCGCGTTTCCACGAGAAGCTTCTGGAATGGGGTTTGCATTCCGACCAGCCGATCGGAACTCTGGTCGTGGCTTCGAACCTCCAGGAGCTGTTGAACCTGGTTCGCGACCGCCCGGCCGATGATTTTCTGTTCCCGGCCGGATATCGGACCGCGGTGGAAGACGCACACATTCCCGAGCGAGAGGTCATGGACGATGGGCTTGTCTTTCTGCTGCTGTCACGTGAACACCAAAGCCGGAGTGCCGCGCCTGCATGGTCGTGCCGGATGTAGCACATGCCGCTTATCTTTCGGCCTTTTATAAATCTTTTATGCTTGGCTTACGATTTCTTTATCATCCCTTCACTACACTCGTAAGCGCATAACTGAATCAGGGGCGGGCCGGTTGTCCCCCGTCGTGCGCCCGGTAGTGGCGCCCTTGGCGTTATGGCTTCGTTACAGAACGATGATCTCTTTGCCTCACTGACAACCGCTCCCTCACGGTCGCGGCTCCGACCGCCCCTCGCACCAGCCCCGGCAGTTTTCGGGGATGCAAGCACCCTATGAACATTCAAACCCTTGCAAGAATTATTGTGGCTGCGGGCATGGTGTCATCCATGCATGGTTCTGCGTTCGGGGACGACACTCCCGCGACGGCACCTCCGGCATATGGGTCGCTTCGTGGACTGACGCTCGACCCCTCCGGGCGCGGACTGGCGACGGTAATCGTGGCCATCCACAGCATCGACGGCGAAGTCTACCGGAAGGTGACCAGCGATGACGATGGATTGTTCGTTGCCGATCAACTGTCGCCAGGGTCGTATCAGGTCCTCGCGATGAAGCCGGGCCTGACCAGTCCGTCCGTGGTGACGGTCGAGATCGCGCAGAACCGGACCGCCCGCACCAGTCTGGTCCTGCGGGCCGTCGATACGACCTCAGCCGCGACTGCCGCTCCTTCGACCCTCGAGCAGGAACTGAATGCGATGAAAGAGCGCATCGCGGCTCTCGAGGCACAACTGAAGCTTCGGTCCACGTCGGAATCGGCGGCCTTGATGACGCCGATCTCCGAGGCACCGAGGCCAGAGGCTACGGCTCCGCAAGGACCACCGGCGCCGAGTGCGCCTCCAACGCCGCCGGGCCCCATTCTGCCGGACGCCCTTCAAGCCAACACGTCCCCCGCGGGAGTGGACAACTTCACGCCCTTCGCGTTCGGAGACTTCACCTGGTTGAACGGCACTTCGCGCAATCACGATACCGTACTCGATACCAAGTTTTTCACACCGGAGATCCGCTTCGACACGCATTTCATGGAGGACTTCAATCAGCCCAGAGACCATTCCATGGGCGGCTCCACCGAGTCGTTCCGGTCGGGCGAATTCCAAATCGAGCAGATCAGCGTGGGAGGCGATTTCCACTGGCAGAACGTGCGGGGAAGGATCCTCACGATGAACGGGCTGTTCGCCGTTACGACTCCACGCAACGATGCCAGCGCCGGCGTCGGCCAATGGGACGTCCGCGGCGCTTACAAGTATGTTTCGGAGGCCTACGGCGGCTACCACTTCAATGTGAATCACGGGTTGAACGTGGATGCCGGGATTTTCGTCTCGTACATCGGCCTGTTCAGCTATTACAACTTCGACAACTGGGCCTACCAGCCGTCTTTTGTATCGTCGAACACGCCGTGGTTTTTCAACGGGCTTCGCATCCAGTGGTTTCCCACCAACAAACTGAAGATCGAGCCCTGGATCATCAACGGATGGCAGTCCTACAACCGGTTCAACGGCCACCGCGGCCTGGGCGGGCAGATCCTGTACCGCCCCAAGGAGTGGCTCTCGATGGTCTTCAATAACTACGGCAACGGCACGGACGACCTCGGCATCCCGGGACGATCGCGCCTCCACACAGATGACAGCATCGAGGTCCGATACTACAACAACCCGGAGTCCACGGGGATCTCCAAAATGGCGTTCTCGCTGACTGGAGATGCGGGTTGCGAATACGGAGCGGGTGTGACCTGCCACGGCGGCAAGGGCGGGCCGAAGCAGTCGTTCCTGGGATTCATGCTCTACGACCGCACGTGGTTCGGCAAAGACCACTACGCCGTCACGCTCGGCGGCGGGAAGATGAACAACCCCGGCCGCTACCTCACGCTGCTGCCGCCCATTAATGGAGCGGACGCCGTTTCGGGGTCTCCTTATTTCACTGCGAACCCGGGAGACAAGGCCCACATGTGGGACAGCTCCGTCAACTTCCAGTGGATGCCCAGGCAGTACATTACGTGGTGGGCGGAAGCCGTTTACCGCCACTCCGATGTGCCGTATTGGACCGGTCGGGGCGGCATCACTCCTCCGGGCGGAAATACCGGGGCGCCATCGCAATACGTGTGCGCGAATGGCGCGTCGGCAGGAACCAGCGATCTTGCCACGGCGTATCTGAATTGCGGCGGACCGGGAAGCGTCTGGTTCCCCGACCTGCGCCGCGGGCAATTCACCTTCAGTGTCGGGGTGATGGTCAAGTTCTGAATCAAAAAATCTTTGGCGCCAATAAAAGGAACTTTTCGATCTTTAGGCGTTCCTTATGCGGGCCTTATGTATTCCTTACAGTGGCGCCCCTAACCTGGAGCTGTTCCTCCGGGAAATTGCCGGATGCTTTTTGCGATATGGGCTCCCTTGGACCTAACACTTTAGTCGCAGTGCTTGGATTCTCGCTGGTTTCGGCCTGCCTGGCCCAGTCCCCCGGCCGCAGCACCGACCCCGCAGCGGACTCGACGCGTAGCGGAAATATTCTCGGCGTCACGCGGGGACCGGGAGGAACACCCCTACCCTTGACTCGAATTGTGGTTACCTCTTTTGCCGATGGCAGCAACCGCACTGTGACCAGCGACGAGCAAGGCGCTTTTGCCGTACCCGGTCTCAAGCCGGGCCGCTACCAGTTGAAGGCCAACAAAGGCGGATACGTGAGTCCTTCCGGCACCGTGGTGGAAGTCGCCGGCGGCCAAAGCATGCCGGTGGAGATCGCGCTGGTGGACGGCAACACCGTTCCGGTGGTGGCTAATCCGCCGGGCGGATTCTTCAAGAGGTTCTTCGCGGCGTATGCGGCCGATTGGAAAGGCACGTCGTCAAGTGATTCCGAGCCAAAGTACAGGGGGTACCCCGCGCCTGAGAGCAACCCGCCCTATCCGTTCGCGGTCTGGCCGATCGGAGGCACACCGTGGATCGGCTATCCGGGTGCGACATCGTATCCTCTCACAACGGCACTACAGACCGGTCCGCATGGAGACTGGTGGAAGAAGGCCAACATCCAGATCTACGGCTGGCTGGACGTGGGCGCCAATCTGAGCACCTCCCACGACGGCACCTACGCCAATGCGCCGGCCGCTTACCCACAGGCCGCCAACAGTATCACGCTCGATCAGGCCACGCTGTACGTCGAGCGCGTGCCCGATACGGTGCAGAAAGACCACTTCGACTGGGGCTTCCGGCTCACCAACCTGTATGGCTTCGACTACCGCTTCACTACGGCCTCCGGGTACTTCAGCCAGCAGTTGCTGAACAATCCGAAGGCCGATGGCACGATCGGGAACAAGATGGGCTACGACCCCGTGATGGCCTACGTGGATCTGTATTTTCCGAAGGTGGCCGACGGGATGGACGTGAGAATCGGGCGCTATATCTCGCTTCCCGATATTGAAGCGCAACTGGCGCCCAATAACTATACTTATACTCACTCCCTGACTTACACGTACGACTGCTATACCCAAACCGGGATCAACGCGACCGTCAAGCTGAACAACCACTGGACGGCGCAGGCGGGGTTGTCCGGCGGATGCGAGTCTTCTCCATGGTCGCCGTACGCCAAACTGACCGGCAACCTTTGTCTTGGCTACACCTGGCAGAACGGCGGCGATAACGTCTACGTCTGTGCCAACTCCATAAACGACGGAAAGTACAGCTACAACAACCTGGCAGGCTATTACGCTACCTGGTATCACAAGTTCGGCACGTCCCCCTGGCACATGGCGTGGGAGACCTGGTACCAATACGAACGACAGACGCCGAACGTCAATAATCCCGCGTCCCAATCGCAGCTGATCACGAATGCCAACGGAGCTTACTGCGACCGCCCCGACGAGCTGACCTGCTTCGCGCCGGAATGGGCCACGGTACACTACCTCAACCGGCAGCTTGGCAGGAACAATTTCGTGGGCGTGCGTAACGAGTACTTTGACGATATCAAGGGCCAGCGCACCGGTTTCAAGACGCGATACAGCGAGCACGGGCTGTATTGGAACCGCTGGGTCGGAAGCACCCTGGTTTTCCGGCCTGAGCTGAGGTTCGAACACGCTTATGACGCTCCCGCGTATGACTCCGGCATGAAGAAGAGCCAATTGATGCTTGCGGCGGACGTGATTGTGTTCTTCTAATCGAATCGGTAGCGGAGCCCCTCGGAAACTGCACGGTAGCCGATCCGTTGGTAGATGGAGTTGGAGGTCGGATTGCCAAGGTCGGTGTAGAGGATCGGGCGGCGGCCGCAGTCGCGAATCTGCCTGGAGAGATCGTACACGCAGGCCCCGGCGTATCCTCGTTTACGCTTGTCCGTCGGGGTGTAGACTCCGGCCACGCGGACGACGTCTTCGACGGGCTCGCGCGTAACGGCCATCGACACCGGTTCGCCATCCAGCCACATCCAGATATAGCCCGCGGGTAGCCACTGATCTACCAGGGCGGCCACATCGAAGTTGGTTTCGCCGATCTCCTCCTGGAAGAGGCGTACCCACTCCACCAGCAGCTCCCGGTCGCCGGCAGCGGCCTGCCGCATTTGCCCGCTGGCCTTCGGCCGCTCGCCCATCTCCAGGAGTTCGTAGAGACGCAATCCCATAAATGGCACGGCTGCCGCCTTGGTGCGCTCCGTCCAGTGCCCGGCGAATCGGGCGGCCGTGGCTGCATCGCCGCTCACACCGGGCAGCTTCACCGCGGAATCCACGATGTGGTCCACCATCGCCGCAGCGACGTCTGAAGGCATGGGAGTGAGATTCGCCGGGAAGTCGAGAGGCGACTGAAGCACCAGGCCCGCGACATCGCCATCCTTCCGTGCCAGCCAGTATCGGCCGGGCTGAGGATGCGCCATTCGGGCACGCAGGAGTGTGAGGATGATATTGTGCAACACGGGCTCCGACGCCAGAAATCGGCCCGCCTCGGAGAGCGCTCGGGCAGGATCATCGTGCACGATTACTTGGATCGCCATCCGTCGAGCTTAACGCAAGGCGTGATTCCGCGCCTCCGCGCCCCTCGCCCTGCTAGTATAGAGCCCTATGGATATGGGGATCGATTGGCGCGGTGCGTGGCATGACGTCAGCAGGCTGGCGATTGCTTACCTCATGGTGCTGCCGGTTGGCTGGTACCGGGAGAAAGAGGCGCACAGCGTCGGAGTTCGGACGTTTCCGCTGGTCGCAATGGCCAGCTGCGGATATGTCATGTTGTCCATGCCGCAATATCACAACTCCGTCGAAGCGCAGTCGCGGGTCATTCAAGGACTGGTAGCCGGTATCGGCTTCATCGGGGGAGGAGCGATTCTCAAGGCGGAGGGTAACGTGCACGGAACGGCCACCGCGGCCAGTATCTGGACCACGGGCGTGGTGGGTTGCGCAGTGGCCGAAGACCGTCTCTTTATGGCGCTGATGCTCTCGGCGGTGAACCTCTTTGCCTTGCGGGTGCTTCTGCCGCTCAAGGAGAAGCTGGATCGGAACCGGGGGCGGGAGTGCCCTCCGGAGGGCAAATAGCGCTACCGATCAAAGCCCTTCTATCGAGATCTCCCAGCATTGCCAAAAGCGCCTGGCCGCGATGGCTGACGGAGAATTTCTCCCGATCGCCGGCCTCACCGAAAGTGCAGCCGAACGGAGGGTAATAAAACAGGGGATCGTACCCGAAACCAGCCTCGCCCCTGGGCGCGTCGAGGATGCTGCCCTCCACTGCGCCGCGGTATACCCCGAGGACCGCCTCACCTTCCACCAGGGCGATCAGGCAGACAAAGCGCGCGGCGCGGTTCCCGGCGCCCCGCAACTTCTCGAGCAACAGGCGATTGTTCGCCTCATCGGTTGCCTGCGGGCCCGAAAACCTCGCGGAATAAACGCCCGGTGCTCCGTTCAAGGCATCCACTTCCAGGCCCGAGTCGTCGGCGAACAGCAGCCCGGACGCATGCCGGCCGTAGTGGCGAGCCTTGAGGATGGCATTCTCCTCGAAGGTCGCTCCGTCTTCCACGCAGGGCGGAATCTCGCGATAATTCGGCAGCAGTTCAATTTCGACTGGTGCGTGCCCGGCGGCCAGGCGAAACTCCCGCAGCTTTCCGCGATTGCCGGTGGCGCAGAGCAGCCGCGTCAAATCTTCGTTACCTTCTTCTGAATTTCGATGATCTGCGCGATGCCCGCGCGCGCCAGCGCGATCAGGCCGGCCATCTGTTGGTCGTCGAAAGCACCGTGCTCCGCGGTGGCCTGTACCTCCACGAAGCGGCCGGAACCGGTCATCACCACATTCATGTCGACATCGGCCTGCGAATCTTCGTCGTAGCAAAGATCCAGCATGGGCACGCCGCCGACCAGGCCCACGCTGGTGGCAGCGATGAAATCGCGGACCGGTGTGGTCTTGAACGTGCCATAGCGGAGCATTTGCCGAATGGCCAGCGCGAGCGCCACGAACGCGCCCGTAATCGAGGCGGTTCGCGTACCGCCATCGGCCTGCAGGACGTCGCAATCGAGCATCACGGTGCGTTCTCCCAGGACCGACATATCGACCACGGAACGGATCGAACGGCCGATCAAACGCTGGATCTCGTGAGTCCTGCCCGATGGCCTCCCCTTGGTTACTTCGCGGGGGGTGCGCTTGGCGGTGGCGCGCGGAAGCATCGAGTATTCGGCCGTCACCCACCCCTTTCCCGAGTTGCGCAGGAAGGGCGGAACGCTGTCCTCGATGGTGGCAGCACACAACACATGGGTGTTCCCCACCTTGATCAAAGCAGAGCCTTCGGCGGTCTTGAGGTAGTCAGTGACGATCTCGATGGGGCGCATCTCGTCGGGCTGGCGGTTATCCGTTCGCATTGGACCTCATCACAAAGTACAGGAAAAGCATGACCAGCAGCATCCCCACGATGACCAGGATGACGCAGGGCAATCCCCCTGGCGGCACGGGCGCACTCTTCCGCTTCGCGCGCACCGGCTTGAACTTTCCCATAAGTGCGATGGTATCACCCTGCCACCAGCACCCATGCAAGAATCGAATCTGATGACACGACGCGACTGGACATGGATCGCGCTTGCGCTCAGCGCCTGCCGGAATTCGCCGATGCCCGACCTGCTGCCCGAGACGGTAGCCGGCGTGTGGCGTCGCGTTGCGGTGCGGGAGATGGCGCCATCCGAGTCGCCCGACCCGGTGCCGCGGACCGCCGTGAGGCGGCTCGAAACTGCGCAGTACGAAGGTCCGGGAAAGCTCGAAGCGCGCGTCTACGAGCTGTCTTCGTCGGCGGTGGCGCTCGATGTGGCCCAGCGGTGGCACCCCTCGGCGGATACCGTCATCATCAACCAGGGCCAGTTTCTGTTGGTGGTCAAATGGCAGGAGGCCGATCGCCAGGCGCTTCGCAGGTTCATGGAGGAGATGGAGAATCGGCTGGCGAAGTGAGTTTCAGCGGCTCACCTGGCCGCTGGACCGCGAGCTTTGCGGCGGAACCACAGGCCGATCGTGCCCAAGGCAAACGCGGTAAAGCCAGACCCCGCCGGTTCCGGCGTGCTCACCGACACCGGAGTGGAGGCCGAGAAGTCGAAAGCCGTCGGCGATGAGAAATAGTAAATGCCCTGATTGAGGTCGCCCGCGGCGTCGGTGCTCACCTGAACGGTTGTCTTGCCCGTCCGGAGGGCGTTGAAGTGCAGCACCGCGACGGTGAACGGGTCGGTGTAGCCGATGCTCGCGGCGCTCAGGCCGGCCGGATCGTTGGGGATCACAAACACATCCGGCGAACCGGAAAAGGTTGCGTCGAAGAACAGGGGCCCAGCGGTGAAACCCGTGTAGCCGGCCACCGAGGAATCGAGCACCATGACGTCGAATCCGATGCTGGTGATGAAATCTCCGGGATGCGAGGAGAAAGCGTCGGCGAGATCCAACGCGACGTCGAACGATCCCCCCGCCAGGATCGGAGAAGCGGGCGTCAGCGTAAAGGTATCGGCTCGTGCCGGCAGGGCCGCGGAGGCCAGGGCCAGAAGGCCCAGAGTCACTAGAGTTCGCATGTCGGTCTCCTATTGTATGAATGCCCGATAGAGTGCGGTCCACAGGCGGTAATCGTTGGCGGTGATCGTCCCGTCGCCGTCCAGGTCCATCCGCCGATCGGCCGCGGAAGCGCTCTTGCCGATCGACCCGGTGATCAGTTTCTGGTCGTTGGCGTCCACCACGCCGTCATCGTTGAAATCTCCTGCCAGCGGGTTGAAGCCGATGACGATGGGATCGTGATCCGATGCCGCGTATGGATTGGCGCCGTAGTATGCTGCTTGCGCGGCGGCGCTCTTGTCCGCCGAGTCAAGCGCCTGTAGCGAACTCGGCTCATCCGAGTTGTTGTGCCACTCAGCGACGCTCTTCACCAGGCCATTCATGGCGGCATTGGCCATCGCGTGGTCGAGGTAGCCGCGCTGGGAGCCGAAGTTGTAAGAGTACGCGCTGGGCCCAACGATCAGGTTGATGAGGTTTGCGTAGCCGTTGTTCTTGAAGAATTGGATGGGATCCTCGCCGTAGTAGGCGTTGAAGTCTCCCACCACCAGGAAACGGCGATTCGCCCCCGATGGGTCGCCGGTCGGATTGCCTGCCAGCCAGGCGACCACGTTCTGCGCCATGCTAAGCCGCATTCCGTTGCATGTCCCCTGGTAGACATCGTCGCTGGCGCCGCCGCAGGCGCTGCCCTTCGAGCGATAGTGATTCACCACGAAGGTGAACGTCTGCGAGGATGCCTTCACCCCCGCTGCCGGCTGGAACGTCTGCGCCAGAGTCGGCCGGTTCTCGTCGTTCTGGTAATACATCATGGGGCCGCCCACGGTCGTCAGGCGGTCCGGCCGGTAGATGACCGCAGTGCGGATGGCGTCCGTGCCGTTCGCCCCACCCAGGCCCAGCGTGTCGATCAGGGCGAAGGGACCTGACGGTGTCGCCGGCGCGCCTGTGCACAAGGCGTCGTAGCCGGCATTCTTGCAGTTCAGGCCGTCCACCAGCGACTGGAGCGCTGTGTTGGTGTACGTTCCGCCGTTGGTGTTGCCGTTGGCGAAGTTCTGCACCTCGCTGAGGCCGTAGAGGTCGGCGTTCATGCCAAAAAGCGCCTCAATCACCTTGGTCTTCTGATGGTTGAATTCGGTGGTGGTGGCCGCGCCGCGGCTGCCGAGCGTGGTGAAGAAGTTGAGCACGTTGGCGCTGACCGCGCGGAACCGTCCGCCCACGCCCGTCAGAATGGGAGCGATCGGCGGCCGCGGATTGGCCGCGTAGAATGTCACCGCCGAGGTCGGCAGGATCCGGTAGGCGTTGAACCGGTTGTCCAGCACGCCCACCAGGGGCGCGTTGCTGAGCGTGCCCGCATCGTAGTTCACCAGGGCGCCTGTTCGCAGCGTGTTGGCGTCGCTGAGGCCGCCCTGCGGGAAAATCGTGGGGAAGAGGTTCGCGTCGCTGACGTTGCTGCCGTCGTCCATCTGGATGGCGCTGCGGCTGTTCAGGGTGGTGGCGGCCGACCAGATGTCCTTGTTCGCCGTGGTGTCCGGCACGTCGGTTGGCGCGTATAACACGGATGGCGCCAGTTCCACCTGGTCGAAGGTTCCCAGGTTGAAGTTTCCGGTCACCGTGAGCAACTGGCTAAACTGCACCGCCATTCCTTCGTAGCGCTCCAGGTCGCCCGCGTTGGCCGTGGGCAGCATCACTGTCGTGCGGGTGAAGGAATTGCCGGTGCCGCAGACCAGCTTGTTGGTGAGGTTCCCGATCTCCGTCAGGAGCGCCGCCGCAGTCACCCCCAGGAACGACCCGGACGACGAAAACTCACTGACCGTGCCCGCCACACGCACGCGGTCGCCCATGTTCACCGTCCCGCCGAAGCCGTTGTCGAAGATGAAAATGCCTTCCGAGGTCGAAGGATCGTTGTCCCAGGTGGAGTCGGGCTCCTGCAGGTAGAATCCGTTCAGCTTGCTCGCCCCCTGGAAGCTTCCCACCACGATTCCCTCGACTTCCACCGCCTGCCCCACCATTGCGCTGGATGGGCCGGATCCCTGGATGGTGTGAATGCCAGTGGATGTCTTCATGCCGTTTTCACAGGCGAAGATGATCGCCACGCTGTAAGCCTGCGCGGCCGATCCGTTCGAACAAATGGCGTTCACCGTGAAGTTAAAAGTTCCGGCCAGGGTCGGGATTCCCGAGAGCAGGCCGCTGGAACCGAGCGTCAGCCCTGGGGGTACCGCTCCCGTGTTGCCGAAGCTGCACGAGGTCCCATTCACGGCAGTCAAAGTCTGCGAGTAGCTGACTCCTTCCGTGCCTCCCGGGATCGTGGAAGGGCTGATCGAGATCAGCGTGACGGTCAGCGAGATGTTGAAGCTCGACGACCGCATCTGCGCGTCCGACACCGCGCAAGGCAGAGTATAAGTCTGCGCCGCGGTCCCGGCGGGGATGGCGTAGCTGCCGCTGAAGTTCGTGGCCGCCACGGTCATCGCGAAATTCGCGCTGCCGCCCACCGCGGTGAGGTCGCAGGAGACCGCGAGGCCCGTCGACGTCGGATTTGTGCCGGCGGTGATCGTTCCAGCGAACGAAGTGGATGTCCCCGCCGCCGCGCTGGTAGCCGTTCCGGAAGCCGAAGGATTCGTCGGTGTGCCCGCCTGTGGAGCGAACGCAACGCCCCGGAAGGCCTCATTCGTCGCCGCCGTCGCCAGCGTGGTCACGATGCTGCTCAACGTCCCGTTGTAGCCGGTGCTGTCCACGAGTTTGACGAGCGTGCCGCCGCCGGTCGAGCCGCTGGCGCCGGTGGTCGCGTACAAGGTCACGGTCGAACCGGAAACCACTCCGGTCAGGCCGCGCGCCCCGGAAAACGTGGCCGACCCGGTTTGCGACCACACCCCCGAAACCTTGGTGAACTTCTTGATTTGTCCCGCCGAGTCGTCCGCGAGATACAGTGTGTCGAGACCGGCCTCCGAAGTGCCCAGGTCGGCAAAGAAGAAGGCGTATGGGCTGGCGCTCCCGGCAATCAGCGTGGTGGGCTGCGTGCCGCTGGTGGGCAGCCCCGTTCCCACCTGGTAGACGCCCGTGGTCCCTGACCCCGTCGAGTAGTACAGTTGTCCGCCGAAGACCGCAACCACCCGCGAGTTGATCGCGACCAAAGGGCTGATGGTGGCATTGGCGGCGCCGAAGCTGGGGACGAAGTACGTTCCGGCTGCGGTCTGCGAACTGGTGGCCCAAAGGTCGGTTCCGTTGTCCGAGGCGGCCGACCGTATATCCCCGCCGCCGACGCGCGAGTCGGTAACGTACGTAAGCGTATTGATCGTGCCGTCGGCGCTTATCCGCGCGACCACTCGGTTCGCGGCGCTGGAAGAGGTCGAGGCGACACCCGCCGTACCGACCGCGGCCGCGAAGCCTCCCATCAGCAGATACTGGCCATCGCTCGACAGGCTCAACGCTCCTTCGCTGGTGGCCGTTCCCGAAAGGGTGAGAGTGCGATTGCCGCCGGCGTCGGCCGTGGGCAGTGCGATTGACTGCACCAGCGTGCCGGCGGGAGTGTACTCGTCGAGGAACGCCGCGGTTGCTGCGCTCGAGAGCGCGCCTGACCCGGCGCCCACGCGAACGACGACCAGATTGCCGGCGGTGAAGGACGCCCCCTGCGAGAGCCCGCACACTGCTGACAGTGCGATAAAGCACACAAAAGTTTTCACTTTATTCGATCCCCGGACAGAACGAGATTTTACCAATGGTCGAGTATACGGGCACGCATAACCTCCGTCAAAAGAAAATCAGGTTACAAACTCGGAGTTCAGGTACCGTGGTACTGAGTAGGTGTGGAATAATCCGCGGCCGAGGCCATTGGTAGGCCCTTTGGGCAGTTCATCCATTCACATGTCGCGCACTCATGGAACTCAGAGTCGGGGATTAGACCCAGCCGCCCGTATAATGAAGAGAACAACAACATGTCCTCCTCCGCTATCGATCTGGCCACATCCGAGGCGATCGCACGTTACGAACCGGTCATCGGGCTCGAAGTGCACGTGCAATTGGCCACCGCGACCAAGATCTTCTGCGGGTGCCCCACCAGCTTCGGCGCGCCGCCCAATACGAATGTCTGTCCGGTCTGCCTGGGGCTGCCCGGCGCGCTCCCGGTATTGAGCCGCGAGGCTGTCGAGCTTGCCATCAAAGGAGGGCTGGCCCTCAATTGCCACATCCGCCCGCAATCCCGATTCGCGCGCAAGAACTACTTCTATCCAGATCTCCCCAAGGGATATCAGATCTCGCAGTACGATGAACCGCTGGCGGAGCACGGCTACGTCGATATCGTCGTGGACGGCGCCGGGAAGCGCATCGGCATCACCCGCGTTCACATGGAAGACGATGCCGGCAAGAGCATCCACGACGGCTTCCGCGACTCGGATCGCTACTCCTACGTGGACCTCAACCGCTCCGGCACCCCTCTGATCGAGATTGTCAGCGAACCCGACATGCGGAGTTCCGACGAGGCATACACGTACCTCACGGAGTTGAAGCAGGTGCTGCAGTTCATTGAGGTCTCCACTTGCGACATGGAGAAAGGCCACTTGCGCTGCGACGCCAATGTCTCGGTTCGCCTGAGGGGCGCGGAGAAGTTCGGCATCAAGGCCGAGGTGAAGAACCTCAACTCGTTCCGCTTCTTGAAGCAGGCGCTCGATTACGAGATTGCACGGCAGGTCGCCCTCATCGAGAGCGGCGGCCGCGTAGTGCAGGAGACTCGCCTGTACAATCCCGATGTGGGCGAAACCTTCGCCATGCGGAGCAAGGAGGACGCCCACGACTACCGCTATTTTCCGGAGCCCGACCTGGTGCCTCTGCGGGTCAGCGATCAGTGGCTGGCCGCAGTTCGCTGCTCGATGCCCGAGTTGCCCGCCCGCAAGCGCAGGCGCTTTCTCGAGGAATTCGGCCTCCGCCCCTACGACGCCGAGGTCCTGACCGCCACGCGCCAGGTGAGCGAATATTACGAGACCGCCGCCCGTGTATCGGGGGATCCCAAGACCGCGGCCAATTGGGTAATGGGCGATCTCGTGGGCCTCCTCAAGGCGGAGGGCAAGGAGATTGCGGCATCGCCGGTGAGTGCCGAACACCTCGGCGAGTTGGTGAAGATGATCGCCGCGGCAGCGATCTCGGGCAAACTCGCCAAGGAGATCTTTCCGAAGATGTTCGCCTCGGGCGAGTCCGCCGCCGTCATCATCGAGCGCGAGGGTCTGAAACAGATCAGCGATGAGGACGCTCTCGACAGGATCATCGCCGAGGTGATCGCCAACAACCCCAAACAGGTGGATCAATACCGCGGCGGCAAAACTACCGTAATCAACTTCCTGGTGGGCCAGGTCATGCGGGCCACACGCGGGCAGGCCAACGTAAGCATGATTACCGGATTATTGAAACGCAAGCTGAACCCGGGGGAAATATGTTGAAAGAAGGCGATCCGGCACCGGATATCACGGTTCGCACCGATACGGGCGAGGAGTTCCGGCTGTCGGAGATGAGGGGGAAGCGCGTCGTTCTGTATTTCTATCCCAAGGCGGACACTCCCGGATGCACCACCGAGGCGTGCGAGTTTCGCGACGGCATCCGGGCATTCGAGGGCAAGGAGACGGCGATCGTAGGAATTTCGCCGGACAAGCCCGCCGCCCAGGCGAAGTTCAAATCCAAATACCATCTTCCCTTCCCGCTGCTGGCGGACGAGGACAAGGCCGCGGCTCAAGCCTACGGGGTGTGGAAGGAAAAGAACATGTACGGCAAGAAGGTGATGGGCATCGAGCGCACCACTTTTGTCATCGGCCCGGATGGCCGGATCGAGAAGATTTACGCCAAGGTGAAGGCGCAAGGACACGCTGCGCAGGTCCTCGCGGGGCTGTAACCGGCCGGTGGCGGGTGTCTATCGTTTGTGCGCGCCCTGCAGTCCGGCAGCCGCTCCGGTGCGTGCGATCTGCAAGGATGCGGTTCCATCCGCGCCAGGCATCACCGTCACCTGGAACCGCTGCGACTGAGGATTGTAGACCACCGCGCCGACATTCCCCGCGATTGGGATGATCGTCGGCGCATCCGGTGAGTAGCCCTCGATGGTGCGCGCATTCTCGCTCCTGGCAAATGCGACCGTCAAATGCACCGTTCCATCGTCGGAGAGTTGCGGGATTCGCTTCTTTCCCAGCGGAACGAATTGCGCGGTATCTCCGATCACCGCGATACCGGAATAGCCGATCGGCGCCACCTCCTGGTAGATCCATCCGTTTGTGATCGGCTCGCTCAAGACATCGCCAGGCTGCACCAGGCGGCCGGTGCCATCGGCAAAGTTGTACAGGTAAGCGGGCTGGTTGACCCCGAGATCGGACAGTTGGAAGACGGCCTGTGTGTTGGAGCCTTGCGGAAAGGCAAACAGGTAATAGGCTCTCAGGCCGCCGAAGTCGCTGTAGGTGGATGAGATCAGCGGCGCCTGGAGATTCTGCGAATCGCTCTGGAAACTGGCGTCGATGGGTGTCAGCGGCACGTCCGGCTTCACGATCACGCCATCGGGCCGGACCGCGCGAAGCAGGTTGGAGGCACTCATCGTGCCGATCGCGTCCCCCACTCCCACAGGGCCGGCGGACAGGGTGGCCAGCAGCAGGTTGTCCGTCTCCGTGCTCATGAACACGTCCGTAAAAGGCCAGATCCCCAGGGCGCTGGCGAGCCGGGAAGCGTAGACGAAGTCGCGCCACCGTGTGCGGTCGAAACGGTCGGGGCTGACCCTGATGGTGGTGAGATTGCTATACCGGGCGCTTTCCAGAAAATGGCGGCCGCTGGGCATGCAGTACTGCATGTTCACGTTTTGTTGCGCCAGGGCTCCCGACATGTTGTCCAAAAATGCTTCGGGGTCGGTCAGGTTGAAGTTGCTCTGCGCCTCGTTGTAGAGCCAGTCCTGCTCGTACGCGGTGACCCCGGAAACCGACAGGTAATGGGCGACGTCCGCCCAATACAACGGGTCGGTCGAGACGTTGCCGGACATCTTGTACTGCTGGCGGTACGGGCTGCTCGGGTCGATCCAGCGACTGTGGGTCATCAAGGGAATGCCCAGCGTCTGCTGGAACCTCGCCAGTCCATTGGGGAATAGCGACGTTGCCGCCCGGTACTGATACAGGCCGTCGGTGTGGTCGTTCCAGTCCGCGGCAGGTCCCTTGGGATAGAACCAACTGTCGAGCTGCAGGTAACCGAGCGCGATTCCGTTCCGGTCGAAATCGGCTTTCACCGCCGCAAGAGTGTCCACGTAGTTCGTCTGCGGAGCGGTCTGGTAATAGTAGGAAGCGCCGTTGTCGGTCCAATAGCCCAGCAGCTTCAATGTCGGATCGGCGTCGTTGGCCGGCCGCGTTTTCGCGTGAAGAGCCGTCATCGTCTGTCCCCACGTGTCGAACGCCCGATTAATGCCGCTCTCGATCACCAGCAGGGTCTGGTGTGAAAAGCCCGCGGGAAGGGTCGTGATCTGGGAAGAGATGCCGCTGATGAGTGCGCCCGTGGAGGTCACCACAGTGCTCGCCACCATGGCATGCGTGACGGGCGAAAGCACGAACGTGTTCGACGCCGCATCGAAGGCCACCCATGGGCTGTCTTCGGCCTTGCCGAAGAATGTCGGATAGCCGAACATCCCCGCAAAAGCGATCCGGCCTCTTCCCTGTGGATACTGAGCCCACGAGGGGAATGCGAACGTGTTAGGCGCATCGTACTGGTTGCTGACGGTGAAGAGTACGGATTTTTGAGCGAACCAGGTACGGATCGCCGCATGCCGCAAGGCATCGGATTGGCAGTCGAACGAAATCTCCTGGTAGGCGCCCATGCCGTCGGCCCCGGCGGCGGTGTAGATGTTGATGATCGGATAGCCAGTTTGTCCGGCGAATTTCCACGCCAGGGTGGGGACCGCTACCGTGTAGGCACCATTGGACTCAACGGTTACGGTGAGGCCGCCAGCGCCGGAGATCGTGTTCGACGCCGCTCGCAAAGGAGCCATCCCAAGTAACGGTAAGAAGATCCAACCAAAAACCCTGGGGAGAACTGCGTGTTTCGGAACCATGGGCCCTGAAACGTAACAGTTATCACAAAGCGAGCAATACCGCATGGCCCCTTTCGTAAACTTAATGACTTTTAATCAGTGAAAAGTACTAGACGGACGCAAACCTGCCCGGAACTCGTGCCTGTAATTGAACTGTATTCGGCCGCCTGGTAGCCCCTGCTAGCATGAAAACGTGCCCCGCTACGCCGCGATCGACATCGGCAGCAATTCCATTCGGATGGAAGCTGCGGAGGTGGTGCCTGGCCAGCCTGTCCGGATTCTGGCCTCCGACCGCGAAGTGACGCGACTGGGAGAGAGCGTATTTCACGGCGGCGCCGTGAGCGAAGAAGCGCTGAGAACTACCTGCGCGGTGCTGGCCCGTATGGCGGTGCTCTATCGTAAATTGGACGCGGTCGGCATCCGGGCGGTCGCCACCAGCGCCATTCGGGATGCCAACAATCAGGCGGAGTTCGTCGCGCGGGCATCGGAAGCGGCTGGCACCAGGGTCGAGATCATTTCGGGCCGCGAAGAGGCGCGTCTGATTCACCTGGGTGTGGACAGCAGTTGGCCGGCGCCCGGAAAGCGTACTCTGATGATCGATATAGGCGGCGGCAGCGCGGAAATCGTCGCGAGCGAGAGCGGCCGGCTTCGCGAGGCATTTTCCAAGCCTTTAGGGGCCATCCGGCTACGCGAAATTTTCCTGCCCGACGATCCGCCCGCCCCGCGCCAGCTCCACCAGATGCAGGAGTACATCCAGGAAAAACTGGCCGATGCGGTGGACCGTCTGGGCCGGACGGGGTGGGACCGGGTGATCGCCACATCCGCCACCGCATCCGCCGTCGCCAGCGCCGTGGCGCGTCTGCCGCGTTCCCAGCGCGAGGATCTTGACCGCCGCCGCATCACCACTCCCCAGGTGCGCAAACTCTACGAGCGGATCGCGGAAATGAACCTGGTCGGCCGCCGCCGCATCACCGGGATCGGGCCACGCCGCGCCGAGATTATCGTGCCCGGAGTGGCGGTGCTGCTGGAGTTCCTGAAGGAGTTTCACCTGCCGGCCCTGTTTTATTCGCGGGCGGGCGTTCGCGACGGGATCATCGCGGATCTCGCGGCGCGCAATGTGGGAGCGGAGCTTTCGCGCCTCGGCCGCGACCAGCGCGGCGAAGTGGAAGGGATGTGCCGGCGATTTGGAGTTCCAGTCGACCACGCCCGCAAGGTGGCCCATATCTCCAACCTCCTGTTTACCGCTCTGCAGCCGCTCCATAACCTCCCGCCCGCGGGTGGTAAACTGCTCGAAGCCGCTGCCTATCTGCTCGACGTGGGCCATTTCATCTCGAGCGTCGGACACCACAAGCACTCGTATTATGTGGTGGCGAACTCCGATATGCCGGGCTTTACGGAGCGGGAGCGGACCCTGATCGCGATGCTTTGCCGCTATCACCGCAAAG
The DNA here is from genome assembly GCA_035501495.1 of Bryobacteraceae bacterium. Lineage (GTDB taxonomy): Bacteria > Acidobacteriota > Terriglobia > Bryobacterales > Bryobacteraceae > JAIQFL01. The sequence continues at coordinate 10,188 of DATJWB010000075.1, read as the reverse complement.
CGCTGCCCACCCCGTTCCACAGCCAGTTTCAGTCGCTGCCGGCGGACGAAAAGCGCGTCGTGGTTTTGCTGATCCCTCTCCTCCGCCTGGCTGACAACCTGGTTCGCGGACATGATGCACGGATTCAGGGCGTGGCCTGCCGGTTGATGGACGGCGAGGTCCTGCTCCAGGTCGAATCGCAGGGCGACATCGATTTGGAACAGTGGGCCGCCGCCCGCACCAGCGAGGCATTCCGCCAGGTTTACAACCGGCCCGTTTTCGTAGCCCGCGCGAGGGACGGCCATGCATGAGTTCGTGCTCCGGCAGACTGCGAACCTGTTGGACCGCTTCGCGCACGAAGTGAAGCGCTCGGCCAAGTCGGACGACGCGGACGCGGTCCACGATCTGCGAGTGGCCATCCGGCGTTTGAGCCGTTGCCTGAGCGTGTTCTCCGAGTTCTATCCCAAACGGCCGTGGAAGAAGATCCGCCGGCAACTGGACGATTTGCGCGACCTGGCGGGCGCGGCGCGCGATCAGCACATCGCGCTCGAACTGCTGGCGGAATCCGGTGTCGGCGAAGGCACCCTGATAGTCGCCTACATCCAGGCCGAGCGCAGGAAGGCGACCAGGGAACTGGCTTCCGAAATCGAACGATTGCAGGCTTGCGGGTTCTCCCGAAAGTGGCGGGCCAGTCTCGGTTTACCGCACGCCTCTTCGTAAGACCGGATCGCCGGTCGTCTGGACGCTTTTGCCGGGTGCCCGTTTGCCCCGGAACTTCCTCCCTGAAACGGTGTCTAACACCCCGGGAACATGTTCGCGAGGCTAATCCCAGCCCTCGCCTTGTCGTTAACAGCGCTGTTCGCGCAAGGCGAGGGCCCTTTGCGTACCGATGAACTCACCCAGCAGCGCAAGCTGGTCTTTGCGCCTGCGCCGGTCTATCCGAAGCTGGCGATCCAGGCACACATCAGCGGTACCGTGAAACTGGCAGTGCTCGTCGGCGAGGACGGGAGCGTCGGCCGCATCCGCCTGATCAGCGGTCATCCCTTCCTGGTTCCGGCAGCCATGGACGCCGTAAAAAAATGGGAGTACGAGCCCACCTGGTGGCGGGGTGCTCCCGTCGCGGTCTTGACTACCGTCACCATTCGCTTCCAGATCGGCCCCTCACCGGATTCTCCCGGTCAGACCCGCCACAAACAGGCGGTTATCCACGTGTCGCTTGCGCGGCACTAGTCCGGGCGGAAAAACCGGAGTGTGGGCAAGCGTGCAAAGGTACTCCGGGATCGCCCAATTGTCCTTCTCCGCGATCATCCACCCGATGGGATCGAAACGCGCCAGGTTCACGGGCCGAGAATAGCCCCGCAGCGTCTTCTCTTTGCGCGGGTTGTAATAGTGCTCCAGGTAGGACATCACCAGCTCGCGCAGGGTGCGGTATACCGGCTCGCGGTACCGGAGGCCGGCGTAGTTGGACTTGGCGACCGCCCCCCAATGCCCGCGGATGCGGAAGATCGCCAGCACATGATCGTCATCCCGGACGGCTTCCAGATCGAGGAGCAGGGGCGGGTGTCCCAGTTGTCGTAAGGCCGCGGCGCCCAGCATGGCCCCTTCCATGCAGTGCGCGGTCCGGTCCCGCAGGACTCGCCGCGGGGAGCGGCAGGTGGACTCCTTGTTGTAAGCCAGTTTATCGAGGAAAACCTGGATCTTCTCAGGAGTCCGTAGGCGGCTGAAGACGGCGCGTTCGGCCGCGTTGAAGAGGTCAAGGGCCATTTTGCTCAAGGTTAGCGTAATTTGCCGGGCAGATCGCAAGCTATTTTGATCTGCCCGATCTGCCCCGGATCCTCGAGCGTGCCAGTCCGGTTTGCCTCACTTCTGGCGGAGGGCCAGTGCCTTACTCATGAAGCTCGAGACTTCCTTGTCCATGAACGGCTTCGCCTGCCGCTGAAAGCTGGCCGGCCAGTTGGCTTTATCGGCGTAAAGGTTCCGGACGCCCTGGGTAATGTCCGGGTCGCCGCCGGTAAAGCCTTCTATGAGCTTCGTCCACCGGTCCGCCAGCGCCTGCACCTTCGGGCCGGCGGGATCCTCGCCCAGGGCTGCCCGAACGTCGGCGATCAGTTCCAGCCATTGACGGGAGCACTCTTCCTGCAGTTCCGGAGTCCACTCCTGGCGTTTCACCGCGAGCTTGGCCTTGGCGGAGTCGTCGTAATACTTCATCATCCAATCCGAATTGTCTTGCATCTCGATCACCTCAATCACTTTCTTCAGGACTGCAGCGTCCGTCTGCCGGCCGGGCTGAACGGCCGCCTCGGCTTCCCGAATGGCGCCGATCGCCCGGTCCAGGAGGGATCGCTTTTGCTCGAGCACCGCGCGCTGCATGCGCAGGGCCTCGGGCAGCGACAGCGCCTCCCGGTCCAGCAGCAACTGGATCTGCTTCAAAGAAAGGCCGAGAAACTTCAACGCGACAATCTGCTCCAGCCGCTCCAGTTCGCCGATGCCGTAGAGGCGATAGCCGCCCTCCGTCCGGCGCGGCTGGAGCAGATGGATCTGATCGTAATGGTGGAGAGCGCGGACGGTGACACCCGCCAGCTCCGCGAACTCCTGGATCCGATACATTCTTGCCGGGTTGCCGTTCCTCACTGCCTTGGTTCCTTACTCATGGTCGGGTCTGACGTAACGTCAGGGTCAAGGACTTTCTCGGGGCCGCCAAAGTCATAGTTCCACGCGGACACCCCGTCCGGACTGTTGCGCGCGGCGCAAAGCCAGGCTGGCGGCCACCAGGTCCTCAATCGCCTGGCCCAGCGACTTGAACAAGGTGACTTCGGAAGAACAGGCACGGCCCGGCTTCCGCCCGCATATGATTTCCCCCAACTCCGCCCGCACATGATCGGGCGTAAACAGCCCTTGCGCGATCGGCAGAACGATATCGCCCGATTCCTGGAGAGCTGCTGCCTTGGAATCCACCACCAGGCAGGCGCGCGCCACCAGTGCCGGATCGACCTCCTGTTGTGTGGGCCGGCACGCGCCCATCGCGATCACGTGAGCCCCCGGCGACACCCACTCGTCCCGGATGGCGGGCGTCACCGCATTGGTGGCGAGCACCACGACATCTGCGCCGCGGACAGCCTCCTCCGCGGAGGGTGCGGCACGGACGGGCATGGGCGCCTCGGCAACCAATCTTCGCAGGTGAGCATCCGTGGGACTCCAGGCGCGAACCTCCCGGAAGTCCCGCACGAGCGGGAGCACGTCGAGGTGACTGCGGGCCTGCACGCCCGACCCGAGGATCGCCAGGACTGTCGCATCCCCGCGAGCCAGGTGGCGGACCGAAACCGCGGAAGCCGCCGCCGTTCGCACCTCCGTGATGTAACGGCCGTCCATCACGGCGGCGAGTTCTCCGGTTTCGGGATCGAACAACGAAATGGCCGCCAGGTGCGTCGGGATATGCTTCGCGGCATTCGCGGGGACTACACTCACCAGCTTGGCGCCGAGGATGGCGTGCTCGCGATCGAAAGCCGGCATCAGGGCGAAGAAAGTCCGGTCTGCAAGCTCGAAGGCCGTGCGAACCGGTTGCACCACGCGCCCGCCCGAAAGGGCCGCCAGGGCGGACTCCATGGCGTCGATCAGTTCGGCGGGCGAAAGGACCGCGCGGACATCGGATTCGGATAGCCAAAGGGGCATCGCAGGTTTGCTCGCCCTATTGTACCCGCCCTCCCGGATCGGCCCCGTTCGCCTTGTTGAGCTTGTCGAGCGCGGCCAGAGTCTTTTCCCATTCCTTGCGATCCTTCTTGGTGGCAAAGGGCAAGTCGCGATCGCGGAAGAACGTCAGGATGTTGTCTCGCAGCTTGGGGTTGAGGGCCGCCGGATCCCGGTCAGCGAGCCTGGCGGCGAGCTTGGCGTAGGCGTTGTCCGCCAGCGCGTACTCGGTAGGCCGCGTCAACTCCCCTGTGTCGAAATCGCAGTTTTGAAGATGCAGGTGACCCGCATCCTGATCTCGCAGCAGGCTGCGATACATCGTCAACGTCCGGTCAAAGCTGTCCTCGAAGAACTTGTCGGTCTGAGCGGTAGGCGGCTTGAAGGAAAGCGCTTTGAGAGGGCCGACCTTCGGCAGGATCCGGATCACAAACGCCAGGATGCGCGTACGGATTCCCGGCATCTCGTACTTCTGGTCCCATTCCTTGCGATAGCTGGCTTTCGACAGGTTGTAAATGAACCTGCGCCGCGTCAGCCCGGGCGTCGCTTTTTGCAGATCCTCCCTCTTGAGATTCCAGGCCACGCGCGTCATCTCCGGGATGATCGCGCTGACCGTGTGGCGGTAGGTTCCGAGCGCGAGATCCAGGTCGTTGAAGATGTCCTGCAATTCCAGACCATAGGTGTCGCGGAAAGCGCGTTCCAGTACGGGCTCCGCTACCCGAAAACCGATGAAATCGTGATACGACTGCGGCGCGTAATTGCCGCGCGCCACCTGCAGGACGTCGAAGCCGAATTCCACGCGGATGTGCGCCGTGGGGTTCTCTTCGTAGGTCACCACCGGGCCATATTTGCGTCTCAGGTGGGGATACTGGACCGGCACCGAGCGGTTCACGGCAATCGAATGGCCCTGCGTATCCGCCGCGTAATGCGCCATCGACCCCAACGCAAAAGCGTACTCGTTGAGGTTCTGAGCCTCGGCGATCATGTTGAGCACAAAATCGCCGCTTCGCACATAATGCAACAGGTCGCTGAAGAACTTGCTGCCGAACGGGTAGTACCCCATGTCCTGTAGGATGCAGCCGGCATAAGCGTAACTGTGGGCCGTCACCAACTCTTGTGGAGTGGACTGCGGGTACTCGTGGAGCAGCAGCGGCTTGATGTTGTTGTCCCACGCGGTGTCGATGATCGCCTCATGCGTCAGGACCGAGTAGCCCCCCGCCGTCGGCGCCACCAGGATCACCAGGGCAAGAACGGCGACAAAGCGGCACACTGCCGGTGAAGCGAGCAATCGGGATTCCACGGCTCCATTATCCCCTCCTGGGTGCGCATTCACTCGCTGCAGCCTTCCTCAGCGGATCAGCCGAACGGGGCGCAGGGTCGCGCGTTACACTGACTGAGTGCTTCACCAGACCTCGCTTTGCCTGATGGTTTCGATGGTGCGTGATGGAGATATCTCGCCGGTCGAACTGGTGGAGGCGCACCTGCGCGAGATTCATGCCAGAAACCCGCAGTTGAACGCATTCGTCGAGATATTGGCCGACCGCGCGCTCGAGGACGCGAAAAATTGCCAGAGAGCGATCGCCCACGGAGAACCACTGGGGCTATTGCACGGGGTTCCGGTCACGGTGAAGGACAGCTTCGACGTGGCCGGCCTCCCCACTCGCGCGGGAAGCCTGCTGCGTACCCGGCATCCGGCTGCCGAAGACGCTGCGGTGGTAGCGCGATTGCGCGCGCAAGGCGCGATTCTGCTGGGTAAAACCAACACGCCCGAGATGCTGGCAAGTTACGAGACGGACAATCGGATTACCGGCCGCACGAATCATCCGCGGGATCCGGACCGGACTCCGGGCGGCTCGAGCGGCGGTGAGGCTGCGGCAATCGCGGCATTCTGTTCACCGGGAGGAGTAGGCAGCGACGGCGGCGGCTCCATCCGCGTGCCGGCGCACTTCTGCGGAATCGCCGGCCTGAAGCCCACGCCTGGTCGCATTCCCGGTACCGGCCACTTCCCCTCGCTGGGATATCCCGGCGGATTAACCGGCGTCGTGGGACCGATGGCGCGTTCCGTCCAGGACCTCAGGCTGCTGTTCTCCGTGATTGCGGGCTATGAAGCCGAGGACCCGTTCTCGAGCCCGGTGCCGCTCCGTCAACCGGCTGCCGTGAATGTGCGGGTCGGAGTGCGGGAACAATTCTACTCCGTGCCGGTGGATCCGGAGATACGGGCCGCGGTGCGCCACGCGGCGGAGTTGCTCGCGGCGACTGGAGTCCCCGTCGAAGAGTTCGAACCCCGCGGCCTGGAGCGTGCCCCCAACGTGTGGGCTTTCCTGTTCGGCCAGTGGCCCGCCGCAGGCAAGCGGAAGTTGATCGAGGGCCGGGAAGAGGAGGCGCACTGGACGCTGCTCGAATCACTGGGCGACAAAGCCAAAGAGGTGACCGGCGAAGAAGTCCTGCTCCACCTCGCGGCGCGCGACCGCATGCGCGCCTCGCTCATACGCCAGATGGAGAACGTGCCCGCCATTTTGATGCCGGTCTGCGGGATCGTGGCATTCCGCCACCGCGAACGCCGCTGGATCGTGGAGGGCAAGGAGATCGGGCAGTTCCAGGCGATGATGCCGGCGGTGCTGGCGAACGTGCTGGGTCTGCCCGCGGTGACCGTCCCGATGGGCGTTTCACGGGAAGGATTGCCGATCGGCGTGCAGTTGCTGGGTCGTCCTTACGAAGAGGAACGCCTGCTCGATCTCGCGGCGCGCCTGGAAGAGTTGGCGCACCAGGCGTAAGGAGCGAATCCGCGGTCGAAAGCTACAACGTCTGGCTCTCCACCTTTTGTAATCGCGTATCGGTCACGCCGTCGCACATGTGGACGGAAAAGTCCGAGACGCGATGCAGGGCAAAGGTAGGGGCATCCGCGATACGCGGAACCTTGACGCGGAAGAAGTCGGCATCCTGCACATCGTCGAGCACGAAGGCGGGCCTTTGATCGGGCTTTGCCGTCCGGATGTCGATATTGTCGAACTGAATGCCTTTCACGTGGCGGATGAAGAAGCCGTGCGAGGGCATCGGATGGCGGGGCGTTGGCGGTGGTGGGGCGCCCCGCCCTGGCTGGCCGGGCGCCGCAGCGCCTCTTCCAGCGCCGGCCCGGCCTTGGCCTTCGGGCACGAAGTCGCCGTTCGGCCCACGCCCATTGCGGCCCGGCCGGGGGGGTGCGGTGAACATGTCCGGCTCGGGATAAATGTCCTCGTATTCGGGCGGCTGATAGGCCGCATCCTCGCGGGTTCCGCCGCCTTGATGGAGCACCTGCAGGTTGCTGATCCTGACGTCCTCGATATAGTGGCCCGGAATGCCGCTGATGATCGAGCCCAGCGGCGAGACCGAGTTGGAGCAGACCACGTCGCTGATGATCACGCGCCGGAGCGTTCCCACGGGAGTTCCCTCGGGAGCCCGGAGGCGCCTCCCCAACCGCATGAAGATCGGCGCGCTGGCGATGTCGCGCATCGAAATGTTGGTGACGGTCACATCTTCCAGAAGCGCGCCATCGACGGTTTCGAGCGCCAGCCCCTGGCACCCCTCGAAGACGCAGTTGGAAATCGTGATGTTGCGGAAGCCGCCGTCCGATTCCGTCCCGAACTTGATGCGCCCGGTGTGTGGCACGCGGGCATCCGGAGCGAACTTCTGATAGGTGCCGTCGAGCAGGGTGCCCTCTTCCCAACAGCCGCTTACGTAACAGTTGGTGATGGTGACGAACTCAGTCTGCTTGTTGGTGCCGAGCGCGTGATCGGCCTTCAGGCAGATGCCATCGTCCCATGGCGAATTCACAAAGCAGTTCGAGATCCGCACGTTGCGGCAGGAGTCCACGTCCATCCCGTCGCGGTTGGTGTCGATCTTCAGATTGTCGATGGTCAGATTCTCTACACCGGTGGCCAGAATGCCGAAATGACCGCCGTGGAGAATCGAAAAATCGCGCAGCAGCACGTTGTGGCAATTCTTGAGCGCAATCGACTTGTTGCCAACTCCGGGATTGGGAGCGCCCGGCCCGCGGGTCAGGCCCTTGCCCCAGATGCGGCCGGTGCCGATGATGGCGACATTCTCCAGACCTTCGCCCCAGATCAGGCTGTTGTGAAAGTGGCTGTGGCCGAAGTCCTGATACTTGTCCCACTGGTTCGGCTCGGCGGGATCGTATCCTCCGCCGGTACCGCCGGCCGGCGTTTCCGCCGCGATGAGCGTGGCGCCGGGCTCCAGATTCAGCGTCACGTTGCTTTTCAGGTGGATGGAGAACGACAGATAGCCGCCCGCCGGGAAGTGGACCGTGCCACCGCCGGCTGCCGCCGCCGCGGCTATGGCTTTGTTGATGGCCGCGGTATCGAGCGTCTGACTGTCCCCTTTCGCTCCGAACGATCTCACGTCGAAACCGCCGGGATCGGGGGTCGCCGCACGGGCAGTTGGACCTCCCGCGCCCGCCAACGCGATGCCTGCCAGGCCACCCGTCATGCATTTCAGGAATTCTCTGCGCTCACTGATAGGAATCGGCATAGCTTCCAGGAAGACGAACGCCGCAGCGTAGCAGTTACCGGGGCGGGAAAGGGCTAAGGCGTTTGCCCGCTACAACGGAACGCGGCGTGCTATTCGTAAGATATGCGACGAGCTACCCTTGTTCTCGCCTTGGCCGCCTGCTTCGTCTCCTGCCGCACAGAATCCACGCGGGCGGGGTCAGAGCCGCGCGAAATCCCCTCGGGGTCGGCACGGGTCATGGAGCCGATTCTTTCCTACGCCGACGTGGTCGATCGCGTCTCTCCGGCGGTGGTGACGATTCGAGCGTCACGGCGGGTCCGGGCGCCACAGCAGTTTCCGTTTTTTGACGACCCTTTCTTCCGCCAGTTCTTTGGCGGTACCCCGCGGCAGCGCGGCGGAGGCACGCAGGTGGAGCACGCGCTCGGCTCGGGCGTGATTGTGCAGGCTGATGGGCACATCCTCACCAACCACCACGTCATTGACGGCGCCGAAGACATCAAGGTAGACCTCAACTCGACTCACAGCTACTCGGCCAAGCTGGTTGGGTCGGATGCTCCCAGCGATCTTGCGGTGCTGAAGATCAGTGCGAACGATTTGCCGGTGCTGCAACTTGGCGATTCGGACAAGGTGCGGGTGGGCGATGTCTGCCTGGCGATCGGAAATCCGCTGGCTGTCGGCAAATCGGTCACGGCGGGCATTATCAGCGCCAAGGGGCGGTCTACCGACAATCTGGGCGGCGGTAGTTACCAGGATTTTCTGCAGACAGACGCGCCCATCAATCAGGGCAATTCCGGCGGAGCGTTGGTCAACACGCGTGGCGAACTCATCGGCATCAACTCGCAGATCCTGTCGTCGAACGGCGGGGGAAACATCGGGATCGGATTCGCCATTCCGTCGAATATGGCGAAGACGGTGATGGACAGCCTGCTGAAGAAGGGCAAAGTGCAGCGCGGTATGCTGGGCGTGGGCATTCAGCCGGTGACCGCCGATATGGCGCCGAACTTCGGGATGAAGGAACCGCGCGGGGTGGTCATCAATTCCGTGACACCGGGCGGCCCTGCCGACAAAGCCGGGCTGAAGACAGGCGATGTCATCCTGCAGTTAAACGGTAAAGACGTCAACGACACCAATACGCTGCGAAACGAGATCGCTTCCGCCGGTCCGGGAACGGAAGTGACGCTCACAGTCCTTCACGACGGCAAGCAGGAGCAGGTGAAGGCGCGGCTGGTGGAACTGACCGCAAACGGCGCACGACCGGGCGAAGAACAGGGCGGTGGTGACGCGACCGGATCGAAGCTCGGGATCAGCGTGGTTCCCCTCACGCCGGACATTCTGCAGCAGCTTGGTCTGCGGCGCGGGACGCAGGGCGTAGCTGTCGAGTCGGTTGACCCAAGTGGTCCGGCTGCCCAGGCGGGCATTCAAACCGGCGACGTCATTCAGGAAGTGAATCGCCAGCCGGTGCGGTCGCCGTCCGATATCGCCAGCGCATTGCAGAAGTCCGGTGACCGTGCACCGCTGCTGCTGATCAATCGCGGCGGGCAGACGGCGTACGTTTCAGTCCCATTGCAATAGACGGACCGAGGCGCGCTTCGGCGCTCCAAAATCGCGCGTAACCGCGGGTTCCTCCCATTATCCAAAATATTCGTGAAATAGTACCGCAAGTACGTTATTCTGAATCGTTTGGGCTTATTCATACCTATCGGGAGGAGATCCTGATGCGTCATTCAACTGCAAATATTGCATTGCTGGCCGCAGCGGTGTTTTTAGCCGCAGGGCTGGCATCCGCTCAGCGGGGCGTAACGGTGAGCACGGTGAACTCCGGCGGCACGGTAACCACGAGTTCATATACCGGCGCGAGTGGCGGTCCGACGCCACTCGCGCCGTTCTCCACGGACGGGAATTCCAAGTATTGGGATGGCCTCGGATTGGGAGGCGCCAGCACCAACTACTTCACGCAGGTGCCTTACATCAACGCGACCCCCAATCCGCAGATTGCAACCGGGCCCGATGATATTCTGACGATCG